>NZ_JBVJQR010000010.1:0-295436 GCF_055608425.1 Kitasatospora sp. NPDC036934 | reverse complement strand
CGCCCGCCGCCGGGACAGCGCCAAGAGCGCCCTCATCACCCTCGTCGAACACGCCCTCCTCGCCCGACTCCGCTGACCACCACAGCCACGGCCCGCCGGACCGGGTGAAGTCCGGTGGGCCGACGGGAGTCGGGGCTCGGCGAGGCGGGGCGGGGCTGGGCGAGGCGGGCGAACTACGCGGAGCGCTCGGACCGTTCGGTCGGCTCCAGCCCGGCCCGGATCAGACCGTAGGTGTACGCGTCCTCCAGGGCCAGCCAGGAGGCGGCGATCACGTTGTCGGCCACCCCGACCGTGGACCAGGTCGCGGCGCCGTCGGTGGACTCGATCAGCACCCGGGTCTTGGAGCCGGTGCCGTGCTGCCCCTCCAGGATGCGGACCTTGTAGTCCACCAACTCGAAGGTGGCCAGCGGCGGGTAGATGCCCTCCAGGGCCGTCCGCAGTGCCTGGTCCAGCGCGTTGACCGGACCGTTGCCCTCACCGATGGCGATCCGGCGCTCGCCCTTGGCCCACAGCTTCACCGTCGCCTCGTTGCCGGAAACGCCCTCCGGGCCCTGCTCGCTGATGGTCCGCCAGGACTCCGGGCGGTAGAAGCGGTCCCGGCTGCCGCGCACCTCGTCGCGCAGCAGCAGCTCGAAGGAGGCGTCGGCGGACTCGTAGGTGTAGCCGAGGTTCTCCTGCTCCTTCACCTTGGCCACCACCCGGCCGGCCAGGTCGCGGTCGGCGGAGAGGTCGTAGCCGAGCTCCTTGCCCTTGAGCTCCACCGAAGCCCTCCCGGCCATGTCCGAGACCAGCATCCGCATGGTGTTGCCGACCAGTTCGGGGTCGGTGTGCTGGTACAGGTCCGGGTCGACCTTGATCGCGGAGGCGTGCAGGCCCGCCTTGTGGGCGAAGGCCGAGAAGCCGACGTACGGCTGGTGGGTGGAGGGGGCCAGGTTGACCAGTTCGGCGATCGCGTGCGAGATCCGGGTCATCTCGGCCAGTCGGCCCGGGGGCAGCACCCGGCGGTCGTACTTCAGCTCCAGCGCGCCGACCACCGGGAACAGGTTGGCGTTGCCGACCCGCTCGCCGTAGCCGTTCGCGGTGCACTGCACGTGGGTGGCGCCGGCGTCCACCGCGGCCAGGGTGTTGGCCACCGCGCAGCCGGTGTCGTCCTGGGCGTGCATGCCGATCCGGGCGCCGGTCGCCGCGATCACGTCCGCGACGGTGTCCCGGACGCCGGCCGGCAGCATCCCGCCGTTGGTGTCGCACAGCACCACCACGTCCGCCCCGGCCCGATGGGCGGTGCGCACCACCGCGAGGGCGTACTCGCGGTTGGCCCGGTAGCCGTCGAAGAAGTGCTCGCAGTCGAGGAAGACCCGCCGACCCTGGGCCCGCAGGAACTCCACGCTGTCCCGGATCATCTCCAGGTTCTCGTCCAGCGTGGTGCGCAGCGCCAGTTCGACGTGCCGGTCGTGGGCCTTGGCGACCAGGGTGACGACCGGCGCGCCGGCGGCGACCAGCGCGGCCAGCTGGGGGTCCTCGGCCGCCTTGCCGCCGGCCCGGCGGGTGGCGCCGAAGGCGACCAGCCGGGCGTTGCGCAGCTCCAGTTCGGCGGCGGCGCGGGCGAAGAACTCGGTGTCCCGGGGGTTGGCCCCGGGCCAGCCGCCCTCGATGAAGCCGACCCCGAACTCGTCCAGGTGCCGGGCGATGGCCAGCTTGTCCGCCACCGTCAGGTTGATGCCCTCCCGCTGCGCGCCATCGCGCAGGGTGGTGTCGAACACGTGGAAGCTGTCGTCGGTACGGCTGACCTCGGTCATGACCCCTGGTTCTCCGTTCGGGGAGGTTCGTACTGCTCTGCCGGATTCTCGTCCCGGCTCCACTGTCCAGGATCCCGCGCGCGGCCCCGGTGTCCCCGGGCCCGTTGTGGGGGCCGTCGGCCGGTCCGAGGGCTGTGCTCAATGGGGCGGTGCCCAAAAAGCGAAAAGACCCCTCGCGGGTGCGAGAGGTCTGCGCGCGGGTCTGGACGCTCGTGGTCGCTCCGCATCGGGTCCTGCGGGAGCGGTCACTGCGGACCGGCGCGCCTGCTGCTAATAATCAGCGAAAGCGAGGACACGCTGGCAGTCTGGCACACCCTCCGGGATCCGGCCCGCCCGTCTCGCGATGCGGAACAGGGCAGGCCGGAGGGGGTGGCGGCGTCCGTGGATCAGACGATCTTGTGCAGCCAGTTGTGGGTGTCCGGCTGCTGGCCGCCCTGGATGGCCAGCAGGGCGCGGCGCAGCTCCATGGTGATCGGGCCGGGCTCGCCGGTGCCCACGGTCCAGTCGGCGGCGGCGGACTTCACCGAGCCGACCGGGGTGATCACGGCGGCGGTGCCGCAGGCGAAGACCTCGGTGAGGGTGCCGTCGGCGTTGGCCTGCTGCCACTCGTCGGTGGAGATCTTCCGCTCCTCGACCGCGTAGCCCAGGTCGCCGGCGAGCTGAAGCAGCGAGTCACGGGTGATGCCGGGCAGCAGCGCGCCGGACAGCTCCGGGGTGACGATCTTCGCGTCCTTGCCCTCGCCGAAGACGAAGTACAGGTTCATGCCGCCCATCTCCTCGACCCACCGGTGCTCGGCGGCGTCGAGCCAGACCACCTGGTCGCAGCCCTTCTCGGCGGCCTGCGCCTGGGCGACCAGCGAAGCGGCGTAGTTGCCCGCGCACTTGGCGGCGCCGGTGCCGCCGGGCGCCGCCCGGACGTACTCCTTGGACAGCCAGACCGAGACCGGCTTGACGCCGCCCGGGAAGTAGGCGCCGGCCGGGGAGGCGATGATCATGAACAGGTAGGAGTTCGCCGGACGGACACCCAGGCCGACCTCGGTGGCGAACATGAACGGGCGCAGGTACAGGCTCTGCTCCGGCTCGTTCGGGACCCACGCCCGCTCCTGCTGGACCAGCAGCTCGACGGCCTCCACGAAGGCCTCCACCGGCAGCTCCGGCATGGCCAGTCGGCGGGCCGAGGCCTGGAAGCGCTGGGCGTTGGCCTCGGGGCGGAAGGTCGCGATGGAGCCGTCGGCCTGGCGGTAGGCCTTCAGGCCCTCGAAGATCGCCTGACCGTAGTGCAGGGTCATGTTCGCCGGGTCCATCTCGACCGGCGCGTACGGAACCAGCTGCGCGTCGTGCCAACCACGGCCCTCGGTCCAGCGGATGGTGACCATGTGGTCGGTGAAGACACGGCCGAAGCCGGGGTTGGTCAGCCGGGCCTCGCGCTCCGCCGCGGACAGCGGGTGGGCGGAGGGCTTGAGATCGAACGAGATGGGCGCCTGGGTGGGCGTGCTCATGGCTGTTTCCTTCACCGTGGGGTTCGTTCGGGCCGCCACCGCCGAAGGAACGTTACGGCGATCCAACGCCGGAACGGACGCACAACGGCACGGCCCACTGTCGATACTCGCATCCAGAGGGCCGTGCCGAACAGCTGCCCGCTCCTTGGGGAGCTGCAAGCTGCGGTTATGCGGTCCGGCCCACCTGGCCGGATCCGCTCGGGGGTCCGGCCGCTAGCCGGCTACTCGCTCGGCGAGCGCGTCGCCGACCTCGGAGGTGGAGCGGGCGCCGGCCCGCGCGGCGAGGTCCGCCGCGACGGCGGCCTCCACCTTGGCGGCCTCGGCGGCGAAGCCGAGGTGCTCCAGCAACATGGCGACCGACAGCACGGTGGCGGTCGGATCGGCCTTGCCCTGGCCCGCGATGTCCGGGGCCGAGCCGTGCACCGGCTCGAACATGGCCGGGAACTCGCCGCTCGGGTTGATGTTGCCGCTCGCGGCGAGCCCGATGCCACCGGTCACGGCGGCGGCCAGGTCGGTCAGGATGTCGCCGAACAGGTTGTCGGTGACGATGACGTCGAAGCGCTCCGGCGAGGCGACCAGGTGGATGGTGGCCGCGTCGACGTGCAGGTAGTCGGTGGTCACCTCGGGGAACTCCCGGCCGACCTCGGCGAAGATCCGCGACCACAGGTGCCCGGCGTGCACCAGCACGTTGTTCTTGTGCACCAGGGTGAGCTTCTTGCGCGGCCGCGCCTGGGCCCGGCGGTAGGCGTCGCGCACCACGCGCTCGATGCCGTACGCGGTGTTCAGGCTGACCTCGGTGGCCACCTCGTGCGGCGTCCCGGTGCGCAGCGAGCCGCCGTTGCCGACGTACGGACCCTCGGTGCCCTCGCGGACCACCACGAAGTCGATCTCCGGGCGACCGGCCAGCACGGACTCCACTCCCGGGAACAGCCGGCCCGGCCGGAGGTTGATGTGGTGGTCGAAGGCGAACCGCAGCTTCAGCAGCAGCCCCCGCTCCAGCACCCCGGACGGCACGCTCGGGTCCCCGATGGCGCCCAGCAGGATCGCGTCGAAGCCCTTGAGCTCCGCCAGCACGGCGTCCGGCAGCGTCTCCCCGGTCCGGTGGTAGCGCCGGGCCCCGAGGTCGTACTCGGTGGTCTCCAGCTTCACGTCGGCGGGAAGGACGGCCGCCAGGACCTTCAGGCCCTCGGCCACGACTTCCTGGCCGATGCCGTCACCCGGGACAACTGCGAGACGAATGGTGCGAGACATGCTCGGACCCTACTCCGCCGTCCCAGGTACTGACACCTCACGTCCAGCATCCGGACGAGAAGGGGTGAGGTCGAGCGGACACGGTTGCCGGACCGTCAAGCGCCGCCAGGGTTCCGCTCTGCACATACCTCCTCGGAGTCCCGTCCAGCTCGTACGTGCGGGCGACTGGTCGCCCCCGCTCGTGCTCGATGCGCCAGAAGTGACGCGGTGTAGCGGACAGCCGGAGGCCGCAGCCGATCCGGCAAGACAAGGTCGACGTCCGGTTCCACAGAGGCACCGTTGCAGGTCCAGCCCTACCACCGCCACCGCGTCACTCCTTCGACGGAGCGCGGGTGGCCCGTGGTGCGCCGGGGGCGCGCTTAGGGTGGCGTGGTCCGGGATTCCTGGCAGAACGGGGCGCGTGGGTGAAGGCCGAGCGGCGGCGGGAGGTGCTGGTCTGCGGGGCGGCGGCCGGGCTGGCGGCGGGCGGGTTCGCGCTGGCGGCGGGGCTGCGCGGGCGGTGGCCGGGCGGGGCGGGCGCGGTGGCCGTGCCGTACCACGCGCACCTGTGGGACCTGCTGCACGGACAGGCCGCCGGGGACCTCCTGTTCAACTGGAACAGCGGCTACGGCGTCCCGTTCCTGGCCGACTTCTTCGCCTACCTGATGAACCCGTTGTCCTGGCTGACCGCCCTGCTCCCCCGCGACCAGGGACAGCTCGCCGTCTTCCTGGTCACCCTGGCCACCATCGGCCTCGGCACCGCCCTGATGGCCCACCTGCTCGGCCGGCTGCACCCCGGCCCGCGCTGGCTGCGGGTGCCCACCGCCGTCGGGTACGGGCTCTGCGCCTGGGTGCTGGACGTCGGCGGCGGTGCGCCGATGTGGCTGTGGGGCCTGGTCTCGCTGCCGCTGCTCGGCCTGGTCGGGGACTGGTGCCTGCACGAGCGCCGCTGGGTGGCCGGTTCGCTGTGCGTCGCGCTCGCCTGGGCGGGCAACCTGTACACCGCCGCACTGGCCACCGCGGTCGCCGGACTCCTGTTCGCCGTAAGGCTGTTCGCCACCCCGCGCGCCTTCCGGCACCGGGTCCGCTGCACCGGCCGGGCCGTCACCCTGACCGCCACCGGGCTGCTGCTCGCCTCCCCCGTGCTGTTCGTCGCCGTCCGCGCCGCGCGCGGCGCCCAGCCGGAGTCCCCGGTGCGGCCGCTCGGCCCGTCCGGCTTCGAGGGGCACCTCGCCCAGCTGCTGCCCGCCACCACCGGGCGCCCGCTGCCGGACGTGGCGATCGGGGTGCTCGGGCTGCTGCTGGTGTGCGGACTGCCGTTCAACCGCCGGGTGCGGCTCCGCGAGCGGGCGGCCTGGTCCGTGGCGCTGCTGCTGGTGGTGCTCAGCTTCCTCTGGACGCCGACCGTGCTGGTCTGGCACGGGCTGGCGATCCCGGCCGGCGGGCCGTACCGGGTGTCCTTCGTGCTCAGCGGGCTGCTGGTGCTGGCCGGCTGGGTGTCGCTGGCCCACCGGCCGGACCGGTTCACCCTGCTGGGCGGCGCCGCCCTGGTCGCGGTGATCGCCGTCCTGGTGGCCGCCCGGCGCTCGGTGCCCGCCTCCACCTGGGTCCTGCTGGGCCTGGGCGGTACCGTCCTGCTGGCCGCGCTCTGGGTGCTGGACCGCCGGCACACCGACCGGCGGGCGAACGCCGTGGCCACCTGGGTGATCGGCGGCGCGGTGCTCGGCAACGCCGTCTGGTCCGGGTACGCGGCGCTCGGCGCGGCCCCGGACGACAGCGTCTCCCCGGCCGCCGTCCGGGCCGGGCACGCCGCCGTCCGGGCCGGCGCCGACTGGCCGGACGGACGCAGCGACCCGGGCCCGAACACCCTCACCCCGAACGACCCGCTGCTGCTGAACGGCCAGGGCGGCGGCTACTCCAGCGGCTACCTGCCGACCGTCGCCGCCCTGCTGCTGCACGACCTGGGCGCCGGCTGGACGGCCGGCGGGCGGCAGACCGGCAGCGTCACCGACCCGGTCGGGCAGGCCCTGTTCGGGATCCGCGCCCACCTGGACGACGGGCCGCCGCCCTACGGCTTCACCGCCGTCCGGGCCGTGGCTCCGCCGCTGGTCACCGTGCTGCCGCCGGGTGCCCGCACCGCCACCTCCTCGGTCTGGGCCCGCCAGGAGTCACTTCTCGGCAGCCAGGTGTACGACGCCCCGCTGCCCGTCCCGGCGGGCGGCCCGGCGCCCACCCTGCACGGCACCAGCGGCTGGTCGGTGCCGGGCGGCGGGGAGGGCACGGTGTTCACCGCCGCCTGCACCCCGGGCTCGACGGCGTACTTCCACGGGGTCTGGTACCGGGGCACGGTCAGCGGCCTGGGCACCGACTACCGCAGCGACGGCGAGCAGCCCACCACGGCGGTGGCCGTCCACCGACTGGGGACCGTCCCGGCCGACGGGGTGGTCCGGGTGACGCTGCGCTCGGACGTCGTCAGCCAGGTGCCCGCCCGCCCGATCGGCTGCCTGCGGTCCGACGCCCTGGCCGCCGCGGTCACCCGGCTCACCGCCACCGGCGACACCCGGGTCCGGGCCGGCGGACACACCCTCACCGCCGTCCTCCCCCCGGGCTCCACCGGCACCGCACTGCTCTCCGTCCCCGCCACCGAGGGCTGGACCTGCGCCACCGACGGCGGCAGCGGGACCGCCCCCACCCCGGTGCTCGGCATGATCGGCGTCCCGCTCGGCGGCGGCGCCGACCGGATCGCCTGTGTCTTCCGCCCGCCCGGCCTGACCGAGGGGCTGACCGTCGCCACCGGCACGGCCGCCGTGCTCGCCCTGGCCGCCGTCTTCGCCCGCCTCTCCCGCCGTCCCACCCGCACTCCCCGCCGCGAACGCCGGCTGGCCGCCCGGTCGTAGCCGGGCGGCCAGGACCACAGCGGGGGTTACGGCAGGTCGATCACCTGGCCCCGGCGGTCGGCCGGATTGAGGTGGTGGAGCAGCAGCAGCCGGGAGGTGTCGCCCGGCGTGCGGTGCACGTCGAGGACGGTGCCGGGGCCGGCCGGGGCGACCACGGCGGGCGGGCCGTCGAGGCCGGTCCGGACGGTCAGGGTCGGGTGCAGGACGTCCAGCGGAACGGTGGGGCCGGTCCCGCGCAGGCCGATGGCGGACAAGGCCTCCGCCGGGTCGGGCTGCCCGGGCGCCGCGACGCCGGTCCAGACGCCGTAGTGGACGGTGCTGTGGCCGGGTGCGACGCCGGGCAGGGCGCTCAGCCGGACGGGGAGGACCACGACGTCGCTGTCCAGCAGCTCGGTGTCGGTGTCGCCCCAGCGGGCGTTGAGCGGCTGGACGTCGAGTTCGGCGCCGGTGCGGGCGTCGAGGGCGCGGGAGACCAGGACGTCGCTGCCGCGCAGCCGGTCGGCCTTGAGGATGACGTCGGTGACGCCGTCCCCGTCGGTGTCCAGCGACACCCGCACCCCGTACAGCCCGACCGGAGTGGCCGCCGGGGCCCACAGCCGGGCACCCACGTACAGCAGGTCGGAGTCGGCGGCCGCGCCCACGGCCCGCAGGTTGGCGGCCCGGTCGCCGGGGTGTTCGACGCAGAGGTCGCGGTGCTGCTCGGCCGCGTCCCGGCCGTCCTCGGGCCGGATTCCGGCGCCGGGGCCCACGGCCTTGCCGCCGCCGGGCGGGCAGTCCGGCCAGCGGTCGTCCTCGCCGCCGAGGGCGAGGGCGCTGACCAGTCCGGGCGCCTCGCCGGGGGCGGCGCTGCCGCCGAGGGTGACGAGGGTCCCGTCCCGGGCGGTCCGGACGGCGGCGGTGGCGCCGAGGTCGCCGGTGGGGCGCGGGGCGGCGAACACCGGGACCCTCAACTGCGGCAGGGCCTGGTCGGTGACCGGGCTGAACAGCACCCGTCCGGACAGCTCGCCGCGGTAGCTGCGGGCCCGGCCGCCCTGCACGGTGTCGATGGTCGGGTCGGGCACGCGGCCCAACTTCCCTCGTACGGACAGCGTCACCCGCACCCGCGCGGCGCCGCCGGCCGGGACGTCCACCACGGCGGGCGCCACCTCGAAGGCGGCGCCCGGCAGTTCGGTGGCCGCCGCGTAGCCGGTGCGGTAACTCTGCGGCTCGGACGAGTAGTTGTGCAGCTCGATCGTCCGGTCGAGGGCCGTCGGCCCGCTGACCTCGACCGGCCCGTAGGAGACGCCGACGCTGCCCGCCGGGGCGCCCTCCCCCGCCGCGTAGGCGACGACCGGGGTGTGGACCGCTCCGTCGACCCGGGCCCGGCCGGCGCCGGTGCGCTCGGGACCGTAGACCGGGCCGCCGTGGTCGTCGCCGAGGTAGGTGTCCGTGCTGGTGTTCATCAGCGCGGCCTTGACCTGCTCGACCGGCCAGTCCGGATGTGCGGCGCGGACCAACGCGGCCAGCCCGGCGACGTGCGGGGTGGCCATCGAGGTGCCGTTCTCGCGCTCCCCGCCGGTGCCGCTGCCGACCAGGGCGGACCAGATGCTCTCCCCGGGGGCGGCGAGGTCGGGCTTGACCACGCCGGGCAGGCCGATGCCCCGGGAGGTGAAGTCGGTGAGGGTGTCGACCCGGTCCGGCTGGTTCTGCGCGACCGAGCCGTGCAGCGGGTTGCCGGGCGCGGCGAGCCGGACCCGGACGTCACCCGCGGCGGCGGCCTTGAGCAGCCGTTCGCCGTCGGCGCGGCCGAGCAGGACGGCCGGGATCCGGTCGTCGCCGGAGATCTCGGCGAGGTGGTCGGTGTCGGCGGCGTAGAGCGCGCCGATCGCCCCGGCGTCGGCGGCGTGGTCGGCGCGCGGACCGGAGTTGCAGGCCCGGTCGGGGTCGCGGGTGCGCCAGGTGAGCACCGCGATCCGCCCCTTGAGCCGCTGCTTGTCGGCCGCGCTGAACTCGCCGCAGCCGTCCGCCTGGTCGACGGGTACGGCGAGTCCGCCGCTGACATCGGTGCCGGTCCAGCCTTGGTAGCGCTCGCTCCAGTGGCCGGGTACGACCCCGGCCAGTTCGGCGGGGGCGAGCACGGTGATGCCGTCCACGTCGGCGTGCCCGTGCACGGAGGCGGCGACGGTGATCGCCCGGACGGCGGTGCCGGGGCTGCCGCCGATGCCGTACACGTCGCCCTCGTTGCCGGCCGCCGCGATCACCGCGGTGCCCAGTTCGGCGAGCCGGTCGACGGCCAGCGCGTCGGCGTCGTCGGGGCTGCCGAAGCGGCTGCCGAGGGACAGGTTGACCACGTCGAGCCGGTCGCCCAGGTCGCCGTCGCCGTTCGGGTCGGCGGCCAGGTCGAGCGCCTGGGCGAGCCGGTCGGTGGAGCCGTCGCAGCCGAACACCCGGATCGCGTACAGCTGGGCGCCGGGGGCGGCGCCGGGGCCGATCCGGAAGGAGGCCGGGTCGAGTCCGGGCCGGTACGGGCCGGTGTACGGGTGGCCGTCGGCGGTGACGCCGTACCCGGCCGCGGTGCCGGCGACGTGGGTGCCGTGCCCGTTGCGCACGCAGTCCAGCGGGTTGTCGCTGGGGTGCGGCACCGGCTGGTGGTTCGGGGCTGCCGGGTCGGGGTTGTAGTCGTCGCCGACGAGGTCCTTGCCGCCGATCACCTTGGCGTTGGGGAACAGCGCGGCCGGGGCGGGCTTGCCGCGCTCGACCGAGCGGAAGGCCTCTTCGGTGCCGGGGCCGCCGAAGTCGGCGTGGGTGTAGTCGATGCCGCTGTCGATGATGCCGATCCGGACGCCCTGGCCGGTGTTCCCGGCCACCACCGCGTCGCCGGACCAGACCTGGGGGGCGCCGGTCAGCGGGACGGAGTAGGCGTTGTCGCGCTGCTTGTTCACGATCGGGTGGACGGCCCGTACCCCGGGCAGCGCCCGCAGCGCGGGCAGCCGGTCGGCGGGGGCGCTGACGGCCAGGCCGGTGAGCAGGGTGCGGGTGCGGTAAAGCTCGTGGGCGGCGGGCGCCGCGTGGTGCACGGCCTCGGCGAGCCGGTCGAGCGCGTCCCCGGCCCGGGACCGCTGGCCGGCGCCGGCCTGGGCGGCCTCCCGGCGGACGGCCTCCGGCGAGCGCTGGGCCCGCCGCGCGCCCTCGGCGGCACGCCGCCAGGCGGGGCCGGCCGCCTCGGTGGTGAGTTCGAGCAGGACGGAGGCCGTTCGGCCCGCGCCCGGCGGTCCCGCACTGGGCAGCCCCGCGCTGGGCGGACCGCCTGCGGCCGGGGTGGCGGCGAGCGCCGCGGTTCCGGCCAGCAGAGCCAGGGTGAGGCCGATCCGGGCGATCGGTCGGCGGACGGGTGGCAGACGCACTGGGCCCTCTCCCCCGGGAAGGGGCACTGATCCGCACACCGTGTCGCTGACGCCCGCCCGCGCGGACGTCGATCACCCTTCCGGGGGCCCCAAATTAGGATGATCGCGATGATGAGGGCGAGCAAGTTCCCTCGGACGGACCTCAGTTGCACTCTACGGGGTGACGCCGCGCCAGCCCGATCGGCCCAGTAGGCCGATGAACGCCGACGGCGCCCGCGCTCAGCTGTGGCCGGTGGAGCCGCCGTTGTCCCGGCGGTCCAGCGAGCGCTGCAGCGCGGCGGCGGCGAAGGGGTTCCGCTCGGCGGCCCGGCGGCGGCGCGGGGCGCGGATGGGGGTGGCGGCGGGGGCGGAAGTGGCGTGGCGGTCGGCGGTGGTGGGCATACCGGGCTCCTTGGAAGCGGCGCGCGGGGCGCGGCGGGAGGGACGGGAGAACCAGGGGTGTCGCGCGCGGCACGCCCCGAGAAGGGTGGTGACGGACGACGGGGAGGGCGCGCGGGGCAGGGGTCGCCTGCCCGTGGGGGCGCACGCGCACACGGGCCGCAGGCCCTGGCTACAGGGGCGGCACACCGTATGGCCCTTCCACGGTACGACCCCGGCCCGGCCGTGTCTGCACGAATACTTGGATTTCCTAGTATCTGAGACGGGGGCCACCCGGGAGGACGCAGCAGGGCCCGGACCGCCGTCGGAACGGCGGTCCGGGCCCTGGTCAGCGCCGGGGCGGGGTGGCTCAGCCCAGGTCGACCGAGCGCGCGAAGCGGGCGCCGATCTCGGCGGCGATCACGGTCAGCACGTCCTGCGGGATCTCGCTGTCCACGGTGATGGAGGCGAGGGCGCCGCCGCCGTCCCGGGCGACCTGCATGCCCGCGATGTTGATGCCGGCGTCGCCGAGGTGGCGGCCGAGCACGCCGACCACGCCGGGGCGGTCCTCGTACTTGAAGAAGGCCATGTGGTCGGTGAGCGCCACGTCGACGTCGAAGGTGTCCACGCCGACGATCTTCTGGGTCTGCTTCGGGCCGGCCAGGGTGCCGGAGATGGCGATCTCCTCGCCGTTCGCCAGCGTGCCGCGCACGGTGATCACGTTGCGGTGCTCGGCGCTCTCGCTGGAGGTGGTCAGCCGGACCTCGACGCCGCGCTCCTGGGCGAACAGCGGGGCGTTGACGTAGGACACCGTCTCCGCCACCACGTCCTCGAACACGCCCTTCAGCGCGGACAGTTCGAGTACCTTCACATCGTGCTGGGTGATCTCGCCACGGACCTCGACGTCCAGCCGGACGGCCACCTCGCCGGCCAGCGCGGTGAAGATCCGGCCGAGCTTCTCGGCCAGCGGCAGGCCCGGGCGCACGTCCTCGGCGATCACGCCGCCCTGGACGTTGACGGCGTCCGGCACCAGCTCGCCGGCCAGCGCCAGGCGCACCGACTTGGCGACCGCGATGCCGGCCTTCTCCTGCGCCTCGTCGGTGGAGGCGCCCAGGTGCGGGGTGGCGACCACGTTGTCGAAGGCGAACAGCGGGGAGTCGGTGCACGGCTCCTTCGCGTACACGTCCAGGCCCGCGCCGGCCACCCGGCCCTCGCGCAGGGCGCTGGCGAGCGCCTCCTCGTCCACGATGCCGCCGCGGGCGGCGTTGACGATGCGCACGCTCGGCTTGACCTTGTGCAGCGCCTCGTCGCCGATCAGGCCGATGGTCTCGGGGGTCTTGGGGAGGTGGACGGTGATGAAGTCCGAGACCTCCAGCAGCTCCTCCAGCGAGACCAGCTTGACACCCATCTGCGCGGCGCGGGCGGCCTGGATGTAGGGGTCGTACGCGACGATCTTCATCCCGAACGCGGACATCCGCTGGGCGACCAGGACGCCGATCCGGCCGAGGCCGACCACGCCGAGGGTCTTCTCGCTGAGCTCGACGCCGGTGTACTTGTTGCGCTTCCACTCGCCCTGCTTGAGCGCCGAGTTGGCGGGGGCGATGTTGCGGGCGACGGAGATCAGCAGGCCGCAGGCGAGTTCGGCGGCGGTGACGATGTTGGAGGTCGGCGCGTTGACGACCATCACGCCGGCCTTGGTGGCGGCGGCCACGTCAACGTTGTCCAGGCCCACGCCGGCCCGGGCGACCACCTTGAGCCGGCGGGCGGCGGCCAGCGCCTCGGCGTCGACCTTGGTGGCGGAGCGGATCAGGATCGCGTCCACGTCGGCGATCGCGGTGAGCAGCTCGGTGCGGTCGGCGCCGTTGCAGTGGCGGATCTCGAAGTCGGGGCCGAGGGCGTCGACGGTGGCGGGCGAGAGCTCTTCGGCGATCAGTACGACGGCGCTTTTGGAGGTCACAGTGCTCACGACAGTGTTGTCCTTAACTGTCCGGTTCCCCCGGGCACGTAGGTGGCGTGGAGGGCGGGGGAAGGTGGCATGGCCGCGTAGGTAGACGCACGACGCTGTGGGCCTGACGCGCACTCGGGAGTGTATCGGCGGGCAGAGTACGGGGCTGCTCCCGTCCGGCGAAATCACCCGGACGAGAGCAGCCTACTTGTACAAGGGAGTTACACGAGAGAGGGGCGAAGAGCCTCAGGCCTTCTCGTTGACCCAGCTCATCAGCGAGCGCAGCTTCTTGCCGGTGGTCTCCAGCAGGTGGTCCTCGTCGGCCTTCTTGTACTCGTTGTACTTGGGCAGGCCCGCCTTGTACTCGGCGATCCAGGTGTTGGCGAAGGTGCCGTCCTGGATCTCGGCCAGGACCTTCTTCATCTCGGCCTTGGTGTCGGCGGTGATGATGCGCGGGCCGGTGACGTAGTCGCCCCACTCGGCGGTCTCGGAGACCGACCAGCGCATCTTCTCCAGGCCGCCCTCGTACATCAGGTCGACGATCAGCTTCAGCTCGTGCAGGCACTCGAAGTAGGCGATCTCCGGCTGGTAGCCGGCCTCGACCAGGGTCTCGAACCCGGCCTTCACCAGGGCGGCGGTGCCACCGCAGAGGACGGCCTGCTCACCGAACAGGTCGGTCTCGGTCTCCTCGGTGAAGGTGGTCTTGATGACGCCGGCCTTGGTGGCGCCCAGGCCCTTGGCGTACGACAGCGCCAGGGCGAAGGCGCCGCCCGAGGCGTCCTGCTCGACCGCGACGATCGCGGGGACGCCGCGGCCCTCCTCGTACTGGCGGCGGACCAGGTGGCCCGGGCCCTTCGGGGCGACCATGCAGACGTCGACGTCCGCCGGGGGCTTGATGAAGCCGAAGCGGATGTTCAGGCCGTGGCCGAAGAACAGGGCGTCGCCGGCCTTCAGGTGCGGGGCGATGTCCGCCTCGTAGACGTCGGCCTGGATCGGGTCCGGCACCAGGATCATGATGACGTCGGCCTCGGCCGCGGCCTCGGCGGGGGTGACCACGCGCAGGCCGGCCTCCTCGGCCTTGGCACGGGACTTGGACTCCGGCTTCAGGCCGACCCGGACGTCGGCGCCGGAGTCGCGCAGGGACAGCGCGTGGGCGTGGCCCTGGCTGCCGTAGCCGATGACCGCGACCTTGCGGCCCTGGATGATGGACAGGTCGGCGTCGTCTTCGTAGAACAGCTCGGCCACGGGGGCACATCTCCTTGCGTGATGGGTGCCGGGGTTCCCAGCCTAGGTCGGCCCGGCGGGGTACGGATCGTTGCTTCAGAAGGTGAGACGGTTACGCGCTGCGGTTACGCGCTGCGGTCGAGGGCGCGCAGCGAGCGGTCCGTGATGGAGCGCGCGCCGCGGCCGATGGCGACCAGGCCGGACTGGACCAACTCCTTGATGCCGTAAGGCTCCAGCATCCGGAGCATGGCCTCCAGCTTGTCCGAGCTGCCGGTGGCCTCGATGGTCACCGCTTCCGGCGACACGTCGACGGTCTTGGCACGGAACAGCTGGACGATCTCGACGATCTGCGACCGGGTCTCGTTGTCGGCGCGGACCTTCACCAGGACCAGTTCCCGCTGGATCGCAGCGGACTGGTCGAGTTCGACGATCTTTATCACGTTCACGAGCTTGTTGAGCTGCTTGGTGACCTGTTCCAGCGGGAGGTCCTCGACGTTGACCACGATCGTCATCCGGGACACGTCCGGGTGCTCGGTCGGGCCGACGGCGAGGGAGTCGATGTTGAAGCCCCGACGGGAGAACAGCGCGGCGATGCGGGCGAGCACGCCGGGCTTGTTCTCGACCAGGACGGAGAGGGTGTGCTTGGACATGTGGTTCCTCAGTCGTTCTGGAGGGTTCGGGGCGGTCAGTCGAGATCTTCGCCGAAGTCGGGCCGGACGCCCTTGGCGAACTGGATCTCGTCGTTGCTGGTGCCGGCCGCGACCATGGGCCACACCATCGCGTCCTGGTGGACGATGAAGTCGATGACCACCGGGCGGTCGTTGATCGCCATCGCCTGCTCGATGACCGCGTCCAGGTCCTCGGGGCGCTCGCAGCGCAGACCGACGCAGCCCATCGCCTCGGACAGCTTGACGAAGTCGGGGATCCGGGTGCCCTGGGCCGGCGGGGCGATGCCGTCGTGGTCCGGACCGGAGTGCAGCACGGTGTTGGAGTAGCGCTGGTTGTAGAACAGCGTCTGCCACTGCCGGACCATGCCCAGCGAGCCGTTGTTGATGACCGCGACCTTGATCGGGATGTCGTTCAGGGCGCAGGTGACCAGCTCCTGGTTGGTCATCTGGAAGCAGCCGTCGCCGTCGATGGCCCAGACCACCGACTCCGGACGGCCCGCCTTGGCACCCATCGCCGCCGGGACGGCGTAGCCCATGGTGCCGGCGCCACCGGAGTTGAGCCAGGTGCCGGGCTTCTCGAAGCGGATGTACTGCGAGCTCCACATCTGGTGCTGGCCGACGCCCGCCGCGTAGATCGCCTCCGGGCCGACGATCCGGCCGATCCGCTCGATGACCTGCTGCGGGGAGAGCTGGCCGTTCGGGGCCGGCTCGAAGCCCAGCGGGTAGGTCTTCTTCCACTCGTCGAGCTTCTCCCACCACTCCGTGTAGTCGCCCTTGTGGCCGGCGTCGAACTCGGCCTGGACGGCGACGATCAGGTCGGCCAGGACCTCGCGGGCGTCGCCGACGATCGGCACGTCCGCCGGGCGGTTCTTGCCGATCTCGGCCGGGTCGATGTCCGCGTGCACGATCTTGGCGTACGGGGCGAAGCTGTCCAGCTTGCCGGTGACCCGGTCGTCGAAGCGGGCGCCGAGGGTGAACAGCAGGTCCGACTTCTGCAGCGCGGTGACGGCCGGGACGGAGCCGTGCATCCCGGGCATGCCCAGGTGCTGGGGGTGGCTGTCCGGGAAGGCGCCGAGGGCCATCAGGGTGGTGACGACCGGGGCGCCGGTCAGCTCGGCGAGGATCCGCAGCTCGGCGGTGGCCTGCGCCTTGAGCACGCCGCCGCCGACGTAGAGCACCGGGCGCTTGCTGCCGACCAGCATCTTCGCGGCCTCGCGGATCTGCTTGGCGTGCGGCTTGGTGACCGGGCGGTAGCCGGGCAGCGCGGTCTCGACCGGCCACCGGAAGGTGGTGGTGGCCTGCAGGGCGTCCTTGGCGATGTCGACCAGGACGGGGCCGGGCCGGCCGGTGGCGGCGATGTGGAAGGCCTCGGCGATCACCCGGGGGATCTCGGCCGGGTCGGTGACCAGGTAGTTGTGCTTGGTGATCGGCATCGTGATGCCGCAGATGTCCGCCTCCTGGAAGGCGTCGGTGCCGATCGCCTTGGAGGAGACCTGGCCGGTGATGGCGACGACCGGCACGGAGTCCATGTAGGCGTCGGCGATCGGGGTGACCAGGTTGGTGGCGCCGGGACCGGAGGTGGCCATGCAGACCCCGACCTTGCCGGTGGCCTGGGCGTAGCCGGTGGCGGCGTGGCCGGCGCCCTGCTCGTGCCGGACGAGGATGTGGCGCACCTTGACCGAGTCCATCAGCGGGTCGTACGCGGGAAGGATGGCCCCGCCCGGGATGCCGAAGACGGTGTCCGCGCCCACGGCCTCGAGCGAGCGGATGAGCGACTGGGCTCCGGTCATGGTCTCGGCGACGTGCTGGGGAGCATGGGCGGCCGGGTTGTCCCCGCGGCGGGGGGATGCGGCGTGCTCGGTCATCTGCCTGTCTCTTCTCGGGTTTTGCCGGTCCGGTACTGCGGGCCCCGGTGGTGCGAGGGTGGGGTCCCGGTCCGGGCCGATCGCCGGCTCTGCCTCAATCGTCCCGCTCGATCCGACAAGTCGGACTCTTCGGGCCGGTCGGGGCCAGGGGTCTTGCGGAGGGAACAGCGTCAGTGCAACAAAAAACCCCTCGTGCCCAAGGGCATGCGAGGGGTGGCGCGTCGGTCTGTCACGAGCGGGGCGTGTGAACCCACTCAGCCGACGCGCCCGCCAAGTACGAGAATTCGGGTGCGCATGGCAACGACCATCCTCCCGTCCGGGGTGGCGTGTCAAGCAGGTGGGATGACCGTCTCGCCATGCGGACCTGCTCCCGGACCGGCCACGGCCCGGTGTTCGGGCAGGTCGGAGGCCCCGTGGTGATGTACGACACGTCCCCCCGGGGAGTCCGGCCGGCCACTCGTACGGGGGTCCGCGGCCAGGTAGCCGCGGCGGGCGGAGAGCGAACCGAGCGGCTTGGGCAGCGGGTAGCCGCGGCGGCCCAGTGCCCGGCGCAGCCGGGTCTCGTCCAGCGGCGGGGCGAAGGCCGAGCCCTGGGCCAGCCGGCAGCCCAGCTCCTGCAGCGCGGCGACCTGCCGGGGCAGGTCCACCCCCTCGGCGGCGGTGGCCATCCCGAGGTCCCGGCCGAGCCGCAGGACGTGCCCGGCCAGGGTGCGGCTGAGTCCGGACTCGCCCAGGTCCTGGACCAGCGTGCGGTCCAGCTTCAGCCCGTCCAGCGGCAGCCGGGCGAGCGCTCCGAGCGAGCCGCCGCCCGCGCCGTAGCCGGCCAGCCAGGTGGAGACGCCGAGCCTGCGCAGCGCGGCCAGTCGGCGGCCGAGTTCGTCGGCGAGCCGGTCCGGGCCCATCCGGGCCACCTCGATCACCAACCCGTCGGCCGGCAGTCCGCTGTCGCGCAGCGCCGCGGCCACCGTCTCGTACAGGCCGGGCGAGCAGAGCCGCTCGACGGAGAGCCGGACGGCCACCGGGACGGGCGCCGGCGCGCCTCGGCCGCGGGCGGACGGGTCGCGTCGGCCGGCCGCGGCGGTGACCGCCTCGTGGATCAGCCAGCGGGAGAACCGGGCGCCGGCGTCACCGTGCTCGGCCGAGCGCAGGAACTCGGCCGGGGTGAGCAGCAGTCCGCCCGCCGAGCGCCAGCGCGCCTGCGCCTCGACGGCGGTGATCGCGCCGCTGGCGAGGTCCACCACGGGCTGGTGGAGCAGGGCGAACCCGCCCTCCCGGACAGCCACCCGCAGCCGTTCCTCCAGGTCGCTGCGGCGCTCCAGGTCGGCCCGCATCGCGGGGGTGTAGAGCACCACCCGGCCCTTGCCCTCGGACTTGGCCCGGTACATCGCCAGGTCGGCGTTGCGCATCAGCTCGTCGGCGGCGGCCCTGGGGTCGGCGGCCGGACCGCGTTCCGGGGTGCCGAAGGCGATGCCGATGCTGGCGGCGACGCCGAGTTCCACGCCGCCGATCCAGTACGGCTCGGACAGCGCGACCCGCAGCCGCTCGGCCAGTTCCTGGACCTGCAGCTTGCCGAGCGGGCCGCAGACCAGCGCGGCGAACTCGTCGCCGCCGAACCGGGCGACGGTGTCCCCGCAGCGGACGGCGCCCTGCAGCCGGCGGGCGGCCTGCACCAACAGTTCGTCGCCGACCTGGTGGCCGGCGGTGTCGTTGACCGCCTTGAAGCCGTCCAGGTCGAGGAAGAGCACCGCGATGCCGGCGCCGGTGCCGCCCTGCTGGCCGCGGGTGCCGAGGGCGCCGCGCAGCCGCTGGGTGAACAGTGCCCGGTTGGGCAGGTCGGTGAGCGGGTCGTGGAACGCGTTGTGCTGCAACTGGGCCTGGAGCATGACGCGTTCGGTGACGTCCCGGCTGTTCAGCAGCAGCCCGTCGCGGTGCCGGCTGACGGTCGACTCGACGTGCAGCCACTCGCCGACGCCGGAGCTGATCCGGCACTCCACCCGCGCCGAGGACTCGACGGTGCCCGGGGTGCGGTGCGCGGCGAGCCGCACCCGCGCCAGGTAGCGGCGGACCTCCGAGAGCACCCGGCCCACGTCCTCGGGGTGGACGAGGTCGAGCAGGTTGCCGCCGACCAGTTCCTCCGGGTCCCGCCCGTAGACGCCGAGCGCCGCCGGGGAGACGTACGAGAGCACGCCGTTGGCCCCGGCGATCATGATGACGTCGCTGGAGCCCTGGACCAGGGAGCGGAAGTGCGCCTCCTTGTGGGCGAGCTCCTGGGCCAGCGACAGGTTGTCGAGCAGCATGACGCCCTGCCTGAGGATCAGCGCCAGCCCGACGGTGCACGCGGCCGCGGCCACCACGCGGTCCAACTGCCGTCCGCCGAGGGCGTTGTAGAGGATGCCCGCGGTGCACACCGCGGCGGCCGCGTACGGCGTGAGCGCGCTGAAGGTGGTGGCCACCCGGCGGCGCGGCAGGCCGCCTGCCGAGGGGTGCTCGCGCAGCGGTCGGCGCCAGCGCGAGGACCACGGCGCCCACGCCAGCAGCAGGCTGCCGGCGAACCAGCCGGCGTCCAGCAGTTCGCCGGAGTGGTAGCTGCTGTGCAGCTCCGGGGAGGTGAACAGGGCGTCGCAGGTCACGGTGACGGCGAGCGCGAGCATCGCGGTGTGCACCGCCGCCCGGTTGCCGTCCCGGCCGCCGAAGCGCAGTCCGACCACCAGGCTGACCAGCAGGATGTCCAGCACCGGGTAGGCCAGGTTGAGCGCCAGGTCCAGCGGGGAGCCGGTCTCGCCGGCCGCGATCCGGCCCAGCGCCAGGCTCCAGCCGAGGGTGAACAGCGAGCCGGCGATCAGCCAGCCGTCCAGCAACAGGCACAGCCAGCCGGCCGCCGAACGCGGGTGCTGGGCGAGCACCAGCACGCCGGTGATGGCGAGCGGGGGGAAGAGCAGGAAGGCGTACTGGGCGAGCGAGCCCTGCGGCACCGTGGCGGTGCGCACGACCACCTCGTACCAGCCCCAGGTGCCGTTGCCGAGGGAGACCATGAACGAGGAGAGGCCGAACAGCAGCCAGGCCGGGCGGGCCTGTCCGCCGACCGTGCAGCCGTACACCAGGCAGGACAGCGCGGCCGCCAGGGCCGCCGCGGCGAGCCCGAAGTCGCCCATGAACTGGGCGAGTTGGTGTGATCCCCAGCCGGTGGAGGCGCCCAGGGCATAGGCCAGGCAGAGCCCGCCGAGGGCGAGGCCGGGCAGCGTGCGGCCAGTCCGGAGCCGGCCCAGCGGGCCGCGCCCGGCAGGTGCGGGCGGGTCGGCGGCGGACGCGTCGGCGGGCGGCGCGCCCGGTCGTCCGGCTCCGGGCAGCACCGTATCGGTGGAGCTCACTCGGCCTCTCCCCCTCCGGCCCGGGGCCTGGCGCCCCGGCCACGGACCACCGGCCGCGTACCTCTCGGCCGTACGCGGCGGCCTGGCGCCCCGTCAGGACGGCGACCCAGGGGGTGGGCGACCTTTCGGCCACCGCACCGCACCGATGCTCCCGCTCGGGACCCTACACCAAATCCGTCACTCAATGACACGCACACTCAACTTAGAGTAATGGCGACAAGGTGGGGAAACGGAGCGGAATCCGACCGATCGGCCCGGTTGGCGGCGGCGCGCGGGCGGGGGCTCACGCGGCGCGCACGGGAGCACGCGACGGCGCCCGCCCACCCGGGGCGGCCCGTCGCCGACCGTCCGGGAACGGTCGGCGACCTGCGGATTCACCGGCCCGAGGGGGCCAGGTCATCGGGGAACAGCCGTAGCCGGTGGGCCAGCGCGGCGGCCTCGCCTCGACCGCCGACCTCCAGCTTGCCCAGGATGTTGGACACGTGCACGCTTGCGGTCTTCGGAGAGATGTACAGCTCCTCGGCGATCTGCCGGTTGGTCCAGCCCCGCGCGAGCAACCGGAGCACGTCCCGCTCACGGGGGGTGAGCCCGAAGGAGTCCCCGACGGCCTGGACCGGCACCGCCGCGGCCGGCGGGCGCTCGGCCGGGGCCAGCACCAGCCCGGCCCGCTCGGCCAGCGCGGTGACCTGCGCCCCGAGCGGTCGGTCGCCGCGGACGGCCGCCAGTTCGCCCGCCTCGCGCAGCAGTTCGGTCGCGGGCTCGCGCCGCCCGGCCCGCACCTCCGCCTCGGCGGCCCGCAGCAGGGCCAGCGCCAGGGGGTACGGCAGCCCGGTCGGCCGCAGCTCGGTGACGGCCCGGGCCCACTGCTCGGGGGTGTCCGCGGCCGCGGCCCGGGCCAACTCGGCCTCCAGCAGCCGGGCCCAGCCGTGGTGCAGCGGCGACTGGGGCCGCAGGTCGGCGGCGGCCGCGGCGATCGCGGCCAGCACCCCGGCCCGGCCCGCCTCGGTCTCCGGCCGCCCCAGGTTGTCCGCCTCCACCCCGGCGGCCTCCACCAGCAGCGGGTAGACGTCGGACTCGTAGCCGAGCCGCCCGTCCTCGGCGAGCGCGGCGAGCAGTTCGGCCCGGACGTCCAGCGGCCGCCCGTTGTGCGCGGCGATCCGCACCGCCAGCCGGCTGATCGGCACGGCGTGCTGCGCCTGGCCGACCCGGTTGGCGGCCCGGGCCTGCGCCAGCATGGTCGCCGCGCTCGCGAAGTCCCCGTGCAGTACGGCGAGGTCGCCGCGCATCCGGTCCAGGAACTCGCCGTGGGAGCCGGGCAGTCCGATCAGTTCGCTGGCGGCGAGCAGTTCCTCGGCCTCCCGGAGCCGCCCGAGGTCGGTCAGCGCCTCGACCAGGTTGCCGGTGAGGATGTTGCCGATGTTGCGCTGCAGCCCGTTGCCGTCCGCGAACTCCAGCCCCTCCCGGGCCAGTCGGACGGCCTCCTCGGCCCGGCCGAGGCCGCGCTGCATGCTGGCCAGGTTGTTGATGCCGCGCAGCAGGAGGTCCGGGATGCCCAGCAGCCGGGCCCGCTCGATCGCCTCGGTCAGCTCGGCCAGCCCGCCCTCGGCGTCGCCCAGCAGGTCGTAGCGCAGGCTGCCGAGGGTCATCCGGGCGTGCACCTCGACCGAGTGGGCACCGACCTGCCGGGCGATCCGGATCGCCCGCTCGGCCAGCTCCAGGTGCTCCGTGCGCGGGGTCCTGACCACCGCCACCCCGGCGGCCAGCGCGAACACCTCGGCCTGCACCGCGGACGGCGGCAGGTCCTCCACCAGCCGGTGCGCGCGGGTGATCTCCTCGTCGTCCCCGGAGCGGCGCAGGTTGCCCAGCATCCGGGCCCGGTTGATCCGGAACCAGGCCGAGCGCACCGGGTGCTCCGCCTCGTCGACCAGCCGGAGCCCGCGCTTGGCCAGGCTCAGGCCGCGCTCGCGGTCGCCGCAGCGCCGGGCCGCGACCACCGCCTCGGCCAGCACGTCGACCAGCTGGATCCGGTCGCAGTCGGCGTCCGCGGGGCTGTGGTCACAGGAGCCGGGCGGGTAGGTCTCGGCCCAGTCGTACGGGCGCAGGGTGTGCGTCAGCACCTCCTCGGAGACCTGGTCCCAGAGCTCCAGGGCCCGCTCCAGCATGCCGAGTTGCTCGGCGAAGGCGTTGCGCCGACGGGCCGCCCGGGCGGCGTCCAGGGCGGTCGGCAGGGCCCGGGCCGGGTCGTGCGCGTGGTACCAGTAGTTGGCCAGCCGGGCGGGCAGCGCGTCCGCCGGGACGAGCTGCGGCCGGGCCTCCACGGCGAGCGCGAACTTGCGGTTGATCCGGTGCCGTTCGCCGGGCAGCAGGTCGTCCGAGACGGCCTCGCGGACCAGCGCGTGCCGGAACCGGTAGCCCTCGCCCTCGCTGTCCGGGCGCAGGATGTTGGCGCCGACGGCCGCCCGCAGCGCCTCGATCAGCGCCTCCTCGTCGTCGGCCAGGACGGCGGCCAGCAGGGCGTGTTCGACGTGCGAACCGCCCTCGGCGGCGATCCGCACCACCCGCTGGGCCTCCTCGTCCAGCCCCTCGACCCGGACCAGCAGGATGTCCCGCAGCGAGTCGGTCAGCCCGGCGCCGCAGCCGTCGTCGAAGGCGGTGGCCAACTCCTCGACGAAGAACGGGTTCCCCTCGGAACGGCGCAGGATCCGGTCCACCAACTGGCGGTCGGGCACGGCGGTGCCGAGGATCCCGGCCAGCTGGGCCGCCACCTCGCGGCGGCCGAAGCGTGCCAGCTCCAGCCGCTGGACGGTGCGCAGCCGCTCCAGCTCGGCCAGGAAGGGGCGCAGCGGGTGGCGGCGGTGCAGGTCGTCGGTGCGGTACGTGGCGACCAGCAGCACCCGGGAGCGGTGCAGGGTGCGCACCAGGAAGGCCAGCAGCTCGCGGGTGGAGCGGTCGGACCAGTGGAGGTCCTCGACGGCGAGCACGAGGGTACGTTCCGCGCCGAACCGTTCGAACAGTCTCGCCGTGTGCTCGAACAGCCGGGCCCGGCCGTACTCGTCGTTGGGTTCGCCGTCCGCCTCGCCGAACTCGGAGAGCAGTCTGGCCAGGTGGCCCTCGCTGCCGGCCGCCGCGGCCTCGAACTCGGCGCCCAGCGAGCGGTGCAGTCGGCGCAGTGCGGCCGCCAGCGGTGCGTACGGCAGGCCCTCGGCGCCGACCTCCAGGCAGCTGCCGAGCGTGGTGACCGCTCCCCCGTCGGAGGCCCGCTGCAGGAACTCCTCCAGCAGCCGGGTCTTGCCGATGCCGGCCTCGCCGCCGATCAGCACGGCCTGCGGGCTGCCGGTGCCTGCTCGGCGCAGCGCGTCGGTCAGTTCGGTGATCTCGCTGCCGCGGCCGACGAAGACGGGACTGACCGATATCTGCTGCATGGAGGCGAGCATGCCATAGCCGGAGCCGCCGGTGAGAGGGGTTATCTCGGCGGGCGAACGCCCGGAGGGGGAGGCGCTGACTCGCGGCGCCTCCCCCTCCTGAACTGCGTCGGCACCGTCGTGGTGCCGACCCGTCAGCATCCCGGCTGACGCACGGGGCGCCGCTGGAAGCGGGCGGCCACCGGACGGCGGCGCAGCCGGCCGGCCTGCTTGGCCTCGCGGACCAGACGCTCGTGCTCGGCGCGGGCTTCGAGCTCGTGGGCCTGCTGCTGAATGAGCTGGTACTCGATCACTTCGGGTTCCCCCTCGGGTTTCACCTTCGTTTCCCTGACAAGTAAGAGCTTCCTCCCCCAGTGGGGGGTGCCACATCGGGAGCGTGCCCCATCTTCCGAAGGCCGAGGGCCTTAGATGGGGCGCCAGAAAAGGTTTAAGGCCCTGCCTCACCTAGATACATAGGTGAGACAGGGCCTTAGGCCTTACTTAGGGGGCCTTAGATGCCTTAGATGCCTTAGGAAGGCGGGCTTGACGGCCTAGGCACCCGAACCTTCTCAGGCGGAGACACCCAGCTTCTCCAGGCGGTGCCTACTGTCCTTCCGCGGCAAGCCGCTCCAGACGGTGCCTACTGTCCTTCCGCGGCAAGCCGCTCCAGACGGTGCCTACTGTCCTTCCGCGGCAAGCCGCTCCAGGATCAGGTCCTTGACCCGGGCCGCGTCCGCCTGGCCGCGGGTGGCCTTCATGACCGCGCCGACCAGCGCGCCCACAGCCGCCACCTTGCCGTCGCGGATCTTGGCGGCGACCGCCTCGTTCTCGGCGATGGCCTGGTCCACGGCGGCACCCAGCGCGGAGTCGTCCGAGACCACGGCCAGGCCGCGCTTCTCGACGACCTCGTCCGGCTCGCCCTCGTCGGCCAGCACGGCCTCGATGACCTGGCGGGCCAGCTTGTCGTTCAGCTTGCCCTCGGCGACCAGCGCGGCGACCCGGGCGACCTGCGTCGGGGTGATCGGCTGCTCGCTCAGCTCGGTGCCGGTCTCGTTGGCGCGGCGGGCCAGCTCGCCCATCCACCACTTGCGGGCCTGGTCGGCGGGGGCGCCGGCCGCGATGGTCTCCTGGATCGGCTCGACCGCACCGGCGTTGAGCACCGACTGCATGTCCTTGTCGGACAGGCCCCACTCGGCCTGCAGCCGGGCGCGACGCACCCGCGGCAGCTCCGGCAGCCCGGCCCGCAGCTCCTCGACCCACTCCCGGGCGGGGGCCACCGGCACCAGGTCCGGCTCGGGGAAGTAGCGGTAGTCCTCGGCGTTGTCCTTGATCCGGCCCGAGGTGGTGGACCCGTCGTCCTCGTGGAAGTGGCGGGTCTCCTGGACGATGGTGCCGCCGTCGGTCAGCACGGTGGCGTGCCGCTGGATCTCGAACCGGGCGGCCCGCTCCACGCTGCGCAGCGAGTTGACGTTCTTGGTCTCCGAGCGGGTGCCGAAGGTCTCGGTGCCGTTCGGGCGCAGCGACAGGTTGACGTCGCAGCGCATCTGGCCCTTGTCCATCCGGGCCTCGGAGACGCCCAGCGCCTTGATCAGCTCGCGCAGCTCGGCCACGTACGCCTTGGCGACCTCGGGGGCCCGCTCGCCGGCGCCGACGATCGGCTTGGTGACGATCTCGATCAGCGGGATGCCGGCCCGGTTGTAGTCGAGCAGCGAGTGGGTGGCGCCGTGGATGCGACCGGTGGCGCCGCCGACGTGGCTGGACTTGCCGGTGTCCTCCTCCATGTGGGCGCGCTCGATCTCCACGCGGAAGGTCGAGCCGTCCTCCAGCTGCACGTCGAGGTAGCCGTTGAAGGCGATCGGCTCGTCGTACTGCGAGGTCTGGAAGTTCTTGGGCATGTCCGGGTAGAAGTAGTTCTTCCGCGCGAACCGGCACCACTCGGCGATCTCGCAGTTCAGCGCCAGGCCGATCTTGACGGCCGATTCCACGCCCACCGCGTTGACCACCGGCAGCGAGCCCGGCAGGCCCAGGCAGGTCGGGCAGGTCTGGCTGTTCGGCTCGGCGCCCAGCTCGGTCGAGCAACCGCAGAACATCTTGGTCTTGGTGCCCAGCTCGACGTGGACCTCAAGGCCCATCACCGGGTCGTACGACGCGAGAGCGTCCTCGTAGGAGACCAGGTTCATGACGCTCACAGCGTCCCTTCTCACTTGAAGCTTGGGAGGTACGGGCCCGGCCCCGCACGGCACGTGGGACCGGGCCGGGGCGTCAGCCCAGCAGCACGTCGTCGGAGCCGAGCTGGCGCAGCTCGCGGACCAGCAGGGCCGTGCCGGTGATCAGCGCGGCGGCACCGACCAGGGCGTTGACCAGCTTGAGGGTGTCACTCTCCTCGCGGGCCTTGCGGACGTCCTTGACGATGGAGACCGCACCGAACGCGCTGGTGCCGATGGACAGCCACAGGCCGGGCTTCGAATGCTTCCACCCCTTGACGGAGCTCGGGGCCTTGGCCTTCTCGATCTTGCTCACAGTGCCGGTACCTCCTCCAGCAGGGTGTGCCCCCACTTGTCGTTGAGTGCGGCCTCGACGGCGCCGCCCACGCGGTACAGGCGGTCGTCCGCCATCGCGGGAGCGATGATCTGAAGGCCGACCGGGAGATTGTCCTCCGGAGCCAGGCCGACCGGCAGCGACATGGCCGCGTTGCCCGCCAGGTTGGACGGAATCGTGCACAGGTCGGCCAGGTACATCGCCATCGGGTCGTCGGCGCGCTCGCCGATCGGGAAGGCGGTGGTCGGCGTGGTCGGCGAGACCAGCACGTCCACGCCGGCGAAGGCGGCGTCGAAGTCGCGCGAGATCAGCGTCCGGACCTTCTGGGCCGAGCCGTAGTAGGCGTCGTAGTAGCCCGAGGAGAGGGCGTAGGTGCCCAGGATGATGCGGCGCTTGACCTCGTCGCCGAAGCCGGCCTCGCGGGTCAGCGCGGTGACCTCCTCGGCCGAGCGCGAGCCGTCGTCGCCGACCCGCAGGCCGTAGCGCATGGCGTCGAAGCGGGCCAGGTTGGAGGAGCACTCCGACGGCGCGATCAGGTAGTACGCCGGCAGCGCCAGGGTGAAGGACGGGCAGGACACCTCGACGACCTCGGCGCCCAGCTCGCGCAGCAGCTCCACCGACTCGTCGAAGCGCTGCATCACGCCGGTCTGGTAGCCCTCGCCGGCGAACTCCTTGACGACGCCGATCCGCATGCCGCGGACGTCGCGCATCCTCGCCGCCTCGACCACGGCCGGGACGGGCGCGTCGATCGAGGTGGAGTCCAGCGGGTCGTGCCCGGCGATGGCCTCGTGCAGCAGCGCCGCGTCCAGCACCGTACGGGCGCAGGGGCCGCCCTGGTCCAGGCTGCTGGAGAACGCGACCAAGCCGTAGCGGGACACCGAGCCGTAGGTCGGCTTGACGCCCACGGTGCCGGTGACGGCGCCGGGCTGGCGGATCGAGCCGCCGGTGTCGGTGCCGATCGCCAGCGGAGCCTCGAAGGCGGCCAGCGCGGCGGCCGAGCCACCGCCGGAGCCGCCGGGGATGCGGGTGAGGTCCCACGGGTTGCCGGTCGGGCCGTAGGCGGAGTTCTCGGTGGAGGAGCCCATCGCGAACTCGTCCATGTTGGTCTTGCCGAGGATGACGACGCCGGCGTCCTTGAGACGGGTGGTCAGGGTGGCGTCGTAGGGCGGGATCCAGCCCTCCAGCATCTTGGACCCGCAGGTGGTCGGGATGCCCTTGGTGGTGAAGACGTCCTTCAGCGCGAGCGGGACGCCGGCCAGCGGGCCCAGCTCCTCGCCCTTGGCGCGCTTGTCGTCGACGGCCTTGGCGGCGGCCAGCGCGCCCTCGGTGTCGACGTGCAGGAAGGCGTTGACCTTCTTGTCGACGGCCTCGATGCGGTCCAGGTGCGCCTGGGCGACCTCGACGGCGGAGACCTCACCCTTGGCGATGGCGCCCGCGGTCTCGGCAGCGCTGTAACGGATCAGCTCGGTCATCTCGGTCAGTCCTCCCCGAGGATCTGCGGTACACGGAAACGCTGCTCCTCGGCGGCGGGGGCGCCGGACAGCGCCTGCTCCGGGGTGAGCGACGGCCGCACCTCGTCCGCGCGCATGACGTTGGTCAGCGGCAGCGGGTGGGAGGTCGGCGGGACGTCCTGTCCGGCGACCTCGGAAACGCGGGCGACCGCGCCGATGATCACGTCGAGCTGCGCGGCGAAGTGGTCCAGCTCTTCGGGCTTCAGCTCAAGACGCGACAGCCGGGCGAGGTGGGCGACCTCCTCGCGCGTGATGCCAGGCATGCAGCGATCCTCAGGGTGAGTTCTGGTGAGACCCGGCGACGCCTGCGGCGCTGCCGGGCCCGGGCAGGAGCAGCCTGGTTCGGCGCTCCGTCCTCGTGGTCTTTGGACCCCATCCTATGGGGCCCGGCCCGTCCACCGGCCAACGAGTGGAGCCGTGCCCCCGTTACCGACCTTCACTGGGGCCTGGTCCGGGCCCACCCCTGCGCACCCGGCGCCTGGAAGCCGATCTGCGCGGCCGGCAGCGCCGGGCCGCGCTGGACGCCCTGGACGGCGGGCGGCAGCACCGGCGGGAGGGTCGGCGGCAGCGCCGGGGGCAGCGCGCCGGGCTGGACCGCCGGCTTGACCGCCGCGGACCGGTCGACCGGCCTGATGATCGACGGGAGCTGCGAGGCCGGACCGAAGCGCTCCACCGTCGGGGCGCCGGTGGTGCGGTGCACCCGCAGCCAGGCGGTGGCCTGATCGGCGGGCAGCGCGGCCGACACCAGCCAGCCCTGGACGGCGTCCACGCCCATGCAGTGCAGCCGCTCCCAGGTCTCGTCGTCCTCGACGCCCTCGGCGACCACGGTCAGGCCGAGCGAGTGGGCCAGCTCCACCGAGCAGCGGACCACCGCCGCGTCGTGGTCGTCGGCGACCATCCGGGAGACGAAGGAGCGGTCGATCTTCAGCTCGCCGACCGGCAAACTGCGCAGCCGCACCAGCGAGGAGTGGCCGGTGCCGAAGTCGTCCAGGGACATCCCGACGCCGTAGCCGCGCAGTTCGGCCAGGGTGTCGGCGGCGCGCCGGGAGTCGTCCAGCAGCAGCCGCTCGGTGATCTCCAGCTGGAGCGCGTGGGCCGGCACCTGGTGGCGGACCAGGTGGCCGGCGACGCGCTGGGCGAAGCCGGGGTTGAGCACGTCGCGCGGCGAGACGTTGACCGCGACCTGCACCTGGAGTCCCTGGTCGCGCCAGTAGGCGAGTTGACCGACGGCCGCCTCCAGCACGTAGTCGGTGAGCCGGGGCATCAGGCCGCTGGACTCGGCGAGCCCGACGAACTCGTCCGGGGATACGTTCCCCTGTCCGGGCCGCTCCCAGCGCAGCAGCGCCTCCAGGCCGACCACCCGGCCGTCGAAGGCCACCTTCGGCTGGTAGTGCAGCTGCACCTCGCCGGTCTCCAGGGCCCGGCGGAGGTCCCCGAGCAGGCCGATCCGGTACGGGGTGTCGGCGTCCTGGGTCTCGTCGTACTGGGCCACCCCGCTGCACTCGCGCTGGGCGTGGCCCATCGCCACGTCGGCGCGGCGCAGCAGCGATTCGGCGTCCTGGGCGCCCTGCGGGTAGACGCAGACGCCGGCGCTGGCCTCCAGCACCAGCAGCAGCCCGTCCAGCCGGATCGGCGCGGCGAGTTCGGCGATCAGCGCCTTGGCGACGCGCTCCAGGCTGTCCGGGCAGTTGATGCCGGGCAGTAGGACGGCGAACTCGTCGCCGCCCATCCGGGCCACCATCGGGCGGCCGCGCCGGTAGTGCCGGGGCAGGCCGGCGAAGACGTCGTCGATGGACTCCCGGGTGGCGCTGCCGGCCGGGCCGCCGGAGCGCAGCGCCCGGTGGAGCCGACGGGCGATGTGAACCAGAAGGCGGTCACCGGCCGTATGACCAAGTGTGTCATTCAGTGATCGGAAGCGGTCGAGGTCAAGCAGGATGAGACCGACGCTGCAGCCCTCCTCGCGCTCGACGATCGCCTCCTGGGCGGCCAGCAGTAAGGCCTGACGGTTGGGCAGATCCGTCAGGGGGTCGGTCAGCTGGTCGCGGGCGCGGTCGCGGGCGATCCGCCAGGCCGCCACCAGGACGGCCAGCGGGACCGCGAACAGCGGCAGCAGTTCGGGTTCGTACCGGTAGACCAGGACGGCCAGCGGGATGAGCGGCGCGGCTCCGGCCAGCAGCACGCCGAGCAGCAGGACCGCACCCGCCACCCCCTGCGGCGGGCGTGTGGGCGCGCCGCCGGTCGTACGATCCATAAGCCCTGTCCTCCGTCGGGCCCGCCCCGTCAGGCCGCCTTACGGTGAGGCACCGTGCTGGTACCGACAGCTGCCGGGCATGGAGCGACCCCGAGGAGCACCGGCTCAGCCGGTGCCCCCACCCCTGCTGACACTCTGTTGCGCTCCAGGGTATGCCGGGGTCCACCCGGTGGGCAGACTTTCGGACAACCGGAAACGCGCCACCGCGTCCGGGTGTCGCACAGTGACACAATGCCCGCTTTCACTGAACGGCACCCGGTGACGCCGCATCAGGACGATAACAACACGGATCCGGCCACCGGCCGCTCGGGTCCGATCCGGATCAGCCCTCGGCGGGGGCCTCGACGGGCTCGGCGGCGGCCTCCGACTCCGGAACTCCCAGGTGGGCGCGGGCGGCCGACGGCCCGTCGGCGAGCAGGACGGCGAAGCCCGCGTCGTCCAGCACGGGCAGTCCGAGCTGAACGGCCTTGTCGTACTTCGATCCTGGGTTGTCACCAGCGACCACAAAATCGGTCTTCTTCGAAACCGAACCGGTCACCTTCGCTCCGCGCGAGGTCAGCGCCTCCTTGGCGCCGTCCCGGGTGTGGCCGGCCAGCGTCCCGGTCACCACCACCGTGAGCCCCTCCAGCGGACGTTCCGCCTCCTCCTCGTCCGCGAACTCCTCGACGAAGCGCACACCCGCGGCGCGCCACTTCTCCAGGATGTCCCGGTGCCACTCCTCCTCGAACCACTCCTTGATCGAGCGGGCGATGGTCGGACCGACGCCCTCGACCGCCGCCAGCTCCTCCTCGGTGGCCGAGAAGATCCGGTCCAGGTCACGGAACTCCCGGGCCAGCTCCTGCGCCGCGACCGGGCCGACGTGCCGGATCGACAGGCCGTTGAGGAAGCGCCAGAGCGGGCGGTCCTTCGCCCCCTCCAGGTTGTCCAGCAGGGTCTGCAGCGACTTCTTGGGCTCGCCCTTGGTGGTCGCGAAGAAGAAGACCTCCTTCTCCTTGCCCGTCTTGTCGTCCAGCTTGGGCATGCCGGTCTTCTGGTCGCGCACCAGCACCTTGATCGGCAGCAGCTGCTGCTCCGTCAGCCCGAAGACGTCGCCCTCGTTGCCCACCGGCGCCTCGGCGGGCTCCAGCGGCTGGGTCAGCGCGGTGGCCGCCACGTAGCCGAGCCCCTCGACGTCCAGGCACTGCCGCCCGCCGAGGAAGGCGATCCGCTCCCGGATCTGGGCCGGGCAATGCTGGGCGTTCGGGCAGCGCAGGTCGATGTCCCCCTCGGACATCGGGCGCAGCTCGGCGGCGCACTCCGGGCAGTGCGAGGGCATCACGAAGGCCTGCTCGGTGCCGTCCCGCAGGTCGTAGACCGGGCCGAGGATCTCCGGGATCACGTCGCCGGCCTTGCGCAGCACCACGGTGTCGCCCAGCAGGACGTCCTTGGCCTTGACGATCTCCTGGTTGTGCAGCGTCGCGTACTGCACCATCGAGCCGGCCACCTTCACCGGCTCGGCCAGCACCGCGTACGGGGTGGCCCGGCCGGTACGGCCGATTCCGACCTTGATCTCCGCCAGCTTGCCGGTGACCTCCTCCGGCGGGTACTTCCAGGCGATCGCCCAGCGCGGGGACTTGGAGGTGGCGCCGAGCCGGCCCTGCAGGGCGATCTCGTCCACCTTGACCACGACGCCGTCGATCTCGTGCTCGACCGAGTGCCGCTGCTCGCCGAAGTGCTCGATGAACGCCCGGACTTCGGCCAGCGTGCCGACCACCTCGTTGTGCCGGGCGGTGGGCAGGCCCCAGTCGTGCAGCAGCCGGTAGGCGTGCGACTGGTTGTCGATGTCGAAGCCGACCCGGGCGCCGATGCCGTGCACCACCATGTGCAGCGGCCGGGACGCGGTGACGTGCGGGTCCTTCTGGCGCAGCGAACCGGCGGCGGCGTTGCGGGGGTTCATGAAGAGCCGGATCATCGCCCGGGGCCGCTTGCCCTCCTTGGCGCGCTCCTCGTTCTCCTGCCGTCGGCGCTCGTTCTCCTCCGAGAAGGAGGCGTTGAGCGCGAGGAACTCCTCGGTCGGGAAGTAGACCTCGCCGCGGATCTCCACCAGCTCGGGGACGTTCTCGCCCTTGAGCCGGTGCGGGATCTCCTTGATGGTGCGGACGTTGGCGGTGATGTCCTCGCCGACCCGGCCGTCGCCGCGGGTCGCCGCCTGCACCAACTGGCCGTTCTCGTACGTGAGGTTGACCGCCAGGCCGTCCACCTTGAGCTCGCACAGGTAGTGGTACTCGATGCCGTCCAGCTCGGTGGCGACCCGGTCCGCCCAGGCGCCGAGCTCTTCGTCGTCCATCGCGTTGTCCAGGCTGAGCAGCCGCTCGCGGTGCTCGACCTCGGCGAACAGCGCGGTGGGCGCGCCGCCGACCCGCTGGGACGGCGAGTCCGGCGTCACCAGGGCCGGGTGCTCGGCCTCCAGCGACTCCAGCTCGCGCATCAGGGCGTCGAACTCGGCGTCGCTGACGACGGGCGCGTCCTGCTCGTAGTACCGGGTGCGGTGGTCGGTGATCTCCTTCGCCAACTCGGCGTGCCGCCGGCGCACCTCCGCCGGGACGTCCTCCCAGCCCTCGACAGCCGTCACCGCAAGCCCTCCTACGTTCTCATTCCGGGTTGTCCACCAGGCTCTGCGCCGCCCGCGCCGCGAGCGACAACGCCCTGCGCGCGTACGCCGGGGAGGCCCCGGCCAGACCGCAGGTCGGCGTCACCAGCACACGACGGCCCAGCAGCTCCGGAGCGAACCCGAGCCTGCGCCACAAGGTCCTGACTCCCTGGACACTACCGGCCGGGTCGGACACCGCCTGGTCAGTGGAGGGGACGACACCAGCGAGGATCACCGTGCCGCCCTCCACCGCCTCGCCCAGGTCGTCGTCCTGGCGCTCGGTGAGGAGCGAGAAGTCCAGCGAGATCCCGGCGACCCCGGCCCGGCGCAGCAGCGGGACCGGTACGTCCGGGGCGCAGGAGTGCACCACGACCGGCGCGTCCAGGCCGCGGATCAGCTCCCGCAGCACCTCCTCGGCGACCTGCCGGTCCACCGCGCGCAGCCGCTGGAAGCCGCTGGCGGTCTTCACCGACCCGGCCAGCACGGCGGGCAGCGAGGGCTCGTCCAGCTGGAGCACCACCTCGGCGCCCGGGATCCGCTTGCGGACCTCGGAGAGGTGGCGGCGCAGACCCTCGGTGAGCGAGCCGGCGATGTCCCGGCAGGCGCCCGGGTCGGCGAGCGCCTTCTCGCCGTGCCTGAGCTCGATGCTCGCCGCGAGCGTCCACGGGCCGACCGCCTGGACCTTGAGCGCGCCCTGGTGGCCCTGGGTGAACTCCTCCAGGGCGTCCAGGTCCTCGCCGAGCCAGGAGTGGGCCCGCCTGGTGTCCCGGCCGGGGCGGTCGGCGAACCGCCAGCCGCTGGGCTCGGTCTGCGCGAACAGCTCGACCAGCAGGCCGGCGCTGCGGCCGATCATGTCGGCGCCCGGGCCGCGCGCGGGCAGCTCGGGCAGGAAGGGCAGGTGCTCCAGCGCGCCGGTGGCGGTCTTGGCGGCCTCCCGGGCGTCGGTGCCGGGCAGCGAGCCGACGCCGGTGGCGGCGCCGCGCAGGTCGGGGAAGGGGTGTCCGGTACTCACCCGCCCGAGCCTAGTGCGCGGCACCGCTCCGTCGGTCAGCGCCCGGGGCGGACGGTGATGTCGGTGATCTCGGCGTCCCGGGAGGCGTCCAGGGCGGCGAGGACGGCCTTGGCGACGGACTCCGGATCGATCCAGCGGTCGGCGTCGTACTCCTTGCCCTCCTGCTGGTGCACCTTGGCCTGCATCGCGGTGGCGGTGCGGCCCGGGTATACCGAGGTGACCCGCACGCCGTTCGGGTGCTCCTCCTGGCGCAGCGCGTCGGCCAGCGCCTTCAGGCCGTGCTTGCTGGCCGCGTACGCCGACCACTCGGCGTGGGCGGTGAGGCCGGCGCCGGAGTTGACGAACACCACGTGGCCCTTGACCAGGCGCAGCGAGGGCAGCAGCAGCCGGGTCAGCTCGGCGGGAGCGACCAGGTTGACGTTCAGGGTGTCCTGCCAGGCCTTCACCGGCAGGTCGCCCACGGTGCCCAGCTCCACCGTGCCGGCGACGTGCAGCAGCGAGTCCAGCTCGACGGGCAGCGCCTGGTGCCCGAAGGCCCAGGACAGCTTGCCCGGGTCGCCGAGGTCCCCGACCAGGGTGCGGGCGCCCGGGAAGCGGTCGCGCAGTTCGCCGGCCCGCCGGGCGTCCCGGGCGAGCAGCCAGAGCTCGTCCCCGCGCTCGGCGAGCTTCTCGGTCAGGACGGCGCCGATGCCGGAGCCGGCGCCGGTGATCAGATGTGCAGCCATGGCCCCGATCCTCTCAGGCCTTGAGCAGCGTAAACACCTCGGCGGGCGTGTCGGCGAAGCCGATCAGCTCGGCGAGCGGGCGCGGCAGGAAGCCCTCGGCGTCCATCCGCTCCAACTGGGTGCGCAGGCCCGCGTAGAAGCCCTCGGTGTCCAGGACGACCACCGGCTTGTCGAAGATCCCGTGCTTCTTGAGCTCCAGCACCTCGGTGACCTCGTCCATCGTGCCCAGCCCGCCGACCAGCACCACGACGGCGTCCGCCCGGGCGGCCAACTCCCGCTTGCGCTCGGCCAGGTCGGCGGTCATCACCAGTTCGTCGGCGCCGACGTAGCCCTTGTGCTTGAGCATCTCGACCATCACCCCGACGAGTTGGCCGCCCGCCGCCTTCACCTCGTCGGCGAGCAGGCCCATCAGCCCGGCGTTGGAGCCGCCCCACACCAGGGTGTGCCCGCCCTCCCCGAGGAGCCGGGCGAACTCGGCGGCGGGGGCGGAGTAACGGTCGTCGAGCGAGTACGCGGAGCAGAAGACGCAGATATTCATGATGCCGACTGGTCTATCACGCCCCGCCGCGCCCGCTCACCGGCATTACGAGCGGAGCCCCGGCCACTGCCGCCTTCGTCCTCCTGTCGTCTTCCCGCCTGGGTCACATCAGCTGTCGGCCGTCGTGGGTCCGGACGGTCGGCGCCAGGTCGTCCCGAAGCGCGTCCAGTAGGCGCACGGCGTAGACCTCCGCCATTCGATCGGAGACCTCAGTCGGCGTGAGCCAGTCGACTTCAACCGACTCGTCCGAGGGTCGCTCCGCCCCGCTCTCCGGCCGACAGCGGAAGACCAGGGCAACGATCCCGCGACTCACGTTCTTGTAGACGCCGGTCAGCCGCTCCACGCCGACCTTGATCCCGGTCTCCTCGTAGACCTCGCGGCGCACGCCGTCCTCAACCGACTCGGTCAACTCCAACACCCCGCCCGGCGGCTCCCAGGTCCCGTTGTCAGCCCGCCGAATCGCCAGCACCCTGCCGTCCTCACGTACCACCGCCCCGGCGACGGACACCGAGTGGAGCGGCGTTGACTGGGGCTTCCCGGCGCTGTTACTCATGTGCAGGAGGATAGGAGCCCTGAAGGACTATGGCGAACGGTGAAGTGGCCTCGTCGGCCACGGCGAAGTACCTGCAGATCGCGGCTGATCTTGCGGCACGGATCAGATCAGGCGCACTCGCTCCTGGAGCGACCGTGCCCAGCGAAGCCGAACTCATGCAGCGGTACGGAGTCGCGTCCGGGACGGTTCGCAAGGCCATCGCCGAACTCCGCACATCTCAGTTGGTCGAGACACACCACGGCCGAGGCTCGTTCGTCCGCTCCCGCCCGCCGGTTCAGCGAAAGTCTGCGGACCGGTTTCGCCGCGCCCACCGCAACGCGGGCAAGGCCGCATACCTCGCGGAGGCCGAGAACTCCGATGGCGTCCCGTCCGTCACCGTGCTGTTCGTGGGCCCGACTCCGGTGCCGCCGGAGATCGCCAATCGCCTGGACCTTCCCGCCGGCACCCAGGTCCTCGCCCGGAAGCGGCGGTACTTCCGGGATGGAGTACCAACTGAGGAGGCCACGTCCTACCTGCCGTGGGATGTGGTCAAGGACATCCCCGAGGTCTTCGCCGAGAACCCCGGTGGCGGCGGCATCTACGCTCGACTCGAAGAACACGGTCACTCCCTGGCCGAGTTCACCGAGTCCGTTCGGGCCCGGCTCGCGACCAAACCGGAGAGCAGGGCACTCGACCTGAGCCCCGGTGCGCCGGTGATCCATCTTGTTCGCAACGCCATTTCCACGGATGGCCGGGTGGTGGAGGTGTGCGACACCGTCATGGCCGCCGACCAGTTCGTTCTCGAATACCGCTTCCCCGCACAAGACTGACGTTCAGTCGGTTCCGTCGACCCGTCGCGAGGACCCTCTCGCGACGGGTCGACTCATGTACAGGAGTCGGGCACCCTTTACCTCGTCACTCATGTACATGAGTGACGTGCAATGCCTCATCTAGAGGAGCTGGCCATGTGCGAAGGCCTACACCGTGGAGTTCCCATGCGGCGCGCTTTGCTGGAGGCCCGCGAGTCCCCCGACGCCGGTTCGGTGTCGGACTCCGCCCAGGTGCTGCTGCCCTACCTGCCCGAGTCGGCGGGCCACGTCGATTCCTCCGGAAGGCGCTGATGGAGTGGGGCCTGGCCGAGCTGATCGATGCGGCCGAGCTGGTCACCTGCGAGTTGGTCACCAATGCTGCGAAGACCGGATGCCGACGACAAATGACGGTCACCATCCGGCGCGTCTCGAGCTTGACCGTGCGGATCTCGGTGCGCGACGGATCGCGTGCACCGCCAGTCCTGATCCAGGCTTCTCCGGATGAGGAGTGCCATCGCGGACTGGCGCTGGTAGATCGCCTGACTGGCGGTCGGTGGGGCGTGAGCCTCGAGCCCCTGGGAAAGGTCGTCCACGCCGAGCTCAACATGCCTAAGCCGGCTCCCCAGTGAATCGGGAGCGGTCGGAGAACGGTTCCGGACCCGAGGATCCTCCGCCCTGCGGGTCCGATCCGGTCCAGGTCTGGACCGCCTACGGAGTGTCGGCGGCAGGCGTCCTGCATGTCATCGCTGCGGCTCTGGTGCTGATCAACCGCAGCCACTGACCCCCGGCCGCCGGACCGGTAGAGGCACACCGGCCACCAACGATCGACCGAACTGGAGGAGTTATGGGCTGGGGAACCGACAAGCCGAGCGGTGGCAAGCACGGGGGCAAGAAGGACCCGGGTACGAGCAAGCCGTCGCCGGACGGGTCTCGGCCGGCGCCCGATCCGAAGCACAAGAAGGGTGAAGGCGAGAAGTGACGGAACCCGTGCATCGACCGGAGCAGACCGCCGTTCGCGGCCTGCTCCGGGCCGTCGGCGAGGCGCTTGACAGCCCCGTCCCGCGCGAATGGAAGGAAGCGATCAAAGCGGTCCCCCGCCATCGTTTTCTGCCGGAGCGGATCTGGCTGGAGGACGGCAAGGGAGGCTACGGACCTTGCGACCTCCAAGCCGATTGCGGACGCTGGTTCGAAGCGGCGTACTCGGACGTGCCGATCGTGACGCAGGTCAACGATGGTGAGGAGCCGATTGACGCGGCTGATGCCTGGCCGTCCTCATCGGCGTCGGCGCCCTCGATCGTCGCCAGGATGCTGCGTGACCTCGACGTCCGGCCGGGGATGAATGTGCTGGAGGTGGGCACCGGGACCGGGTGGAACGCGGCGCTCTTGGCGCACCGCCTCGGCGCCGGGCAGGTGGCCTCGGTCGAGATCGACGCCGAGGTTGCCCGTCAGGCGTGGGCCTCGCTCAACGCGGCGGGGCTGAACGTGAGCGTGATCTGCGGGGACGGTGCTCGCGGTTGGCCCCGCCGCCAGCCGTACGACCGGATCGTGTCGACCTGCTCGGTTCGGCGGGTGCCGTGGTCGTGGATCGAGCAGACGAAGCCCGGCGGAATCATCCTCACACCATGGGACAGCCCGATGCTCTGCTGGGGGCTGCTCAAGCTCACCGTCGAACGCGACCGCGCGCAGGGGCGGTTCGGCCCGCACTCCGCGTTCATGCTGATGCGCAACCAGCGGCGGGACCTCCGCATCTTCCGGGATGTCGTGCGCGACGAGCACGTTCCGGAGGAGTCGGGGACGTCGCTGCCACCCTCGCGGATCGCGGGAGACCAGTGGGAGGCCCGGTTCGCACTCGGGCTCAGGCTGGGCGATGTGTGGACCGCCTGGGAGGACGACGAAGAGCGCCTCTGGATCGCGACGACGGACACCCTCTCCTGGGCGGCCGTCGATCGCGATGACGAGCATTACACCGTCTGGCAGTACGGCCCACGTCGCCTCTGGGACGAGGTGGAGACCGTCCACCGGTGGTGGCAGACCCAAGGCAGTCCAGGACCGGAGCGGTTCGGCCTCACCGTCACCTCGGAGGGCCAGTGCGTCTGGCTGGACTCCCCGGACAACCCTGTTCCGCAGCACTGAACGGGCCCGGCCGCACCGCGCGGCCGGGCCCCGGATCCGGTCACGGGTGCTGGAACTGCACTTCCGGGTTCGCGGCCGAGGGGCCGTCCAGCAGGGGCTGGTGGACGCCCTTGAGGGTCCGGTCGAAGAACGCCCCGACGTACTCCCGGGTCAGCTGCATGCCGCGCTGCGGCGAGGTGGTCGTCCCGGGAGGGGACGGCAGGCCGGCCGCGGCGGCCAGGACCGGGACGTCCGTGAAGCTGGAGTGGTTGTCGCCCGCGACGGCCAGCCAGGGCTTGTAGCCGTCCCAGCCCGCCCAGGTCTCGCCCCAGGACTTGTCCTCGCCGCCGACGGCGTGGTCGCTCTGCTTGCCGAGCAGGAGGAACGAGCGTCCCTCCAGCTTGTCGGTCGGAATCGGCGGGTAGAACGTTCCGTCCATGTTCACCCCGGCCAGGATCCGCCGGTCCTCGGCCATCGCGTTCAGCGTGGAAGCCCCGCCGATCGAGTGCCCGGCCATGCCGATGCGGTCGCGGTCGATCAGGTGGGAGAACCGCCAGGCCGGGTGCTGCCCGGTCAGCTGGTCCAGGACGAAGGACACGTCCTTCGCCCGGCTGTCCGGCAGCGAGTCCGGCGCGCCGGTGTCGCACAGCGCGCAGCCCGGGGTGCTGCCGTCGGCGAGGGTCTCGCCGGAGTCCTCGTAGGTGTGGCCGACCAGGGCGACCACGTAGCCGTGGCCGGCCAGGTCGGTCGCCAGGCCGGTCAGCGTGGCGCGGGGGTTCTCGAAGCCGGGCGAGAGCACGACCAGCGGGAACTTCCCGCCGACGGCCTTCGCCCCGGTGTAGGCGTGGGTGTCGACGCCCACGACGTCCTGCGGCCGAAGCCCGGTCCCGGCCGGGACCCTGGTCGCCACGAAGCCCTGCGCCTCGCCGGGGGTCATGTACGGAGCGGGCTTCCCGGTGCCCTGCCGGGCCGGGTAGAACATCGACACCGCCAGCTGCCGCGGCCCGGCCGAGGGCACCCAGGGGTCGGTGCGGCTCTGATCGGTGAGGTGCAGCACCTCCTCGCCGGCCGCGTACCGCCCGGTCGGGGAGGGCAGCTCGGCGTGGAAGGCGGCGGGGGCGCTGGAGACGGCCGCGGCGGCGGCCGGCGCGGGCGAGGGTGAGGCCATGGCGGCCCCGGCCAGCGGAAGGGGCAGGGCGAGTGCGAGGGCGGCGACGGCCGCGACACGACGGATTCGGTTCATGCCCCCGACGGTAGGTCCGGGCCCCGAACCCCCGAATCAGCCCGCCGAATGCCCTCTCCGGCCCCCGTCATCCGCCCGGTTCAGCCCCGTCATCCCTCCGGATGACCCCGGCCATGGCCCACTCAGGCCCGGACCGCCGGGCGTTCGGTGGTGGCGATGGTGGCGGAGCCGATGACCCGGGTGCCGTCGTAGAGGACGACGGCCTGGCCGGGGGCGATGCCGCGGGCGGGGGTGTCGAGGCGGACGTGGAGGGTGCCGTCGACCATGGCGGCGGTGACGGGCACCTCTTCGCCGTGGGCGCGGAGCTGGGCGGTGTAGCGGCCCTCGACCAGCGCCTCGGTGCCGCACCAGCGGGGGCGGATGGCGGTCAGGGCGGTGACGTCCAGGCCCTCGACCGGACCGACGGTGACGGTGTTGTTCACCGGCGAGATGTCGAGGACGTAGCGGGGCTTGCCGTCGGCGGCCGGGCGGCCGATCCGCAGGCCCTTGCGCTGGCCGATGGTGAAGCCGTAGGCGCCGTCGTGCTCGCCGAGCTTGGTGCCGTCGACGTCGAGGATGTCGCCGGTGGCGGTGCCGAGGTGCTGCGCCAGGAAACCCTGGGTGTCGCCGTCGGCGATGAAGCAGATGTCGTGGCTGTCGGGCTTCTTGGCGACGGCCAGGCCGCGGCGCTCGGCCTCCTCGCGGATCTGCTCCTTGGTGGTGTCACCGAGCGGGAAGAGCGAGTGGGCGAGCTGGTCGGAGTCCAACACGCCGAGGACGTAGGACTGGTCCTTGGCGGCGTCCACGGCGCGGTGCAGTTCGCGCTCGCCGGAGGGCAGGTCGACGATGCGGGCGTAGTGGCCGGTGCAGACGGCGTCGAAGCCGAGCGCGATCGCCTTGTCCAGCAGCGCGGCGAACTTGATCTTCTCGTTGCAGCGCAGGCACGGGTTCGGGGTGCGCCCGGCCGCGTACTCGGCGACGAAGTCGTCGATCACGTCCTCGCGGAAGCGCTCGGCGAGGTCCCAGACGTAGAAGGGGATGCCGATCACGTCGGCGGCCCGCCAGGCGTCCCGGGAGTCCTCGATGGTGCAGCAGCCGCGCGCCCCGGTCCGGAAGGACTGCGGGTTGGCGGACAGCGCCAGGTGGACGCCGGTCACCTCGTGGCCGGCTTCGACGGCGCGGGCGGCGGCGACGGCGGAGTCGACTCCGCCGGACATCGCCGCGAGCACGCGCAGACGGCCGGTGGACGGAGTGGTCGGGGCACCCGGGAAGTCAGTCATGATGGCAACAAGGGTACGGGGTGGCCCGGCTGTTCCCGGAAGCCGCGGAAAAGCCGGGGAAAGCAGGGGAAGCCGCCGGGAGCCGGGGAACCCGCCGTCAGCGCCGTACGGACGCCAGTCCCGCGTTGCGCGCCCGCCGCACCGCCGGGCCGATGGCCTCCACCAGCGCCGTGACGTCCGCCCGCACCGAGGTGTGCCCGAGCGAGAACCGCAGCGAGGCGCGGGCCAGCAGCGGGTCGACGCCCATCGCGAGCAGCACGTGGCTGGGCTGCGGCACCCCGGCGGAGCAGGCCGAGCCGGTGGAGCACTCGATGCCCTGGGCGTCCAGCAGCATCAGCAGGGCGTCGCCCTCGCAGCCGGGGAAGGAGAAGTGGGCGTTGGCGGGCAGCCGGCCCTCCTCCGCCGGGTCGCCGTTGAGCACGGCGTCCGGGACGGCGGCCAGCACTCCGGCGACCAGTTCGTCGCGCAGCGCGCCCAGCGTCTCCGCGTGCTCCGCCCGCCGCTCGACGGCGAGCGCCGCGGCGGCCGCGAAGCCGGCGGCGGCGGGGGCGTCCAGCGTGCCGGAGCGGACGTCCCGTTCCTGGCCGCCGCCGTGCAGCAGCGGTACGGGCGTGGCGCCGCGGGAGAGCAGCAGCGCGCCGATGCCGAACGGGCCGCCGATCTTGTGCCCGGTGACGGTGAGCGCGGTGAGCCCCGAGTCGGCGAAGTCCACCGGGACCTGCCCCAGCGCCTGCACCGCGTCGGCGTGCATCGGGATGCCGTACTCGGTTGCCACGGCGGCGAGTTCGCGCACCGGCTGGACGGTGCCGACCTCGTTGTTGGCCCACATCACGGTGACCAGGGCGACGGAGGAGGGGTCGCGCTCGATCGAGGAGCGCAGCGCCTCGGGGTGCACCCGGCCCAACGCGTCCACCGGCAGGTACTCGACCTCGGCGCCCTCGTGCTCGGACAGCCAGTGCACCGCGTCCAGCACCGCGTGGTGCTCGACCGGACTGCACAGCACCCGGGTGCGGGCCGGGTCGGCGTCCCGGCGGGCCCAGTACAGGCCCTTGACCGCCAGGTTGTCGGACTCGGTGCCGCCGCCGGTGAAGACGATCTCGCTGGGGCGGGCGCCCAGCGACTCGGCCAGCGACTCGCGGGCCTCCTCGACCACCCGGCGGGCCCGGCGGCCGGCCGCGTGCAGGGCCGAGGCGTTGCCGACCACCCCCAGGTGCGCCGTCATCGCGGCGATCGCCTCGGGCAGCATCGGCGTGGTCGCCGCATGGTCCAGGTATGGCATAACCCCCCGATTGTAGAGGGAGCCCCGGCGGGACCGATCCAGAGCCTGCACCGATCCGGCCACCCGCCGGACGCCGGCGTCCGGCACTGGTTTGTACCACTGCGCCGGGCAGCGGTTAGCCTGACGAACACTTCTCAAGCCAGTCCAGGGGGGCACCATGTCGCAGTCGGTCGACCGCGCACTGACCCTGCTCGGCTCGCTCGACGACGGGCCGCTCTCGCTGGAGCAGGCCGCGAGCCGCCTCGGGGTGCACAAGTCCACCGCGTTGCGCCTGCTGCGCACGCTGGAGGAGCACGGTTTCGTCCGGCGCCAGCCCGACCTGCGCTACCGGGTCGGCGGCCGGGTGCTGTCGCTGGCGCACCGGGCGCTGGAGGACTTCGACGTCCGGCAGGTGGCCGCGCCCTACCTGGCCGCGCTGAACGCCCGCTGCGGCTACACCGTCCAACTGGCCGTGCTGCAGGACGGCGAGGTGCTCTACCTGGACGAGGTGGCCGGGCCGTCGGCCGCCCGGCCGCCCCGGATCGGCCGGCGCGCCCCGGTGACCGGGACGGCCGTCGGGCGGGTGCTGCTCGCCGGGCTGCCGGCCGACGGCGCCCGCGAGGAGGAGCTGCCGCCCGAGCTGGCGGCGGTGCGCCGCCGGGGCTGGGCGGCCGAGTCGGCCGAGCACCGGGAGCCGGTGACCTGTGTGGCCGCGCCGGTCGCGGGCATCGGCGGGCGGACGGTCGCGGCCTGCGCGCTGAGCGCCCCGGCCGGCCAGGTGCCGCCGGCGGAGCTGGCCCGGATGCTGCCGGAGCTGCTCTGCACGGCCGAGGCGATCTCGCTCGCGTACGGCGGCTCGCCTACTCCTCGCTGGTGCGAGAACCGTTGCGGTGCCAGGCCCGCGGGGCGCGCCAGCCGTACTTCAGGGCCAGCATCCGGAGCCCGAAGGCGGTGAGCGCGGCGGCGGTGCCGGTGGCGCCGGTGAGCCGGTTCGCGCCGATCAGCACGGCCACCAGGGCGGCGCCGACCAGGGCCGGGACGGCGTAGATCTCACGGTCCCAGCGCAGCAGCGAGGGGATCTCCCCGGCCAGGACGTCGCGGATCACCCCGCCGCCGGCCGCGGTCACCATGCCGAGCGCGACGGCGGCGACCGCCCCCAGCCCGTAGTCGTGCGCCTTGGCGGTGCCGGTGACGCAGAACAGGCCGAGGCCGAGGGCGTCCAGGGCCTGCACCGCCCGGTTGATCCGCTCGACCTCGGGGTGCAGGAAGAACACCACCAGCCCGGCGGCCAGCGGGGTGAGGAAGTAGCCGAGGTTGGTGAAGGCGGCCACCGGGGTCGCGCCGATCACCAGGTCGCGCATCACCCCGCCGCCGAGCGCCGTGACCTCGGCCAGGACGCAGATCCCGAAGATGTCCATGTTCTTGCGGACGGCGAGCAGCGCTCCGGAGAGCGCGAAGACGAAGATGCCGACGAGGTCCAGCGACTGCTGCACGTCGGAGGGGAAGATCTGCGAGGTCACCACACAACTATGACCTGCGCGGAACCTCCCCCTCCGCCCACCGTCCGCTCAGCCCTTGTTCTCCGGGTTCTCCAGGTTCTCCGGACTGTGCCTGACCGTTCCCCTCGCCCCGCTCGGAGCTGCGCCTGACCGTTCCCCTCGCTCCGCTCGGGACTGTGCCTGACCGTTCCCCTCGCTCCGCTCGGGACTGTGCCTGACCGTTCCCCTCGCTCCGCTCGGGACTGTGCCTAACCGTTCCCCTCGCTCCGCTCGGGGAAGTGACAAGCCACCTGGTGCCCGGTCTTCAGCGCCGCCAGCGGCGGCTCCTGCGAGGCGCAGACGTCCTGCGCCTTCCAGCACCTGGTCCGGAACCGGCAACCGCTGGGCGGGTTGATCGGCGAGGGCACGTCGCCCTTGAGCAGGATCCGCTCGCGCCCGCCCTGCTGGCGCCGGCGCGGGTCGGGCACCGGGACGGCCGACATCAGGGCGTTGGTGTACGGGTGCATCGGGCTGCGGTAGAGCGAGTCGCGGTCGGCGATCTCGACGATCTTGCCGAGGTACATCACCGCCACCCGGTCGGAGACGTGCCGGACCACCGAGAGGTCGTGCGCGATGATCAGGTAGGTCAGGCCCAGCTCCTGCTGGAGGTCGTCCAGCAGGTTGACCACCTGCGCCTGGATCGACACGTCCAGGGCCGAGACCGGCTCGTCCGCGATGATCATCTTCGGCTTGAGCGCGAGCGCCCGGGCGATGCCGATGCGCTGGCGCTGGCCGCCGGAGAACTCGTGCGGGTAGCGGTTGTAGTGCTCGGGGCTGAGCCCGCACAGCTCCAGCAGGTCCTGGACGGCCTTCTTGACGCCGCCCTCCGGCTGGACGCCCTGGAGCTTGAACGGCGCGCTGACGATGGTGCCGACGGTGTGCCGGGGGTTCAGCGAGGAGTACGGGTCCTGGAAGATCATCTGGATGTCGCGGCGCAGCGGCCGCAGCGCGCCGGCCCCCAGGTGGCTGATGTCGGTGCCCTCGAACTCGATCGTCCCGCCGGTGGGTTCGTCGAGCCGGGTGACCAGCCGCCCCATCGTGGACTTGCCGCAGCCGGACTCGCCGACGACACCGAGCGTCTCGCCGGCGTTGACGGTGAAGTCGATGCCGTCGACGGCCCGCACCGCGCCGGTCTGGCGCCGCAGCAGTCCGCCGCGGATCGGGAAGTGCCGGGTGAGGCCGGTCACCTTCAGCAGCGGCTCGCGGTCGGGGGCGGGCGCCGGCGAAGGGATCGTGGCCCCCTGAGTGTCCGTCATCGGTTCTCTCCAGAAAGGTGGTACGAGGCCGGGCTCACAGCCTGGGCGCGATCTCTTCGGCGAAGATGCGGTGCCGTTCGCCGGCCGGCAGGTGGCAGGCCGCCACGTGCCCGGGCGCGGCCTCGGTCAGCACCGGGACCTCGCTCGCGGAGCGCCCGCCGGTGAGGGCGGCGTACGGGCAGCGCGGGTGGAAGGCGCAGCCGGACGGCACGTTGATCAGGCTGGGCGGGGTGCCCTTGACCGGCACGAGCCGTTCCTGCAGTTCCCGGTCCAGGCGCGGCATCGAGCCCAACAGGCCCCAGGTGTAGGGGTGTTCGGGCGCGTCGAAGAGGCTCTCGGCCGGACCGCGCTCGATGCACTTGCCGCCGTACATGACCAGGATGTCGTCGGCGAGCTCGGCGACCACCCCGAGGTCGTGGGTGATGATGATGACGGCGGAGCCGAACTCCTGCTGGAGGTCGCGGATGAGGTCCAGGATCTGCGCCTGGACGGTGACGTCCAGGGCGGTGGTGGGCTCGTCGGCGATCAGCAGCGAGGGGTCGTTGACCAGGGCCATGGCGATCATCGCGCGCTGGCGCATGCCGCCGGAGAACTGGTGCGGGTAGTCGTCCAGCCGGCGGTCGGGCTGCGGGATGCCGACCCGGTCGAGCATCTCGATCGCGCGGGTCCTGGCCTGCTTCTTGGTGGCCTGCGGGTGGTGCACCCGGTACGCCTCGACGATCTGCGCGCCGACGGTGTAGTAGGGGTGCATCGCGGTCAACGGGTCCTGGAAGATCATCGCCAGTTCGCGGCCGCGCAGTTGGCGCACCCGGTCCGGTCCGGCCGCGATCAGGTCCTCGCCGTCCAGCCGGATCTCGCCGCTGATCCGGGCCCGCTTGGAGCGGTGCAGGCCCATGATGCCGAGTGAGGTGACGGACTTGCCGGAGCCGGACTCGCCGACGATGCCCAGGGTGCGGCCCTTGTGCAGGTCGAAGCTGACCCCGTCCACCGAGCGGACCAGGCCGTCGTCGGTGTCGAAGTGGATCCGCAGGTCGCGGACGGACAGGAAGGGGTCACCCAGAGGAGCGGGAGCCGCGTCCGCCGGGGTCTTCTGGAGGTCGGTCACGAGAGCCTCACGCGGGGGTCGACGAGCGCGTACAGGAGGTCGACCACGAGGTTGCAGACGACGATGAAGAAGGCGGCGAGCAGGGTGACGCCGAGGATCTTGGGCAGGTCGTTGTCGGAGATCGCCTGGACGGCGAACTGGCCGATGCCCTTGAGCGAGAAGACCTGCTCGGTGATCAGCGCACCGCCGAGCAGCAGGCCGAGGTCCATGCCGAAGATGGTGACGATCGGGGTGAGCGCGGAGCGCAGCCCGTGCTTGACCACCACCTTGCGCTCGACCAGGCCCTTGGCCCGGGCGGTGCGGATGTAGTCCTCGCTCATCGTCTCCAGCATCCCGGCGCGGGTGAGCCGGGCGTAGAGCGCGGAGTAGAGGAAGGCCAGCGAGATCCACGGGAGGATCAGGTTGCGGGCCCACATCAGCGGGTCGGCGGTGAAGTCGACGTACTCCAGGTTGTCCAGGATCGGCCACTCGTAGCTGAACACGGTCAGCAGCAGGGCGCCGGTGAAGAAGACCGGCAGCGAGACGCCGGCCAGGGCGATGCCCATGGACAGCCGGTCGAAGATCGACCGCGGCTTGAGGGCGGAGATCACGCCGGTGGTGACGCCGGAGACCAGCCAGAGCACGGCCGCGCCGATGGCGAGCGAGATGGTGACCGGGATCCGGCTGGTCATCTCCGGCCAGACCTCCAGGTGGTTCTTGAAGGAGTAGCCGAAGCAGGGCACGTGGCAGGTGGCCGGTTCCGGGCCGAACTTGTACTCGGCGCCGCTGACCAGCGCCTTCAGGAAGTTCCAGTACTGGGTGTACAGCGGCTGGTCGAAGCCGAGGTTCTGCTTGACCGCCTGGATCGCCTCGGGCGAGGGGTTCTTCCCGATGTACTGCGCGGCCAGCTGGTCGGTGGTCTCGCCGGCGATGCGCGGGAGCAGGAAGAAGATCGCGAAGGTGACCGCGCTGACGACGACCAGCAGCGCCGCGGCCGCGAGGATCCTGCGGATGATGTAGGCAAACACAGTTGGGCGGCTCCGGCGGCCCGCCGCCGTCCGGGATCTGCCGGACGGCGGCGGGCGCCGCTGCCTTCACCTGCCTTCAGGGATGCGGAGCCAGGCTCTTTACTTGGTGGTGCCGATGTTCAGGTAGTCGTACTCACCCGAGAAGGCCGGGGTGGAGGCGATGTTGGTCGCGCTGTCCGGGCGGTACAGGAAGACCTTGAAGTCGGTCAGCGGGACGTACACCGCGGACTCCATGACCTTCTTGTCGATGTCGCCGTAGAGCTTCTCGCGGCCGGCCCGGTCCGGGTTGACCGCGGCGTCGTCGATCATCTTGTTGACGGCCGGGTCGTTCAGCTGGGCCAGGTTGCTGTTGCCGGAGGCCTTGATCGCGCGGCCGTCGACGATCTGCTGCAGGAAGCCGTAGCCGGTCGGCCAGTCGGCGCCCCACTGCATCATCATCAGACCGATGTTGTGGTCCTCGGTGTACTGCGGGGCACCGGCCGAGTCGGTCAGGTACTTGCCCTGCGGGAACTGCTGGATCTCGGCGTCGATGCCGATGTTCTTCAGCTGCGCCTGGATCGCGGTGGCCGCGGCGACCTCGGTCGCGCGCTCGGTGCGGGCGGACAGCACGGTCTTGAAGCCGCCGTCCTTGCCGCAGGCCTTCAGGGCGTCCTTGGCCTTGGCCTGGTCGCCCTTGTTGCCCGGGGTCTCGTACAGGTTGAAGTCCTGGTGGCCCGGGATGTCCGGCGGGAGCACGGTGCTGGCCACCTGGCCGCGGATCGGGCCGCCGAGCGCGGTCTGCACCGCGACCTTGTCGATCGCGAACTGGACGGCCTTGCGGCAGTCGATGTTGTCGAACGGCGCGACCTTGCTGTTGATCGCCATGTAGACCAGGCGGCCGCCGTAGGCGTTGTCGGTCTTGGCCTTGAGCTTCGGGTCGCGCAGGATCTGCGCCTGGGTCTGCGGGTCGACGCCGCCGCCCACCAGGTCGACCTGGGCGTTGCCGGCCAGCAGGTCCTTGTCGATGGTGGCCTGGTCGATGTTCATCTTGAGCACGATCTTGTCCGCGAGCTGCTTGCGGATCGGGTCGGTGCTCGGGTCCCAGTTGGGGTTCGGGACCAGCACGGCCCCCTTGCCGTCGTCGTAGGACTCGAACTTGTAGCTGCCCGAGGCCGCGATGTGCTTCACGTAGTCGGCACCGGTGTCCTTGGCCTGCGGCACCGGCACGGTCTGCGGGGCGCTGACCAGGTAGTCGAAGTCGGCGAAGGGGTGCTGCAGGTGGAAGATGATCGTGGTGTCGTCCGGCGTCTCGATCGACTTGAGGTCGCCGGTCTTGTCCTTGTACGGGCCCTGGTACTTGTCCGGGTTGTCGACCAGGTTGTCGTGGAAGTACGTCGGGCCGTTGGAGTTCACCTCGGGCGCGTAGTTCGAGCGCTCCACGGCGTACTTGACGTCCTTGGAGGTGATCGCGGTGCCGTCGTCGTACTTGAGGCCCTTGCGCAGCTTGTACGTCCAGGTCAGGCCGTCCGGGCTGACCTGGCCCAGCGACTCGGCGAGGTCCGGGACCAGCTTGTTGCCGTCGGCGCCGGCCGCCGGGTTGAAGGTGGTCAGCGGACGGCCGTACAGGCGCGAGAAGTTGTAGATGTACGCGTAGTACGTGTTGCCCGGGTCGAGGGAGTCCGGGGTGCCCTTCATCTCGTAGGTGACCGTCCCGCCCTTCTTGTCCGAGGCGTTGACGATCTGCTTGGTGGCCGCGTCGGCGCCGCCGCCGCTGCTGTCGTTGGAGCCGGCCGAGGAGGAACTGCCACCGCTGCTCTTGGAGCTGGAGGAGCAGCCGGTGACGACCAGGACCGCGGCGGCAGCCACGGCGGTCAGCACGGCGGTACGGGACCTACGCATGGGTGAGATCAACCCCTTGAGGATGTGGAGGAGGGAGGGCCTGACGATCGGGTCAGTTGCTCTCGGGTCAGTTGCTCTTGGGATCGAGGGCGTCACGCAGCCCGTCGCCGAGCAGGTTGAACGCGAGCACGGTGATGAAGATCGCGACACCGGGGACCACCATGTACTGGGGGTCCACCTGGTAGTAGTTCTTCGCGTCGGCCAGCATGCCGCCCCAGGAGGACTGCGGGGGCTGGATGCCGACGCCGAGGAAGCTCAGCCCGGCCTCGAAGAGGATGTTGGTCGGGATCAGCAGGGTCGAGTAGACCAGGATCGGGCCGACCAGGTTGGGCAGCAGCTCCTTGAACAGGATGAAGGGGCCGCGGGCACCGAGGCTGCGGGCCGCGTGCACGAACTCCCGCTCGCGCAGCGAGAGGGTCTGTCCGCGCACGATCCGGCCCATGTAGGGCCAGTTGAAGAAGCCGATCACGAAGATCAGCACCAGGATGTGCAGCGGGAGGCCGTGCAGGCCGAACGCGCCGCCCTGGAGCGAGGCCGAGATCGCGATGGCGAACAGCAGCAGCGGGAACGCCAGGAAGACGTCCATCAGCCGGCTGATCAGGGTGTCCACCCAGCCGCCGTAGTAGCCGGCCATCACGCCGAGCACGGTGCCGATGGTGTTGGACAGCAGGGTCGCGCCGAAGGCGACCAGCAGGGAGACCCAGGAGCCGTCGACCACGCGGGCGAGCAGGTCACGGCCCTGCAGGGGGTCGACGCCGAGCAGGTGGTCCCCGCTCATCCCTCCCCAGTCCCCGAGCGGGAGTCCGCCGAGGTTGGCGTCCAGCAGGTCCGGGTTGGGCTGGTCGGGGTCGAGCCCGAACAGCGACTCCAACGGCCCGGACAGGACGGCCAGGAGGATCAGCAGGATCACCACGATGCCGCCGGCGACAGCGGCCTTGTCCCGCTTGAAGCGGGTCCAGGCGATCCGACCGAGGGAGCGGCCCTCGATCGTCTTGGCCGGGCTCGGGGAGGCGGGTGCCTCGGGTTCGTTCCCGGCGGTAGTGATGGGTGCGGTCATGGTCAGTTGGTCCCCTCGCCGACGGTGGCCGGCCCACGGGTGCCGGGCGCCGGTTCGGCGGTACGGCTGCGGACGTGCGGAGGTGCTAGGAGCAGGTGGTCGCGGCAGTGCGTCGTGCACGGGCACTGCCTCCATGCGGGATGGGCGTCGCATGGATCGAGCGGTCGGCTTGCGCGTTCACCTTCGTGGGGTTCCCAGTACGCGCGTTGCGTTGCGCAGAACTCTCTGCCATCCGAACTGGCTTGCGCCAGCCCTGACAACCGACAGATGCCCAACTGTGATCTGCCCGCATGCACCTTCCCGGTCTTCGGCATATACCTCTTCACACGGGTGCGCGAGCCATGTCAAGATGCGTCATCGGCGACGGCGGATGATTCGTCCGGAAAGCACCGAAGCCGACCTGATTGCTAATCAAGTCGGCTTTGTGTCGGAGATTTTGGCAACCGGTTCGGCAACCGATCGGCAACCGGTTTCGGCGATCAGCGGCCCGGGTAGCCGGGCCACTGTCGCTGGGGCTGGTGACCCCAGCCCGGCGCGGACTGTTGGGCGCCGTGCGCCCACCCCGGGGTCGGCTGCCCCGGCATCGACTGCCCCGGGTACGGCGGCGGCACCGGCGGGTACGGGCCGGTCGGCGGCCGGCCCGCCTCCCGGTCGAAGAACGGCCGGGCGTTCGCGCGCATCCACAGCGCCACCGGGTCGTACTCGTCCGCCATCGCCACCGTGGACACCGCGAGCCCCTCCGGGGCCACCGCGATCGCCCGCTGCATCAGCGCCCGCACCGCCTCCACGGCCGGCGGCGAACTCTCGTACAGGTCCAGGCCGATCGCCAGGTACGGCTCCCCCACGGCCGGCTGCACCCAGGCCCGGCGCAGCGCCCGCACCGCGCGCACCTCGCCGGCCTGGCGCTCCAGCAGCGCGAAGAACTGTTGGGCGTTCACCTGCGGCTCGCTCAGCTTCAACGGCCCGGCCGGCAGCCGGTCCAGTCCCGCGGCGACCCGCCGCAGGTCCGCCCACGGCACCCCCACCCCGCCGCCCGGCGCGTGCGGGTTGAGCCACAGGCCCCAGCGGGTGCGGTACAGCGAGGCGGCGATCTCGCGCCCGGAGACGACCTCGTGGGCCCGCGCCCAGCCGGAGGCCGTCAGCTGCTCGGGCGAGGTGACGGCGGGCGCGTAACCGTGGCCGCTGATCTCCATGTTCCCGTACTGAGCGTCCGGGCTGCCCGGCGTGCCGTGCCAGAGCAGCATCCAGACCCGGCCCTCGGCCAGCGCGTGCAGCAGCCGCTCGTACGCGTCGTAGCGCTCCGGCGCGACCTCGCGCAGAGCCTGCTCCAACACGCCCGGATCCGCTGCCGGGTGCCCGGCCGGTGCCTGGCCCCAGGGCCCCGGCACCCCGCCCGCTCCCGTTCCCGCACTCATGCGCCCACCTCGCCGCGCCTCTTTCCTGAACCCGCCGGCCCGTCAGCCGCCTGCACGCACCCTATGGCGCCGCACCGGCCGCCGCCACGGCGACGTGCCTGTGAACGATCCCCGCTCACACCCGCGAGTAGAAGGGCATGACCCGGGTCAGCAGCCACTCGACCACCGGGTCGTCGGCGAGGTCGAGCAGCACGAGGTGGACGCCCCCCGGCAGCGGCGCGGTTCCCAGCGCCCGCCCGAGCGCCTCGTTCACCGCGCCCGGGTCGGCCGGGGCCGCCGGATCCAGCTGGACCCCCACGAACATCACCGTCGGCTCGCCCTCGATGCTGGCCAGTGCCCGGCGCGCGGTCAACACTCCGGGCAGGGCCGACAGTTCGGCCCGGCACGCGGCCAGGAAGTACTCCGGGTCCTCGCCCGGCACCGGCTCGCGCAGCGCCACCCGGCCGCCGGTCGGCCCCTCCGGGGCGTTCTCGGCGTGCTCCCAGCGGTCCCCGCGCGGGCCGCGGCGCAGCTCGGCCACCCCCTGCGGCGGCACCGGGATGCCCACCGCCGCCTCGGGGTTGACCGCGATGCCCACGCCCAGCGGCAGCCCGCGGGCGAACTCCCAGGCCGGCGCGACCGCGAAGGCCATCCCCGGCGCCTGCTGCAGGAACACCTCCTGGGAGGAGAACACCGGCACGTACGGTGCCCCGGCCAGCTCGATGGTCGGCAGGTCCAGCCCCTGCCCGGTCGGGTCGCCCCCGGCCGGCAGCGGGATCCACACCTGGCTGCGGGCCAGCACCTCGACCACCCGCGGGGTCGCCCCCGGGTCGCCCAGCGCGGCCGTCAGCACCTGCTCCAGCTCGTTCGCCGGCCACGCGCCGCCCGACGGCGCCGCCTCCGGCCCGCCCCACCCCTGCTGCTGCTCCACCGGGTACTCCATGCGCCGCCGATCCGGCCTGCCGCCGGGTCGGCCGCCCACTGCTGCGCCGACGCGCAAGAGTTTAGGGCCCGTGTTCGCCTTGGCGTCGTGTGACCGGGTCCCCTCTCCCCTCCTCCGCGAGGACGTGCCATGATGTGCGCGTCCGACGGCATGCGCCGCGGGCCCCCACAACTCCACACCGGCCGCTCGAACCCGCGCGGGAGAGCCCGGAGTGCCCCTCATCGGGGCACGGCCGGCGCCGAAGGAGCAAGTCCTCCCCGGAATCTCTCAGGCCCCCCTACCGCGCGGGTTAGGCACATCTGGAAAGCGGCGTACGGCCCCGCCGTACGCCCACCCACGGTGCAAGCCGCCGCCCTGTCCCCGATGCTGGAACCAGCCGATGCTGGCACCGGCTGAGGGCAGGCGGGCGGTGAAGCTCTCAGGTTCGACGACAGATGGGGAGACCCACGCCGCCGCATGCCCGCGCGCGGGGTCGGTCCCGAGCGGGTCCGGTCCGGCGCGCGCCCCTGAGTGCCCCGACCGAGGAGTTCCTGGCCATGTCGTCCCTCCGCCTGACCGCGCTCGACGCGCTGCACCGCGCCCTCGGCGCGACCATGACCGACTTCGCCGGCTGGGACATGCCGCTGCGCTACGGCAGCGAGCGCGAGGAGCACCTCGCCGTCCGCACCAAGGCCGGCCTGTTCGACCTCTCGCACATGGGCGAGATCACCGTCACCGGCCCGCAGGCCGGCGAGATGCTGGACCACGCGCTGGTCGGCTTCGTCTCCGCGCTCGGCGAGCTGCGCGCCCGCTACACCATGATCTGCGCCGAGGACGGCGGCATCCTGGACGACCTGATCGTCTACCGCCTGCGCGCGGACGCCTTCCTGGTCGTCGCCAACGCCTCCAACGCCCAGCTGGTGCTGGACGAGCTGATCGCCCGCGCCAAGGGCTTCGACGCCGTCGTCACCGACGACCGCGACACCTACGCGCTGATCGCCGTCCAGGGCCCGGAGGCCACCGCCATCCTGGCGGAGACCACCGACGCCGACCTGCCCGGCCTGAAGTACTACGCGATCCTCCCGGCCCAGGTGGCCGGCAAGGAGGTGCTGCTGGCCCGCACCGGCTACACCGGCGAGGACGGCTTCGAGATCTTCTGCCGGCCGGTCGACGCCGAGCCGGTCTGGCAGGCGCTGACCGCCGCCGGCGAGGGCCGCGGCCTGGTCCCGTGCGGCCTGTCCTGCCGCGACACGCTGCGCCTGGAGGCGGGCATGCCGCTGTACGGGCACGAGCTGTCCACCGACCTGACCCCGTTCGACGCCGGCCTGGGCCGGGTCGTCCGCTTCGACAAGACCACCAACGAGGGCGCGTTCGTCGGCCGCAAGGCGCTGGAGCAGGCCGCCGCCGCGGCCGAGTCCAACCCGCCGAAGGTGCTGGTCGGCCTGGTCTCCGAGGGCAAGCGGGTCCCGCGCGCCGAGTACACCGTGGTCTCCGCCGACGGCGCCCCGATCGGCCGGATCACCTCGGGCGCGCCGTCCCCGACCCTGGGCAAGCCGATCGCGATGGCCTACGTCGACGCGGCCCACGCCGCCCCCGGCACCGCCGTCGCGGTGGACGTGCGCGGCAAGCACGAGCCGGTCGAGGTCGTGGCGCTGCCGTTCTACAAGCGCGCCCGCTGAGGCCCCTGCCGACCCCGGTTTTCCCATAGGCGCACGTCGGAGCCGTCCGCGCGGCGGCCCGCTGCGTCGTACCCGCTTCCCATCCTGGAGAATGACGCCATGAGCAACCCCCAGCACCTGCAGTACACCAAGGAGCACGAGTGGCTGACGGCCGCCGAGGACGGTGTCTCGACGGTCGGCATCACCAAGCACGCCGCCGACGCCCTCGGTGACATCGTCTATGTGCAGCTCCCCGAGGTCGGCGACGCCGTGACCGCCGGAGAGACCTGTGGCGAGCTGGAGTCGACCAAGTCGGTCAGCGACCTGTACTCCCCGGTGACCGGCGAGGTCACCGAGGTCAACCAGGACGTCCTGGACGACAACAGCCTGGTCAACAGCGCCCCGTTCGAGGGCGGCTGGCTGTTCAAGGTCCGCGTGGAGGCCACCGACACGCTGCTCAGCGCCGCCGAGTACGACGCGCTCACCCACGCCGAGGGCTGAGCCCCCGCCGGGACGGGCCGCAGCACGGCGGTCCGTCCCGCCCCCACCGTCCCTCCGCTCTCCTCCCCGGGAAGACCACACCATGACGGTTCTCAACCAGTCCCTGCACGCCCTCGACCCGGAGATCGCCGCCGCGGTCGACGCCGAGCTGCACCGCCAGCAGACCACGCTGGAGATGATCGCCTCCGAGAACTTCGCCCCGGTGGCGGTCATGGAGGCCCAGGGTTCGGTGCTCACCAACAAGTACGCCGAGGGTTACCCCGGCCGCCGCTACTACGGCGGTTGCGAGCACGTCGACGTGGTCGAGCAGATCGCGATCGACCGGATCAAGGCCCTGTTCGGCGCCGAACACGCCAACGTCCAGCCGCACTCGGGCGCCCAGGCCAACGCCGCCGCGATGTTCGCGCTGATCCAGCCGGGCGACACCATCCTGGGCCTGAGCCTGGCCCACGGCGGTCACCTGACCCACGGCATGAAGATCAACTTCTCCGGCAAGCTCTACAACGTGGCCGCGTACCACGTCGACGAGAAGACCGGCCAGGTCGACATGGCCGAGGTCGAGCGCCTGGCCAAGGAGCACCAGCCGAAGCTGATCATCGCTGGCTGGTCCGCCTACCCGCGCCAGCTCGACTTCGCCGCGTTCCGCCGGGTCGCCGACGAGGTCGGCGCGCTGCTCATGGTCGACATGGCGCACTTCGCGGGCCTGGTCGCCGCAGGCCTGCACCCGAACCCGGTGCCGTACGCGGACGTGGTCACCACCACCACCCACAAGACCCTGGGCGGCCCGCGCGGCGGCGTCATCCTGTCCAAGGCCGAGTACGCCAAGAAGATCAACTCCGCGGTCTTCCCCGGCCAGCAGGGCGGTCCGCTGGAGCACGTCATCGCGGGCAAGGCCGTCGCCTTCAAGGTCGCCGCCTCCGAGGAGTTCAAGGAGCGCCAGCAGCGCACCCTGGACGGCGCCAAGATCCTCGCCGAGCGCCTGCTGCAGGCCGACGTCGCCGAGGCCGGCGCGTCCGTGCTGTCCGGCGGCACCGACGTCCACCTGGTCCTGGTCGACCTGCGCAACAGCCAGCTCGACGGCCAGCAGGCCGAGGACCGGCTGCACGAGGTCGGCATCACCGTCAACCGCAACGCCGTCCCGAACGACCCCCGCCCGCCGATGGTCACCTCGGGCCTGCGGATCGGCACCCCGGCGCTGGCCACCCGCGGCTTCCAGGCCGAGGACTTCCGCGAGGTCGCCGACGTCATCGCCGAGGCGCTCAAGCCCGCCTTCGACGAGACCGTCGCCGCCGCGCTGAAGGCCCGGGTCACCGCCCTGGCCGAGAAGTACCCGCTCTACCCCAACCTCTGATCGCCTGATCCTCCGACCGTCTGATCTCTCGATCGCCTGATCGCCGGAGGAGGGTGACCGGCCTCACGGCGGCCGGCCACCTGCCGTTTCCGGGGCACCGCGCACACTGGACAGTACGCGCGCGGTGCCCCGTCCCATGTACCCGCTTTGTCCTTCCACGAGACCCAGACAAGGACGTCCCCGTGGCCATCAGCGTCTTCGACCTCTTCTCCATCGGCATCGGCCCGTCGAGCTCCCACACCGTCGGCCCGATGCGCGCCGCCCGGATGTTCGCCCGCCGCCTGCGCTCCGAAGGCCTGCTGGACCGGGTGACCGGGGTGCGCGCCGAGCTGTACGGCTCGCTGGGCGCCACCGGCCACGGCCACGGCACCCCGAAGGCCGTCCTGCTCGGCCTGGAGGGCAACTCGCCCCGCACCGTCGACGTCGACCAGGCGGACAAGGACGTCGAGCGGATCACCGCCGAGAAGCGCCTCAACCTGCTCGGCGAGCACCCGATCGACTTCGACACCGACGACCAGCTCGTCCTGCACCGGCGCCGCTCGCTGCCGTACCACGCCAACGGGATGACCCTGTGGGCGTACGCGGCGGACGGCTCGACGCTGCTGGAGAAGACCTACTACTCGGTCGGCGGCGGCTTCGTCGTGGACGAGGACGCGATCGGCGCGGACCGGGTCAAGCCCGACGACACCGTGCTGAAGTACCCCTTCCGCACCGGCGACGAACTGCTGCGGCTCAGCCGGGAGACCGGGCTGTCGATCTCCGGCCTGATGCTGGAGAACGAGAAGGCCTGGCGCAGCGAGGAGGAGATCCGCACCGGGCTGCTGGAGATCTGGTCCGTGATGCAGGAGTGCGTGCGGGCCGGCATGAGCCGCGAGGGCATCCTGCCGGGCGGGCTGAAGGTCCGCCGCCGGGCCGCCGCGGGCGCCCGGGCGCTGCGCGCCGAGGGGATCGGGCCGGCCAACGCGATGGAGTGGGTCACCCTCTACGCGATGGCGGTCAACGAGGAGAACGCCTCCGGGCGCCGGGTGGTCACCGCCCCGACCAACGGTGCGGCCGGGATCATCCCCGCCACCCTGCACTACTACCTGAACTTCATCCCGGGCGCCGACGACGACGGCATCGTCCGCTTCCTGCTCGCGGCCGGCGCCATCGGCATGCTCTTCAAGGAGAACGCCTCCATCTCCGGCGCCGAGGTCGGCTGCCAGGGTGAGGTCGGCTCCGCCTGCTCGATGGCCGCGGGCGGCCTCGCCGAGGTCCTCGGCGGCACCCCCGAGCAGGTCGAGAACGCCGCCGAGATCGGCATCGAGCACAACCTCGGCCTCACCTGCGACCCGGTCGGCGGCCTGGTCCAGATCCCCTGCATCGAGCGCAACGGCATGGCGTCGGTCAAGGCCGTCACCGCGGCCCGGATGGCGCTGCGCGGCGACGGGCGCCACCACGTCTCGCTGGACAAGGCGATCAAGACGATGAAGGAGACCGGGGCCGACATGAAGATCAAGTACAAGGAGACCTCGCGCGGCGGCCTCGCCGTGAACGTCATCGAGTGCTGATCACCGTGCCCTGATCAGCGTGTGCTGCTCAGGACCCGTGACGAGTGGCCCCCGGGCGGAACCCCGTACCGTCCGGGGGCCACTCGGGTCTCTTGGCGCTCCCCGGGCACTCCCCGGCCGCCCTCTGGTCGTGGCGGGGCCGGCGGCGCGATAATCGCGGCGGGTCGGTCCACGCCGGAGGGGAGACGGATGTCGTTCCAGCCGCCGGAGCCGCACCGACCGCCGCCACCCTTGGCAGCGCCGCCCTTGGCACCGCCGCCGCCCTTGGCACCGCCGCTGGTCGGGCCGCCGCGGCGCCGGTGGGTGCGGGTGCTGATCGCCGCCGGCACCGGGGTGCTGGCCGGGGTGCTCGCGGGCGGTGGCTGGTACCTGCTGGACCGTCCCGACGACGTCGACCGGCCGGCCGCCGCGGCCACGCCGCCGTTCCCCGCCGGGGGCGCCCGCACCGTCGCCCCGGGGCCCACCTCCGGCCTCGGTCCGACCGACTCGACCGACCCGGCCCCGCCCGCCCAGCCCGCCGCGCCGACCGGCCCCGTCGGGCCGCACCTGACGCCGGTGCCGGACCCGGCCGGGTTCACCCTCCTCGTCCCCGACGGCTGGCAACGGCGCGTCGACGGCGCCTCGGTGTTCTACGACTCCCCCGACCACCGCAGTCTGATCCAGGTGTTCGTGATGGACGGCAGCCCCCCGTACCAGCAGGCCGTGGAAACCGACGACGACCTGGCCCGCAACCCGGCCCGGTTCCCCGGCTACCACCGGATCCGGCTGGAGCGGACCGCGGGCGGCAGCGCCGAGCTGGAGTACGCCTACGAGCTGGCCGGCTCCGGTGTCCGCCGGGCTGTCGAACACGTGCTGGTCGGGCCTGACGGCACCGCCTGGTCCGTCCTGGTGGCGGGCCCGGAGGACGGCTGGCCCACCCCGCTGCGCGAGCTGCTGCAGTCGGAGGTCGCCTCCTTCTGCTTCGCCGGCCGGTGCCCGTGAGGCCTCAGGGCCGTGAGGCCGTCTGCAGCTCCGGGCTCGGCTCCGGACTCGGGCCCGGGTTCAGGCCCGGCTTCGGGCCCGGGTCCGGCCGGGCCAGGCAGGCCACCGCCGTGGCCACCGCCGCCAGGGCGACGCCGCCCGCCACCGTGCCGTGCAGCCCGCTGGTGACCGCCGTGCCGACGGCGTCCCGGACGGCCTGCGGCAGCCCGGTCAGCGCGGCCGGGGTGAGCCCTCCGCCGCCGGTCAGGTGGGCGGCCGCGGCCGGGCTCAGCCGGGCCTCCAGGTCGGCGGTCAGCCGCGCGGTGTAGACCGCGCCGAGAGCGGCCATGCCGAGCGAGCCGCCGATGCTGCGCAGCAGGGTCACCACGCCCATCGCCGCGCCCATGGACTCCCGCGGCACCGCGCCCATCGAGGTCAGCATGGTGCTCTGCATCAGCAGTCCGATGCCGACCCCGGCGACCGCCGTGAGCCCGGAGGCCAGTGCCACCGGGGTGTCCGTGCCCAGGAGCAGCAGGAGCGCGGCCCCGGCCAGGGCGAGTGCCCCGCCCAGCAGCGGGTAGCGCCGTTCGCCGCCGGGCCGGTTCATCAGCCGGGCGGTGACCAGCTGGGTGCCCATCATGCCGAGCATCAGCGGCAGCAGGAGCAGTCCGCCGGTGGTCGGTGACGCGCCCTGGACGAACTGCAGGTACTGCGGCAGGTAGCCGATCAGGGCGAGCATGACGGCACCGGTGAGGAAGCCCAGCACCTGGGCCACCGTGAAGTTGCGGTTGCGGAACAGGGCGGGCGGGATCAGCGGCCCGGGGGCGCGCAGTTCGGCGCGGGCGAAGCCGACCAGCGCGACCGCCGCGACCGCGACCGTCCCGAGGATCACCGGCGAGGCCCAGGGGTACGTCGTCCCGCCCCAGCTGCTGACCAGGGTGAGCCCGACGATGCCGGTGGTCAGCAGGGCGACCCCGGCCCAGTCGAAGGGGGCGCGGACCCGTTCGGCCTTCGGCAGCCGCACCGCGGCGCCGACCGCGAGCACGGCGAACACCCCGATCGGCAGGTTGACGTAGAAGGCCCAGCGCCAGCTGAGCCGGTCGGTGAGGAAGCCGCCGAGCAGCGGCCCGCCGACGAAGGCGATCGGCATCAGCACCCCGATCACCGACTGCACCCGGCCCCGGTCGGAGGCGGGCACCAGCACCCCGATGACCGACAGCGCGCCGACCATCAGCCCGCCCGCGCCGACCCCCTGGAGGGCCCGGAAGGCGATCAACTGGCCCATGTCCTGCGAGAGTCCGGACAGCACCGAGCCGATCAGGAAGACCGCCACCGCCCACTGGTAGGCACCCTTGCGCCCGTACAGGTCGCCGAGCCGGCCCCACAGCGGGGTGGCGGCGGCCGAGGTCAACAGGTAGGCGGTGACCGCCCAGGAGAGGTGCTCCAACCCGCCGAGGTCGCCGACGATGGTCGGCAGCGCGGTGCCGATGATCTGCCCGTCGAGGGCCGACAGGAAGATGCCGAGCATCAGCCCGATCACGCCGAGCAGCGGCGGCTTGGGGCGTTCGTCCGCCGGTTCCGTGGTCATGGCCGTGTCCCCCTTCTCCGGGTTCAGGCGGCGAACGGACGGGCCTGCCGGGCGTCCCGCAACGCCCGTGCCCACCAGTCCAGTTGGTCGAGCATGGTCTTGGCGGCGGCGTCCGCGGCCGGGTCCTTCGCCTTGCCGTCGGCGTCGAAGCACTGGGCGGCGCCGTGGAAGCTGACCGTGTTGCGGATCGTCACGCTGTTCAACTCGGCCATCACCACGCGCAGCTGCTCGACGGCCCGGAGGCCACCGGAGAGTCCGCCGTACGAGACGAAGGCGATCGGCTTGCCGTGCCACTGCTGGTTGTGCCAGTCGATGGCGTTCTTCAGCGCGGCCGGGAAGCTGTGGTTGTACTCGGGCGTGACGAACACGAAGGCATCGGCTGCGGCCAGCCGGGGCGACACGGCCTCCAGCAACTCGACGTCGCCGGGCGGAAGTTCACCACCCCAGGAGGGCATGACGGTGGGCAGCGGGGTGGCGGCCAGGTCGACCAGGTCGGCGGTCATGTCCTCGCGGACGTCGAGGTGGCCGAGCAGCCAGTCGGCGACGACCGGGCCGAAACGACCGGCCCGGGTGCTGCCGAGGACGACCGCGACCTTCAGGTTCTGCTCCGTGGACATGGGGATCCCCTCCAAGACGTTGTGTACGCCGTATCGGCGATGGATACAACGTACACACTGGCGCGTACGTCGTCCACTCCCCAGATACGCCGTACACGCGGGTGGTACGGTGGACCCTCCCAGCCGGAAGGAGCCCGCCCCCATGCCCGCTCAGCAGGCCCCCGCCGGGGACGACGACCGCGACCAGCCCCAGGCCTCACTCTGGGAGCGGCTCGACCGCCCGGCCCCCGCACCGCGCACCGCCCTGACCCCGCACCGGATCGCCGAGGCCGCCGTCGCCCTCGCCGACGCCGAGGGCCTGGACGCCGTCACCATGCGCCGCCTGGCCACCGCCCTCGGCGTCGCCCCGATGGCCGCCTACCGGTACGTCTCCGGCAAGGACGAACTCATCGAGCTGATGGTCGACTTCGTCTACGGTCGGCTCCCGCTGGACACCCCCGCCGTCGGCTGGCGCGGAGCCATGCGCTCACTCGCCGTCCACCTGCGCGCGATGAACCTCGCCCACCCCTGGATGGTCCGGGCGGCCACCCCGTTCTCCCTCACCCCCAACCAACTCGCCGTTCCCGAGCGGTCCTTCGCCGCCCTCGCCGAGCACGGCCTGGACGCCGACACCACCATGGCGATCTTCCGCACCGTCGCCGGCTACGTCCACGGCTCGGTCGCCTCCGAAGTCGCCCTGGCCGCCCTGCGCCGCGACCACAACTGGTCCGACGGCGACGAGACCCGCGCCGGCCTGGCCCCCCGGATGACCTACCTGATGGGCACCGGCCGCTACCCCGCCTACCAGCAGTACCTCCACCAGGCCACCCGCAAGGACGACCCCGCCTGGCACTTCGAAACCGGCCTCGACTGCGTCCTCGACGGCATCGCCACCCACTTCGGCATCTGACTCCCGGTTTCCCCGCTTGGATCACGGTGCCCGGTCGGCCCACCCCGCTGCGCGGGAAGTCGGCCGGTCCGGCTTCCCGCGCAGCCCGGCGGCTACCGCCTACTGGGGAGGGTCAGGAACGCCAGGCCGCCCGCCAGCACCGCGAGGCCGCACCAGGAGAGCGCCGGGAGCCGCTCGCCCAGGGCGGCGACGCCGAGGACGGCGGCGACCGCGGGTTCGGCGAGGGTGAGGGCGGTGGCGGTCTGGGCGGAGGTGTGACGCAGGCCGTGGCCGAACAGCCGGTAGGCGAGGAAGGTGGTGACGACTCCGAGGTGCAGGACGATGCCGGCGCCGCGCGCCGAGAGCAGCCGGCCCAGCGGCTCCAGCACGAGCACGGGCAGCACCAGTACCGCCGCGCCGCCGAACATCGCGCCCATCACCCCGCCGGACGGGTGCCCGGCGGTGATCAGCCGCCCGGCGATCAGCGAGTACACCGCGTAGGAGAGCCCGGAGAGCGCCGCCAGCAGCACCCCGACGGGGTCCACCGCCCGGCCGCCGCCGGTGAGTTCGGGCCCGAGCACCAGCACCCCGCAGCCGAGCACGGCCAGTGCCGTGGCCCCGGCCCACCGGCCGCTCGGGCGCCCCTGCCGGGCGAGCCATCCGAGGAGACCGGTGAACACCGGCGCGCCCCCGAGGGCGATCACCGTGGAGACGGCGACTCCGGTGCGGGGCACCGCCGGGTAGAAGGTGAGCGGGTACCCCACCACGGCCACCGCCCCGGCCGCCAGTAGCCACCGCTCACGCGCCCCGCACCTCCGGGGCAGCGACCAGGCGGCACGGTCGGTGAGGAACAGCAGCAGCCCGCCGAGCACCAGGGCGGCGGCCCCGATCCCCACCGCCGGAGCACCCCCGGGCGCCAGTGAACTGGCCGTCCCGGTGGTGCCCCACAGCAGGGCGCTGGCCAGGATCGGCACCGGCCCGTCGATCGGGCGGGTACGGCGGGGAGCGGGGGCCAGGAGAGCACGCGCAGGCGCGGGCAAACGATTCGGCACAGTCGTGAACTTCCGTCGTCGAAGACCGTCAAGGGGACAGGTTCCGAGAACGGGCGCGCGCCACAGGCCCCCTGAACGGGGCTGCGGGGATCAAGCCACCGAAGCGAGCGCCCGATCAGGCGCCGAGCGGTGGCAGTACGACGTGCCAGTACGAGTTCACGACCCCGATGGTACTCAGCCCGCGCAGGAAGTCGACGGGCCCGACTTCCTGCGCAGGTGCGGAAGGGTCAGTCGTGCGGGTTCACCGGAGTGGGAAGGGCGAGTTCGCACCAGGTGGTCTTGCCGATGCAGCCCTCGCCGCGCGGGTGGGCACCCCAGGAGGTAGCAAGGGCGGCGACGAGTTCCAGGCCCCGGCCGGACTCGTCGTCGGGAGCGGCGTGGCGGGGGACGGGCAGGTCGGGGCTCGCGTCGGAGACCTCGACGCGGAGGAGGGTGGGGGTGGGGAGGACGAGGCGGACGCCGATCAGGCGGTCGCGCGGGCCCCTGGCGTGGCGGCAGGCGTTGGTGACGAGTTCGCTGAGGAGGAGCAGGGCGATCTCGGCGGACTCGACGTCGATCTGCCACTCGAAGGCCTGCCGGAGGAGCCGGATCCGAGCGCGGCTCGCACTTCGGGGGTGGCGGGGGAGCATCCACTCGACGACGTCGACGGGCTGAGTGATCATCAGAATCCTTGAGGGGGGGGAGGCAAGGAGGCCTTCACTCACAAGAACGAGTTCGGCCATTTCGCTCTTCAAGGGTCGGCAGGCGGGCATAGCCTCAGGAGTAACGCCGCTGGTACAGCGAGAGCTTGAACCGCCCTTTGACCAGGGCAGGGAGGGGCACGGAGCCGTGGGGACGCCGAAGCAGAACCCGATGTCGTGGAGCTACTGCGGCGATCAGCTCAAGCGGTGGCGTGAAAAGGCGGGCGTGACCCGGGAGCAGTTGAGCCAGGCGGCCAACTACGACATCGAGAGCGTGCGGTCGATGGAGGCGGGGAGGCGGAAGCCCTCGCTCAAGTTGCTCCAGGTCGCGGATGAGTTGTGCGACGCGAGGGGGATGCTGGTCGGGGCCGTCGAGTTCCTGAAGCCGGAGAAGTTCCCGTCCTACTTGCAGGGCTACACGGACGCCGAGGACGTGGCGATCGCGATCCACACGTACGAGGCCCTACTCATCCCGGGTTTGCTTCAGACCGAGGAATACGCCCGGGAGTTGATCAGCCACGTCTGCCCACCGCTGGACGACGAGACGGTCGAAGCGCGAGTCGTAGGTCGGATGCAGCGCCAGGAGAAGCTGAGGCATTCGCCGACAGTGCTGTTTGGTTTCGTGATCTACGAAGCGGCGCTGCGTGCGAAAGTCGGCAGTTCAGCTCTAATGAAGAGGCAGCTCACACACATCATCGAGATGAGCGCTCTGCGCAATGTCTCTGTCCAGGCACTCCCTGCGAACCGTGCGGCATATCCGGCACTCACGGGCCCAATCATCCTGCTGGAAACTGCCGATCACGAACAGCTGGCCTACGTAGAGGGGCACCGAACTGGCGTGTTGCACGCCGATCCGGACAAGGTCAACGTGCTCACACAACGACATGGCATGATCCGCATGCAGGCCCTCAGCACCGAGGAGTCCGCAGAGTTCATCAGAGAGGTCGCGGAGGAGCTATGAGCGCTGGGGCCAACTGGTTCAAGTCCAGCTACAGCAACGACGATGGCGGAGCTTGCGTCGAGGTCGCCTCCTGTCCGTCCGCCATCCACGTCCGGGACTCCAAGGACAAGGCCGGCCCGACCCTCACCTTCTCGCCCGAGGCCTGGTCCGCCTTCGTCTCGTTCGCCTCCGAAGCTCAAGCGGCACCGGCCGAGTGACCTTTTAGTCGAACGGGTGGGTAACCACCTTCCAACCACCCCTGCACGCAGCAGATATGACTTATCGTCATGACTTCGCCACAGCCGGTCCCCCCGTGTAGCGTGCGCAGCAACGAAACAACCCCCGCCGGTGCTACCAACACCGAACGGGGGTCTGACCGGCACGATCGAAAGAGACTCGATCCTGTGGCTACCCACGACTCTACCGCCATGGCCGCGCCCGGATACGGCAAGCAGTCCGCCCCGGAGCAACTCCCCCGTTCCGCCGCCGACTTCTCCCACCTCCCGGCACGCGAGGCATACCTCGCCTCGCTCATCGACCACCTCCCCGACGGCGCCGCGATGGACGTCAAGACCCTCGCCGCCCTCCAGCCCCACTACGGGCAGATGGCCTGCCGCACGGTGCTCAACAACCTCTCCACCGCAGGTCACCTGCGCCGTGTCCGCGAGCGCCTCGAATCCAGGAACTGCCGCTGGGTGTTCCGCACCTACTTCTCCCGCACCCCTCGCTCCGACGCGTGGTGGACGCGCTTCATCACCACCGGCAACACCGGCGAGGCGTCAACGTCCGGAGCACCCGATCCCCCCGAGGAGCGAAAGCTCAACCGCACTTCGCCCACCTCGGCGGCCTACGCGGCCCTCGCCGGCCTCGGCCTCGCCGACGCCCGCCTCGCGCTCTCCGCCGCCGACTGCACCGCCCTGGAGCCGCTCGCGGCCGAGTGGCTGGCCCGGGGCACCACCCCGGCCCTCTTCACCGCCGCCCTCACCGCAGGCCTGCCGCCGGACGGCGTCCACAGCCCGGCGGCCTTCACCCGCCGACGCCTGCTCGACAAGATGCCCCCGGAACGACCCCTCCCGGAGCCTCCCACCACCCGCATCGTCGAGTGCACGGACTGCCGCATCCCCTGCCGCCCGCACGCCCTCCTCGGCGGCCTCTGCCGCGCCTGCCGTGGCACTCCGACGCCTCCGCCGCTCCACCCCCGGCGCCTCTCCGCCGCCGCCGTCCGCGCCCACGCCGCCCGGACCCGGCAAGCGATGATCACATCGCCGAGATCGTGAATATTCACAGGCCACACCGTGAACCTATGCAAAATCCAAAGGTGAACTAGGTTACAAACCTTGTAATCCAAGACGCCCGGTTTGCCCACATGCTGAGATCCGTGCAATAGTCAGGACATCGAGACCTCGGCGGGCCCGACCTGGCACCGCCGACGCCCATCGCGCGACACGCACCCCCTTGGCCGCGCGATGACTTGCAGGGGCCCCCACCGCCGACCACGGCGATTCCGGGGGCCCTGCGCGTATCCGGACCCGGGGCCCGGCCCCTCAGTGCCGCTCGCGCACCTTCAGCTCGAACCAGACGCCCTTGCCCCGCGGCAGCAGGTCCGCCCCCCAGCGGTCGGCGAGGTCGTCGACGATCCTCAGCCCGCGCCCGCGCTCGTTCACCGGCCGGGGCTCGGCCAGGATCATGCAGGGCAGCGCCCGGGAGGAGTCCCGGACCTCGACCCGCAGCCAGCCGGGCTTGCGGCTGACGTGCAGTCCGATGGTGCGCCCGGCGGCGTGCCGCACGGCGTTGGAGACCAGCTCGCTGGTGAGCAACTCACCGGCCTCCAGGTGCTGGTGCAGCTCCCAGGACTCCAGGACGTTGAGCACCAGCCGGCGGGCCACCGGCCCGGACTCCGGGCGGGACGGCAGCCGCACCTCGTTGGGCGCGGACTGGTCGCACAGTCTGGCGGAGTACATCGCCTGCAACTCCTCGGAGCTGAGCCCTTCCAGCGCCGAGAGCGCACCCTGGACGTCGATCCACGACGCCTGCGCGACCACGCCGGCCGCGGGAACCGATGTCTGATCTGCTTCGCCCCAACCCGCCATGCGGTCCATCATTGCGGAACGCAAGCGGGCGCGTACGGACAATGAGCAAACGATCTCGCCCGCGTCGGCATATGCCGCATGCAAGAAGGGGCCGACCCGAGCCGACCGAAGTCAAGCCCGGGTTGACCCCAAGCAGCCCCTACCAGGCGGTTACCACTTGCTCCACGGCAGGTTCCAGCCGCTCAGCCCGTTCGCCGGGTCGAGCGTCTCCTTCTTGGTGGAGTTCTTCACGGTGACGACGTCGCCGACCAGGGTGCCCGCGTAGAACTTGCCCATCGAGGTGGACTCCCCGCCGCCCTTGACGTCGCGCAGGCCCACGCAGCCGTGGCTGACGTTGTCCTCGCCGAAGGCGGAGCCGCTCCAGTAGTTGCCGTGCACGTACGTCCCGCTGGTGGTCAGCCGGATCGAGTGCGGCACCTGGAGGTCGTACGGCGCGCCGGTCATGCCGGGCAGGGTGCTGGACTGCATCCGCACCGTGTCCTCCTTGGCCATGACCACCATCGTGCCGTTCCAGGTGGGGTGCTGGTCCGACCCGGAGGTGATGTCGATGTCGTTCGACTGCCCGTCCCGGACCACCGTCATCCTGTGCGCGGCGGCGTCAACCGTCGAGATCTGGGATCGCCCGATCGTGAAGGGCTCGTCCCGGTCGGCGCCGTACACCCCGGGGGCGATCTCCACGCTCTTGAGGCGGTACTGCACCGTCACCTTGGTGCCCGGCTTCCAGTACTGCTCCGGACGGAAGTCCAGCCGGCGGTCGTCGAACCAGTGGCCCTTGACCACGGTGCCGTTGTCGGTCTGGAAGGTGATGCCCTTGAGGACGGCGTCCTTGTTCTTGACGTCCTTGCTGAAGTCCACCGAGACGATCATGCCGACGCCGTAGGTGGCGTCGTTGTCGACGTTGTCGGAGGCCTTGGCCAGCGCCGCCGGGGTCAGCGTGGTGAAGCTGCTGTCCGCCGTGGCGACCGCGCCGTCGGCGTCCGCGGCCATCGCGCTGACCTGGTAGGCGGTGCCCACCGCGAGCCCGGTGGACGGGGTCCAGCTGGTGCCGTCCGCGGCGATCGTGCCGGGGACCTCCTTGCCGGTCTTGTCACTCACCTTGACGGTGGTCAGCTTGCCGCCCGTCGCACCGATCTTGAGCGCGCCCGGCGCCACGTCCACCGCGCCGTTCTTCGGCTCGATGCTCACCGCGGCCGTGGACACCTTCGACGGGTTCGGCGCCTTCGACGCGGAACCCGCGGGCGCCGACGCGGTGGCGCCCGCACCGGCCCCCAGATCGGCCTTGGCGGCACCGCTCCCGCTGCCGCCGCCGCTGCCACCGCACGCGGCGGTCAACGCCATCGCCCCGCCGACCAGACCGACGGCCACCACCCTGCGTATCGACCTCACGCCGATTCCCTCCCTTGCTCCCCGCGGTCACGACGGACCCGACCCATAGATGTGTCGAACCATGGGAAAGGTTGCGCCGTCCGAGGGACTTTCCGCCCCGAAAACCGGGCGGCCCGACCCCAACGAGTGAGGTGCGGGCCGCGCGGTGACGAGCCTGCCGGGCCTACCAGTTGGCCCAGGACACGTTCCAGCCGCCCAGCCCGTTGGAGGGCGAGACGGTCTTCTCCTTGGTGTTCACGATCTTCACGACGTCGCCGACCATCGAGTCGTTGTAGAACTTGCCGGCGACCGAGGAGTCGCTGCCGCCCTTCACGTCCTGCATCGAGATGCACCCGTGGCTGCCGTTGGACTTGCCGAACGGGCTGGACCAGTAGTTGCCGTGCAGGAAGGTGCCGGAGGTGGTCAGCCGCATCGCGTGCGGCACGTCCTGGATGTCGTACTCGCCGCCGAGACCGACGGTCTGCGAGTTCATCCGGGTGACCTTCTCCTTGTCCATGATCACCATCGTCCCGCCCCAGGACGGCGTCGCGTCCGCGCCCAGGGTGACCGGCAGGGTGGTGCTCTTGCCGTCCCGCTCGACCGTCATCTGGTGCGACTTGGCGTCCGCGGTGGAGATCATCGAGCGGCCGATGGTGAACGGCTCGTCCTTGTCCACGTCGCCGTAGACGCCCGGTGCGACCTCGACGCTCTTCAGCCGGTACTTGATGGTCACCTTGGTGCCCGGCTTCCAGTACTCCTCCGGACGGAAGTCCACCCGGCGGTTGTCGAACCAGTGGCCCTTGACCACGGTGCCGTTGTCGGTCTCGAAGGTGATGCCCTTGAGGACGGCGTCCTTGTTCTTGACGTCCTTGTTGAAGCCCACCGAGACGATCATGCCGACGCCGTAGGTGGAACCGTCGGCGATGTTGTCGTTGGTGGAGACCTTCTTGTCCGGCGTCAGCGTGGTGAACGAGGTGGTGGACGCGGCCACCAGGCCGGCGTCGTCCTTCGCCTGGGCGTTCACCTTGTACGCCATGCCGACGGCGAGCGCCGCCGCCGGCTTCCAGCCGGTGCCGTCCGCGGTGATCGCGCCCTCGACCGGCTTGCCGTTCTTGTCGGTCACCTCGACCGTGGTCAGCTTGCCGTTCGACACCGACACCTGCAGCCCGCTCGGCGCGACGTCCTGGGCACCGTCCTTCGGCTCGACCGCGAGCACGGCCGCCGAGGCCTTCGGCGTGGCCGAGCCGCCGCCCGCGGCCGTCCCGTTCGCGTCCGCCGGCGCCGTCGCGGCGGCGTCGCCCGACGTCCCGCCCTTGTCGTCGTTGCAGGCCGCCGTGAGCAGCAGCACCCCACCCATGACCAGTGCCGTCGCACCGCGGCGTATCGCGGTGCCGGCCGTCTTCCCCGTCTTCACGGAATCTCCCCTCCCGGTATTCACTCAGTTGACGCGATGAGCGCCCCCGTGAGTTGCACCGGGCGCCGATCTTTCGCGCCGGGCCCCGACGCGCCGGAGCAGGATAACTGGGCCGTCTGAGTGAATTCCGGGGGGAGTGGGGTGGAGCCCGCGTGAACCGGGCGTGAAGGCGGTTACCGCAGGGCGCTCCCGGCCACCCACTGGTCCCACGGGACGTTCCAGCCGTTCAGCCCGTTCGACGGCGGCACGAAGTCCCCGGCCGAGGCCCGTACCTCCAGCACGTCCCCCGGGACGGTGTGCTCGAACAGCCAGCCCGCCGGGGTGTCCTTGCCGCCGCCCTTGGTGTCGGCCAGGCCGATGCAGCCGTGGCTGGTGTTGGCGGTGCCGAACACCCCGGGGTCGGCCCAGTAGTTGCCGTGCAGGAAGGTGCCGGAGGTGGTCAGCCGCATCGCGTGCGGGACGTCCTTGATGTCGTACTCGTCGCCCATGCCGACGGTCTGCGAGTTCATCCGGGTCAGCTTGTACTTCTCCGACACCACCATCACCCCCCGGTAGGTGGAGTGGTCGGGGCTGCCACCGGACACCTTGAGCACCCGCAGCACCTTGCCGCCCTGCCCGGCCCGGACGGTCAGGGTGTGCGCGTCGAGGTCCACGGTGGACACCTGCGCCCGGCCCACCGTGAAGTGCAGGTCCCGGCTCTGGCTGCCGAACTCCCCGGGCGCGCCCTGGACGTCCTTCAGCCGCAGCGCCACCGTCACCCTGGTACCGGCCGCCCAGTACTGCTGCGGACGGAAGTCCAGCCGCTGGTTGCCGAACCAGTGCGCCGCCACCGGCACCGGCGGGTCCGCACCGACCTGGACCGCCCGCTCCACCGCCGCCCGGTCGGTGATCGGGCGGCTGAACCGCAGCGAGACCGGCATCCCGACCCCGACCGTGGAACCGTCCTCCGGGGTGAAGAACGCCACGAAGGTGTGCGCCCGGGCCACCGTGGAGAACGCCGAGTGCTGGGCCGCCCGCTGCCCCTGGTCGTCCTCGGCGACCGCGTCCACCGTGAAGGCCGTCCCGAGCGGCAGCGGCCCCTCCGGCGACCAGCCGGTACCGTCCGCGCTGATCGCCCCCGGCAGCTCCACCCCCTTCGCGTCCGCCAGCCGCACGGACACCAGCCGCCCCTGGGCCACGGTCACCCGCACCGGCCCCTCCGGCGGCACGTCCTGCGCCCCGTCCGCGGGCACCGCGGTCAGCACCGCCCGGGACGGCGGCGCGGGCGCGGTGCGCGGACCACCCGGCACGGCGTCCCCCGCCGCCCCGCCCGGGGCCCCGCCCCCGCACCCGCTGAGCACGGCCAGACAGCACACCGCCGCCGCCACCCGCCGCGCCCACATCCCCACTCGGCGCCGCATCCCGGGGCCTCCCACTGTTCACGTCCGATGCGCCCGGCTCAACGAGACGCGGCCCGACGGGGACACGCCGGACGCCTCGGAATCCACCCCGCCACCCTCCGGCAAGCCCCCGTTCAGCCGCTTCCCCCCACCACAATCCGGGAAAGAGAAGGTGAACGGGGTCCGGGACACCCCGTCCAGGGAGGACACGACCATGGCGTCAGGGCAGGAGCTGGAAGCCGGGGCACGGCCGAACGGCGGCCCGCACACCGCCGAACCACCGTGGCCCGGCAGCTGGCAGCCACTCGGCGCCCGCTTCCGGACGGACCAGCACGGCGGCCCCGGCACCAACTTCGCACTCTGGGCGGCCGGCGCCGAGGCCGTCGACCTGTGCCTGTTCGACGAGGACGGCCGGGAGCACCGGCACCACCTCACCGAGCAGGACTTCCAGATCTGGCACGGCTTCCTGCCCGGCGTGCGCCCCGGCACCCGCTACGGCTTCCGGGTGCACGGCCGCTGGGACCCGTGGACGGGCGCCCGCTGGAACCCGGCGAAGCTGCTGCTCGACCCGTACGCCCGCGCCGTCGACGGCTCCTACACCTCCCACGACGCGACCTGCTCGGCCGTTCGCAACTGGCCCGAGGCCGACGTCGCCGACACCGTCCGGGACAACCGGGACTCCGCCCCCTACGTGCCCAGATCCGTGGTCGTCCACGACGACGACGACTGGTACGACGACCACCGCCCGAAGACCCCGTGGGCCGAGACGGTGCTCTACGAACTCCACGTGCGCGGCTTCACCATGCGCCACCCCGACATCCCGCCGCAGCTGCGCGGCACCTACGCGGGCCTGGCCCACCCCGCCGCGATCGCCCACCTCACCCGCCTCGGGGTGACGGCCGTCGAGCTGCTGCCGGTGCACCAGTACGCCAGCGAGGACCACCTCCAGGCCCGCGGCCTGGTCAACTACTGGGGCTACAACACCATCGGCTACTTCGCCCCGCACGCCGGCTACTCCGCCTCGGGCTCGCGCGGCGGCCAGGTCGGCGAGTTCAAGCGGATGGTCCGCGCCCTGCACGCCGCCGGGATCGAGGTGATCCTCGACGTGGTGTTCAACCACACCGCCGAGGGCGCCGAGCTGGGCCCGGCGCTGTCGCTGCGCGGCATCGACAACGCCGCCTACTACCGCCTCGCCCCGCACCGCCCGCGGAGCTACGCCGACTACACCGGCTGCGGCAACACCCTGGACACCCGCCGCCCGCAGGTGGTCCGGCTGATCACCGACTCGCTGCGCTACTGGGTCACCGAGATGGGCGTGGACGGCTTCCGCTTCGACCTGGCGACCGCCCTGGCCCGCGGCTCGGACGGCGTCGACATGGACCACCCGTTCCTCGCCGCGGTCTCCCAGGACCCCCTGTTGAGCCGGGTGAAACTGATCGCCGAGCCCTGGGACGTCGGCCCGGGCGGCTACCGGGTCGGCGGCTTCCCGCCGCTGTGGGCCGAGTGGAACGACCGCTACCGCGACACCGTACGGGACTTCTGGCGCGGCGCCCGCCCGGACGTCCGCGAGCTCGGCTACCGGCTGTCCGGCTCCTCCGACCTCTACCAGGGCGCCGGCCGCCGCCCGTACGCCTCCGTCAACTACGTGACCGCGCACGACGGTTTCACCCTGCGCGACCTGGTCTCCTACGACCGCAAGCACAACGAGGCCAACGGCGAGGCCAACCGGGACGGCACCGACGACAACCGCTCCTGGAACCACGGCACCGAAGGCGAGACCACCGACCCGGAGGTCAACGCCCTGCGGCTGCGCCAACTGCGCAACCTGATGGCCACGTTGCTGCTCTCCGCGGGCGTCCCGATGATCACCGCCGGGGACGAGCTGGGCCGCACCCAGGGCGGCAACAACAACGCCTACTGCCAGGACGGCGAGCTGAGCTGGCTGGACTGGTCGCTGCTGGAGCAGCCCGGCTGGCGGGAGCTGTGCGAGCTGACCGGCCGGCTGGTCCGGCTGCGCCGGGCCCACCCGGTGCTGCGCCGGCGGGCGTTCTTCTCCGGCCGGGCCGCCGTCCCCGGCGGACAGCCGGACCTCGCCTGGTTCACCCCGCTCGGCAAGGAGATGACCGAGGCGGACTGGTACGCCCCGACGGCCTGCCTGGGCATGCTGCTGTCCGGCACCGCGATGTCGGAACGGGACGACACCGGGCGCCCGTTGGCCGACGACAGCTTCCTGCTGCTGCTCAACGCGGGCCACGAACCGGCCGTGTTCACCCTGCCCGGGGAGCCCTGGGCCGAGCCGGAGGCCGCCTGGGAGACGGTGCTGGACACGGCCGCCGCGGGCACGGGTGAGCCGTACCCGCGGGGCGCGGTGGTGCTGGGCGGGCGCTCGCTGCAACTGCTGCGCGCCCCCGTCCACACCTAGCGGGCCGGCCGCCCGCGCCTGGCCCTGCCCCCCAGGGCCTCAGCCGCGGGCGTGCCCGACCTCGACGTTCTCCAGGACACCGATCGCGTCCGGCACCAGCACCGCCGCCGAGTAGTAGGTGCTGACCAGGTAGGAGGCGATCGCCTTCTCGTCGATGCCCATGAAACGGACGTTCAGGCCCGGCTCGACCTCGTCCGGGATGCCGACCTGGGTCAGGCCGACCACGCCCTGGTTCTCCTCGCCGACGCGCATCGCGATGAACGAGGTGGTCTGGTCGGCCGCCACCGGGATCTTGCCGCAGGTGAAGATCGGCACCCCGCGCCAGACCGGCCGCTGCTTGCCGAGGACGTCGACCGTGCCCGGGTAGATGCCGCGCTTGTTGCACTCCCGCTCGAAGGCGGCGATGGCCCGCGGGTGAGCGAACAGGTAGTCGGTGTCACGGCGCATGGCGAGCAGCTCGTCCAGGTCGTCCGGGGTGGGCGCGCCGGAGTGGGTCTGGATCCGCTGGTCGAAGTCGGCGTTGGCGAGCAGGCCGAACTCCGGGTTGTTGACGAGCTCGTACTCCTGCCGCTCGCGCAGCGCCTCGATGGTCAGCCGCAGCTGCTCCTCGGTCTGGTTCATCGGCTTGTTGTAGAGGTCGGCGACCCGGGTGTGGACCCTGAGGACGGTCTGGGCGACGCTCAACTCGTACTCGCGCGGCTCCAGTTCGTAGTCCACGAAGGCGCCGGGCAGCTCGAACTCGCCCTCGTGGCCGGCCGAGAGGTCGATCTCCGCCTCGCCGTGGGCGTTCTGCGCCTGGGCCGCGTCGGCGGCGAAGCCCAGCAGCTGCTCGCGCAGCGTCGCGGAGCGGTCGATCAGGTCCTGCAGCCGCGAGGCGTTCAGCGTCAGCGCGACGCCGGCGGTGGCGGCCTTCACGGTGTACGACCAGGTGCCGCCGGGCTCGGTGATCACCTCGTCGCCGACGTGGTCGCCGTCCGCGAGGGTGCCGAGCACCGTCTGCTCGCCGTACTTGCCGGTGCCGATCCGGTCGACCTTGCCGTGCGCGACCAGGAGCACCTCCTCGATCGGCGCCCCCTCCTGCACCAGGACCTCGCCCGCGGCGAAGTCCCGCTGCACGAACCGGCCGGCCAGTTCGGTGAGCACCTCCTGGTCCTGGTAACCGCGCAGCGCCGGAACCTCCGCCAGCGAGGGGGCGATGACCGTCACGGTGGACCCGGTCTTCGCGAAGCCCACCCGGCCGCGCCCGGCCGCGTAGCTCAACCGCCGGTTGACCCGGTACGTACCGGCGCTGACCTGCACCCACGGCAGCATCTTGAGCAGCCAGCGGGAGGTGATCTCCTGCATCTGCGGCTTCGACTTGGTCGTCGTCGCCAGATTGCGCGCGGCGGTGGTGCTGAGGCTGAGCCGGGCCCGCACCTGCACTCTCGCGGCCCCGGCGCCGGGGCCGGGGGTGGGGCCGGTGTCGACCGTCATGTCCGCACTCCTGTCACTCGCATCTCCATGGACATCCGTCAGGAGATGTAATCGGCCGTTCGGCAGGCGCTCGCAAGAGGCGCGCGGCGCACTCCTTCCTACACGAACGGATCCGCGCGCCCCCTTCGACTCGGGGCTGCTGTTCGCCCGCTCGCCTCCGGGGCTCCTTTGGCCCGGTGCCGACGGTCGGCGGGCGCTGCGCCCGGCCGGGTGGCCGGTTCTCGCCGGGCGGCGCCGACAGGGGCGAAAAACCGGATGAGAAGTGACGGTCTCTCTGCCTACCCTCACCGCGATGGCCGAGAACAGACAAGACGCCGACCGCCCGACCGGAAGCCACCGCTCCACGGTCCGCTCACTGCTGCGCCTGTGGCCGTACGCCCGGGCCGTGCGCGGCCGGCTGGTCGTCTCGGTGACGGCCGCCTCGCTCGCCATGATGAGCACCCTCGCCGTCCCGGTGGTGCTCGGCCGGATCGTCGACGGCCCGCTCGCCCGGCACGACCTCGCCGCGCTCTGGCCGCCGGTCGGCCTGCTGCTGCTCCTCGGTCTGGTCGAGGCCGCACTGTTCTACACCCGCCGGGTGGTCCTGTCCCGCCCCCTGGGCCGGCTGGAGGCGGCCATGCGCGCCGACCTCTACGCCAAGCTCCAGCGGCTGCCGGTCGCCTTCCACGACCGCTGGGGCTCCGGCCAGATGCTCTCCCGGGCCACCACCGACATGAACGCCATGCGGCTCTTCCTGGCCTTCCCGCTGGTGTTCCTGGTCGTCAACTCGGTGACTTTCCTGGCCGGCACCCTGCTGATGTTCGCCCAGGACTGGCGACTCGCCCTGATCGTGCTGCTGCCGGCCGCGCCGCTACTGGTCCTCACCCGGCGCTTCGAGGCCGGCTACTCGGTCACCGCCCGGCTCGCCCAGGACCAGAACGGCGACCTCGCCACCGTGGTCGAGGAGTCCGTCCTCGGCATCCGCATCCTCAAGGCCTTCGGCCGGCACCGCTCGATGGCCGAGCACTTCCGCGAACAGTCCCACCGGCTGCGCCGCACCGAACTGCGCAAGGCCCACCAGCTCGCCAACCTGTGGGCGGTCATCGTCGGCCTGCCGGAGATCGCCCTCGGCTGCGCCCTGGCCGTCGGCGCCTACCTGGTCGCCCACGACGAGCTGAGCGCCGGCACCCTGGTGGCCTTCCTGTCCACCGCGCTCGCCCTGCGCTGGCCGGTCGAGTCGCTCGGCTGGCTGCTGGCCTACGCCAACGAGGCCGCCACCGCCACCGACCGGTTCTTCGAGGTCATCGACGAACCCGAGCCCGAGGACGCGCCCGCCGCGCCCACCGTGCCCCCTGCGGGCAGCCCGGACGGCATCCGCTTCACCGGCGTCCGGTTCCGCTACCCCGACGCCCCCGACGGCACCCCCGACCTGCTGGCCGGCATCGACCTGCACATCCGCAGCGGCGAGACGATGGCCCTGGTCGGCGCCACCGGCAGCGGCAAGACCACGCTCACCGCGCTGCTCCCCCGGCTGTACGAGACCACCGGCGGCCGGATCACCCTGGACGGCCGGGACATCGCCGGACTGCCCCGGGAGGAGCTGCGCCGGCTGGTCTCGGTCGCCTTCGAGGAACCCACCCTGTTCTCCGCCACCGTCCGGGAGAACGTCCTGATGGGCGCCCCCGGCGCGGACGACCGGCAGCTGACCGCCGCCCTCGCCACCGCCCAGGCCGACTTCGTCGAGCGGCTCCCGGCCGGGGTGGGGACCGAGGTCGGCGAGCAGGGCCTGAGCCTGTCCGGCGGGCAGCGCCAGCGCCTCGCCCTGGCCCGCGCGGTGGTCGGCGACCCGCCCTTCCTGGTGCTGGACGACCCGCTGTCCGCCCTGGACGTGCACACCGAGGCGCTGGTCGAGCGGGCGCTGCGCGAGGTGCTGGGCACCACCACCGCGCTGGTGGTCGCCCACCGTCCCAGCACCGTGCTGCTCGCCGACCGGGTCGCGGTGCTCGCGGACGGCCGGATCGAGGCCGTCGGCACCCACCAGGAACTGCTGCGGGACTGCCCGCACTACCGCGAACTGATGTCGGGCGAGGCCGCCCTCGTACCCGAGGGCCCCTTCGTCGCCGAGAAGGAGCCCACCCGATGACCACCACCGTCGAGTCCGCCGGAGCGGAGTCGCTCGGCGCGGAGCCCGCCGGGGCGGAGCCCGCCGAGGAGGAGCTGCCCCCGCCCCCCGCCGACGAGGACGACATCCCCGTCCCGCCCGGCGCGCCGCGGGCGCTGCTGCGCTCGCTGCTCGGCGCGCACCGGGCCCGGATCGCCGTCGCGATGGTGGTGATCCTGGTCCAGCAGGCCGCCCTGCAGTCCGGCCCGCTGCTGGTCGCGGTGGCGATGGACCGCGGCATCCCGGCGCTGCGCGCGCACGACTCCGGTCCGCTGGTGGCGGTGGTGGCCGGTTACCTGTTCTGCGCGCTGCTCAGCCCGGTGCTGCAGTGGACGTTCATCAAGATCAGCGCCCGGGTGAACCAGGACGTCCTGCTGGACCTGCGCGGCCGGATCTTCCGGCACGCCCAGCGGCTCAGCCTGGACTTCCACGAGCGCTACACCTCGGGCCGGATCATCTCCCGGGCCACCAGTGACATCGACGCGCTGCGCGAGCTGCTCTCCGAGGGCCTCCAGGAGCTGCTGACCGTCTTCCTGTCGGTCTGCTACATCTCGGTGCTGCTGGTGGTGCTGGACTGGCGGCTCGGCCTGGCCTCGCTGGTGGCCTTCCTGCCGCTGGCCCTGATCGCCCACTCGTTCCGCACCCGCTCCCGGCGGGTCTACCGCCGCTCGCGAACGGCCGCCGCCTCGATGATCGTGCGCTTCACCGAGACCATGAACGGCATCCGCCCGGTGCAGGCCTTCCGCCGCGAGCAGGCCAACGACGCCGCCTTCGGGGTGGTCAACCGGCAGTCGTCCACCGCCAACGCGGAGGGCTTCCTGGAACTCGCCCGGTACGTCGGGCTGTCCCGGGCCACCGCCAACGTCTGGTTCACCGGCATCGTGCTGCTGGGCGCCTGGCTGGTCTCCGACGACGCGCTGGAACTGGGCGTGCTGACCGCCTTCGCGCTCTACCTGCGCCGCCTGTTCGACCCGCTCGACCAGCTGGCGATGTTCCTGAACAGCTACCAGGCCGCCGCCGCGGCCCTGGAGAAGATCGCCGGCCTGCTCGCCCACGAGCCGACCGTCGCCGAGCCGGCCGAGCCGGTGGAGCTGCCGCAGGCCGCGGGGAAGGGCCGCGAGGTCTCCTTCGAAGCAACGCGCTTCGCCTACCGCACCGGCAAGGAGGTGCTGCCGCCCTTCGACCTGCTGATCCCGGCCGGGCAGACGGTCGCGGTGGTCGGGGCGACCGGCGCCGGCAAGTCGACGGTCGCCAAGCTGCTGGCCCGTTTCTACGACCCGACCGAGGGCCGGATCCGGCTGGACGGCGTGGACCTGCGCGACCTCGCCACCCCGGACCTGCGGCGCGGGGTGGTGATGGTGACCCAGGAGTCCTTCCTGTTCTCCGGCACCGTCGCCGAGAACATCGCGATCGGCCGCCCGGGCGCCACCCGCGCCGAGGTCGAGCAGGCCACCCGGGACATCGGCGCGTACGAGTTCATCGCCGCGCTCCCGGACGGCTTCGATACCGACGTGCGCAAGCGCGGCGGCCGGATCTCGGCCGGTCAGCGCCAGCTGGTCGCCTTCGCCCGCGCCCTGCTGGCCGACCCGGCCGTGCTGATCCTGGACGAGGCGACCAGCTCGCTGGACGTGCCCGGCGAGCAGGCCGTGCAGCGGGCGATGCGCACGGTGCTGGCCGGCCGCACCGCGATGATCATCGCCCACCGGCTCTCCACCGTGGAGATCGCCGACCGGGTGCTGGTGATGGACCAGGGCCGGATCGTCGAGGACGGCTCCCCGCAGCAGCTGATCGACCGCGCGGGGCGTTTCGCCACCCTGCATCGTGCCTGGCGGGACAGCCTGGTGTAGAACTCCCCCAGTGGTGCCCGTCCAGGAAGCCCCACAGTTGTGCCCGTCCGGGTGCGCCGTCACGCACCCGGGCGGGCATCCTCTTTTCCGGACCGGTCAGTCCACGGTCACCACGTAGTCGGTGTGCCAGTCGGGCGACGGGCAGTCCTCCTGCGCGGCCACCACGTCCAGCGTCCCGCCCGGCAGCACCTGCCCGGCGACGACCGAGGAGTCGATCACCACGGCCGGGTCGATGAAGACCACGTTCTCGAACCGCGGCCCGACCCCGTAGTGACAGGCCAGCGTGCGCGGCCCGGTGGCGGTGCAGTTGTACGGCGGCGTGCCGGTGAGGGTGGTGTGCTCGGGCACGGTGATCGCCACGTCGATCGGGTGGGTCGAGTACGAGGGGCCCGCGTTGTACACCCACAGCGGCAGGTTGACGGTCGCCCCGGGCTTGCCGGTGAGGTCGCCCGGCTGCGGGACCGGGTGCCCGGCCTGCCAGGCCGAGGAGGCCCCGACCATGAAGTGGGCCCTGGTGTCGGCGGTGGTGAAGCCGTACGGGGTGGTGTGGCCGGACTGGTCCGGGTCACCGGGGTAGAAGACCTGGACGTCGCCGCTGATGGTGGTGAACGGCGAGGTGATCGGCGCGACGTGCAGCGCCAGCCGCTCGACCGAGGTCGCTCCCGGCGCCAGCCCGGCCGGGACGGCGTACGAGCTGCCGGTGCCGAAGTACGTCAGGGTGACGGCCGGGTCGGCCGACTGCACCACGCCCGGCGACGGGAGGTGCACCACCACCAGGGTGTCGTCGGTGGTGGTGGCCGGCCCCCGGTTGGTGACCTTGACCTCCAGGGTGCCGTTCTCGCCCGGGACGACCGGGTCCTGCGGCGGGCAGATCTCCAGGGACAGCTGCGCGGTCGCCGGTGGCGCCGCGAGGGGGGCGGTGGCGGCCTGGGCCGGCCACGCCAGGAGGAGCACGGAGAGCGCGGCCAGGGCGGCCGAGCGCACGGTTCGCATCATGACCATCACGCTCCCCCCGGCCGACACGCGGGGCAACCGGATGACTGCCGTCCGTAGCACGCGCGGACGGCAGTCGTCCCGTTCGGGGGCTCAGCGCAGCAGCCCGGTGTCCATCCCGTTGGACTCGGCCGGGAGGGCGACCAGCCCGAGTTCGGCCGGCGAGGCCAGCCGGGGGTGCGTCGGCAGCACCCGCACGGTGTAGCCGAACGGGCCGGTGCGGGAGAGCTCCAGCGAGCCCTCGTAGCGGGTGCGGCCGTCCAGGTCCGGGCCGCCGACCGGCTTGAGGGCGAGCACCGCGGCGTCCGAGATGCCGTCCGTCTCGTCCACCCGGCCGGAGACCACCTGCACCTCGACGTCGCCCGGCTCCAGCGGGCCGAGCGCGACCTGCACCCGCAGCGCCAGCGAGCTGCCCAGCTCCTGGGCCTCGGCCGGGCAGTCGGCCTCGACGTGCTCGACCCGCACGGCCGACCAGCCCTCCCGGACCTTGGCCTTCCACACCGCCAGCTCCCGGGCGCCATTTGCTCGGCCGCCCGCCTCCGCCCGGGGCGGGACCGCGACCGCCAGCTCGCGCTGGGCCAGCGCCGCCGGGGCGTACAGCCGCTCGACGTACTCGCGGACCATCCGCCCGGCCAGCACCTTGGGCCCGAGGGTGACCAGGGTGTGCCGGACCATGGCGATCCAGCGGTGCGGCAGCCCGTCGTCGCCCCGGTCGTAGAACCGGCCGGCCACCTGCTCCTCGATCAGGTCGTACAGTGCGGCGGCCTCGATGTCGTCGCGCCGCTCGGCCTCGCTGCTCTCCGGGTCGAGCACACCGGCGCCCTCGTCGGCGGTGGGGATCGCCCAGCCGTTCTGGCCGTCGTACCACTCGTCCCACCAGCCGTCCAGGACGGACAGGTTGAGGCAGCCGTTGAGCGCGGCCTTCATCCCGGAGGTGCCGCAGGCCTCCAGCGGGCGCAGCGGGTTGTTCAGCCAGACGTCGCAGCCCGGGTAGAGGTGCCGGGCCATCGCCATGTCGTAGTCCGGCAGGAAGACGATCCGGTGGCGCACCGTCGGGTCGTCGGCGAAGGCGACCATCTGCTGGATCAGCCGCTTGCCGCCGTCGTCGGCCGGGTGGGCCTTGCCGGCGACCACGATCTGCACCGGCCGGGTGGGGTGCAGCAGCAGGGCGCGCAGCCGGGCCGGGTCGCGCAGCATCAGGGTGAGCCGCTTGTACGAGGGCACCCGGCGGGCGAAGCCGATGGTGAGCACGTCGGGGTCGAGCACCGAGGAGACCCAGCCGAGCTCGGCCTCGCCGGCCCCGCGCTGGCGCCAGGAGGCGCGCAGCCGGCGGCGGGCCTCGTCCACCAGCTGGGCGCGCAGGCTGCGGCGCAGGTCCCAGATCTCGGTGTTGCCGATCCGCTCCAGGCCCGTCCAGCGCTGGGTCTCGCCGGTGGTCATCGCCTCCTCGGCGCGTTCGACGCCGATCTCGGCGGCGCCCAGGCGCACCACGGCCGGGTCGATCCAGGTGGCGGCGTGCACCCCGTTGGTGACCGAGGTGATCGGCACCTCGGCGGGGTCGAAGCCGGGCCACAGGCCGTTGAACATCGAGCGGCTGACCTCGCCGTGCAGGGTGGAGACCCCGTTGGCGCGCTGGGCCAGCCGCAGGCCCATGGCGGCCATGTTGAAGAGCTTCGGGTCCCCGCCGCGCCAGGTCTCGGCGCCGAGCGCGAGCACCGGCTCGACCGGGACGCCGGGCAGCGCGGCGTCGCCGCCGAAGTGCCGGGCGACCAGCTCGCGGTCGAAGCGGTCGATGCCGGCCGGGACGGGTGTGTGGGTGGTGAACACGGTGCCGGCCCGGACGGACTCCAGGGCGGCGGCGAAGTCCAGCCCTGCCGCCCGGTCGGCGACGAGTTCGCGGATCCGCTCGACGCCGAGGAAGCCGGCGTGGCCCTCGTTGGTGTGGAAGACCTCCGGGGCGGGGTGCCCGGTGAGCCGGCAGTAGGCGCGCACGGCCCGGACGCCGCCGATGCCCAGCAGCATCTCCTGGAGCAGCCGGTGCTCGCTGCCGCCGCCGTAGAGCCGGTCGGTGACGTCGCGCTCGGCGGGCGAGTTGGCCTCGATGTCGGAGTCGAGCAGCAGCAGCGGGACCCGCCCGACCTGGGCCTTCCAGATGTGCGCGGCCAGGGTGCGGCCGCCGGGCAGCGCGAGGTCGACCCGGCTGGGGGTTCCGTCGGCCTCCCGGAGCAGGCTGACGGCCAGTTCGTCCGGGTCCAGCAGGGGGTAGCGCTCCTGCTGCCAGCCGTCCCGGTCCAGGGACTGCCGGAAGTAGCCGTGCCGGTAGAAGAGTCCGACGCCGATGACCGGCACGCCGAGGTCGCTGGCGGCCTTGAGGTGGTCGCCCGCCAGGATGCCGAGGCCGCCGGAGTACTGGGGCAGCGCGGCGGCGATGCCGTACTCGGGCGAGAAGTAGGCGATGGCGGCGGGCGGCGGGGCGGCTCCGGCGCCGTCCTGCTGGGCCTGGTACCAGCGCGGGCCGGTGAGGTACTCGCGCAGGTCGTCGGCGAGGTCGCCGAGTCTGCGCAGGAACCGCCGGTCGGTGGCGAGGGCGGCGAGCCGGGCGGCCGGGACCTCCCCGAGCAGCCGCACCGGGTCCTCCCCGGTCGCGGCCCAGACCTCCGGGTCCACGGACCGGAAGAGGTCCCTGGTCTCGGGGTGCCAGGACCAGCGCAGGTTGAGGGCCAGCTCGTGCAACGGCTGGAGTTGTTCGGGCAGGACGGTGCGGACGGTGAATCTGCGGATTGCCTTCACAGCGGTGAAGCGTAGCCTCGCCGATCCTCCTGACTACGGGTCAAGCGGACTATTGGGCATCCGTTCGGCCTATTGATGAGATCGCATTCGGCGCATTGGTCTGCGCGGGGGGCGCGCGAGGCGCACATTCCGGGGCGCCGCGCTACCAATGCGTGAACTCTGCGGAACAGATCGATTTCCGGCGGCTCATCCCCTCCGACAAAACCCGAAACTACTGTCGTACCGCTGCGAAAACCTTGTCCCCGGTGCGAGGATGACCGAAGGTCGTTGATGCCGCGGGGACCACGACGGCGGGTGGCGTCCCCCCGTGGAGCAGCACGTCCGGATCCTTTTCGCGTTGGCCCTTCCCCTTCTCCTTAGCCCGTTCGGCGCTCACCGCGCACCGACGCGTGTCCTCGCGCCCGGTCGACTCGTTCACGGGTCGACCGGGCCGCCCAGGGGCGTGCCCCCGGAGGCGTGCGCCGGGACGCGCACGGGTTCCGGGGCGCCCCGCCACCGGTTCGGCGGGCGCCGGGCAGGTTGCCGGGGACAGCGACGCGGGCAGGCTCCGGTCGCACGTCCACCCCACCCAGCAGTCCTCCCGGTACTCCCCCGGCCCGACCCCCTCCGGCCCGCGGGGAGCTGCCGCTGATCTCGGGCAGGAGTTTGGCATGCACGGCGACACGCGGGACCAGTCCACACCGGTGGCCGACACCGTCGACGCAGCGGTCGCGGAATCCGCCGGACGGATGGATTCTGACACTCGGACAGACCCGGCGATGCCGTCGCCCCGGGCGTCCGGGGCGGTCCGTACCGAATCCTCCGAACCCCAGGCCTCCACCACACAGGCCGCCCCCGCGCAGGTCGCCACCACGCAGGTCGCCACCGAACCGCCCGCCACCGCGGCCCGGAAACCCGGGGCCGAGGAGGGCCCGGCGGCACCGCGCCGGCGCACCACCACCACGCGCCGCAGCACCGCGAAGGCCACCGCAGAGACCGCCCCCGCGGACACCGCCGCGAAGCCCGCCCGCCGGGCCCCCGCGCGCACGACCGCCGCCAAGACCGCCGCCAAGCCCTCCGCCCGCAAGACGACAGAGAGCGACACCGTGATCGGCCGCATCCCCGTGCTGGACGTCAGCCCCCAGATCGACGCCGGCCGCCGCCCGGCCAAGGCCGTCGTCGGCGAGACCTTCCTGGTCACCGCGACGGTCTTCCGCGAGGGCCACGACGCCGTCAACGCCAACGTGGTGCTGCGCGACCCGCGCGGCCGCAGCGGCCCCTGGACGCCGATGCGCGAGCTGGCCGAGGGCACCGACCGCTGGGGGGCGCGCATCACCCCGACCGCGCCCGGCCGCTGGTCGTACCTGGTGGAGGCGTGGAGCGACCCGATCGCCACCTGGCGGAAGACCGCCGCGGTGAAGCTGCCGGCCGGGATCGACACCGCGCTGGTGCTGGAGGAGGGCGCCCGGCTGCTGGAGCAGGCCGCCGCCGGGGTGCCGAAGAAGGACGGCCGGGCGCACGTGCTGGCCGCCGCCGACGCGCTGCGCGACCCGGGGCTGCCGCCGCTGTCCCGGCTGGCCGCCGCGCTCGCCCCCGAGGTGCTGGAGCTGCTGGCCCGCCACCCGCTGCGCGAGCTGCTCAGTGCCTCCCGCCCGCTGCCGCTGCAGGTGGACCGCGAGCGCGCGCTGTTCGGGTCCTGGTACGAGTTCTTCCCCCGTTCGGAGGGGGCGGTACTGGACCCGAACGGGGTCGAGCCGCCGCGTTCGGGCACCCTGCGCACCGCTGCCGAGCGGCTGCCGGCGATCGCCGCGATGGACTTCGACGTGGTCTACCTGCCGCCGGTGCACCCGATCGGCCGAGCCTTCCGCAAGGGCCCGGACAACACCCTGACGGCCGGTCCGCACGACGTCGGCTCGCCCTGGGCGATCGGCTCGCCCGAGGGCGGCCACGACGCCGTCCACCCGGACCTCGGCACCATCGAGGACTTCGACCACTTCGTCGCCGAGGCCAAGGCGCTGCACCTGGAGGTGGCGCTGGACTTCGCCCTCCAGTGCTCCCCCGACCACCCGTGGGTGAACAAGCACCCGGAATGGTTCAGCCACCGCGCCGACGGCACCATCGCGTACGCCGAGAACCCGCCGAAGAAGTACCAGGACATCTATCCGGTCAACTTCGATCAGGACATGGATGGAATCGTCAAGGAAACCGTCCGGATCCTCCGGTTCTGGATGTCGCACGGCGTGCGGATCTTCCGGGTCGACAACCCCCACACCAAACCGGTGGTGTTCTGGGACAAGGTGCTCGGCGACATCGCCCGCACCGACCCCGACGTGGTGTTCCTGGCGGAGGCATTCACCCGCCCGGCGATGATGCACACCCTGGCGAAGATCGGTTTCCACCAGTCGTACACGTACTTCACCTGGCGCAACACCAAGAACGAACTCACCGAGTACCTCACCGAACTCACCGGCGACGCGGCCGCCTACATGCGCCCCAACTTCTTCGCCAACACCCCGGACATCCTGCACGCCTTCCTCCAGAACGGCGGCCGCGCCGCCTTCGCGATCCGCGCCGTGCTCGCCGCCACCCTCTCCCCCAGCTACGGCGTCTACGCCGGCTACGAGCTGGCCGAGAACGAGCCGGCCCACCCGGGCTCCGAGGAGTACCTCCACTCCGAGAAGTACGAGCTGCGCCCCCGCGACTGGAACCGCACCGACACCCTCGCCCCGCTGCTCACCGTGCTGAACCGGCTGCGCCGGCGCCACCCCGCCCTGCAGCAGCTGCGCGACCTGCGCTTCCACTCCACCGACAACGAGCAGGTGCTCGCCTACTCCAAGACCGCGACCACCCCCGAGGGCCTGACCGACCGCGTGATCACGGTGGTCAACCTCGACCCGCACCACGTCCAGGAGGCCACCGTCACGCTCGACGACGACGGGCCCCACGCGGTGCACGACGAGCTCACCGGCGCCGTCTACACCTGGGGCCGGCACAACTACGTCCGGCTCGATCCCTCAGCCGAGCCGGCTCACCTCCTCACGGTTCGGAGGAACCCCACGTGACAGTGAACGAGCCCGTCCCCGACACCTTCCCGGAGACCTCGAAGAAGAACCTGGACCCGGAGTGGTTCAAACGTGCGGTCTTCTACGAGGTGCTGGTGCGGTCCTTCCAGGACAGCAACGGCGACGGGGTCGGGGACCTCAAGGGGCTCACGGCCAAGCTCGACTACCTGCAGTGGCTCGGCGTCGACTGCCTCTGGCTCCCGCCCTTCTTCGCCTCGCCGCTGCGCGACGGCGGCTACGACGTCGCCGACTACAAGTCGGTGCTGCCGGAGTTCGGCGACATCGCCGACTTCATGGAGTTCACCGACGCCGCCCACGCCCGCGGCATGCGCGTGATCATCGACTTCGTCATGAACCACACCAGCGACCAGCACCCGTGGTTCCAGGCGTCCCGGGCCGACCCGGACGGGCCGTACGGCGACTTCTACATGTGGGCCGACGACGACAAGCAGTACCCGGACGCCCGGATCATCTTCGTCGACACCGAGACCTCCAACTGGACCTACGACCCGGTCCGCAAGCAGTACTACTGGCACCGGTTCTTCTCCCACCAGCCGGACCTCAACTACGACAACCCCCGCGTCCAGGACGAGATGATCGCCGGGCTGCGGTTCTGGCTCGACCTCGGCATCGACGGCTTCCGGCTGGACGCGGTGCCGTACCTGTTCGCCCGCGAGGGCACCAACTGCGAGAACCTCCCGGAGACCCACGAGTTCCTCAAGCGGCTCCGCAAGGAGATCGACGCCGACTACCCGGACACCGTGCTGCTCGCCGAGGCCAACCAGTGGCCGGAGGACGTGGTCGACTACTTCGGCGACTTCACCGCGGGCGGCGACGAGTGCCACATGGCGTTCCACTTCCCGGTGATGCCGCGGATCTTCATGGCCGTGCGCCGGGAGTCCCGCTATCCGGTGTCGGAGATCCTCGCCAAGACCCCGCGGATCCCCGGCGGCTGCCAGTGGGGCATCTTCCTGCGCAACCACGACGAGCTGACCCTGGAGATGGTCACCGACGAGGAGCGCGACTACATGTACGCGGAGTACGCCAAGGACCCCCGGATGCGCGCCAACGTGGGCATCCGCCGCCGGCTCGCCCCGCTGCTGGAGAACGACCGCAACCAGATCGAGCTGTTCACCGCCCTGCTGCTCTCCCTGCCCGGCTCGCCGGTGCTCTACTACGGGGACGAGATCGGCATGGGCGACAACATCTGGCTGGGCGACCGGGACGGCGTGCGCACGCCGATGCAGTGGACCCCGGACCGCAACGCGGGTTTCTCCTCCGCCGACCCGGGCAGGCTCAGTCTGCCGCCCATCATGGACCCGGTGTACGGCTACCAGGTGACCAACGTCGAAGCGCAGCAGAGCAGTTCGAGTTCACTGCTGCACTGGACGCGTCGCATGATCGAGATCCGCAAGCTCAACCCGGCGTTCGGTCTGGGCACCTACACCGAACTGCCGTCCAGCAACCCCGCCGTGCTGGCCTTCGTGCGCGAGTACGAGGGGGACCTGGTCATGTGCGTGAACAACTTCTCGCGGTTCGCACAGCCGACCGAGCTGGACCTGCGGCAGTACGGCGGGCGGTACCCGGTCGAGCTGATCGGCGGGGTGCGCTTCCCGTCGATCGGCGAGTGGCCCTACCTGCTCACGCTCGCCGGGCACGGCTTCTACTGGTTCCAGCTCCGGCAGCCCCCGCGCCTGAGCGGGACCAGGCGATCGAAGTAACGATCCGCCGCACCCTGCCACCCGCGGCCCGCACAGCACCACCAGACCCTCCGGGGGCGCGAGTTGATCCCCGCGCTCCCGGAGTTCTCTGCACCACCGCGTACGGAGAACAGCCCAACGGCTACCCACACGAAGGCGTGACACCCGAGCCGTGCTCGCGTGCCGCGACCGCCGCGCCGCCGAAATCCGGAAGACTGACGGACCCCGGCCACGACCCGTCGGGCCGTCCGTGTGCTTCCGGGGAAAGGGAGTCATGTCCGAAACCTCCCGTTCTCAAGCCCATGTGCAGCACGACGCCCCGGCCGGCTCAGCCGCGCACCCGGGCGCGCGGGGCACCGGGGCCCGGAGAGCCGCCCCGGGGGTCAGCGAACTCATCCAGGCGGCCCTGCCGCTGATCGCCGAGTGGCTCCCCACCCAGCGCTGGTACGCCGGGAAGGGGCGCCCCATCACCGGACTCGTCCCGGCGGTCGGCACCCCGCTGCAGGTCGGCGACCCGGCCCTGCTACACCTGCTGCTGCGCGTCGAGCACGCCACCACGGCCGGCCTCCCGCACGGCGACACCTACCAACTCCTGCTCGGCATCCGCTCCCAGGGCCCCGCGGACATCGAACCCGCCGCCGTCCTCGGCCGGCTCAGCCAGGGCCCGTACGACGGCGCCACCCTCTACGACGCGGTGCACGACCCAGAACTCACCGGGCGGCTGCTGGAACACCTGGCCACCGGCGACCGGTTCGGCTCGCTGTCCTTCCGCCGCACCCCCGGCTCCGGACTGCCCGCCAACCTCCCCGGCCGCGCCTCCACCGCAGAGCAGTCCAACAGCTCCGTCATCTACGGCACCTCGTACATCCTCAAGCTGTTCCGGCGCATCCACCCCGGCACCAACCCCGACCTGGAACTCTCGCTCGCCCTCTCCAGGGCCGGCTCCACCCGCATCCCCCGGGTCGCCGCCTGGTTCGAGAGCCGGATGGAACGCGCCGAACCCGCCACCCTCGGACTGCTCCAGCGCTACCTGCCGGACGCCGAGGACGGCTGGGAACTCGCCCTCGACCAGGTCGGCCGGCTCAAGGGCGACCGCTCCCCCGGGAACTTCGCCATCGAGGCCCACCGGCTCGGCCGGGCCACCGCCGAAGTCCACCGGGTGCTCGCCCGCTCCATGCCCGTCGCCCGGCTCGACCGCACCCAGACCGGTCGGCTCGCCACCGCCATGGCCGACCGGCTGGACAGCGCCGTCGCCGCCGTCCCCGGACTGCTGCGCTTCCGGGCCGCCCTGCGCACCGCGTTCCAGCAGCTCGCCGACGCCCACCCGGACGGCCTGCCCGTCCAGCGCATCCACGGCGACCTCCACCTCGGCCAGGCCATGCGCACCCCGCACGGCTGGGTGCTGCTCGACTTCGAGGGCGAACCCGCCAAGTCCGTCAACGAACGGCGCGAACCCCAGCCCGCCCTGCGCGACGTCGCCGCCATGCTGCGCTCCTTCGACTACGCGGCCGCCCACCTGCTGGCCGGCGGCCCGGTCGACCCGGAACTCGCCCACCTCGCCGCCACCTGGGCCCAGCGCAACCGCACCGCCTTCTGCGCCGGCTACACCGCCGGGGGCGGCGCCGACCCGGCGGCCTCACCCGAGCTGATGCGGGCGCTGGAGATCGACAAGGCGGTGTACGAGGTGGTCTACGAGGCCCGGCACCGGCCCAGCTGGCTGCCGATCCCGCTGGCCGCGATCAACCGGCTCGCCCTGTCCGTCTGACCGCCCCGCCGAACCCCCGCCCGCCACGAGTTCGCCCACCCCGCCGCTGGAGGACCACGCCGTGACGCCGCCCGACCCGACCGGCCGCCCCACCCGCCCCGTTCCGGCCACCTTCCTGGCCGGGACCCCCGAACGGGGCGAGCCCCGGAAGGCCGCCGAGCCCGCTCCGCCGGGCGGCGTCCCGGCGGACACCCCCGTCGGGGCCCTGCGCCTCCCCGAGGCGCCGCTGCCCCCGGCCGAGGTGGACCGGCTGGTGAACGGCCAGCACCACGACCCGCACGCCCTGCTCGGCGCCCACCCGGTGCACGGCGGCACGGCGATCCGGGTGCTGCGCCCGTTCGCCGAGCGGGTGGTGGTCGAGACCGCCCACGGGCCCGCCGAACTCACCCACCAGCAGGGCGGGTTGTTCACCGGCCTGCTGGCGGGCGGCGAACTCCCCGACTACACCCTGCTGGTGGGCTACCCCGACGGCGAGCCCCTGCGCCAGCACGACGGCTACCGCGCCCGGCCCACCCTCGGCGAACTCGACCTCCACCTGATCTCCGAAGGCCGGCACGAGCAGCTGTGGCAGGCGCTCGGCTCCCACCTGCGCACCGTCGACGGCGTCGCCGGCACCGCCTTCGCGGTCTGGGCGCCGAACGCCGTCGGGGTCCGGCTCATCGGCGACTTCAACCACTGGAACGGCACCGGGCACCCGATGCGCTCGCTCGGCTCCTCCGGCATCTGGGAGCTGTTCGTCCCGGGCCTCGCCGAGGGCGCCACCTACAAGTACGAGATCCACACCCGGCAGGGCTGGGTGCTCGACAAGGCCGACCCGCTGGCCCGGGCCGCCCAGTGCCCGCCCGGCACCGCCTCCGTAGTCACCTCCTCCACCCACCGCTGGCAGGACGACGAGTGGATGGCCCGCCGGGCCCGCACCGCACACCACCGCGCACCGATGTCGGTGTACGAGCTGCACCTGGCCTCCTGGCGGCCCGACCTCACCGACTACCGCGCCATCGCCGAGGAACTCCCCCGCTACCTCAAGGAGTTGAACTTCACCCACGTGGAGTTCATGCCGGTGATGGAACACCCCTTCGGCGGCTCCTGGGGCTACCAGGTCTCCGGCTACTACGCCCCCACCGCCCGGCTCGGCAGCCCCGACGACTTCCGCCACCTGGTCGACACCCTGCACCAGAACGGCATCGGCGTGATCGTCGACTGGGTGCCCGCGCACTTCCCCAAGGACGACTTCGCCCTCGCCCGCTTCGACGGCGAACCGCTGTACGAGCCCGCCGATCCGCTGCGCGCCGAACACCCCGACTGGGGGACGCTGGAGTTCGACTACGGCCGCACCGAAGTCCGCAACTTCCTCGTCGCCAACGCCGTCTACTGGTGCGAGGAGTTCCACATCGACGGCCTGCGGGTCGACGCCGTCGCCTCGATGCTCTACCTCGACTACTCCCGCGAGGGCGGCGCCTGGACCCCCAACCAGCACGGCGGCCGGGAGAACCTGGACGCGGCCGCCTTCCTCCAGGAGATGAACGCCACCGTCTACCGGCGCTGCCCCGGCGTGATCACCATCGCCGAGGAGTCCACCGCCTGGGACGGCGTCACCCGCCCCACCGACGCCGGCGGCCTCGGCTTCGGCCTGAAGTGGAACATGGGCTGGATGCACGACTCGCTGGTCTACATGTCCAAGGAGCCGGTGCACCGCAAGTACCACCACAACGAGATCACCTTCTCGATGGTGTACGCCTACTCCGAGAACTACGTCCTGCCGATCTCCCACGACGAGGTCGTCCACGGCAAGCAGGCCCTGGTCTCCAAGATGCCCGGCGACTGGTGGCAGCAGCGCGCCAACCACCGCGCCTACCTGGGCTTCATGTGGTCCCACCCCGGCAAGCAACTGCTCTTCATGGGGCAGGAGTTCGCCCAGGGCGCCGAATGGGACCACGAGCAGGGCCCGCAGTGGTGGGTGCTCGACGAGCAGTGGCCCGCCCACCGGGACCACCTCGGCGTGCGCCGCCTGGTCCGCGACCTCAACCGGATCTACCGGGACACCCCCGCCCTCTGGGAGCTCGACACCACCCCCGACGGCTTCCGCTGGCTCGACGGCGGCGCCGCCGAGGACAACCTGCTCTCCTTCGTCCGGTACGCCGCCGACGGCACCCCGCTGGTCGCCGTCTGCAACTTCTCCCCCGTCGTCCGCCACGGCCACCGGGTCGGCCTGCCCGCCCTGGACGGCCGCGAACAGCTCTGGGAGGAACTGCTGAACACCGACGCCGAGACCTACGGGGGCAGCGGCACCGGCAACTCCCACCCGGTCAAGGCCGAAGCCGTCGAGTGGAACGGCCAGCCCCGCTCCGCCGAACTCGTCCTCCCCCCGCTCGCCACCCTCTGGCTCCGCCCGGCCTGAGCCCGCTCCTCCCGGGTGCCCGAACGGACGCCCGGGAGGACCTTCGTCCCTTGCCTCCCCGGCCGCCCTCTGCTCGCGGACGCCAGTTCGGGGTGCGAAGGTATGGTCGACATGACGACCTTCCGAGACGACGGGACGGAGACACCCACGTGGCGCGCAGCGTGTACGTGACCGGAATCGACCGGGGGGACGGCCGGCAGGCGGTCGAGCTCGGGGTCATGGAACTGCTCACCCGCCAGGTGGACCGGGTCGGGGTGTTCCGTCCGCTGGTGCACGCGGCGGCGCCCGGGGAGCCGGGGTCGGACCACGTGGTGGAGCTGCTGCGCGGACGCTACCGGATCGAGCTGCCGAGCCAGGAGCTGTACGGGCTCACCTACGAGGAAGCCGCCGCGCTGCAGGCCGCCCAGGGGCAGGACGAGCTGGTCTCCGCGCTGGTGGACCGGTTCCGCGCACTGGAGCGGCGCTGCCAGGCGGTTCTGGTGCTCGGCACCGACTTCGCGGACACCAACATCCCGGACGAGCTGGCCTTCAACGCCCGGCTCGCCAACGAGTTCGGCGCCGCGGTACTGCCCGTGGTCGGCGGGCAGGGCAAGGAGGCGGAGGCGGTGATCGCCGAGGTGCGCAACGCCCACCGGGCGTACACCGACCTCGGCTGCGCGACCCTGGCGATGATCGCCAACCGGACCGCCCCGGCCGCCAAGCAGCGGATCCAGCGCACGCTCACCGAGAAGCTGCCGATCCCCGCCTACGTCATCCCGGAGGAGCCGGCGCTGGCCGCCCCGACCGTCGCCCAGCTGGTCGAGTCGACCGGCGCCGAGGTGCTGCTCGGCGACGCGGCCGGGCTGGCCCGGGACGTCCGGGGCTTCGTCTTCGGCGGCGCCATGCTGCCCACCTTCCTGGACGCGCTGACCGAGGGCGCCCTGGTCGTCACCCCCGGGGACCGCGCCGACCTGGTGATCGGCTCGCTGGCCGCGCACGCGGCCGGTGCCCCGCCGATCGCCGGCGTGCTGCTGACCCTCGGCCAGCACCCCGGCCCCAACGTGATGGCGCTGGCCGCCCGGCTCGCCCCCGGCACCCCGGTCGCGGTCGTCCCCGAGGGCAGCTGGCCCACCGCCGCCACCCTGACCCACCTGGAGGGCAAGCTCACCGCGGCCAGCCCCCGGAAGGCCGAGATCGCCCTCGGTCTGTTCGAACTGCACGTGGACACCGTCGAGTTGACCAACCGGATCGAGGTCGGCCGGTCGGAGCGGGTCACCCCGATGATGTTCGAGCACGAGCTGCTGGAGCGGGCCCGGGCGGGCCGCCGGCACGTGGTGCTGCCGGAGGGCACCGAGGAGCGGGTGCTGCGCGCGGCCGAGATCCTGCTGCGCCGCAACATCTGCGACCTCACCCTGCTCGGCGAGGTCGACGCGGTGCGCCGCAAGGCCGCCGCCCTGGGCATCGTCCTCCCGCAGGACGGGCCGGGCGCCGACCGGGCCCAGGTGCGGATCGTCGACCCGGCCACCAGCCCGCTGCGGCGCCAGTTCGCCGAGCTGTACGCCCGGCTGCGGGCCCACAAGGGGATGACCGTCGAACTGGCCCTGGACGTGGTCACCGACGTCTCCTACTTCGGCACCCTGATGGTTCAGGAGGGCATCGCCGACGGCATGGTCTCCGGGGCGGTGCACTCCACCGCGGCGACCATCCGGCCCGCCTTCGAGGTGATCAAGACCTCGCCGGGCGCCTCGATCGTCTCCTCGGTCTTCTTCATGTGCCTGGCCGACAAGGTGCTGGTGTACGGCGACTGCGCGGTCAACCCCGACCCGGACGCCCAGCAGCTGGCCGACATCGCGATCCAGTCCGCCGCCACCGCCGCCCAGTTCGGGGTGGAGCCGCGGGTCGCGATGCTCTCGTACTCGACCGGCACCTCCGGCTCGGGCGCGGACGTCGACAAGGTCCGCAAGGCCACCGAGCTGGTCCGCGCGCTGCGGCCGGACATCCTGGTCGAGGGCCCGATCCAGTACGACGCGGCGGTGGACGCCCACGTCGCGGCGACCAAGCTGCCGGGCTCGCCGGTGGCCGGACGGGCGACCGTGCTGATCTTCCCGGACCTCAACACCGGCAACAACACCTACAAGGCCGTCCAGCGCTCGGCCGGGGCGATCGCGGTCGGCCCGGTGCTGCAGGGGCTGCGCAAGCCCGTCAACGACCTCTCGCGCGGGGCGCTGGTGGAGGACATCGTCAACACCGTGGCGATCACCGCCATCCAGGCCCAGGACGACAGGAACGACAACGGCAAGGAGCCGCAGGCATGACCGCAGGGACCCGCGTCCTCGTTCTGAACGCCGGCTCCTCGTCGGTGAAGTACCAGCTGATCGACATGCTGGACGGCGCCCGGCTGGCCTCCGGCCTGGTCGAGCGGATCGGCGAGGCCGGTGGCCGGCTGGTGCACACCCCGCGCGCCGGTGAGCGGCGCGAGCTGGTGCAGGCCTTCCCGGACCACTCGGCCGCGCTGAAGGCCGTCGCCGAGGAACTGTCCGCGGACGGCCTCGGGCTGGACTCCCCCGAGCTGGCCGCGATCGGCCACCGGGTGGTGCACGGCGGCAAGCGGTTCACCGAGCCGACCGTGATCACCGACGAGGTGCTGAAGGAGATCCGCCGGTTGATCCCGGTCGCGCCGCTGCACAACCCGGCCAACATCACCGGCATCGAGGTGGCCCGCGCGCTGCGGCCGGACCTGCCGCAGGTGGCCGTGTTCGACACCGCCTTCCACGCCTCGATGCCCGAGTACTCGGCCCGCTACGCGATCGACAAGGCCGTCGCGGACGAGCACCGGGTGCGCCGCTACGGCTTCCACGGCACCTCGCACCAGTACGTCTCGCGGGCCACCGCCCGGCTGCTCGGCAAGGACCCGGCCGAGGTCAACGTGATCGTGCTGCACCTGGGCAACGGCGCCTCCGCCTCGGCGGTCAGCGGCGGCCGCTGCGTGGACACCTCGATGGGCCTGACCCCGCTGGAGGGCCTGGTCATGGGCACCCGTTCGGGTGACATCGACGCCGGCGTGGTGTTCCACCTGCACCGGGTCGGCGGCCTGTCCGTGGACGAGATCGACGACCTGCTCAACCGCCGCAGCGGCCTGCGCGGCCTGTGCGGCGAGAACGACATGCGTGAGATCATGCGCCGCGCCGACGAGGGGGACGCGGACGCGAAGCTCGCCTTCGACGCGTACGTCCACCGGCTGCGCAAGTACATCGGTGGCTACTACGCGGTGCTCGGCCGGGTGGACGCGATCGCTTTCACCGCGGGCGTCGGCGAGAACGCGGCGCCGGTGCGCGCGGCGGCCACCGCGGGACTGGAGGAGCTGGGCATCGCCGTGGACCCGGAGCTGAACTCGGTGCGCTCGGGCGGGGCCCGGATCATCTCGCCCGCGTTCTCCCGGGTGGCGGTCGCGGTGGTGCCCACCGACGAGGAGCTGGAGATCGCCCGGCAGACCTTCGCCCTGGTGCACCGGGAGGGCGAGCTGTCCGAGGACTGACACGGAAATGTCTCGCCCCTCGGGATCCTTCGTCGGCGATTCCTCCCGGTCCGTGCCGAATGCACCTATAACACGAACGGATAGACTGATCCATATGCGCCGAGCGAAAATTGTCTGCACCCTGGGTCCGGCCACGGACTCCTACGAACAGCTGAAGGCCATCGTCGAGGCGGGCATGAACGTCGCCCGACTGAACATGAGCCACGGCAACCACGCGGACCACGAGGAGCGGTACCGCAAGGTCCGCCAGGTCTCGGAGGACACCGGCAAGGCCATCGGCGTCCTGGCCGACCTCCAGGGTCCCAAGATCCGTCTGGCGACCTTCGCCAACGGCCCGGTGACCGTCGACAACGGCGACGAGTTCACCATCACCACCGAAGACGTCCCCGGTGACCAGCACATCTGCGGCACCACCTACAAGGGCCTGCCCGGCGACGTGAAGCCCGGCGACCCGATCCTGATCAACGACGGCGTCATCGCCCTGGAGGTCGTCAGCGTCGACGGCCCGCGGGTGAAGACCGTGGTGGTCGAGGGCGGCGTGCTCTCGAACAACAAGGGCATCAACCTGCCCGGCGCGGCCGTGAACGTGCCCGCCCTGTCCGAGAAGGACAAGGACGACCTGCGCTTCGCGCTGCGCCTGGGCGTCGACATGGTCGCCCTGTCCTTCGTCCGCAACGCGGACGACATCAAGGACGTCCACGAGGTCATGGACGAGGTCGGCATCCGGGTGCCGGTCATCGCCAAGATCGAGAAGCCGCAGGCCGTCGAGGCCATGGAGGAGATCGTCCTCGCCTTCGACGCCATCATGGTCGCCCGCGGCGACCTGGCCGTCGAGTACCCGCTGGAGCGGGTGCCGCTGGTCCAGAAGCAGCTGATCACCCTGGCCCGCCGCAACGCCAAGCCGGTCATCGTCGCCACCCAGATGATGGAGTCGATGATCCACGCCTCGCGGCCGACCCGCGCCGAGGTCTCCGACGTCGCCAACGCCATCCTGGACGGCACCGACGCGGTGATGCTCTCCGCCGAGTCCAGCGTCGGCAAGTACCCGGTCGAGACCGTCCGCACCATGAGCCGGATCTGCGAGAAGGCCGAGGAGGAGCTGGTCTCCCAGGGCCTCCAGCCGCTCAACCCGGGCCGCAAGCCGCGCACCCAGGGCGGCTCCGTCGCCCGCGCCGCGTGCGAGCTGGGCGACTTCCTCAACGGCAAGGCGCTGATCGCGTTCACCAAGTCCGGTGACACCGCTCGCCGGCTGTCCCGCTACCGCTCGCCGATCCCGGTGATCGCGTTCACCCCGGACGCGGCCACCCGCAACCAGCTCACGCTGAGCTGGGGCGTCGAGTCGTACGTCACCGAGCAGGTGGCCACCACCGACGCGATGGTCGCGCAGGTCGACCGCGAGCTGCTGAAGATGGGCCAGCTGGCCGAGGGCGACACCGTGGTCGTCACCGCCGGCGTCCCGGTGGGCATCCCCGGCACCACCAACCTGGTGCAGGTGCACCGCCTGGGCTCGCACGGCGAGTAACCGGCCTCCGGCACGACGCCCGTGGGGCGGCCCTCCGTCGAGGAGGAGCCGCCCCACGGGCGTCGTGGCACCTGCTACTCGTCGCCTACTTGTCGCTGTAGGGCGCGTTGTCGTTGAACATGTGCATCCCCGGGATGTGCAGGGTGCCGCCGAACTGGCCGGCCTGCTTGGCGGTGACGCCGGTCAGCTCCAGGTCCAGCGGGATCGGGATGGCGCCGATCAGGTCGTACAGCCAGCGCGGCAGGGTGTCCGGGGTGAGGGTGATCTCGCCCAGGTCGATCGGGATCGGCAGGCCGAGCAGCTTGGAGAGGTGGCCGGACAGCCGCTCCACGTACATGGTGACCGAACCGTTGCGCATGGTCGAGGTCGAGCCCGGGGCGCCCTGCACGTGGAAGGTGACGCCATTGCCCTCCAGGGTCGACATGTCGAGGTTCTCGATGTCCACGCTGTCGACCACGAACTTCAGCACCCGCTTGGTACCGGTCGGGGTCTTCACGTCGTAGACGCCGTGGAAGACCGCGCCGTGCAGACCGAGCCGGCTGGTCTGCAGCGTCCAGTTCTGCTCCGGGACGACGTGCTCGGACGAGGCCGTGCCGGCGGTCAGATTGCGGGCGTCCACGTCGCAGTTGGGGTTCGCGGTGGGCGAGGCGGACGGGGTGGCGGTGGCCGACCCGCCCGTCGACGGGGTCGCGGACGGCGCCGCCTTGGCGCCCGGCTTGCCGCCGGTGGCGGTGGCGGCCGGCGAGGGCTGCCCGCCCGAGGGCTGGGCGGCGGACGACTGGGCGGCGGAGGGCTGGGCGGCGGGCGGCGCGGCCTGCTGGGTGCCGGCGGCCGGGGCTTGCGGCTGGGCGGGCTGCGCCGGGGCACCGACCCGCGGAGCCGGGGCGGCTGGCCCCTGGGGGGCGGCACTGGGTGTCGCGCTCGGCGCCGGGGTGGCCGAACTCCCCGGGTTCAGCAGGTGGTTGATGCCGCCGACGAGGTCGTCGATCAGCCCGGCCTGGCTCGCGGTGGCCGTCCCGTCACCGGTGCCCCGGTAGACCGCGCTCACCGCGCCCGAGCCACCGGTGGTGGCGGTACGGGCGGCGGGCGGCGCGGTCGTGGTGGCCGACGGCTTCGCCGGAGCGGTGGTCGGCGCCTGGGTCGGGGCTGTCGTCGGCACCTGGGTCGGCGCGGTGGTCGGCACCGAGCTCGGGCCGGTCGACGGCGTGCCGGACGACGCGGGCGGCGGCTCGGGCAGCTCGCTCTTGGGGACGGGCGTCTCGATCGGCGTCACGTCCGGGACGGCCACCGGCGCGTTGCCGCAGGGCTTGCCCGCCGCGGACTCGGCGACCGCCGGGTTGGGCGTGTAGGCGGCGGCCATCAGCAGCGCGGTCGGCACCGCGGCCATCGCCAGGGCGCGGCCTCTCAGCCGGACCCGGACCGGCGTCCGCGGCGCGGCGTGCCGGCCGGAGCGCTGCGCGGGGACGGCCGTGCCCTCTGCTTGCTCGGCCGGCCCGCTCACCGCGCCTCCTCCTGCGACCCGGCTGCGGGCTGCTGCGGGACGGCGGCCTCGGCGGCCCGCTCGGCGGCGGGTTCCTTCGGCGCGGCCTGGGCGGGCAGCTTGGCGGTGGGGGCCTCGGTGGCTTCAGCAGCCGTCGGCTCGGCGGCGGTCGGCTTGGCGGTGGGGGCCTCGGTGGCTTCAGCAGCCGTCGGCTCGGCGGCGGTCGGCTTGGCGGCGGTCGGCTGGGTGGCGACACTCTCGGCCACCGCGTTGTCCGCCTGCTTGCCGCGACGGGCGCGCCGTCCCCTGGCCGGGGCGGTGGACGGCGCGGGCAGCGGCGCCCAGGAGACCATCAGCCCGCCGCCGATCAGGCCCGGCAGCAGCGAGAGGCCGAAGCCCGCGAGGTTGGAGACCGGGATCGAGACCAGCGTCAGCAGGATGGTCGCGATGCCGGCGAAGACCCGTACGGCGGGCTGGAACCAGGCGGTCAGCCCGAGGATGATCATCAGCACCCCGATGATCAGCGACCCGGCGCCCGCCGTGGTGGACATCGCGATGGTCAGCCCGCCGAACGTGAGGTGCGCGTACGGGAAGTAGAGGATCGGGACGCCGGCGATCATGGCCAGCAGGCCGCCCCAGAAGGGCCTGGTGCGGCGGAATTCACGGAAGTGCCGCCAGAGCCACCCGACGGGGTTCTGCTGACGGGGCCGCGTTTCGACCGTTGCGCTGGACATGGTGCAGCTCCTCGACGTCGCTACGAGGGAAGAACAAGGGGGGATGGGGCCTGTCGCTCGGCCCCGGCAAGGACCCGAGCGACAGGCTCCCGAGCCGGAAGGCGGCGGTGTGCCCGCCGCCCCCGGCCCGAAGTGGCCTCACCCGGGCACGCCGGTCGGCGTGCCGTCAGACGGGGCTCAGAAGCACTCGTTGCCCGGGCCGTCGCCGCTCTTCAGCGCGAGGTTCAGGCCGTTCAGCTTGAAGGTGCCGGCCGAGGTGGCCCGCGCGGTCTGCTGAACGCCGCTCAGGTCTGCGGTCTTGGCGGACTGGGCGAAGCCGGTCGCGCCGGACGGCAGGCCGGCGCCGCCGCCCGCCTTGGTGACACCCGCGTGCGGGGCCCAGCCCTGGGTGGCCGTACCCGAGAGGGTGGAGGCGTCCTGGCCGATGTTCATCTGGCTGAAGGTCGCGTCCGCCTTCAGCTGCTCCAGGTCGATCAGCAGGTTGTCGGCCTGAACCGGCTTGCCCGCCTCGGTGCCGGCGTGCAGCTGGAGGGTGATCTTGCCCAGGCCGAACGCGGACAGGTCGGTCACCACCGACTGGCACAGGTTGGTGATGTCGGCGTGGTCGAAGGCCGAGACCGCGACCGGGTGCGGCTTGCCGCTGGCCTCGATGTCGACCGAGCCGAACTGGGCGAAGTTGGTGCCGTGCAGCTGGTCGGTACTGACCTTGAACTGCTGGCCGGAAATGCTGAACGAGGCGGCGAGCGCGCTGTTGGCGATCGAGACGCCGACCATCGCGGTGGCCGCGACGCTCGGCACCATCACCAGGGCGAAGCGCTTCCAGCGGGTCTTGCCGTAGGTCTTGGACATGCGAGTCCTCCTTCTAGGACGTACATCTCCGGCTCCCCGGCGGCGCGTCCCGCGCCGGTGGGGGCCTGGGATGGGAGAGAGCTACGTCCTCGGTAGCGGAGAGCGCCTCGGGCGTCGGCGGAGGCGGGAGCGGCCTGCGTGCTGCGGCACTCCCGTCCAGGAACCGGCCGTCCTTGCGGGACGACGGGTCGGACCGACGACATCGGCGATCACCCCCGAGCGACAACCAGCGACCGCGCAGGGCCGCGCGGCCGGTCGAGGACAGGAACCGCCGTGGGACCGCGGATACCCCCCTGCCCTCCCTACCGCCGGCCTGGGGCCGACGGATCACCCGGTGGGGATCCCGCGCTCCGCTTGGCCGACCGGCTGTCGGAGGGTGTGGAGTCTGGGACCGGGCGTGGCCGATCGTGCTTGAATCCCGGGCGAAGCACAAGGGGTGCCTTACTGACGGGTAATGCAACAGCAGGTGGCGTTGATCATGAAATTGACCCGAGTTGCACCGTGCGTGACGTGTTGAAGGAAGCGTGACGAGGAAATCCGCCGGAAACACCAATGAAACACCCGTGGGTGGTCACGGAAAGTGACCACCCACGGGTGAAATCAAGATTTGGTAAACCTCTGTCCGGTTGACCGGATTGTCGCCAAATCACCGGGCGACACCGCAGGTCATCCGACGTGCCAGGCACTCGGTGCCAGGCCCTGGCCGGAGCCGACGCGAACCCGGATCAGAACAGCACGCGGGCCAGCGCCGTACGGGCCGCGACGACCCGCGGGTCGTCCGGGCCGATCACCTCGAACAGCTCCAGCAGGCGCAGCCGGGCGGTGTCCCGGTCCTCGCCGAAGGTCCGGCCGACGGTGTCCACCAGTCGCCCGAAGGCGTCCTCGACGTGACCGCCCACCAGGTCCAGGTCGGCGGCCTGCAGCTGGATCGCGACGTCCTTCGGGTCGGCGGCGGCGGCCGCGCGGACCGCCTGGAGGTCCAGCCCCTCGATCCGCTTGAGCAGCTGGGCCTGGGCCAGGCCCAGCTTGGCCTCGGTGTTGCCCGGCTGGTCGGCCAGCACGTTCCGGTAGGCCTGGATGGCGCCACCCAGGTCGCCGGCGTCCAGCGCGTCGTGCGCGGCGGACAGCGCCGGGTCCTCCGGCCGCTGCGGGGCGGCGTCGGCCTCGCCCGGGGCACCCGCGCCACCGGAGATGCCGAAGCGCTGCTCGGCGACCAGGATCAGCTGGTCCAGCACCTTGCGGACGTTGGCGGCGCTCTCCGCGCCCTGGAACAGCGGCACCAGCTGGCCGGCCACCACGGCCATCACGGCCGGGATGCCCTGGATGCCGAACTGCTGGGCGATCAGCTGATTGGAGTCCACGTCGATCTTGGCGAGCACGAAGCGGCCGGCGTACTCCTCGGCCAGGCCCTCCAGGATCGGGCTGAGCTGCTTGCAGGGCCCGCACCACTCGGCCCAGAAGTCGATGACGACCGGCACCTCGTTGGAACGCTGGACGACCTCGGTCTCGAAGGTGTCCTCGGTGACGTCGATGACGAGTTCGTAGGCGGGCTGGGGGGCGACTCCGTCCGCTTCGGCGGCGGCCGCCTGGCGGGCCCGCTCGGCCCGGGCCTGCTCGGCCTTCTGGGCGGCCTCTCCAGCCGCCTTCACTGCGGCGAGGTCGACCGCACCGCGCAGGGCGGTGTTGTTGGGACGCGAATTCCGTGGCTGCATGACACCATCCTCCCCCGTCCGCGCTGCTCGCGGGCACCATCCTCCGGAAAGTCGCCCCGCGCGGGCTGCGCGGTGCGGGTTCCCGGCCGGCGCGCCCTTCCCCCGGTAGCCTGAACCGTTCGGCGCGGATCCCCACCCGCACCCGCGCCGCCCCGTCCCACGGGTGCGGCGCCTGGTTGTCACTGCTTTCGCTACAGGTCGTAGCGTAACTGCAGCCGGTGCCCCGGCCGCAAGCCCCACCGGCGCTTCGGGGACGTGACCTGCCCCACTTTCCCGGTCCGCCCGGCTGCCCGAATCGGCGAACGTCGCTACCGTTACCAGCCCCACCCAAGTTACTTACCAGTAAAGCGCAAGGAGATCCGGTGCCGGCCGCCCAGCCCTCCGTGAGCCCGGACGACGCCGTCCGGGACGGCACCGTCCGGGCCAAGGGCCGCCCGCGCAGCGCCGCCGCCGACCTCGCGATCCTCGACGCCACCCGCGAGGCCCTCGCCGAACTCGGCTGGGGCGGACTGACCATGGGCCACGTCGCCAGCCGCGCCGGGGTCGCCAAGACCACGCTCTACCGCCGCTGGCCCTCCAAGAACGAACTGGTGGTCGACGCCGTCGCCAGCCTCTTCGACGAACTCGTGATGCCCGACCTCGGCAGCCTGCGGGCCGACATCGAGGCCGTGGTGGGCCAGTTCGCCGGCCTGCTGGCCCGCCCCGAGACCCAGACCGCCCTGCTCGCGCTGTTCGCCGAGGGCACCCGTGACCCCCAACTGCGCCGCCGGATCCGGGAGGCGATCGTGGACCCGCAGAAGCGGCTGGTCCGGCAGGGCCGGGCCGCCGCCCAGGCACGCGGCGAACTCGGGGCGGACGCCTGCGTCGAGTCGGCCCACGAGGAGGTCGACATCATCTTCGACACCATCGCCGGCACCGTCGAGCACCGGGTCCTGGTCAGCGGCGAGCCGATCACCCCCGAGTGGACCCGCCGCTTCACCGACCTGCTGCTCGGCCCGCTCACCACGGGCTGAGCGCACGGCGAAAGGGCAACGAGCGCACGGCGAAGGCGCAACGAGCGCACGGCGAGACCCCGAACGAGCGCACCACGAGGCCGCCCCGTACGGGAGTTCCGTACGGGGCGGCCTCGTTCGTCAGCCGGTCAGAACGTCGCGTTCTCCCGGTACGTCCCCCACTCCTCCCGCAGCACGTTGCAGATCTCGCCCAGGGTCGCCTCGGCGCGCACCGCGTCCAGCATCGGCGGGATCATCGACTCGCCCGAGCGCGCCGCCGCCAGCATGGCGTCCAGCCCGGCCCGCACCGCCGCGTCGTCCCGGGCCGCCTTGCGCTCGCCCAGCACCCGCACCTGCTCGCGCTCGACCTCGTGGCTGACCCGCAGGATCTCCAGGTCGGGGGTGACGCTGCGGGGGTGGCAGTTGACGCCGACCACGCGCTTGTCGCCCTTCTCCACCGACTGCTGGTACTGGAAGGCCGCCTCGGCGATCTCGCCGGTGAACCAGCCCTCCTCGATCCCGCGCAGGATGCCGGAGGTGATCGGGCCGATCCCGTGGTCCTCGCGGCCCTTGTTCAAGATCTGCCGGAAGATCGCCTCGGCCTGCTGCTCGATCCGGTCGGTGAGCGCCTCGACGTACCAGGAACCGCCCAGCGGGTCGGCCACATTGGTGATGCCGGTCTCCTCCATCAGCACCTGCTGGGTGCGCAGCGCGATCTCCGCGGCCTGCTCGGAGGGCAGCGCCAGGGTCTCGTCCAGCGCGTTGGTGTGCAGCGAGTTGGTGCCGCCGAGCACCGCGGAGAGCGCCTCGACGGCGGTGCGCACCACGTTGTTGTACGGCTGCTGGGCGGTGAGCGAGACGCCCGCGGTCTGGGTGTGGAAGCGCAGCCACTGCGCCTTGTCGGTCTTGGCACCGAAGCGGTCGCGCATCCAGCGGGCCCAGATCCGGCGCGCGGCGCGGAACTTGGCGATCTCCTCGAAGAAGTCCAGGTGCGCGTCGAAGAAGAAGGACAGGCCGGGCGCGAAGACGTCCACGTCGAGGCCGCGGGACAGGCCCAGCTCGACGTAGGCGAAGCCGTCGGCGAGGGTGTACGCCAGCTCCTGCGCGGCCGTCGCCCCGGCCTCGCGGATGTGGTAGCCGGAGACGGACAGCGGCTTGTACGCCGGGATGCCCTGGGCACAGTGCTCCATCAGGTCGCCGATCAGGCGCAGGTGCGGCTCGGGGGCGAAGAGCCACTCCTTCTGGGCGATGTACTCCTTGAAGATGTCGGTCTGCAGGGTGCCGTTGAGCACCGCCGGGTCCACGCCCTGGCGCTCGGCGGCGACCAGGTACATGCAGAAGATCGGTACGGCCGGGCCGCTGATCGTCATCGAGGTGGTGACCTCGCCGAGCGGGATGCCGGCGAACAGCACCTCCATGTCGGCGGCCGAGTCGATGGCGACGCCGCAGTGGCCGACCTCGCCGAGCGACTTGGGGTCGTCCGAGTCGTAGCCCATCAGGGTCGGCATGTCGAAGGCGACCGAGAGGCCGCCGCCGCCCGCGTCCAGGATCATCCGGTAGCGCTCGTTGGTCTGCTGCGCGTTGCCGAAGCCGGCGAACTGGCGGATGGTCCAGGTGCGGCCGCGGTAGCCGGTGGGGTGCAGGCCGCGGGTGAACGGGTACTCGCCCGGCCAGCCGATCCGCTCGAAGCCCTCGACGGGCTGCCCGGGGGCCGGGCCGTAGACCGGCTCCACCTCGTCACCGGAGAGGGTGGTGAAGTCCGCGTCGCGCTTGCGGGCCTTGTCGTACCGCTGCTGCCAGCGCTGACGACCGCGCTCGATCTCCTCGGCGTCCATGGGCCGAACTCTCCGCTCCGTACGGCCGCCACGGCACCGGGCGGCACAGCTATTAGGACGTCCTACCAATTTACTCGGACGTCCTAGTAGTTGTCGATGGAGGCCCGCCCGGAGAACGGGGGACGGCCGGGGACGGCCGGGGAGAGCCGGGGAGAGCCGGGAAACGCCCAGGGCGCCCCTCCCCCCGGCGGGGAAGGGGCGCCCTCGCGGTGCGCGTGCGACTCAGACGCCGGCCGGCTGGCGGGCGCCGCCCGCCGGGAGCTGCTCGGCGGCCTCGCGGGCCACCTTGCGCTCGAAGACGAAGGAAAGGAAGGGGATGCAGCCCGCCGCCAGGGTCAGCACCAGCCGGCCGAGCGGCCACTTCAGCTTCTGCCCGAGCATGAAGGTCACCACGAAGTACCCGATGTACAGGTAGCCGTGCAGCATCGCGACGTAGGTGGTCAGGTCCGCGGCGGTGTCGAAGCCGTACTTCGCGACCATGAAGCCGCAAAACACCAGCAGCGCGCAGCCGGTCGCAATGGCCAGGCCGCGGTACCAGCCCAGCAGGGGGGTCGCCTTCATTCTCTTCCTCGCCTCGCTCGGCAGTTTCGGCCGGTACGCCCGGATCCGCCGGTACGCCCGGATCCGCGCACCGCTCCCATGAGGGTAGCCGTCCTCACGGCCGCTCCCGAGCAGCCCCCTCGCCCGGCTCGGTGAAGTCCCCGGCCGCCACGCGCAGCGGCTTGAGCAGGTCGAACACCTGGCGGCACTGGTCGGGGCCGTACTCCTCCAGCCCGAACTCCATGGCCATCAGCTCCCGGGTGGCCTCCTCGACGACCTCGCGGCCCCGCTCGGTGATCGCGGCGAGCACACCGCGGCCGTCCAGCGGGTTGGGGCGGCGGGCGACCAGCCCGGCCCGCTCCAGCCGGTCGACGGTGTTGGTGACGCTGGTCGGGTGGACCATCAGGCGCTCGCCGATCTTGGACAGCGAGAGCTCCCCGGTCCGGCTGAAGGTCAGCAGCACCAGCGCCTCGTACCGGGCGAAGGTCAGGCCGTACGGCTTGAGCACCGCGTCGACCCGGGAGAGCAGGATCTGATGGGCGCGCATGATCGAGGTGATCGCCGCCATCGAGGGCACGGCGCCCCAACGGCGGGCCCACAGTTCGTCGGCGCGGGCGATCGGATCGAAGTCGAGTGCGAGGGGCTTGGCCACCTCCTTACCGTACCGGCGGACGGGACCTCTGCTACCAGCCGTCCTGATGGCGGACAAGCGCGACACGTGGCGGGAACCCGCCAATCGGACGGCCAGGTCCATACCTGGACATTGCGCCGGTGTGAATGGACGGCAACGGGCGTCCGGCGCAACGGGGTTGGCCGTCGAACGCCCGAACGCCCCGGTACCAGGCCTCGGTTCGAGTTGAAACCCGCTGAAAGTCCGGGTGGAAGATCCTGGTTTGTCCGTCCGTTCACAATCCTTCTCCTTGGCGGGACTTGGCCAATTCATGAGGAAGACCTGTCATTTGATTTGCTCGATTGTCATGCTTTCCGCCAACCCCGTTCGACCGCCACCACCCCCACCCAACCGGTGGCAGCCGCCTGACCGTTCGGGGTCCTCGCACGTCAGCGCCCGTCCCGCCCCGAAGGTGCCGAACCCGGCCCCCGGGACGCGGCGCGACCGCGCCCACACGCGGTTTCCCGGAAGGACTCGTCCGTGAAGCGAAAGCTCGCCGCAGTCGCCGTACTCTCCGCCACCGCACTGCTCACCGGTGTCGTCCAGGCCGGCGCGGCCCAGGCCGGCGCGGCCCAGGCCGGCCCCGCCCCGCAGGCCCGGAGCACCCAGCAGCTCGCCGACCTGCTGGTCCAGGCGAACGGCCAGGCCGGCAAGGTCGCCCACGCCCTGGCCCTCGGCGGCCAGGAGCAACTGGTGGCCAAGGACGTCGTGGTGGACGCCGACGGCACCCGCCACCTCCGCTACGAGCGCACCCTCGCCGGACTCCCCGTCCTCGGCGGCGACCTGGTCGTGCACCAGAAGGCGGACGGCACCACCACCGCCGTCGACAAGGCCGTCGGCGCCACGCTCGCGCTGCCCAGCCTCACCCCGCAGATCCCCGCGGACAAGGCCGCCGCCCAGGCCACCGGTGCCGTGCAGTCCACCGTCGGCATCACCGTCGACGAGGACGAGGCGCCGCTGACCGAGGTGCACCAGGCCGGCAAGGCCGAGCTGGTCGTCTGGGCCGCCGACGGCAGCCCGCGGCTGGCGTACCGCACCACCGTCGAGGGCCTGCGCGCCGACGGCACCCCGAGCAGCCAGCTGCTGGTCACCGACGCGGCCACCGGCCAGGTGCTCTCCACCCACGAGCAGGTGCAGACCGCCTCCGGCAGCGGCAAGGGCGTCTTCGTCGGCAGCGTCCCGCTGACCACCACCCAGAGCGGCAGCTCCTTCCAGCTGAAGGACGCCACCCGCGGCGGCCAGGCCACCTTCACCCTGAAGAACAAGACCTCCGGCAGCGGCACGCTGGTCGCCAACAGCACCAACAGCTTCGGCAACGGCCTGGTCTCCAACCCGGAGTCGGCCGCCGTGGACGCCCAGTACGGCGCCGCCGCGACCTGGGACTTCTACAAGAACACCTTCGGCCGCAACGGCATCAAGAACGACGGCGTCGGCGCCGTCAGCCGGGTCCACTACGGCTCCAACTACGTCAATGCGTTCTGGAGCGACAGCTGCTTCTGCATGACGTACGGCGACGGGGCCAGCAACACCCACCCGCTCACCGCGCTGGACGTGGCCGGCCACGAGATGACCCACGGCGTCACCTCCGCCACCGCCGGCCTCAACTACTCGGGCGAGTCCGGCGGCCTCAACGAGGCCACCTCGGACATCTTCGGAACCATGGTCGAGTGGTACGCCAACCTGGCCGCCGACAAGCCGGACTACCTCATCGGCGAGCAGATCAACATCAACGGTGACGGCAAGCCGCTGCGCTACATGGACAAGCCCTCCAAGGACGGCCGCTCGGCCGACTACTGGTCCTCCTCGGTCGGCGGCCTGGACGTCCACTACTCCTCCGGCGTGGCCAACCACTTCTTCTACCTGCTCGCCGAGGGCAGCGGCGCCAAGACCGTCAACGGCGTCAGCTACAACAGCCCGACGTACGACAACTCCACCCTCGCCGGCATCGGCCGGGACAAGGCGGCCGCGATCTGGTACCGCGCGCTGACCACCTACTTCACCTCCACCACCAACTACGCGGCGGCCCGCACCGGCACCCTGAAGGCCGCGGCCGACCTGTACGGCGCCGGCAGCGCCGAGTACAGCGCGGTCGCCGCGACCTGGACCGCCGTGAACGTCAACTGACCCACGGCGGAAGGTGAGCAGGACGCCCGGGGCCCCGTTGGAGGGCAGGCCCCGGGCGTCCGTCCGCGCCCACCGCCGCCCGTCCGCCCCGGCCCGCCCGCTGTCAAGCGGCGCCGGTTGGCGGAGTCCCGCCAGCCGGCGCGAACCGGCCGATAGCGGACAGCTGGCGGCATCCGAACCATCCGCACCGGCCCTGGCGACTCCTGGCCAATCCGTGCGGGCGCCCTGTCCCTCCCCGAGCTCGATTGTCATGCTTATGACCAAGCTCCCGCCCGACACCCCGCCACCCCCACCCAACCGGCAGGGCGTCAGAAGCCGCACGGGAGCCGCACGTCCGCGCCCTACCGCCCCAACGGCGCCACCCCCGGCGCCCCGGTACGCGGCGCACCCGCAGGCACCCGCGGGTCTCGTGGAAGGAACAGGCCTCCATGAAGCGAAAGTTGGCCCTCCCCGCCGTACTCTCCGCCACCGCACTGCTGGCCGGCGTCGTCCAGATCGCCGCCCTGCCCGCCGCCCAGGCGGCCGTACCCGGCCCGCCGTCGGCCGCCCCGCTCGCGCTGGCCGCCGCACAGAGCGCCCCGCTCGCGCAGCAACTGGCCCTCGGCAGCCAGGAACGGCTCGTCGTCAAGGACGCCCTGGTGGACGCCGACGGCACCCGGCACCTGCGCTACGAGCGCACCTACGCCGGCCTGCCGGTCGTCGGCGGCGACCTGGTCGTCCACCAGCGCCCGAACGGCTCGGTGGCCTCGGTGGACCGGGCCTTCGACGGCCGGCTGACCCTGACCGCCACCACCCCGGACCTCACCGCCGGCCAGGCCGCCGAGCAGGCCACCGCGGCGGTGCGGGCCACCCTCGGCCCGGCCGCCGACGAGGACGAGGCCGCGCTCAGCCGGGTGGACGGCGCCGGGACGGCCGCACTGGTGGTCTGGGCGGCCGACGGCAGCCCGCGGCTGGCGTACCGCACCACCGTCGAGGGCCTGCGCGCCGACGGCACCCCGAGCCGCCAGGAGGTGGTCACCGACGCCGCGACCGGCGCGGTGCTCTCCAGCCAGGAGCAGGTGATGACCGCGACCGGCACCGGCAAGGGCGTCAACGTCGGCACCGTCACCCTGACCACCACCCAGAGCGGCTCGACCTACTCGCTCAAGGACGCCTCCCGGGGCAACCAGTCCACCACGGACCTCAAGGGCGGCACCTCGGGCAGCGGCACGCTGTTCAGCAAGACCAGCAACTCCTGGGGCAACGGCTCGCCGTCCAACCGCGAGTCCGCCGCGGTGGACGCCCAGTTCGGCGCCGCCGCGACCTGGGACTTCTACAAGTCCACCTTCGGCCGCAACGGCATCAAGAACAACGGCGTCGGCGCCGCCAGCCGCGTCCACTACAGCACCAACTACGTGAACGCGTTCTGGGACGACTCCTGCTTCTGCATGACGTACGGCGACGGCTCGGGCAACACCCACCCGCTCACCGCCATCGACGTCTCCGGCCACGAGATGAGCCACGGCGTCACCTCCGCCACCGCCGGCCTGATCTACTCGGGCGAGTCCGGCGGCCTCAACGAGGCGACCTCGGACATCTTCGGCACCATGGTCGAGTGGTACGCCAACCTGCCCGCCGACCCGCCGGACTACCTGATCGGCGAGAAGCTCAACATCAACGGCAACGGCACGCCGCTGCGCTACATGGACAAGCCCTCCAAGGACGGCGCCTCGGCCGACTACTGGTCCTCCACGGTCGGCAACAAGGACGTCCACTACTCCTCGGGCGTCGCCAACCACTTCTTCTACCTGCTGTCCGAGGGCAGCGGCGCCAAGAGCATCAACGGGGTCAGCTACAACAGCCCGACCTCCAACGGCTCGAAGCTGACCGGCATCGGCCGGAACAAGGCGGCCGCGATCTGGTACCGCGCGCTGACCGTCTACATGACCTCCACCACCAACTACAAGGCCGCCCGCACCGCGACCCTCAAGGCCGCGGCCGACCTCTACGGCGCGACCGGCGCCGAGTACAAGGCGGTGGGCGCGGCCTGGAGCGGGGTGAACGTCAACTAGCCACCCCCGGTGAGAAGCGGCGACAGGCTGCCGCGGCCCTTTGGGAGAGGAGGCCGTGGCAGCCTGTCGACCGTCCGCACGGAGCCGGGCGGAGGCAGGAGAGGCGGCGGGATCAGGCGGAGGCGGCGGCGGGCCGCAGCTCCCCGCGCTCCTCGCGGCCGAGCATCCGCTCGGCCACGAAGCCGCCGAACGGCAGCACCGAGAGCACGAACAGCAGGACGCCGCGCTTGGCGTCCCACTTCTGCGTCTGCCAGGCCTGGATCCAGAAGACCACGTACAGGATGAACAGGATCCCGTGGACCATGCCCATCACCGGCACGGCGTCGAAGGACGTGGTCCGCTTCAGCACCGAGCAGATCAGCAGCAGGATGAAGGAGATCCCCTCGGGGGCGGAGATCAGGCGCAGGCGGTGGACGGCACTGCTGTTCACGTTGGATACCTCTGTACGGGGGTCGGCGGCGCGGGCACGCTTGTGAAGCGACTCACAAGCCTTCCGGTCATTATCACCGAGCACATGTCCGAGCCCCGGGCCGGGGGTGGCCACCGTGCCGGATGTCACAGCCGCGCGCCAGAACCCGGCCGGATGCGGCGAAGCGTCGTCGGCACCCCCTATCCTGCTGCCCGCGCGCCCACCGAACCGGGCGCCGACGGCATCGCACACGGGGGTAGCCACCACATGTTCAAGCGCGACTGGGACCGCAGGACCTGCGCGAAGCGCGGCCACATCACCTACCGGCCGACCGAGCCCGAGCTGGCCGGTCGGCTGCACGCAGCCACCGCCCTCGGCGACGCCTGGCGCTGCCTGCGCTGCGGCGACTTCGCACTCGGCGCCCCGCACGGCTCCGGCCCGGCCGCGAACGCGCCGCTGGTGCCGCGCGGCAAGGCGCTGCGGGACCTCTTCATCCTGCGCTTCCTGGCCATCGAGCGGGTACTGCGCGGCGTGATCATCATCCTGATGGCCTGGGGCGTCTGGAAGTTCTCCAACAGCCAGGAGGCGGTCCAGCGGATCTTCGACGAGGACCTCACCGTCTTCAAGCCGGTCGCCGACCACTTCCACTGGGACCTCGACCACGCCCCGATCGTCGAGACGATCCGCAAGACCTTCGGCTACGAGAAGAAGACCCTGCTGATCGTCGCGGGCGCGATGATCGCCTACGCGCTGATCGAGATCGTCGAGGCGGTCGGCCTCTGGCTGGGCCGGCGCTGGGCCGAGTACCTGACCGTGGTCGCCACCGCCGCCTTCCTCCCGCTGGAGGGCTACGAGCTGCACGAGCACGTCAGCGCGGTGAAGATCTGCACGCTCGCCCTGAACATCGCCGCGGTGCTCTGGATCATGCTCTCCAAGCGGCTGTTCGGCCTGCGCGGGGGCGCCGCGGCCTTCGAGGCGGAGCGCCACTCGGCCTCGCTGCTGGAGGTCGAGGAGGCGGCCGGAACGGTCCCGCAGCCCGGCCACGGGGCGCACGCGCGCCACTGAGGTTTGTCCCGAACCGGTAGCAGTTCGTCCACGCCCTCTCCCCCACCACCACCGCGCCGGATAGATTGCGGCCGTGGCACAGTTCAGACTCCAGGGATCACGGGTCCTCGCCGTCGAGTTGGGCGGGGACGCCGTCAAGGCCCGGCACGGCTCGATGGTCGCCTACACCGGCCAGATGACCTTCAAGAAGCTGACCGGCGGCGGGGACGGCCTGCGGGGCATGGTCGCCCGCAGACTCACCGGCGAACGGATGACCGTCATGGAGGTGAAGGGGCAGGGCACCTGCTACTTCGCCGACAAGGCCACCGAGATCAACCTGGTCCGCCTCGACGGGGAGACTCTCTACGTCGAGGCGGACAACCTGCTCTGCACCGAGGCCGGCCTGCACACCGGCACCAGCTTCACCGGGCTGAACGGCGTCTCCTCCGGCAACGGCCTCTTCACCACCAAGGTGGAGGGCCACGGCTGGGCCGCGGTGACCTCCAACGGGCCCGCCGTCATCCTGCGGGTCGGCAAGGACATGCCGCTGCGGGTCGACCCGGGCGCGTACATCGCGCACACCGGCGACCTGCACCGCAGCGTGAAGTCCGGCGCGGGCTGGACCACGGTGATCGGCGAGGGCGGCGGGGAGGCCGTCCAGGTGGAGTTCACCGGCGAGGGCCTGGTGTACGTCCAGCCCTCGGAGAAGGTCACCCTCGGGGGTGACGTCTGATGGGCTTCACCCGGATCAACGGAAAGATGGTCGAGGCCCAGGTGGTGCCCGGCCAGCGGCTGTTCAGCCAGCGCGGGGCGATGCTCGGGTACACCGGCGACGTCCGGTTCACCCCGAACATCACCGGCGGCCAGGGCGGGGTGATGTCGATGATCGGCCGGCGGGTCGCCAACGAGGACACCCCGCTGATGACGGTCGAGGGCCAGGGCCGGGTGATGTTCGGCCACGGCGGCCACCACGTGCACGTGATCGACCTGACCGGCGACACCCTGTTCGTCGAGGCGGACCGGCTGCTCGCCTTCGAGGGCACCCTGCGCCAGTCCACCGTGTTCCTCGGCTCGCAGGGCGGGGTGATGGGCATGGTCCGCGGCCAGGTCAGCGGGCAGGGCCTGTTCACCACCCGGCTGGAGGGCCACGGCGCGGTCGCGGTGATGGCCCACGGCGGCGTCTTCGAACTGCCCATCACCCCCGGCCAGTCGGTGCACGTCGACCCGCAGGCGTACGTGGCGCACCGCGGCGAGGTGCGCAACAAGCTGTCCACCGCGATCGGTTGGCGCGAGATGATCGGCCGCGGCTCGGGCGAGGCGTTCCAGCTGGAGCTGTCCGGGCAGGGCACGGCATACGTCCAGGCGAGCGAGGAGAAGCTCTGATGTCCCACCCGCCGCAGCCGCCGTACGGGGGGCAGTCGCCGCACGACCAGCCGACCCAGCCGGGCTTCACGGTGCCGCCGGACTACGGCCGCTCCGCGGACCACCCGCCGCCGCCTCCCCCGCCGCCGGCCTACCAGCCGCAGCCGGCGCCCCAGCCGCCGTACGGCCAGCAGCCTCCGTACGATCACCAGCCTCCGTACGACCACCAGCCGTACGCCCAACAGTCCTACGCCCAGGAGCAGTTCGGCGGCGTCCAGGCCCCGCTGCCGACCGCCCACGGCGGCACCGGCCCGGTGGTGTACGACGCGCACACCCTGCCGGTCAACGACAACGTCAACCCGTACGCCTTCGCCGTCGAGCTGAACGGCTCCTACTTCCTGCAGAAGGGCAAGATGGTCGCCTACTACGGCGACATCACCTTCCGCGGCGTCGGCGCCGGAATGGTCGACCGGGTACTCGGCCAGCACTTCAACTCGCCGCTGCACGCGGCGGACTGGGTGGTCGCCCAGGGCCGCGGCCGGCTGCTGCTGGCCGACCGCGCCTTCGACCTCAACTCCTACGACCTGGACGACGGCAACCTGACCGTCCGCTCCGGCAACCTGCTCGCCTTCGACCCGACGCTGCGGCTCAAGCAGTCGATCATCCCGGGCTTCCTGACCCTGATCGGCACCGGCCGCTTCGTGGCCGCCTCCAACGGGCCGGTGCACTTCGTGGAGCCGCCGGTCCGGGTGGACCCGCAGGCCCTGGTCGGCTGGGCGGACTGCCCGGCGCCGTGCCACCACTACGACCACGACTACCTGCACGGGGTGGTCGGCGGCCTGCGGCGGCTGACCGGCATCGGCGGCGCCTCCGGCGAGGAGCACCAGTTCGAGTTCATCGGCGCCGGGCAGGTGCTGGTGCAGTCCAGCGAGAAGCTGATGGCCGAGCGGTCGGTCGGCCGGGTGGACGCCGAGGCGGGCGTCCCGGCCGGCGGGGTGCCGTCCCAGCCGCACGGCGCCGGCCAGCCCGGTGCTCCCGGCCTCGGTAACCTGGGCGAACTCGGGCGGCGTTTCGGCCTGTAAACTTGTCCAAGATTGAACTAAATCGGCTATGCTGGGCCCATGGATACGCACACGATCGACACTGCGGACAACCCTCCGCCGCAGCCCGGGGAGGAGACTCCCTGGCTGACCGCCAGGGAGCAGCGGATGTGGCGCGCCCATCTGGAGGTCGCCAAGCTGCTGGACTACCAGCTCAGCCGCGAACTGCAGCCCCACAACCTGGCGATCAACGACTACGAGATCCTGGTCGTGCTCTCCGAGGCGCCCGACCACCGGATGCGGATGACCGACCTCGCGACCGCCACCCTGCAGTCCAAGAGCCGGCTCTCCCACCAGATCACCCGGATGGAGAACGCCGGCCTGGTGCTGCGCCAGGAGTGCCCCGGCGACCGCCGCGGCCTCTACGCCCACCTCACCGAGCAGGGCTGGGAGACCATGCAGCGGGTCGCCCCCGACCACGTGCGCAGCGTGCGGGCCCACTTCATCGACCGCTTCACCCCGGAGCAGCTCGACGCCATCTACGAGGCCCTGGCCCCGGTCGCCGACCACCTGCGCGGCCTCCGCGGCCGCTCGTAGGGCGCCGGAAGACGTCGGAGGGCATCGGTGGGGCGCCGGACCGGGTCCGGCGCCCCACCGTCATCGCTCGGCTCAGCTCGCGGTCAGCCCCGCCACCAGCTCGTCGGCCGCGCCGTACGGGTCCAGCTCGCCGCTGACCACCCGCTCGGCCAGGCCGGCCAGGTGGCGGTCCCCGGAGAGGTCGCCGATCCGGGCGCGCAGCTCGGCCAGCGCGATCGCCTCGATCTCCTGGGCGGCCCGGCGCCGGCGGCGCGCCGCCAGTTCACCGTGCTCCTCCAGCCAGGCGCGGTGCTTCTCCAGCGCCTCGACCAGCTCGTCCACGCCCTCGCCGCGCGCCGCGACGGTCTTGACGATCGGCGGGCGCCAGTCCCCCGGATCGCGGGCCTCGCCGAGGCCCAGCATGTGGTTGAGCTCCCGGGCGGTCGCGTCCGCGCCGTCCCGGTCGGCCTTGTTGACCACGAAGACGTCGCCGATCTCCAGGATGCCCGCCTTGGCGGCCTGGATGCCGTCACCCATCCCGGGGGCCAGCAGTACCACGGCGGTGTCCGCCTGGGCGGCGACCTCGACCTCGGACTGGCCCACGCCGACGGTCTCCACCAGGATCACCTCGCAGCCGGCCGCGTCCAGCACCCGCAGCGCCTGCGGCGCCGCCCAGGACAGCCCGCCCAGGTGCCCGCGGGTGGCCATCGAGCGGATGAACACCTCCGGGTCGGTCGCGTGGTCCTGCATCCGGACCCGGTCGCCCAGCAGCGCCCCGCCGGAGAACGGCGAGGACGGGTCGACGGCCAGCACCCCGACCCGCTTGCCGAGCCGCCGGTAGGCGGAGACCAGCGCCGAGGTGGAGGTCGACTTGCCGACCCCGGGCGAGCCGGTCAGGCCCACCGTGTACGCCTGCCCGGTGTACGGCGCGAGCGCGGCCATCGCCTCCCGCAACTGCGGGGCCGCGTTCTCGACCAGCGTGATCAGCCGGGCGACCGCCCGCGGCCGGCCCTCCCGCGCCTGCTCGACCAGCGTGGCGACATCGATCATCGGGATCTCCTTGCACAGATGCCGGCGGTTGTCGGCAGCTGCCCGTGGGGCAGATGCCGAAGGGGCTGCGGACCACTCGTGGCGGTCCGCAGCCCCGGGGTCGGGACGGAGCAGATCAGGCCTTCGGCACGCGCACGATCAGCGCGTCGCCCTGGCCGCCGCCACCGCACAGCGCGGCCGCGCCGACCCCGCCGCCGCGGCGCTGCAGCTCCAGCGCCAGGGTCAGCACCACGCGGGCGCCGGACATGCCGATCGGGTGGCCGAGCGCGATCGCGCCGCCGTTGACGTTGACGATGTCGGCGGAGACCCCGAGGTCCTTCATCGACTGGTGGGCGACGGCCGCGAAGGCCTCGTTGATCTCGATCAGGTCGAGGTCGGAGACCTCCAGGCCCTCCTTGCCCAGCGCGTGCTTGATCGCGTTGGACGGCTGCGACTGCAGCGAGTTGTCCGGGCCGGCCACGTTGCCGTGGGCGCCGATCTCGGCGATCCAGGTCAGGCCCAGCTCCTCGGCCTTGGCCTTGCTCATCACGACGACCGCGGCAGCACCGTCGGAGATCTGCGAGGAGGTGCCGGCGGTGATCGTGCCGTCCTTGGTGAAGGCCGGGCGCAGCTTGGCCAGGCCCTCGACGGTGGTGTCGGCGCGGATGCCCTCGTCCTGGCTGAACAGCACCGGCTCGCCCTTGCGCTGCGGGATGGCGACCGGGACGATCTCGGCCTCGAAGACGCCGTCGGCCTGCGCCTTGGCGGCCCGCTGGTGGGAGGCGGCGGCGATCTCGTCCTGCACCTCGCGCGGGATGCCCAGGCGGGTGTTGTGCTTCTCGGTGGACTCGCCCATCGGGATGTTCTCGTAGGCGTCGGTCAGACCGTCGTGGGCCATCGCGTCGAGCACCTCGACCGCACCGTACTTGTAGCCCTCGCGGGACTTCGGCAGCAGGTGCGGGGCGTTGGTCATGGACTCCTGGCCGCCGGCCACCACGATGTCGAACTCACCGGCCCGGATCAGCTGGTCGGCCAGCGCGATGGCGTCCAGACCGGAGAGGCAGACCTTGTTGATGGTCAGCGCCGGGACGTTCATCGGGATGCCGGCCTTGACCGCCGCCTGGCGGGCCGGGATCTGGCCGGCGCCGGCCTGCAGCACCTGGCCCATGATCACGTACTGGACCTGCTCACCCGTGATGCCGGCCCGCTCCAGCGCGCCCTTGATCGCGAAGCCGCCGAGGTCGGCACCGGAGAAGCCCTTGAGGGAGCCGAGCAGGCGACCCATCGGGGTCCGTGCACCGGCAACGATCACTGAGGTGGTGTTGGTCATGGGACGGGCCCCTTCGCACGTCGTGGCCAGGTGAGGATGCGCTCAGGGTACTGACCCGTTTTCCGCCCGTCACCGGAGCGACGGTGTGATCGAGCGCACTGGCACCTTCCAGTCAACACCGTGTCAACACGGTCAGGGTGAACGTCCGGGTGAAAGCCGGTGTGTGAGCAGGCTCGCACCTCCGGCACTGGCGCCGGCTCCGGACCGTACGCTGCACTGGGTGCCACTTTCCGTCCACCGCCCTGGAGGTCATCGTGCTGACCCGAATCGACCACATCGGCATCGCCTGCCGGGACCTCGACAAGACGGTCGAGTTCTACCGCGCCACCTACGGCTTCGAGGTGTTCCACAGCGAGGTCAACGAGGAGCAGGGCGTCCGCGAGGCGATGCTCCGGATCAACGGGACGGACGACGGCGGCGCCTCGTACCTCCAGCTGCTGGAGCCCACCCGCCCGGACTCCACCGTCGCCAAGTGGCTGGAGAAGAACGGCGAGGGCGTGCACCACATCGCCTTCGGCACCGCCGACGTGGACGGTGACGCCGAGGCGATCCGCGGCAAGGGCGTGCGGGTCCTGTACGACGAGCCGCGGATCGGCTCGATGGGCTCCCGGATCACCTTCCTGCACCCGAAGGACTGCGGCGGCGTGCTGACCGAGCTGGTCACCTCGGCCCTGCCGGGCGGGCCCGAAGAGCACTGAAACCACCCCGGTGGGCCGCCCGCCCCGGGCGGCGCACCGGATTCGGCCCCTAGCGACCCGTCAGTAACGTGGTCCGACAGCCGGAAAACCCCTACGCGGCCATTCCCCCGTGGTGCGCTCCCACTACAATGCCCAGGTGCGCGAAGACTCCGGGGGACGGAGACGACGGGCACGGCCGATGACAGGCCCGTCCGCCCTCCGGTGGTCGGCCCGTCGCAGGGGAGTCCAGTACGCGGGCACGGCTGCACAGTCGCAAGACGGATCTGTCACCATTCTCCACAGGCAAGAGTTCGCCCAGGAGTCCACCCGGACGGGGGAACGCGGCACACCCGCGCTCCCGTGGCCAGGATTCCGACGACCGCGGCGGACGCCCCCGGCTTGGCACGGGGTCGTCCGGTGGCTGCGGATGCAAGGACCAGTCGGACCGGCTCCCGCTACACGGGAACCCCGGACCGGCCGGGTCGAGGACGCAACCAGGAGATGGATGGGACCGCGGAGTGCGGGGCAACGACCGCTACGAGGTTGACGATCACCTCTCCCAGTTCGAGGCCGAGATGGGTCGGACTCGGAAGGAGCGGGACAAGGCAGTCGAGCATGCCGAGGACCTCGCCTACCAGGTGGAGGTGCTCCGGGCCAAGCTGCACGAGTCCCGGCGCATGCTTGCCCAGCCGCGCGCCTTCGACGCCGTCTCCGGCCAGGCCGAGCAGATGCTCCGGACCGCCGAGATGCAGGCCCAGCAACTGCGAGCCGACGCCGAGCGCCAACTGCGCGACTCCCAGGCCGCCACCCAGCGGATCATGGCCGAGGCCGCCGAGCGCACCGCCCGGCTGGAGGCCGAGCTCACCGCCCGCCGCCGCCAGCTGGAGGAGGAGCTCGCCGAGCTGCGCCGCTCCGCCGAGCAGCACGTCAACGGCTGGGCCGAGCAGACCCGGGCCGGCTCCGAGCAGGAGGCCCAGCGCCTGCTGCAGGACGCCCGTGCCGAGGCCGAGCGGATGGTCGCCGCGGCCCGCGCCGAGGCCGCCGCCCTCTCCGACCACGCCCGCGCCCAGACCGCCGCCGACGTGGACGCCGCCCGCGGCGAGGCCCAGGCCGCCGCCGAGGCCGCCCTGCAGAAGGCCCAGAACGACGCCGAGCGACTTCTGCGCGCCGCCTCCGAGCACGCCCAGCAGGCCGGCGCCCAGGCCGCCGCCGACGTGGACGCGGCCCGCGGCCAGGCCCAGCAGGAGCTGGCCGCCGCCCATGCCGCCGCCGAGCAGCAGCTGGCCGCCGCGCAGGCCGAGATCGGCCGGCTGAAGGAGCAGGCCGCCGCCGAGCAGGCCCGCGCCGAGCAGCAGCTCGGCGCCGCGAAGACCGAGATAGAGCGGCTGCGCGCCGAGGCGATCGCCGAGGCCGAGCGCACCCGCCGGGAGGCCACCGAACTCCGCGCCCAGGCCGAGCAGGCCGCCGAGCAGCTCCAGGCCGACGCCGAGGCCGCCGCCGTGCGCAAGGTCGCCGACGGCGAGGCCGCCACCGAGCAGCGGTCGCAGACCGCCCGGGCCGAGATCGCCCGACTGGTCGCCCAGGCCACCAAGGAGTCCGAGGCGATCCGCGCCGAGGCTGAGGCCGTCCGGGCCGAGGCGGCCACCAGGCAGGCCGAGGCTGACGCCGCCAAGGCCGCCGCCGCCGAGGAGAGCGAGCGGCTGCGGGCCACCGCCGAGTCGGTCGCCGCCCAGCTGAAGGCCGAGGCCGAGGCCGCGATCGCCGAGCTGCGCGCCCAGGCCGACCGGGAGGTGGCGGAGCTGCGGGCCCAGGCCGCCGCCGACGCCCAGCGACTGCGCGGCGAGGCCGAGGAGCAGGGCCGGGCGGCCGGCGCCAAGGACGCCACCGTCCACCTCGCCAAGGCCGCCAAGACCGCCGAGGAGGTGCTCGGCCGGGCCAACCAGGACGCCGAGGCCGCCCGCGGCGAGGCCGCCGCCGAGGCCGAGCGGATCCGGGCCGAGGCGCACGCCGAGGCCCAGCGACTGCGCGAGCAGGCCCAGGCCGCCGTGGAGCAGGCCCAGAACGCCGCCCTGGACGACGCCGCCGCGATCCGCGAGCGGATCGAGCAGATGCAGGACGAGGCGGCCCGGCTGCGCGCCGAGGCCGAGGAGCTGCGCGCCCAAGCCGCCGCCGAGGCCGACCGGGTCCGGAGCGAGGCCCGCCGCCAGGCCGTCCTGCAGATCGAGGAGTCGGCGAAGAACGCCGAGGAGCTGCTCACCAGGGCCAAGGCCGACGCGGACGAGCTGCGCTCGGGTGCCGCCGGGGAGATCGAGCGGCTGCGCGAGCAGGCCCAGGAACAGGCCGCCGAGACCCAGGGCCGGGCCGAGCAGACCCTGGCCCGGGCCCGCGCCGAGGCCGCGAAGATCACCTCCGCGGCCGAGCAGCAGGGCCAGGACGCCCTGTCCGCCGCCAAGGCCGCGGCCGCCGAGAACCGCACCGCCGCCGAGCGCGAGACCGCCGAACTCCGGCGCGAAGCCGCCGAGTTCGACCAGCAGGTGCGCTCCGAGGCGACCGCCGCCGCCGAGGCCGTCACGACCGAGGCGCAGGCCGAGGCGAACGCCGTCCGGGACGCCGCGGTCGCCGACGCCGAGCGGGTGCGCTCCGAGGCCGACACCGAGGCCGCCCGGACCAGGGCCGAGGCCGAGGCCGCCGCCGACGCGCTGCGCGAGGAGAGCCGGCGCGAGCACGAGGAGGCCGCCGCCGGGCTGCAGCGCGAGCGCGAGGAGACCGCCGAGCAGCTGGCCGCCGCCCGGACCGCCCGCGAGCAGGCCGAGCAGGACGCCGCCGAGCTGACCGAGCGCACGGCACGGGAGACCGCCGAGGTCCGCGAGGCCGCCGAGGCGTACGCCGGTCGCGTCCGTACCGAGGCCGAGCAGGCCGCCGTCGAGCTCACCGAGCGCACCGCCGCCGAGACGACCGCCCAGCGCACCGACGCCGAGGCCTACGCCGACCGCGTCCGCACCGAAGCCGAGCAGGCCGCCGTCGAGCTGCGCGCCCTCACCCAGCGGGAGACCGCCCAGCACCGCGAGAGCGCCGAGGCCTACGCCGACCGCGTCCGCACCGAGGCCGAGCAGCACGCCACGGAGCTGCGCACCGAGGCCGAGCAGTACGCCGTCGACCGCCGCACCGAGGCCGACGAACTGCTGGAGCAGGCCGGCGCCGCCGCCGAGCAGCGCCGGACGGAGGCCGCAGAGGACGCCAAGGCCACCCGGGAGAAGGCCGCCGCCGAGCTGGCACTGGCCACCGAGCAGGCCGAGACGGTCCGGGCCGAGGCCGGCCGGGAGCTGTCCGAGGCCCGTGCCACCGCCGAGGCCGTCCGCGCCGAGGCCGCCGCCGAGCTGGAGCAGGCACGCGCCGACGGCGAGGACGTGGTGGCCGCCGCCCGCGCCGAGGGCGCCGAGCTGATCGCCGCCGCCGAGGAGGAGGCCGCCGAGGTCCGCCAGGCGGTGGCCGGCCTGCACGAGGCCGCCGCCGAGCAGATCGCCGCGCTGCGGGCCACCGCCGAGCAGGAGGCTGCGGACACCCGCGCCCGGGCCGAGCAGGACGCCGCGGAGCTGACCGAGCGCACGGCGCGGGAGACCGCCGAGGTGCGCCAGCTCGCCGAGGCGTACGCCGCCGAGGTCCGCGAGCTCGCCGACCGCGAGACCGCCGAGCAGCGCGAACTCGCCGAGCGCGAGACCGCGGAGCAGCGCGAGTCCGCCGACCGCTACGCCGCCGAGGTCCGCGAGCTCGCCGACCGCGAGTCCGCGGACCTGCGGGCCCGGACCGAGGCCGAGACCGCCACCCTGCGCGAGCAGACCGAGCTGGAGCTCACCGCCGAGCGGGAGGCCGCCGAGGCCGAACTCGGCCGCCGCCGGGCCGAGGCCCAGGCCTACGACGAGCAGCTGCGCTCCGACGCCGAGGCCGAGCTGCGGGCCGCCCAGGAGGCCGCCGAGCAGCAGCGCGCGGACGCCGAGGCGCAGGCCGCCCGTACGGTGGCCGAAGCCGAGGCCCAGGCCCTCCGGACGGTCACCGACGCCGAGGAGCTGGCCGCCGTACTGCGCGCCGAGGCCGAGGAGTACGCCCTCGCCACCCGCACCCTGGCCGACGAGTACGACACCGCCGCCCACGCCCGCGCGGACGTCTACGACGCGGAGACCCGGGAGGCCGCCGAGCAGTTCGACAAGGCCACCCGCGACCGGGCCACGGCCGTCCTGGAGAAGGCCTTCGCGGACGCCGAGTCGCTCGGCGAGGACGCCCAGACCACCGCGCTGGCCACCACCGCCGCCGCCGAGGAGCAGGCGGACGCGATGGTCGCGGCCGCCCGCAAGGAGGCCGACCGGCTGGTCGCGGCCGGCGAGGCGGCCGGTCAGGCAGCGGTCGAGAAGGGCCGTTCCGACGCCGACGCGCTGCTCGCCGAGGCCCGCCGGGACGCCACCGCGATCCGCGAGCGCGCCGAGGAGCTGCGCGAGCGCACCGACGCCGAGGTGGAGGCGCTGCACGAGCGGGCCCGCAAGGAGAACGCGGCGGCCATGAAGTCGGCCGGCGAGCGGGTGGACGCGCTGGTGACGGCCGCCCAGGAGCAGCTGACCGAGGCCGAGGAGCAGGCGGTGGCCACCGTCGCCGAGGCCGAGGACCGCGCCGCCGCCCTGGTCGCGGCCGCCGAGGAGCGGGCCGGCGAGCTCACCTCGGAGGCCTCCGCGGAGGCCAGCAAGGTCCGGCTGTCCGCCGTCCGCAAGGCGGAGGGCCTGCTCAAGGAGGCGGAGACCAAGCTCGCCAACTCCACCGACCGGGCCGAGTCGCTGATCGAGAAGGCCGAGGCCAAGCTGCGCGCGGCCGAGGCGGAGGCCGAGGAGCGGCTGGACGGCGCGGCCACCGAGGCGGAGAAGCGGCTGCGCGACGCCGACCGCACCGCGGACGAGCAGGTCGAGCTGGCCAAGGCGGAGGCCGAGCGGCTGGTCGCCGAGGCGAAGGCCGAGGCCAAGCGGGTCACCGACGAGGGCCGGCGGGAGCTGGACGAGCTGGTGCGCCGCCGCAAGGACATCAACACCGAGATCTCCAGGGTCCAGGACGTGCTCTCGGCGCTGGAGGCGTTCGAGGCACCGTCACCGGTCGCCCAGGCCAACGGGGGAAGCAACAGCAAGAAGGACGGGGGCGCCAAGGCCGGTGCCGGAGTCGGCTCCCCCCGGTCGGGTGGCAATCGTTCCAAGAACGCACCACCCGATTGAGCGGACATTGACGGTCATTGTCCGTGAGAGAACGGCATTTCGCCGTCGACACTCCGGTACCGTGTCAGGATTCCCTCAACCACCTCAGCGGTTTGACGACAGGAAGCCCAGAGTCCCATGAGCGACAGTCACTCCCCTCACGGCTTCGACCTGGTGCGCCGTGGGTACGAGCGCGCCCAGGTCGACGAGCGGATCACCAAGCTGGTGGCCGATCGTGACAGCGCACTGACCCGCATCAGTGCGCTCGAGAAGCGCATCGAGGAGCTCCACCTGGAGACCCAGACCGCGCAGGCGGCGGTCGCCGAGCAGGAGCCCTCCTACGCCGGGCTCGGCGCCCGGGTCGAGAAGATCCTGCGGCTCGCCGAGGAGGAGGCCAAGGACCTGCGCGACGAGGCGCACCGCGCCTCCGAGCAGCACCGCGAGCTGGCCGAGGCCGCCGCCCAGCAGGTCCGCACCGAGGCCGAGAACTACGCCAAGGACCGCAAGGCCAAGGCGGAGGACGAGGGCCTGCGGATCGTCGACAAGGCGAAGAGCGACTCCGCCCAGCTGCGCGCCGAGGCCAACAAGGACGCCCAGAACAAGCGTGAGGAGGCGGACGCCCTCTTCGAGGAGACCCGCACCAAGGCCGCCCAGGCCGCGCTGGAGTTCGAGACGAACCTGGCCAAGCGCCGCGAGCAGTCCGAGCGCGACCTGGCCGCCCGTCAGGCCAAGGCCGAGAAGCGCCTCGCCGAGATCGAGCACCGGGCCGAGCAGCTGCGCCTGGAGGCCGAGAAGCTGCGCACCGACGCCGAGCGCCGGGCCCGCCAGACCGTCGAGACGGCCCAGCGCCAGTCCGAGGACATCGTGGCGGACGCCAACGCCAAGGCGGACCGCATCCGCAGCGAATCCGAGCGCGAGCTGGCGGCGCTGACCAACCGCCGCGACAGCATCAACGCCCAGCTGACCAACGTCCGCGAGATGCTGGCGACGCTGACCGGCGCGGCCGTGGCCGCCGCTTCGCTGCCGAACGACGACACCATGGGCGTGCCCGCCCAGCAGTCGCGCTGACGCAACCGCAGCCGTAACCGCGGACGCCGTCACGGACAGGCCCTCACCCCGGCGGGTGAGGGCCTGTCGCGCGTCACGGTGTCACTACCTCGGGTAGGCCCCGTCGGGCCGCTGGTGCCCGCTGCTGAGCTGGTTCCCCTCGTCGTCCGAGACGGTGCCGAACCAGGAGGTGCACCAGACCGACACCGAGTCGGGCCAGTACTGCACCTCGAACGGGTGCCCGGATCCGTAGTCGCCGTACGAGGTGACGATGAAGGTCTCTCCGGGGCGCATCCAGTAGTCCTCGCCGAGCGGCTCCAGGGTCAGCTCCACCAGTCCCTCGCCGCGGTTGGTCACCGGCATCCGGCCGGTCACCTCCAGTGCGGAGAAGTCCCAGCCCGCCGCGTCCGGGCTCATCCGGCCGCCACCCGGAGGAGCAGCCGGCGGACGGCGGCGTCGAACGCCCCCGGGGACTCCAGGGCGCTCAGGTGGCCCACGCCGGGGACGACGATCAGCTCGGCGTCCGGGCGGGTCCGGGCCATCAGCTCGGCCTCCTCCAGCGGCACCAGGGCATCCAGGGCGCCCGCCAGGAGCGAGACCGGCACCCGGAGCCCGGCCAGGACGTCCAGCGCGTCGGGGCGGGCTGCCATCGCCCGCTGGGCCCAGGCGACCGCGGCCGGCGACGCCGCGGCCACCATCGTCTCCACCCGCTCCACCAGGTGCTGCGAGTCGGGCCCGAGCTGCCCGGCCGCCACCTGCTCGTCCAGCAGCAGCCGGACGCTGTCCCGGGCGGTGACGGCGGCGGCGATCCGCTCCCGGTTGCCCCGGACGGCGTCGGTGTCGGCGGTGGCGCGGGTGTTGGCCAGCAGCAGGCCGGACAGCCGGTCCGGGTGCCGGCGGGCGAAGGCGAGCGCCACGTAGCCGCCCATGGAGAGCCCGCCGACCACCGCGCGGTCGATCCCGGCCGCGTCCAGCAGCAGCGCCAGGTCGTCCGCGACGAGGTCCAGCGAGGGCTCGTCGGTGCCCAGTTCGGTGCCGCCGAAGCCCCGCTGGTCGGGGGCGAGCACCCGGACCTCGTCCCCGCCGAGGCCGGGCAGCGCGTCCAGCTGGGCGGACCACATCGAGGAGTTCAACGGGAAGGCGTGCAGCAGCACGACGGGTGTTCCGGTACCGCTCTCACGAACGGAAACTGCCGAGGGGAGCTCGCTCATGCGCCCACCTCGCTACGCTCGGCAGGGGCATTCGCCAACGCGCACCTCACATCGATTCGCTCGCTCTGCTCGCTCATGCCGCCCACCGTATTCCGGTGCGCCCGGTGAGCCCACTCAGCGGGCCCACTCGACGGGCCACGCCATCCGCTTTGTCCTAGCCTGACAGAGAGTAAGGGAGCGCGAATGATCGAGTTGCACGACCTGACAAAACGTTACGGCAAGACTCTCGCGGTGGACCGGCTGAGCTTCTCGGTCCCCCAGGGCGTGGTCACCGGCTTCCTCGGCCCCAACGGCGCGGGAAAGTCCACCACCATGCGCATGATCCTCGACCTGGACCGTCCGACCAGCGGCCGGGTCACCATCGACGGCAAGCGCTACGGGCAGCTCAGCGAGCCGCTCAAGTACATCGGTGCCCTGCTGGAGGCCAAGGCCGTCCACCCCGGCCGCACCGCCCGCGACCACCTGCTCTGGCTCGCCCAGAGCAACCGGATCCCCGAGCGCCGGGTCGACGAGGCGCTCGCCCTGGTCGGCCTCACCCCGGTCGCCCGCAAGCGGGCCCGCGGCTTCTCGCTCGGCATGGGCCAGCGCCTGGGCATCGCCTCCGCGCTGCTCGGCGACCCGGAGATCGTCATGTTCGACGAGCCGGTCAACGGCCTGGACCCGGAGGGCATCCTCTGGATCCGCAACCTGATGAAGCGCCTCGCCGGCGAGGGCCGGACGGTCTTCGTCTCCTCCCATCTGATGAGCGAGATGGCCGTCACCGCCGACCACCTGGTGGTCATCGGCAAGGGCCGACTGCTCGCCGACCTGCCGATGCCGGAGTTCATCCGGCGCAACTCCCGCTCCGCCGTACGGATGCGCACCCCCCACCCCGAGCGCCTGCTCGACGTCCTGGCCGACGCCGGCGTGCGGCACGAACCGGGCCCGGGCGGCTCCTACGAGGTGGTCGACGGCGACATCGCCCGGCTCGGCGAACTGGTCGCCGAGCACGGCGTGGTGCTGCACGAACTCAGCCCGCAGCAGGCCTCGTTGGAGGAGGCGTTCATGCAGATGACCGCGGACTCGGTGGAGTACCACGCGGGCGACGGCCCGGGCCGGGACCCGGCCGGCTCACCCGACGCCTGGGGCGCGGGCTGGAAGGCGGACGGCACCCGGCCGACCGCGGCGGCGCGGCAGGAGGAGAACTGAGATGACGTCCTTCCCGGCGATCCTGCGCTCCGAGTGGACGAAGATCCGCAGCGTCCGCTCCACCGTCTGGACGCTCGCGCTGGCCTTCGTGGTCACCGTCGGCATCGGAGCGCTGCTGTCCCTGCTCACCAACAACAACTTCACCGAGTTCAGACGCCACCAGGAGACCCCGTTCGACGCCACCGGCACGGCGTTCTCCGGCATCATGCTCGGCGAGCTGGCCATCATCGTCTTCGGCGTGCTGGCGATCGGCAACGAGTACAGCAGCGGCATGATCCGGGTCACCCTGGCCGCCGTCCCCCAGCGCGGCACCCTGTTGGCCGGCAAGGCGCTGGTGCTCGGCGGGCTGGCCTTCCTGGTCTCGCTGGTGACCGCCTTCGTCACCTTCTTCGTCGGCCAGGCGCTGCTCGGCCCGCACTCCACCACCCTGAGCGAGCCGAACGTGCTGCGCGCGGTGCTCGGCGCCGCGCTGTACCTGACGATGCTCTGCCTGTTCTCGGCCGGCGTCACCGCCATGCTGCACAACCAGACGCTCGCGCTCGGCGTGCTGGTGCCGTTCTTCTTCCTGCTCTCGCCGATCCTCTCGGCGGTGCCGAAGGTCAAGACCCTGGCCCACTACTTCCCCGACTACGCGGGCTCCCGGATGCTCCTGGTGTACGAGCAGAACGGCCAGCCGTACGGGCCGTGGGCGGGTTTCACGATCTGCCTGGCCTGGACCCTGGCAGCGCTGATCGGCGGCGCGCTGGTGCTCAAGAACCGCGACGCGTAGGGCCTGTCCGGGAGGGGAGTCCGGCTTCAGTAGCGCGGAGCGCCGCGGCCTCGCAGGACGTTGGAGGCCCGGCGCTCCCGCGCTCCCCAGCACGCTCGGTGCCAGTGCCGCCGGTCGTCCACACCGCCACCGTGCATCGGCCAGGCCACCACGTGGCCGACCCCCGGCGGGATCTCCTGGTCGCAGCCCGGGCAGCGGTAGAAGCGCCCCGCGGTGCCGGCGACCGTCTGCACCACCCAGTCGTCGCCCTGGTAGCTCTCGGTACGGCGCAGCGATCCGCCGAGCGCGGCGGCGGCCGGTTCGGCGCTCTCGCGGGGGGCGTCGCTCTTGATCCGGTTGCGGCGGGGCACGGCGGACTGCCTCTCTTCCGGGGGCTTGAGTTCGGTCCAGCCTACGGGTGTCAAACCCTTTTACCGGCCCCTATCACGGCGTCGGCCGCCCGTCCGGCCTTTTTGCCGAGATCCACCCGGTCATCGGAGAAATTAGGGGTTCCGCGTGCCATTGGCACATGACATCGGATACCCACGAGTGGACAGGCGGGGCCCGCAGACCCTGCGTGCACCCGAGGAGGCCCCCAGGATGACCAAGACCAGCCCCCGTGCCGAGACCCGCCGGCCCGTCGGCGTGCGCCCACCCGCCCCCGGCCCGACACTCACCTCCGTACCGCCGCTGACCGCCGTCACGGGCGAACCGCTGACCGCCGCACAGCGCAACGGCGCACTGCCGCCGGACACCGCCCCGGTACGGGTCGGCGCGTTCCTGTTGTCCGCCCAGTTCCCCGGGCAGAGCCACGGCGAGGCGCTGGAGCGCACCGTCCGGGCCACCGTCGAGGCCGAACGCGCGGGCCTGGACAGCGTCTGGCTGGCCGAGCACCACTTCGTCCCGTACGGGGTCTGCCCCAACGCCGCGACCCTGGCCGCACTGCTGCTCGGGCGCACCCGCCGGATCGGCATCGGCACGGCGGTCAGCGTGCTCTCCACCAGCCACCCGGTGGCGCTCGGCGAGCAGGCCGCGCTGCTCCACCTCACCTCCGGCGGGCGCTTCACGCTCGGGGTGGGCCGCGGCGGGCCGTGGATCGACCTGAAGGTGTTCGGCGCCGGCGTGGACGCCTTCGAGAACGGCTTCCCGGAGCGGCTGGACCTGCTGCTGCGCTGGCTGCGCGGCTCCCGGGTGGGCGCGGACGGACCGCAGTTCGCCTTCCCCGAGGTGGCGGTGGTGCCGCAGGCCACCGAATCGCCGCGCCGCCCGGGCCTGAGCAGTTGGCTCGGTCTGGACGAGCCGACCGGCCCGGTGCGCTTCCCGCGCCAGCGCCAGGACGCCGACGGCCTGGCCGAGGAACTCACCGCCGCCGGACGACCGGTGGCCGGCCCGCCGGTGGTGGTCGCCTGCACCTCCCCGGGCGGAGTGAAGCTGGCCGCCGAGCGCGGGCTGCCGATGCTGCTCGGCATGCACTCCGGCGACGACGACAAGCTGCGGATGCTGGAGCTCTACCGCGCCGCCTGGCTGGCCGCCGGACGCGGCGAGGAGCAGCTGCGCCGGGTGACGCGCCAGCACGTCGCGGCCGGCGTGGCCCAGGTGGACGACCGCGCCTCGGCCGCCCGCGCCACCCTGCTGAACGCGATGCCCGGCTGGTTCGAGTACGGGCTGGGCGCCCACCGCACCGTGGACGGCCGCGAACGCAAGATGCGCGACCCGCACCAGTACACCGAACTGCTCTGCGACCTGCACGCGGTGGGCACTCCGAGGCAGTGCGCCGACCGGCTGCTGGCCACCGCCGAGCGCACCGGCATCCGGCGGTTCGCCCTGCTCGCGGAGGGCAGCGGCGACCGCGAGGCGACCCTGCACAACATCGCCCGGCTCGGCTCCGAGGTGCTGCCGCAGCTGAGTTGACCCCGGCCCGGACCGCCGCCCTCCCTCCCCGCACCGGGGGACGGGGGCGGCCGGCACCGGCCGGGTCAGCAGTCCCGCAGCTCCTCGGACTGGTTGAGCAGCTGCTCCCGGACGGAGGTGAAACGGCCGTACCGCGCCTCGTTGGCCTCGGACGGCAGGAACACCGCCACCCGGTGACAGTTCTGGAACGCCAGCCGGACGCCGAAGTGGCGCTGCAGGGCGCCCCGGATGGCATCGCTGGCCAGGGCGCGCAGCAGCTGGCCGCGGGCCTGCTCGCTGGGCGGCGGCACCTGGTTGTCGGCGAAGTCGGTGCCGTCGACCTTCGCCTGGGCCACCAGGGAGCTGATCAGGTCCCAGGCGTACGGCAACGAGACGCGGACGCAGTCGACGAATTCCCGCTCGTCGACCTCGCCCCGCTCGGCCTTTTCCAGCAGGGCCGGTGAGACGTCGAGCGACATGGATTCTCCTCTCGCGGTCCACCCGCGGCGGCGCCCGGGTGGTCATGCGTAGTCCAAGCTCACAGTGAGGGTGGGCGATATCGCAGATGGTGTCCGGAACACCGTGGGACGGGCGTTTCCGGCACCTGTTGCGAAGGGCGGCGGCGCCACGGGACGTGACGTCCTGAACACCGACCGCGTCAGAACAGCGTGGCAGTCAACGGCGGAGCGGGCTGGTCGTTCCTACGGATTGCTCCGGAAATACGCCGCGGTGCACCAGATTGGCCGGATCCCGTCGGATCGTTCACCTGAAGTCTCCATCCCCGTTGACAGCGACCCCGCATCCGTGGCGTCACACACCGTAGCGACCCCAGGGGGCGTACGCCAGAGCGCGGCGGGCGGCGGCGGGACCACCGAACCTCCATGTTCGCGGGGTTCGCGGTTTCTTCACCCGGTCGTCTCGGAATCGCATCAACTGGCCCCGGTGGGCTAGCGTGGTCGACCGTGCGTCTCGTAATTGCCCGCTGCTCAGTCGACTATGCCGGTCGGCTCTCCGCCCATCTGCCCTCCGCCACCAGGCTGATCCTGGTCAAGGCCGACGGCAGCGTCAGCATCCACGCCGACGACCGCGCCTACAAGCCGCTCAACTGGATGTCCCCGCCGTGCGCCCTCAAGGTGGCCGACGGGCTCTGGACGGTGGAGAACAAGGCCGGCGAGAAGCTCATCATCACGCTGGAGGAGGTGCTGCACGACTCCTCGCACGAGCTGGGGGTGGACCCCGGCCTGATCAAGGACGGCGTCGAGGCCCACCTCCAGGAGCTGCTCGCGGACCGGATGGAGGTGCTCGGGTCCGGCTGGTCGCTGATCCGCCGCGAGTACCCGACCGCCATCGGCCCGGTCGACATCCTCTGCCGCGACGCCGACGGTGCCACGGTCGCCGTCGAGATCAAGCGCCGCGGTGAGATCGACGGTGTCGAGCAGCTCACCCGCTACCTCGAACTCCTCAACCGGGACCCGCTGTTGGCCCCGGTCAAGGGCGTCTTCGCCGCGCAGGAGATCAAGCCCCAGGCCCGCGTCCTGGCCACCGACCGGGGCATCGGCTGCGTGGTGCTGGACTACGACGAGCTGCGCGGCATCGACGACGACAAGCTCAAGCTGTTCTGACCGGTCAGGCCGGTCCGCTCTTCGCCGAGGTGGTCGGGCTGGGCGTTCCGGTCGGGGGCGACGACGGCGTGGGCGGCGTCGAGGGCGCGCTCGAAGTGGTCGCCGGTGCCGACGGGGCGTGGCTCGGCACCGACGGCGGCGAGGATTGCGGACCCGGCGGCTGAGACTGCTGCGGCTGCGGCTGGCCCGGCGCGGGCGGCTGCGGCTGCCCCTGCGGGCCGTCCGACTGGGTCGCCCCCGGCGAGCTGCTCGGCCGCCTCGTCGGCGAGGCGCTCGGCGAGGCGCTCGGCGAGTGCGACGCGCTGCCGCTCGCCGAGGGCTCCGGGCTGGTCCCCGTCCCGGCCGGCGCCCCCGGCGCGGTGCCGCCGCTCCCGGCGGTACCCGGAGCGCTGTCGGCGGACGGCAGCGGCAGCGGCGCGTTGCCGGTGTCGCCGACCTCGTCCATCCGCCCGTGCGGATCGTTCCCCTTGGCCCCGTCGGGCCCGGCGAGGCTCATCGCCACCGCCGTACCGAGCACGCCGAAGGTGAGCAGGGCGGCGGAGGCCACCACCACCCGGCGGCGCTTCCCGGTACGGGCCTTCAGCCCGGCCGGTACCCGGGCCGCGATCTTGCGGATCACCGGCCCGCGTCCGGCCGCCGCCCCGGCGGGCGCGGCGGCCGGCAGCTGCCGGCCGTCGGCGCGCAGCAGGTCGAGCATCCGGCCCGCGGCGGCGACCCCGCGCTGCTCGCCGGCGGCGGCCCGCAGGGTGAGCGCGCTCTCCAGTTCGGCGATCGCCCGGGACGGCTGCCGGAGGCAGATCGCGTGGACGCCCGCCTCGTGGTGGAACCAAGCCTGGTCGACCGCCGAGCCGGTGCTCCGGGCCGCCTCCATGCCGAGTTGCAGCACCCGCTCCCAGGCGCCCCAGCGCAGCGCCAGTGCCAGCGCGGGCGCGGCCGCCCGGGCCAGCCGGACGACGGCGTCGTGCCGTCCGGCGGTCCGGTCCGCGAGCAGCACGCCGATCAGTACCTCGGCCTCGGCGGCGATCTGCGCCAGCGACACCGAGCTGTGCCCGACCCACCAGGCGAAGTGCTGGGCGGCGCCGTCGACGCAGCCGCGGGCCGGCCAGTGCGGGGCGAGCAGTTCGAGCGCCCCGGCGGTGAGCCGGTGGTGCCCGCCGATGGAGACCGCGAGCCCGGCGTCGGCGAGTTCGGCCAGCGCGCTCTCGCCATGGCCGACGTCGATCAGCGCGGGCAGGTGCGGCGCGGTGGGGCACTCGCCGCCGAGCGCGACGGCCAGCCTCAGCACGGCCTGCGCGGGCTCGCTGAGCCCCTCGGCGAGGCGGACGGCGGGCGAGGCGGTCTCGGCGACCGAGGGCAGCGGCACGGTGCGCCGCAGCGCGTTCTCCCGGATCGCCGGGTCGGGGTCGTGGACGGGCTCCTCGATCGCGCCGAAGACGTCCCGCCGGTCCTCCTCGGCGGCGACCAGCGCGTCCACCGAGACGTCCCGCTGGCGCAGCAGCGCGGCGGCCTGGACGAAGCGCAGCGGCAGTCCCTCGGACTCGAACCAGAGGTCGACCGCCCAGGCCTTCTCGGCGACGTCCAGGGGCCGTCCGGCCAGCCGGCCGGTGAGGGCGAGGCAGGCGGCCCGGGACAGCCCGGGGACGAGGTGGTCCCGCAGCCGGGAACCGGCCGGCAGCGGCGGGCCGTCCGGGGCGCCCGAGATCAGGAAGGCGCAGCCGGGGGCGGTGGCGAGCAGTTCCTCCAGCTCCGCGCCGGTCGGCTCGGCCCCGTCGATCACGACGACCGCGCGGACCTCGGCGAGGTGGGCGGTGAGCTGGCCGGGGTCGGGCCGGTAGCCAGGGGCCTGGTGGGTGGCCGCGAAGAGGTCCTGGAGCAGGTCGGCGGCGGTGCGGCGGTGCCCGCAGAGCTGGACGACACCGCCGGGGGCGAGGTCGGCGGCGGCTTCGGCGACGGCCGACAGCAGGGTGCTGCGGCCCGAGCCGGCCTGGCCGACCAGGCGTATCGAGCGCCCCTCGGCGAGCAGGCCGAGCAGTTCGGCGATGTCGGCCTCGCGGTCGAGCAGCGGCAGGTCGGTGGGCCCGGCGCCGAGGGCGAGCGGGCCGACCGCCCGGCCGACGCCGCCGAGCGGGCCACGCGCGGGCTCGCTGCGTTCGATCCGGCGCGGGCGGGGCCGCCACTCCTCCGGACAGGGTCGGGCCTCGGAGCCGTCCGGGGCGCCGACGCCGACCAGCAGGCCGCCGGAGACCAGTTCGCCGCCGCGGGTGCGGACGGCCTCCTGCCGGAACTCGCCGGATGGCTGTGCCACGTTCTGCTCCGTATCGTGTTCGGCCGCCGGCGCCCCGCGCCGGCCGGCACACGTCTCGGTCGCGGCCGCGGGCGGGCGGTGGGCACCCGGCTCCGGGCGGCCGTCATCTGACGGGCAGACTCTTGCACATCCGGGCCCGGCCGTGCAGCGCGGTCCGGGTGCGGGGAAGGTGAAGGCCTGCCGGGTCGTCCCCGACCTGCCGGGCCGGGCCGGCGGGCCGGCGCGCGCGGACCGACGCGAATTGTCGGATCCGCCCTACGAGCTAGAGGACCTGCACCTCGGGAATGCCCCCGTCGACGGCGAGGATGCGGTGCAGCTTGGTGGCCACCAGCAGCCGCTGGAGCTGGGCGGGGACGGAGCGCAGCACCAGCCGGCGGCCGATCCGGCCGGCCCGCCGGTGGGTGCCCATGATCACGCCGAGGCCGGTGGCGTCCCAGAACTCCAGCCGGCCGAGGTCGAGCACGAGGTCGCCGAGGCCACCGTCCACGGCCTGGTGCAGCTGGACGCGTGCGTCGGCGGCGGTGCGCACGTCGAGGCGGCCTTCGATGGCCAGCGCCGTGTGGTTGCCGGTGATGCGCATGCTCTCCTCCTTCGCCTGGGTGGCCTGGCTGGTCCGGTTCTTCCGGGGGGGTAGGTCCGGCCCCGGCCGCGACGGGCCGGGAGGCGGGGTGGCCGCCCGATCGGGGTGGCCGCTGGATCGAGGTCGGGACTGCCCGGGCGGGACGCCGGTGGCGGCTCGGTCCGCGCCCGGCCCCGGTCGGAATGCCGGGTTCCCCCATCTGACGGTGGAGCAGCGCCGCAGGTTGCTGGTTTCCGCCCTGATCTGAAGCAACTTCACTCGTCCGAGGGAATATACGCAGGAACTCTCCACACCTACGCTCGATTACCGCCCAAATCACCCGTCTGCGGCACCCTGCGTGAGGAAACTCACCCACCCCGGAACAGCGGGCCGCACGATGCCCCGATCGCACGGCCCACCAGGTCGTTCAGGCCCGGGAGAGGCCGCTGGGGCTCACTTGCCCTCGTAGGGGTAGAAGCCGCGGCCGCTCTTGCGGCCGAGGTCGCCGGCGGTGACCATGCGGGCCATGATCTCCGGGGCGGCGAACTTCTCGTCCTTGGTCTCGGTGTAGATGTTGTGGGCAGCGTGCAGCAGGATGTCGACGCCGGTCAGGTCGGCCGTCTGCAGCGGGCCCATGGCGTGGCCGAAGCCGAGGCGGCAGGCGGTGTCGATGTCCTCGGCGGTGGCGACGCCCGATTCGTACAGCTTGGCGGCCTCGACGACCAGCGCGGTGATCAGCCGGGTGGTGATGAAGCCGGCCACGTCGCGGTTGACCACCACGACCTCCTTGCCGACGCCCTCGGCGTAGGCGCGGGCGGCGGCCATCGTCTCGTCGCTGGTCTTGTAGCCGCGGACCAGCTCGACCAGCTTCATCATCGGGACCGGCGAGAAGAAGTGGACGCCGACGACCGACTCCGGCCGGCCGGTGACGGCGGCGATCCGGGTGATCGGGATGGCGGAGGTGTTGGAGGCCAGGACGGCGCCGTCCTTGGCGAGCTTGTCCAGCTCGCGGAACAGCCCCTCCTTGACCTCCAGGTTCTCGAACACGGCCTCGACCACGATGTCGGCCTCGGCGACGGCGCCCAGGTCGGTGGTGGTGGTGATCCGGCCCAGCGCGGCCTCGGCGTCCTCGGCGCTGAGCTTGCCCTTGGAGACGAACTTCTCGTACGAGGCGCGGATGCCCGTGAGGCCGCGCTGCAGCGCTTCCTCGGTCACGTCCCGCAGCACCACCGGGTGGCCGGCCTGGGCGGACACCTGGGCGATGCCGGCGCCCATCAGGCCGGCACCGATCACGGCGATCTGCTTGCTGGACGCATTGCTCATGGCTGGGTCTCCCGATGCCGTCGCCGCCCCGCGGGCGGGCCCTGAAAGCGGCTCAGGGCAGGGGTCGCCCACCGGGAGCCGCAGTGCTCTGGGCCGGACTTTAGTGCCCGAATCCCGTGCGCAATAGCAATCGGGAGTGTGATCTGCAACCGACCTGGTCACCCGACCAGGATGGTGGTCAGATGGTCAGACCGAGGTCCTGGGCCAGGATCGCCGCCTGCACCCGGCTCCGTAGCCCCAGCTTCGCCAAGATCCGGCTGACGTGGGTCTTGGTGGTCGCCTCCGCCATCTCCAGCCGGGCCGCGATCTCCCCGTTGGACATCCCGGCGCCGAGGCAGGCCAGCACCTCCCGCTCACGCCCGGTCAGTCCCGCCACCGCCGTCCGGGCCTCCGCTCCGACCGGCCGCTCGGGGCGGGCGAAGGTCCCGATCAGCCGCCTGGTCACCGAGGGCGCCAGCATGCCCTCGCCGCGCGCCACCGTCCGGATGCCCTCGACCAGGGTGTCCGCCTCCAGGTCCTTGAGCAGGAACCCGGCCGCGCCGGCCCGCAGCGCTCCGTAGACGTACTCGTCCAGGTCGAAGGTGGTCAGCACGAGCACCTGGGCGGCGCCGGCCTCGACCACCTGCCGGGTCGCCGAGACGCCGTCCAGCCGGGGCATCTGCACGTCCATCAGCACCACGTCGGGCCGCAGCTCCAGCGCCAGCCGGACTGCCTCCTCGCCGTCGGCGGCCTGCCCGACCACCTCGAACCCGGGCTCGGCGCGCAGGATCATCACCAGCGCCGCCCGTACCGCCGCCTGGTCCTCGGCCACCAGCACCCGGATCGTCATACCCGTCCCTCGCTCTCCCGGCCGCGCGGCAGCACCGCGCGCACGCTCCAGCATCCGTCCCGCGGCCCGGCCTCGAAGCTGCCGCCGAGCAGCCCGGTCCGCTCCGCCATGCCCACCAGCCCGGCCCGGGCGCCGGGCAGCCCACGGCCCGGCTCGCCGCGGTAGGGGCTGTCGACGGCGATCCGCAGTTCCTCGGGGCCGAACTCCAGCCGCAGCGCGACCAGTCCGGGCCCGGCGTGCTTGAGCGCGTTGGTCAGCGACTCCTGCACGATCCGGTACGCGGCCAGCCCGACCGGCACCGGGACGTCTCCGCGCTCACCCAGTTCGGTCAGCTCGAACGCCAGCCCGATGTCCCGTCCGGCCGCCCGGGCCTTCGCCAACAGGGCGTCCACCGCGGCCAGATCGGGCGCGGCGTAGGACTCGTCGGCCTCTCCCCCGCCGCTGTCCCGGAGCAGCCCGATCATGCGGCGCATTTCGGCCAATCCCTGGACGCTGTTCTCCCGGATCACCGCCAGCACCTCCACCAGCGGATCGTCCGCGGCCAACCGTTGCCTCCGGGCCACCGACTGGGCCCCGGTGGCGTGGATCGCGATCGCCGACAGGTGGTTGGCCACCACATCGTGCAACTCCCTTGCCATCCGCGCCCGTTCGGCGCCGACCGCCTCGCGCCGGTCCATCTCCGAGAGCAGTGCGGTCTGTTCGGCCCGCAGCCGCTCGGTCTCCGCCTCGTGCCGGTGCCTGCGCACCAGGTCGCCGGTCCACACCGGCCCCAGGAACACCAGCGAACCGACCACCACGATCAGCAGCCCCGCCGAGGTCCCGGACGTGTACCAGGCCAGGCTGGAGAGCACCAGCACGGTCGCCCCGCCGCTCAGGTGCAGCACCCGGGACATCCGGCTGGAGCCGTAGAGCACCGCCGCGTACAGCAGGTCGGTGTACATGATCGTGGTCGCCAGCAGGCTGCCGGCGAACACGCTCCCGGCGAAGGCCAGCCCGCCGAGCGACACCGCGACCACCGGCCGGGTGCGCCGGAGCACTTCCAGCCCGGCCATCACCAGCAGCGGCAGCACCACCGCCCAGAGCGGCAGCCGATCGGCGCGGTCGTACACCTTGAAGACGATCAACACCGCGCCGCCGAGCAGCCCGCACAGGGCGATCAGCCGGTCCAGTTGCCGCGGGGGGAGGGACGGTACGAGCACGACCCCATCTCACCATCCCCGCGGCCCGCCCGGCTCCGGTCCGCGGAGGAGCCCGCTACATCGAAAGGTGCAGGCCCGGACGGCACCGGACGACGACGACACCGCACCGCACCCGCGCGAGGCTGGAGCCACCGCCGAAACGACCGGAGCTCAACATGATCGTCACCCTCATCGTCGCGGCCGAGATCTCCTGGTGGATCGTGCTCGGCCTCGCCCTCTCCACCCGCTACCTGCTGCGTCGGCGCCGCACCAGCACCGTGCTGCTGATCGGCCTGCCGGTGGTGGACCTCGCCCTGTACGCGCTCACCGTGCTCAACCTGCGCGGCGGCGCCGAGGCGAGCTGGATGCACGCGCTGGCCGCGAGCTACGCCGGCTTCTCGGTCGGCTACGGTCCCTCGCTGGTGGCCTGGGCCGACCGGCACTTCCTGCACCGCTTCGCCGGCGGCCCCAAGCCGCCGCCCTCGCCGAAGTACGGCCCGGAGCGGACGGCGTACGAGTGGCAGATCGCCAAGCGCACGGTCGTCTCGGCCGTGATCACCCTGGCCCTGATCAGCCTGCTCCTCCCGCTGTCCGCGGGCTCCGCCCACTTCGGCGACTTCGCCCCGTGGTACTGGAAGCTGGGCATCGCGGCCGGGGTCAACGTGGTCGTGGCCGGCTGCTACTCGATCTGGCCCAAGGAGCCGCCGGCCGGCGTCACCGTGGTGGACGGCCGGGTGGCCGAGCAGCCCGCTCCGGAGAAGGTGCCCTAACGGTTCTCGCCCGGCACCCAGAGCACGTCACCGCGCTCCTTGTTGGCCACCCGGGCCAGGATGAACAGCAGGTCGGACAGCCGGTTGAGGTACTTCGCGGTCAGCGGGTTGACGGAGTCCCCGTACTCGGCGATCGCCGCCCAGGTCGAGCGCTCGGCCCGCCGCACCACCGTGCAGGCCAGGTGCAGGTGGGCCGCGCCGGGCGTGCCGCCGGGCAGGATGAAGCTGCGCAGCTTCTCCACCTGTTCCAGGTAGTGGTCGCAGTCCCCCTCCAGCCGGTCGATGTAGGACTGCAGCACCCGCAACGGCGGGTACTTCGGGTCCTCGACCACGGGCGTGGAGAGGTCGGCGCCGACGTCGAACAGGTCGTTCTGGACCCGGATGAGCACGGCCGCCACGTCCTCGGGCAGCGCACCGACCGCGAGGGCCACCCCGATCGCCGCGTTCGCCTCGTTGGCGTCGGCGTACGCCATCAGCCGCGGGTCGGTCTTGGTGGTCCGGCTCATGTCGCCGAGCGCGGTGCTGCCGTCGTCCCCGGTACGGGTGTAGATGCGCGTCAGATTGACCATGCCGCCACCCTAGCCGCCCGGGTTAGGCGACGTTGACCCTCTGTCCGGGCGGGGCCGCCTCCAGCCAGGCCAGGAAGCCGGTGAGCGCGTCCTCGCTCATCGCCAGCTCCAGCGGCGCCCCGTTGTGCAGGCAGCGCAGCACCACCGAGCCGGAGAGCAGCGCCAGCTCCTCCTGGCCCTCCGGGTAGCGCCGGCCGAGCACCTCGATCTCCCGCCGCGGCAGCACCCGGCGCGGGCGCGGGGCGTACGAGAAGACCCGGAACCACTCGATCGAGTCGCCGCTGTACCGGCCGATACCAAAAACCCACCCCTTGCCGTCGGTCGGGGGGACCGGGGCGGAGGTGGGCTTGCCGTTCTCGTCGAGGTCGGGCTGCGTCGAGGCGTCGGCGGGCATTTTGAGCCGGTAGCTGCAGTCGAACGTGCCGCCGACCCGCTGGATCAGGCGGCGGCGTACGGCGAAGGCCATCAAGCCGATCACTCCCAGCGCCACGACCGCCGCACACACCACAAGCGCGAGGACCATGCTCACCTACCTCCTCGCTACCCGCGTTCCCCGTTTACGGTCGTACCGGACGACCGCGCTGACCTACCAACTACGACGACAGTCCCGGGGTCACGCTCGCGCGTCCCCGGGACCGTCGGTCGACCCCGCCAAGCCGGGGGTCCGGCACACTCAGGCGTGGGCCTTGAGGCCGCGCGCCGCGAACAGCCGCACCTCGGCGCGACGCTCGGCGTGCGCGTCCAGGTCGGACTTCGCCTGCTCCAGTGCGCGCTCGGCACGCGCGACGTCGATCTCGTCCGCCAGCTCGGCGATCTCCGCGAGCAGAGACAGCTTGTTGTCGGCGAAGGAGATGAAGCCGCCGTGCACCGCGGCGATGACAGTGCCGCCGTCCACCGTGCGGATGGTGACCGGACCGGTCTCCAGCACGCTCAGCACCGGGGTGTGGCCCGGCATGATGCCGGTGTCACCGGAGGCCGTACGGGCGACGACGATGGTGGCCGCACCGGACCACACCTTGCGGTCGGCTGCGACCAGCTCGACGTGCAGCTCAGCCAACGTGGGCTCCTAGGCTCATGCAACCCCCGATTACTCGGGAGTTTCGGTAAGAATAACGGCCCCGCGCCCCCGGCATGAAACCGGCGGCACGGATTTGACCGGAATCACAGCCGATGCGACGCGAGGGGTGGTCCCCAGGCTCGGGGGCCACCCCTCACGGTCACTCAGCTGCTACCGGCCGCGATTACTTCTTCGCCAGCTCCGCGGCGTTCTTCTCGAGGTCCTCGATGCCACCGCACATGAAGAAGGCCTGCTCCGGGACGGAGTCGTACTTGCCGTCGGCGATCGAGTTGAAGGCCTCGATGGTCTCCGACAGCGGCACGGTCGAGCCCTCGACACCGGTGAACTGCTTCGCCACGTAGGTGTTCTGCGAGAGGAAGCGCTCGATGCGGCGGGCACGGTGCACCGTGATCTTGTCCTCTTCGGACAGCTCGTCCATACCGAGGATGGCGATGATGTCCTGGAGGTCCTTGTACTTCTGCAGGATCCCCTTGATGCGGACGGCCGTGTCGTAGTGGTTCTGCGCGATGTACCGCGGGTCGAGGATGCGGGACGTGGAGTCCAGCGGGTCGACGGCCGGGTAGATGCCCTTCTCCGAGATCGGACGCGACAGAACGGTGGTCGCGTCCAGGTGGGCGAAGGTGGTGGCCGGCGCCGGGTCGGTCAGGTCGTCCGCGGGGACGTAGATCGCCTGCATCGAGGTGATCGAGTGACCGCGGGTCGAGGTGATGCGCTCCTGCAGGAGGCCCATCTCGTCGGCCAGGTTCGGCTGGTAGCCCACCGCGGAGGGCATGCGGCCGAGCAGGGTCGACACCTCGGAACCGGCCTGGGTGAACCGGAAGATGTTGTCGATGAAGAGGAGCACGTCCTGCTTCTCGACGTCACGGAAGTACTCCGCCATGGTCAGCGCGGAGAGCGCGACGCGCAGACGGGTGCCCGGCGGCTCGTCCATCTGGCCGAAGACCAGCGCGGTCTTGTCCAGAACGCCCGAGTCGACCATCTCGTCGATGAGGTCGTTGCCCTCACGGGTGCGCTCGCCGACGCCGGCGAACACCGACACACCACCGAAGTTCTCGGCGACGCGGTAGATCATCTCCTGGATCAGAACGGTCTTGCCGACACCGGCACCACCGAACAGACCGATCTTGCCACCCGTGACGTACGGGGTGAGCAGGTCGATGACCTTGATGCCGGTCTCGAACATCTCGGTCTTGGACTCGAGGTCCTTGAAGTCCGGGGCCTTGCGGTGGATCGGCCAGCGGACCTCGACCTGCTTGTCGAACTCCGCCTTGTCGACGTTCAGCACGTCACCGAGGGCGTTGAAGACCTTGCCCTTGGTGATCTGGCCGACCGGGACGGAGATCGCGGCACCGGTGTCGGTGACCTGCGAACCGCGGACCAGGCCGTCGGTCGGCTGCATCGAGATGCCGCGGACCAGGCCGTCGCCGAGGTGCTGGGCGACCTCGAGGGTGAGGGTCTTCTTACCCGTGCCGTCGGGGTTGTCCACCTCGACGTGCAGGGCGTTGAACATGTCCGGAATCGCGTCGACGGGGAACTCCACGTCGACGACCGGGCCGATGACCCGCGCGACGCGGCCCGTCGCCGTGGTCGGCTCAACAGTGGTGGTCATACTCATTCGCTCCCGCGGCTAGCGTCGGCGAGGGCGTTGGCACCGCCGACGATCTCGCTGATTTCCTGGGTGATCTCGGCCTGACGGGCCGAGTTGGCAAGCCGCGTGAGCGACTTGATGAGCTCGCCGGCGTTGTCCGTCGCGCTCTTCATCGCGCGGCGGCGGGCGGCGTGCTCGGAAGCAGCCGACTGCAGCAGCGCGTTGTAGATCCTGCTCTCGACGTACCGCGGCAGCAGCGCGTCGAGCACGCCCTCCGCCGACGGTTCGAAGTCGTACAGCGGGAAGATCTCCGACTTGGCCGGCGTCTGGTCGCTGAGCTGGACCTCGTCCAGCTTCAGCGGCAGCAGCCGCGCCGCGACCGCGTCCTGCGTCAGCATGGACACGAACTCGGTCGAGACCACGTGGAGTTCGTCCACGCCGCCGGTCTCGGCCGTGAAGGCCTCGATCAGCTCGGCCGCCACCGTCTTCGCGTCGCCGTAGGTCGGCTTGTCCGAGAAGCCCGTCCACGAGTTGCCCACCGCCAGGTTGCGGAAGGTGTAGTACGACAGACCCTTCCGACCGACGATGTAGGTCACGACGTCCTTGCCCTCGCCGCGCAGGCGCTCGATGAGCGTCAGCGAGGCCTTGATGGCGTTGGACGAGTAACCGCCGGCCAGGCCGCGGTCCGCCGTGATCAGCAGGACGGCCGCGCGCTCGGCGTTCGGGTTCTCGGTGGTGAGCGGGTGCTTGGCGTTGGACCGGGTGGCCACCGCCGTCACCGCCCGGGTGAGCTCATCGGCGTACGGAGCGGAGGCCGCCACCGCGCGCTGCGCCTTGCCGATGCGCGCCGCGGAGATCATCTCCATCGCCTTGGTGATCTTCTTCGTCGCGGTGACAGAGCGGATCCGGCGCTTGTAGACCCGAAGCTGTGCTCCCATGGGTCGTTACGTCCTTTCCCTCGCTACCGGACTCAGGCCTGCTCGGAGAGCAGCTTGCCGTCGGCGGTCTGGTAACCCTGCTTGAACGACTCGATCGCGCCGGTCAGGGCGTCGACGGTGCCGTCGGCCAGCAGGCCGGTCTCGACGATGCCGGCCAGCAGGTCCTTGTGCTGCAGGCGGACGAAGTCCAGGAACTCGCGCTCGAAGCGGCGGATCTCCGCGACCGGGACGTCGTCCAGCTTGCCGGTGGTGCCGGCCCAGATGGAGACGACCTGCTCCTCGACCGGGAACGGCTGGTACTGGCCCTGCTTCAGCAGCTCGACCATGCGCGCACCGCGCTCCAGCTGGGCCTTGGAGGCCGCGTCCAGGTCGGAGCCGAAGCCGGCGAAGGCCTCCAGCTCACGGTACTGGGCGAGGTCCAGGCGCAGACGGCCGGCGACCGAGCGCATGGCCTTGATCTGGGCGGAGCCACCGACGCGGGAGACCGAGATACCGACGTTCACGGCCGGGCGGATGCCGGCGTTGAACAGGTCGGACTCCAGGAAGCACTGGCCGTCGGTGATGGAGATGACGTTGGTCGGGATGTACGCCGAGACGTCGTTGGCCTTGGTCTCGATGATCGGCAGACCGGTCATCGAGCCGCCGCCCAGGGCGTCGTTCAGCTTGGCGCAGCGCTCCAGCAGACGGGAGTGCAGGTAGAAGACGTCACCCGGGTAGGCCTCGCGGCCCGGCGGGCGGCGCAGCAGCAGGGAGACGGAGCGGTAGGCCTCGGCCTGCTTCGACAGGTCGTCGAAGATGATCAGGACGTGCTTGCCGTCGTACATCCACTCCTGGCCGATGGCCGAACCGGTGTACGGGGCGAGGTACTTGAAGCCGGCCGGGTCGGAGGCGGGAGCGGCCACGATGGTGGTGTACTCCAGCGCGCCGGCCTCCTCCAGGGCGCCGCGGACGGACGCGATGGTGGAGCCCTTCTGGCCCACGGCGACGTAGATGCAGCGGACCTGCTTCTCCGGGTCACCCGAGCGCCAGTTGTCGCGCTGGTTGATGATCGTGTCGACGGCCACCGCGGTCTTGCCGGTCTGGCGGTCACCGATGATCAGCTGACGCTGGCCACGGCCGATCGGGGTCATCGCGTCGATGGCCTTGATGCCGGTCTGCAGCGGCTGCTTGACCGACTTGCGGGCCATGACGCCGGGGGCCTGCAGCTCAAGGGCGCGACGGCCGGTGGAGGCGATGTCGCCCAGGCCGTCGATCGGGTTGCCCAGCGGGTCCACGACGCGGCCGAGGTAGCCGTCGCCGACCGGAACCGAGAGGACCTCGCCGGTGCGGCGCACGGTCTGGCCCTCTTCGATACCGCCGAACTCACCGAGGACGACGACACCGATCTCGCGGGTGTCGAGGTTCAGCGCGAGGCCGAGCGTGCCGTCCTCGAACTTCAGCAGCTCGTTCGCCATGACCGAGGGCAGGCCCTCGACATGCGCGATGCCGTCCGCCGCGTCAGTGACCGTACCGACCTCTTCCACAGAAGCGGCGTCCGGCTGGTACGACTGGACAAAGTCGGCCAGCGCGTCCCGGATCTCCTCCGGACGGATCGTAAGCTCCGCCATCAGGCTTCCCTGCTCTCCTAGTTTGCGATCCTCGGCCCGCCATTGAGGGCCGCAAGTACTCGACTCTCGGCCGGGTCGTATGAACCGGCCGTACGTTTTGCCGACTCCTTGGGGAGCCGGTTTCCCGACCGAGGGTCGGATGTGCTGCTGGTTGCTCAGCCTTCGAGCGACTGGCGAGCGCCTTCGAGGCGGCTCGACACGGTGCCGTCGATGATCTCGTCGCCGATCTGCACCCGGACGCCGCCGACGACCTCGGGGTCGACGTCGATGTTCAGGTGGACCTGGCGGCCGTACATCCGGCCCAGAGCACCGGACAGGCGCTCCTTCTGGCTGTCCGACAGCGGCACCGCACTGGTGACCAGGGCCACCATGCGGCCGCGGCGCGCGGCGGCGAGCTTCGAGTAGGACTCGAGGCCCTGCTCCAGGCTACGGCCACGCGGCACGTTGACCAGGGCGGTGACCAGCCGGACGGTGCCGGCGTTGGCACGGCCGCCGAGCAGCTTGTTCACCAGCGCGGCCTTGGCCACGGCACCGGCCTTCGGCTCGGTCAGCGCGGCGCGCAGCTCGTGCGAGCCGCTCACCACCCGGCCGAAGCGGAACAGCTCGTCCTCGACGTCGTCCAGGGCGCCGGCCTTGTCCGCGGCGATGACCTCGGCGTACGCGGCCAGCTCCTCGGTCGCGTCCACCAGGTCGCGCGAGCCCGACCAGCGGGAGCGGACCAGGCCGGAGACCAGGTCGACGGTCTCGCCGGAGACCTGACCGGTCAGCAGCGAGGTGACCAGCTGGGCCTTGTCCTGACCCGACCGGGACGGGTCGGTCAGGACTCGGCGCAGCGACACCTCACGGTCCAGTACGGCCGTGACGGCGGCGAGCTCCTCGGCGAGCTTGGCCGCGTCCACCGAGGTGGAGTCGGTCAGGCTGTCGAGGTTCTGCCGACCGGCGGCGAGGGCCTCACGGCTGGCGCCGATCACTTGGCCGCACCCTGAGCAACGGCGGCCTTGGCCTCCAGCTCGTCCAGGAACCGGTCGATGACGCCGCTCTGCCGGGCGGAGTCCTCCAGGGACTCGCCCACGATGCGGGAAGCCAGCTGGGTGGCCAGCGAACCCACGTCCTGACGCAGGGCGGCGGTCGCCTGCTTCTTGTCGGCCTCGATCTGGGCGTGGCCGGCGGCGACGATGGCCTCGCGCTGACGCTGGCCCTCCTCGCGCATCTCGGTGAGCTGGGCGGCACCCTGCTCGCGAGCCTGCTCGACGATGCGGGCGGCCTCGTGGCGCGCCTCGGCGAGCTCGGCACGGTACTGCTCAAGCACGGCCTGGGCCTCGGCCTGAGCGGCCTCGGCGCGCTCCATGCCGCCCTCGATGGCGTCCCGGCGCTCCGACAGCACCTTCTCGATGCTGGGGAGGAGCTTCTTGCCGAGCAGACCGAAGACGATGAAGAAGCAGAGCAGGCCGATGATGACCTCGGGCCACGCGGGGAGAAGAGGGTTCATCTTCTCCTCGGCCGCGAAGGCGACCACGGGGTTCATATCTGAACCTTTCGTCTGGGGGACTACCGGTGCGCCGGAATTACTTGCCGGTACCGAACACGAACGGCATGACGATGCCGATGAGCGCGAGCGCCTCGGTCAGCGCGAAGCCGATGAACATGTTGGAACGGATGAGACCGGCGGCCTCGGGCTGGCGGGCCATGGCCTGGACACCGTTACCGAAGATCAGACCGACGCCGATGCCGGGGCCGATGGCGGCAAGGCCGTAACCGACGGAAGCGATGGAACCGACGACGCCCTCAGCGATCATGGTCATTGCAGTTGTGTCCTTTGCAGGGGGTGGTGAACCGGTGGTGATTGGCCACCGGGCGATCCGGATGGTTCACGAGAGGCAGGGCCTCAGGCTCAGTGCGCCTCTTCCAGGGCACCGGCGATGTAGCTGCTGGCCAGCATCACGAAGATGTAGGCCTGCAGGAACTGGACCAGCAGCTCGAAGGCGGTCAGGCCGACGGCGACGATGAACGAGGCCGAGCCGTAGAGCGCACCCAGGGTCGGGCTGAGCAGGTACCAGGAGGCGATGGAGAACATCACGATCAGCAGGTGGCCGGCGAACATGTTCGCGAAGGCTCGGACCGCGAGCGTGAAGGGGCGCACGAAGATGTTCGAGAAGAACTCGATCGGCACCAGGATGAACATGACCCAGCCGGGGATGCCCGACGGCCAGCAGAGGTTCTTCAGACCGCCGACGAAGCCGTGCTTCTTGAAGGTCAGCGTCATGTAGGTGATCCACACGACCGCCGCGAGGCCGGCCGGGAACGCGATCGCCGCCGTCACGGGGAACTGCGCGAACGGGATGATCGACATGATGTTCAGCAGCCACACGAAGAAGAACATCGAGACCAGCATCGGGACGTACTTCTCGCCCTTTTTGCCGATCGTCTCCAGCACGATGGACCGCTTGACGAAGTCGTAGCCGATCTCACCGACCAGCTGCAGCTTGCCCGGAACCAGGCGCGGCTTGGCGAAGGCGGCCCAGAAGAACACGACGACCAGCAGCGCGACGATGATCGACAGCAGCATCGGCTTGTTGAAGTCGATGCCGCCGACCGAGAAGATCGGCTTGAACTGGAACTCGTTCAGACCCGGGGCCGGGAAGCCGCAGCCAGCGTCCCCGAAGTGGCAACTGCCTGAGGCGAGGGACGTGAGTTCAGCACTCACCACGGACTCCTTCGTCGTGACGCATGGATACGGCAACCTCGGTGTGTCGGCGTGGCCTGCGACCACGGAGCGGCACTGGAACTTGATGGGTTTCTCGCCGACCCCGCGCGACGGCTCGCTGCGCGACTGCGGGATCATCGAAGACTGCGCGGGTCCGGGGGGCGATCGGTCCGCTATCCGGACAGACCTGGCCTCTTCCCGTACTCCGTTGTTGCGACGGACGATAGCAGGCCGTCAGTGCGGCATAAACACCGCCCCCCTCGTTGGGGGGACAGCCAGGCCTCGTCACTGTTGACGTCCCGAGTCGGAGGGCTTGTCGCCCTTCTTTTCCGAGGCGTCGGTGTCGACGTAGAAGGTCTTGGCCTTGAGTGCGCCGCGCACCTGGAAGGCGGTCCAGATCAGCGCGCAGCCCAGCAGGGTGAAGGCGAAGGCCTGCCGGTTGAACAGTTCGGTGTTCTTGAAGATCGCGAGCACGATGCCGACCAGCAGGATCTGCGTGGTGTACACCAACAGCCCTGCGGCCATCATCATTTGAGGGTTCGACCTGGTCAGCCGGTCGAGCGCGACCTGGCCGAAGCTGAAGAAGGCCATCACCAGCAGCGCGCCGAAGAAGGCGCCGAGCAGCCCCTTCCCACCGGCAACAGCGAACGAGATCGCCATGGCGATGATCCCGGCGACCGCAGTGGGAATCGCGGCGCCTCGGAGGATCCGGGCGTCGGTGGACGGCATGTCGGCAGCTCCGGCGGCATGTCGAGGTGGCGGGGGGACGGGCACAGATGGTGGCGGGGTGGCACCGGACCGAGTGGCCGCCGCCGGGCCGCCCGCGAGGCGGGCCCGTCGAGGGAGACCGACCAGGGACGGAAGTCATCCACCTGTCAGGTCTTTCGGCGTGTTCTCGGTACTCGTGAACGGTATCACAAACTATTTGATGAGAGCTTTACCATGAATGTGTGGCTCCTGTCACACCGACGGAGCAACGATTCCGCCGAACGAGTGAGCCCAGTTGGCGGGTCGTCAACTTCCGTGTCACCGACGGCCGGTGGCCTTGCCGTGGCTGGAGGCCGCGGACGGGTCCCGGCCGGCTTCACCGAGAAGTTGCTTGTCCTTCGCCGACAGTTCGGCCATCGGTGCGCCGGACGACCGCCGCCGGTACCGCGGCGGGACGAAGGACTGCACCGCCCGGGGCGCCCGCGGCCGGAACCGCGGGGTCAGCAGCACCACCAGGCCGACCAGGCAGAGCCCGGCGAGGGTCAGCACCACCGTGCGGCCGGTGTTGGTCACCGAGAAGGCGACCGTGCCGAAGGCGATCAGCGCCGCCCAGAAGTACATGATCAGCACGGCCCGGCTGTGCGAGTGCCCGACCTGGAGCAGTCGGTGGTGCAGGTGGCGCTTGTCCGCGGCGAACGGGGACTGGCCGGCCCAGGTGCGGCGCACCACCGCGAGCAGCAGGTCGGCCAGCGGCAGCGCGATGACCGTCAGCGGCAGCAGCAGCGGGATGTAGATCGGCACCAGGGTGTGCACGGTGGCGGTCTGCGAACCGGTCTCGCTGTTGATCAGGTCCGGGTCGACCCGGCCGGTGATCGAGATCGCGGCGACGGCCAGCATCAGCCCCAGCATCATCGAGCCGGAGTCGCCCATGAAGATCCGCGCGGGGTGCATGTTGTGCGCCAGGAAGCCGATGCACATGCCGATCAGCAGCACGCTGAACAGCACGGCGGGGGCCGCGTCGGTGATCGCGTAGCCGTACCAGAGCCGGTAGCTGTACAGGAAGAACGCCATCGCGGCGATGCAGACCATGCCGCCCGCCAGGCCGTCCAGGCCGTCGATGAAGTTCACCGCGTTGACCATGACGACGACCAGGGTGACCGAGATGACCATGCCCTGGGTCGGGCTCACCGCGACCGGGCCGACGCCGGGCACCGGGAGGGTGATCACCGTGACGCCCTGCCAGACCATCACACCGGCGGCGATCATCTGGCCGCCGAGCTTCACCAGGGCGTCGACGCCCCACTTGTCGTCCAGCACCCCGAGCAGGAACATGATCCCGGCGCCGGAGAGCAGCGCGCGGATGTCACTGCCCCCGTTGAACACCTTGCTCAGGTTGTCCAGCTGCGAGGCGACCAGGATGCCCGCGCACAGCCCGCCGAACATCGCGATGCCGCCGAGCCGCGGGGTGGGCTCGCGGTGCACGTCGCGGGCGCGGACCGGGGGCATCGCGCCGGCCGCGATGGCGAACTTCCGGACCGGGCCGGTCAGCAGATAGGTCACGGCGGCGGTGCAGAACAGCACCAGCAGATACTCACGCACCACTGGCCTCCTGCATCACTGTCGAACGGGGAGGTACCGAAGGTACTCCCCTGCCTTCCCGGGGTTCGAGGTGCGTCGCCACGGCACACACCTTATTGAGTCGGACGCCCGGTCCGTGCATCGCGGTTCGCCCTCCCGGGTAGGAGAACCGAATACCTGTGGACGCCCGGCCCCCGGGCTCACCCCGCGAAGGCCGCCGCCAGCCCTCGGACCCGCTCCGCGACCGGCGCGGCCGCCTCCCCGGCGAGCAGCCGGGCGATCAGTGCGGCGATCTCGGCCAGCTCCGCCCCGCCCATCCCCTGACTGGTCACGGTGCCCGTGCCCAGCCTGATCCCGGAGGCCTCGGCGACCGGCGCCGGGTCGAACGGCAGCGCGCATTTGCCGAGCAGCAACCCGGCCGCCGCGCACCGCCGTTCGGCCTCCGCACCGGTCACGCCGAGCGGACTGACGTCGACGGTCACCAGGTGGGTGTCGGTACCGCCCGTCAGAGGGCGCATACCGGCCTCTGCGAGCCCCCTGGCGAGCTCCTGCGCCCCGAACACCGTCCGCTGCGCGTACGCCCGGTAGGCGGGCGTCCCGGCCTCCGCCAGCGCAACCGCCTTGCCGGCCACCTCGTTCATCGCCGCCCCGCCCTGGCTGAACGGGAACACCGCCCGGTCGATCCGCTCGGCCAGCTCCGCGGTGCACAGCAGCAGGCCCCCGCGCGGACCGCGCAGCAGCTTGTGGGTGGCCGCCACCGTGACGTCCGCGTGCGGCACCGGGGAAGGCGCCACTCCGGCCGCGACCAGGCCGGTGGTCTGCGCGACGGAGGCGATCAGATAGGCATCCACCTCGTCCGCGATCTCCCGGAAGGCCGCCCAGTCCGGGTGCCGGGGGTGCGAGATCGACCCCGCCACGATGGCCTTCGGACGGTGCTGGTGGGCCAGGTCGCGCACCTGGTCGAGGTCGATCAGCCCGTCCGACTCGCGCACACCGTAGCCGGTGAAGTCGAACCAGCGGCCCGAGAAGTTGGCCCGCGAGCCGCAGGTGAGGTGGCCGCCGTGCTCCAGCGACATCGCCAGCACCCCGTCACCGGGCCGCAGCAGCGCCGCGTACGCCGCGAGCATCGCCGAAGTCGCCGATCTGGGCTGGACGTTGGCGTGCGGGGCGGCGAACAGCTCGCGCGCCCGGTCGATCGCCAGCAGCTCGGCGGCGTCCGCCAGCGCGCAACCGGTGTGGTGTCGGCGGCCCGGGTAGCCCTCGGCGTACTTGTCGATCAGCGGGCCGGTCAGCGCCGCCAGGACGGCGGGGCTGGTGAGGTTCTCCCCCGCCAGCAGCTGGATCGTCTCGGCCCGCCGCTCGGCCTCGGCGGCCAGCAGGTCGGCGATCTGCGGATCAGCCCGGTGCAGCGCCTCGGACGCCCACGGGCGCCCCCTCGTCGCGGTCGAGCCGCTCGCGGCATCGGTGACGGTCATGGCAGGCTCCCGGGCGCTGCAGGGACGGTCCACCCAGGGTATGACCGGGCCGCACGCTCAGCACGGCGACGCAGGGCCGTTCGGCTCCGGGGCCCGCCCGAAAGGCCTCAGCGCGGCGCCGGGACGCCGGTGAGCGCGGTCACCACCGGGTCGACCGCGTGGAATATCTCCTCGCCGCAGTTGCGGAACATGCCGATCGGCGCCCCGTACGGGTCGTCCACCTCGTCGGACTCCGGGGTGGCGGCCAGCAGCCAGCCGCGCAGCGCGGCGGCGGCCCGGACCAGGGCGCGGGCCCGCTCAGTGACGTCGGCGCCGCGGCGCGGGTCCGGCAGGGTGCCCGGATCGATCGTCCGCACCAGCCGGGTGAACTCCTTCATCGTGAAGGTGCGCAGGCCCGCCTCGTGGCCCATCGAGATCACCTGGGCGCGGTGGTCCAGGGTCGCGGTGAGCACCAGGTCGGCCTCGACCACGTGCTCGTCCAGCAGCTCCCGGCCGGTGAAGCCGCCGCTGTCGGCGCCGTACTCGTCGAGCACGGTCACGGCGTGGTCCTCCATCGGCGCGCCCACATGGCCCCAGGTGCCGGCGCTCTCCACCAGGATCCGCCCGGCCACCCGGGGGCTGAGCCGGGTGTCCAGCTCACGCCGGGTGAGCCGCTCGGCTATCGGCGAGCGGCAGATGTTCCCGGTGCAGACGAACAGGATCCGGAAGTGGTCCAGCGGCCTGGGACCCACGCTCAGGTACGGCGCTATGCCGGGCCCGTCATGGAGCGAGGCGATGGGTGTCAACTTCCGGCCTCCAGGTCGGGGACGACCTCCCTCAGCTGCTCGATGCTGATCGCGCCGGCCCGCAGCAGGACCGGGACCTTGCCGGTGACGTCGACGATGGACGAGGCGGTGGCGTGGTCGGCCTTCCCGCCGTCCAGGTAGACCGAGATCGCGTCGCCGAGCTGGGCCTGCGCCTCGTCACAGGTCGCCGGGGACGGACCGCCGGTCTTGTTGGCGCTGGAGACGGCCAGCGGGCCGGTGGCGTTCAGCAGCTCGATGGCGACCGGGTGCAGCGGCATCCGGACCGCGACGGTGCCGCGGGTCTCGCCGAGGTCCCAGCGCAGCGAGGGCTGGTGCTTGGCGACCAGGGTGAGACCGCCGGGCCAGAACGCGTCGACCAGCTCCCAGGCCTGCTCGGAGAAGTCGGTGACCAGGCCGTGCAGGGTGGTCGGCGAGCCGACCAGGACGGGCGAGGGCATGTTGCGGCCACGACCCTTGGCGGCCAACAGGTCACCGACGGCCTCCGGGGAGAAGGCGTCCGCGCCCACCCCGTAGAGGGTGTCGGTGGGCAGCACGACGAGTTCGCCGCGGCGGATGGCCGAGGCGGCCTCGCGCAGACCCGTGGCGCGGTCCCCGGCGTCGGCACAGTCGTAGCGGCGGCTCATCGGTGCGGTCCCCTTCCGGACAGGCTCATGACGTTCACGGCGGTCTTCACAGCGCGGCTTTACGGGCGGTCGTGCTGTGCTCGATGTTCACGACCCGACCCTCCGGGCGGTCGTGCTGTGCTCGATGTTCACGACCCGACCCTCCGGGCGGTCGTGCTGTGCTCGATGTTCACGACCCGACCCTCCGGGCGGTCGTGAAGCGCGGCCGGTTGTTCAGGTCGCGGTGGTCGGCAGTGTCCGTCCAGCCGCGTTCCTCGTTGAAGATCCACGGCACCTGGCCGCCCTGCTGGTCGGCGTGCTCGATCACCACCGCGCCGCCCGGGCGCAGCAGCCGGGCGGCCACCCGCTCGATGCCGCGGATGGTGTCCAGGCCGTCCTCGCCGGAGAACAGGGACATCTGCGGGTCGTGGTCGCGGGCCTCCGGCGCCACGTACTCCCACTCGGTGAGCGGGATGTACGGCGGGTTGGAGATCACCAGGTCGAAGCGGCCGTCCCAGGAGCGGTCGTCCTCGAAGGCCTTGGTGGCGTCCCCGGCGTGCAGGGTGACCCTGGCGCGGTCCGGGCTTGCCTCGATGTTGCGCCGGGTGTACTCCAGCGCGCCCTGGTCGAGTTCGAAGGCGTGCACGGTGGAGCGCGGCAGTTCCTGGGCCAGGGCGAGCGCGATGGCACCCGAGCCGGAGCACAGGTCGACCACCAGCGGCTCGGCGACGTCCATGTCGCGCACCGCGTCTATCGCCCACTCGACGACCGTCTCGGTCTCCGGCCGGGGCACGAACACCCCGGGGCCGACCGCCAGTTCGAGGTAGCGGAAGAACGCCCGCCCGGTGATGTGCTGCAGCGGCTCGCGGGCCTCGCGGCGCGAGACCGCCTCCCAGTAGCGGGCGTCGAAGTCGGCGTCCTTCACCGTGTGCAACTGGCTGCGCTTGACGTTGTGGACGTAGGCGGCGAGTTCCTCCGCGTCGAAGCGCGGCGACGGCACGCCGGCCGCGGCCAACCGCTGGGTGGCCTGGGCCACCTCGGCGAGCAGCAGGTTCATCCGTACGACCTCATGTTTCTGCGCTCCGGCTTCGGGCTTGCGTCGGGCTGGGGCGCGCCGGTCTCAGTTCTCTTGGGCCGCGGCGAGCTTGGCCGCCGCGTCCTTGTCGACGCAGGACTGGATCACCGCGTTCAGGTCGCCGTCCAGGACCTGGTCCAGGTTGTACGACTTGAACCCCGTGCGGTGGTCCGAGATGCGGTTCTCCGGGTAGTTGTACGTCCGGATCCGCTCGGAGCGGTCCACCGTACGGACCTGGCTGCGACGCGCGTCCGAGGCCTCCCGCTCGGCTTCCTCCTGCGCGGCGGCCAGCAGCCGCGAACGCAGGATGCGCATCGCCTGCTCCTTGTTCTGCAGCTGGCTCTTCTCGTTCTGGCAGGACGCCACGATACCGGTCGGCAGGTGGGTGATCCGGACCGCGGAGTCGGTGGTGTTGACCGACTGGCCGCCGGGGCCGGAGGACCGGTAGACGTCGATCCGCAGGTCGTTGGCGACGATCTCGACCTCGACCTCCTCCGCCTCGGGGGTGACCAGCACGCCCGCCGCGGAGGTGTGGATGCGGCCCTGCGACTCGGTGGCGGGGACGCGCTGCACGCGGTGCACGCCGCCCTCGTACTTCAGCCGGGCCCAGACGCCCTGGCCGGGCTCGGCGTTGCCCTTGGTCTTCACGGCCACCGAGACGTCCTTGTAGCCGCCGAGGTCGGACTCGTTGGAGTCGATGAGCTCGGTCTTCCAGCCGACCCGCTCGGCGAAGCGCAGGTACATCCGGAGCAGGTCGCCGGCGAACAGCGCGGACTCCTCGCCGCCCTCGCCCGCCTTGATCTCCAGGATGACGTCCTTGTCGTCGCTCGGGTCACGCGGGACGAGCAGCAGGCGCAGTTCTTCGGTCAGCTCGTCGCGGCGCGCCTCGGAGTCCTTCACCTCGGAGAGGAACTCCGGGTCCTCGGCGGCGAGTTCGCGCGCGGCCTCGATGTCCTCGCCGGCCTGCCGCCACTGCCGGTAGACCCGGGTGATCGGGGTCAGCTCGGCGTACCGCTTGGCCAGCTTGCGGGCGTTGTTCTGGTCCGCGTGGACCGACGGGTCGGCCAGCCTCGTTTCGAGGTCGGCGTGCTCGACGAGGAGCTCTTCGACTGCCTCGAACATGGGGTGGCCTTCTTCCCGGGGGCTCGGAACGTGTGGGGGTTCGGAACGGGTGGAACTGCGGAACGCGCGCTGGGACGCGAACGGCGCCGGCCCCCTGCGCCCCCGACAACGAGTACGGGGGCACCGGGAACCGGCGCCGAGGGAGCGCTAGGCCTTCGCGCTGTGCTGCTTGCCGAAGCGGGCCTCGAAGCGGGCCACGCGGCCACCGGTGTCGAGGATCTTCTGCTTGCCGGTGTAGAACGGGTGGCACTGCGAGCAGACCTCGGCGCGGATCTCGCCACTGGTCTCGGTCGAGCGGGTGGTGAACTCGGCGCCGCAGGTGCAGGTCACGCGGGTGACCACGTACTCCGGGTGAACGTTGGACTTCAAGGGGTTCTCCTAGTTTTCGGGAGGGCACCGGGTCGGCGGCTGGGAGTGCCGCACGTGAACCGGGACCGACGTACCAGTCTGCCAGGACCGGCCGCATCTTCCCAAACCGAGGCCCGTCGCGGCTTATTCCGGGGGACATTCCGGATAGTTCCGGCGGGCTCCGTCAGTGCCGTGCGGTGGCCGTCGCAGTGGGCTTCGGGGCGGGCTTCGGGACGGCCGTCGGGGAGGCCGTGGGGGCCGCCTGGGCGGGGTTCTCGGGCTGGGCCGAGACGACCGCCTGCGGGATCGGCTGGTCGGCCTTGAGCGCCCCCCAGAGGTTCCCGGCCTGCGGCTGCTGCTCGACCACCCGGTTGGGGTCGCCGGGGGCGGTCACCACCGGCAGGGTGACCATGGTCAGCTGGTCCGGTCCGATCCCCTTGAGCTCCTGGACGAGCCCCACCAGCGAGTTCACCGAGCCGAGCGCCGAGTCGGTGGTGATGCTCTTGGTCATGGTGTCGCCGATCGACCACAGCTTGACCGGGTTGGAGAACAGCCCGATCCCGCCGGCCTGCTGGAGCAGCGACTTCACCATCTGCTTCTGCAGCTCGATCCGGCCGAGGTCGCTGCCGTCGCCGACGCCGTGCCGGGTGCGCACGAAGGCGAGCGCCTGCTGGCCGTCGAGGTGGTGCTGGCCGGCCGGCAGGTCGAGCCCGCTGTCCTTGTCGTGGATGGCCACCGTGGTGTCCACGGTGGCCCCGCCTATCGCGTCCACGACCCGGGCGAAGCCGGCGAAGTCCACCTGGAGGTAGTGGTCCATCCGCAGCCCGGTGAGCTGCTCGGTGGTCTTGACCGCGCAGGCCGCGCCGCCGGACTCGAAGGCGCTGTTGTACATCGCGCGCTTGACCGCCGGGACGGCCTTGCCGCCGGCGTCGGTGCACTGCGGGCGGTCCACCAGGGTGTCGCGCGGGATCGAGACGACGGAGGCCCGCGAGTGGTCCTGGCTGATGTGCACCACCATCGCGGTGTCGGAGCGGGCGGAGTCGCCGGTGTCCCCGCCGGCCAGGTCGCCGTTCTCACCGACCCGGGAGTCGGAGCCCAGCACCAGGATGTTGAAGGAGCCGTCGGTGGCGGCCGGGGGCCGGGCGTCACCGAGGCGGGAGTCGATGTCGACGCTCTTGATGTTGCCGTTGAGCTTCAGGTACGCGTAGGCACCAGCCCCGCCGCCGGCGACGACGAGCGCGGCGACCGCGCAGGCGGACCACCGCAGGACCTTGCGGCGGCGACTCGGGACCCTCTTGTGCTCGGCCATACGGTCCAGAGTAAATCGGACAAGAAGATCAAATAGTCCCAAGATGTCCCAACTCTGGAACAAAGCGGCCGCGGACGCGCGGAACCCCGGACCGCTCGCGCGATCCGGGGTTCCGTGGTCCGTCAGCCGTCCGGCTACCGTCAGTCGTTGGAGCCGGGGGTGGTCTTGGCGATCTGCATCAGGAACTCGGCGTTGCTCTTGGTCTGCTTCATCTTGTCCAGGAGCAGCTCGATCGCCTGCTGCGAGTCGAGCGCGTGCAGCACCCGGCGCAGCTTCCAGACGATGGCCAACTCCTCGCTGCCGAGCAGGATCTCCTCCTTGCGGGTGCTGGAGGCGTCCACGTCGACGGCCGGGAAGATGCGCTTGTCCGAGAGCTTCCGGTCGAGCTTGAGCTCCATGTTGCCGGTGCCCTTGAACTCCTCGAAGATCACCTCGTCCATGCGCGAGCCGGTCTCGACCAGCGCGGTGGCCAGGATGGTCAGCGAGCCGCCGTTCTCGATGTTGCGCGCGGCACCGAAGAACTTCTTCGGCGGGTACAGCGCGGTCGAGTCGACACCACCGGACAGGATGCGTCCGGAGGCCGGCGCCGCCAGGTTGTAGGCGCGGCCCAGGCGGGTGATCGAGTCCAGCAGGATGACCACGTCGTGGCCCAGCTCCACCAGGCGCTTGGCGCGCTCGATGGCCAGCTCGGCGACGGTGGTGTGGTCCTCGGCCGGGCGGTCGAAGGTCGAGGAGATGACCTCGCCCTTCACCGACCGCTGCATGTCGGTGACCTCTTCCGGACGCTCGTCGACCAGGACGACCATCAGGTGGCACTCGGGGTTGTTGTGGGTGATCGCGTTGGCGACCGCCTGCAGCACCATGGTCTTGCCGGTCTTCGGCGGCGCGACGATCAGACCGCGCTGGCCCTTGCCGATCGGCGACACCAGGTCGATGATCCGGGTGGTCAGCACGCCCGGGTCGGTCTCCAGGCGCAGCCGGTCCTGCGGGTACAGCGGGGTGAGCTTGTTGAACTCGGGGCGGCCGCGGCCGGTCTCCGGGTCCATGCCGTTGACGGAGTCCAGCCGCACCATGGCGTTGAACTTCTCGCGGCGCTCGCCCTCGCGCGGCTGGCGCACCGCACCGGTGATGGCGTCACCCTTGCGCAGGCCGTTCTTGCGGACCTGGGCGAGCGAGACGTAGACGTCGTTCTGGCCCGGCAGGTAGCCGGAGGTGCGGACGAACGCGTAGTTGTCGAGGATGTCGAGGATGCCCGCGACCGGGATCAGGACGTCGTCCTCGCCGATCTGCGTCTCGACCGGGCCGGCCTCGAAGCCCTCGCGGCCGCGGCGGCCCCGGCGGTCGCGGTACCGGCCGCGACGGCCCCGACGGCCCTCGCCGAACTCGTCGTCGTCGTAGCCGCCCTGCTGGGCCTGCGGCTGCTGGGCCTGCTGGGCCTGGCCGCCCTCGCGGCGCGGCTGGCTCTCGCCCTGGCCCTGCTGCTGACCCTGCTGGCCGCCCTGGCGGTCGGTCCGCTCGCGGCGGTTGCGGCGGTCGCGGCGCGACTCGCGGCCGTCGGCGTCCTGCCCGGCCTGAGCCTCGCCGGCGTCCTGCCGCTCGGTGCGCTCGCCGCCGTCGCGGCGGTCGCGGCGCTCGCGGCGGTCGCGACGGGTCTCGCGGCCCTCCTCCCGGCCCTCGAAGGCGCGGGTCTCGGCAGGACGGTCGGCCTGCTTGGGCTCGGCCACCGCGACGGTGGCGGCCTCGGCGGGGGCCTCGGCGGCCGCGACCGGGGCGGTGGGGGCACCGGCGGCCGAGGTGGCGCGGCGGCGGGTGCGCTCGGCACGGGCCGGCGCGGCGGTCTCGGCGGCGGCCTGGACCGGGATCTCGATCTGGGCCTGCGGCTCGGCGGCCGGGGCCGCGGCTGCGGCGGCGGCCTTGGTGCGGCGGGCCGGCTTCTCGGCCGGGGCCTCGGCATCCGCCTTGGCGGCGGTGCGCTTGGCGGCCGGGGCGCCACCGGCGGCGAGCAGCGGGTCCCCGCCGCTCTTCTCCTTGATGGTCTCGATCAGCTGGCTCTTGCGCATGCGTCCGGTACCGGTGATGCCCAGGTCCGCGGCGAGCTTCTGCAGCTCGGCGAGGACCATGCCGTCCAGGCCCGCGGCGGCACTGCGGCGGCGGCGGGCCGGGGCAGCAGGGGCGGCGGCTGCGTCCGACGCCTCGGCGTCCGGGCGCGCGCCCATCAGATCGGTGGAGTCGCTCACTAAGGGTCCTTCCCTGGAGCGGACGTCGGCCTGTCTGGCTCGGCGACCGGTTGTGCTGTCCTGACCGACGCTCGACTGCGTCGGTCCGAGGCGGTGATCCCTCGAATGGCGGGAGCCCGTCGAGGGAGAGCTGCGAGGTGCGGTGCATGAAGCACGGTGGTGCTGAGGTGGCGCGTGGGCGGCCGTGTATCGGCCTCCCCAGAGGGCGTTGCCCCCACGCTGCCTGCGAATCCCGGGCCCCCGTCGCGTGACGGTGGCCCGCGCTCCGCCCGTCCTGTGCCTCCAGGTGGGAGGCCGCGGGTGGGAGTCAGGTGCCGTCACGGCTTCGGGATGCGGCCGCGTGTCGCGCAGGCAGGCTGCGTACGCGCTGCGGTGGGCTCCCGGAGAATCGTCGCCCCGGACATCGCGGCGGCTCCACGGCAGTGGAGCGCTGGGATCGGGACGCGGCGCACCGAGCCCCGGAGGGCACCTGGTGCAGCAATGAGGTTAACACTACCGACCCCCTCAGACATTCCCCGACCTCGGGCTTGCCAATCGTGTCCGGACGGCCCGGCTCGACGCCGGGCCGAACCCGCAGCTCAGACGTCCAGCGGGAGCACGGTGGCCCCGGTCCGGTCGACGCCGAGACGGTGCGCGGCGAACGCCGGGTCGCCGCCGTGACCGTGGTGCCCGGCGAAGGCGAGCACCTTGTCGACGCCCGCCTCGTCGGTGAGCGCCAGCACGGTCGGGCCGGCGCCGGAGATGACCGCGGGGACGCCCTCCGCGCGCAGCACGCCGACCAGCGCGGCGCTTTCCGGCATGGCGGAGGCGCGGTAGTCCTGGTGCAGCCGGTCCTCGGTGGCGGCGAGGAGCAGCTCGGGCCGCCGGGTCAACGCCTCCACCAGCAGCGCGGAACGGCCCGCGTTGACGGCGGCGTCGGCCAGCGGGACGGTCTTCGGCAGCAGGCCGCGGGCGGTCTCGGTGAGCACCTCGCCGGCCGGGACGAACACGACCGGGACGACCTGCTCGGAGGGCTCCAGGGCGACCGCCTTGGCCGACTCCTCGTCGGTCCAGGCGATGGTGAAGTTGCCGCGCAGGCAGGCCGCGACGTTGTCGGGGTGGCCCTCCAGCTCGGAGGCGAGGGCCAGCAGCGCGTCGTCGTCCAGCGCGGACGGGCCGCCGATGGTGACGGCGCGGGCGGCCACGATGCCGGCGCAGATGGCGGCCGAGGAGGAGCCCAGGCCGCGGCCGTGCGGTATCCGGTTGGCGCAGACCACTTCGAGGCCGCGCGGCTGGCCGCCGAGCCGGTCGAAGGCGGCCCGCATCGAGCGGACCAGCAGGTGGCGCTCGTCCCGGGGCAGCGTCCCGGCGCCCTCGCCGGCGATGTCGACGGCGAGGCCGGAGTCGGAGACCCGGACGACCACGTCGTCGTACAGACCCAGCGCGAGCCCGAAGGCGTCGAAGCCCGGGCCGAGATTGGCGCTGGTCGCGGGAACCCTGACCCGGACGGCGGCGGCACGGAACGCAGGACCGGCCATGCGGTGGACTCTCCTGGGGAAATCGGGCGGCGCGGAGCGCGTCGTCGGTGCGAGGGTGGGGGAAGGGCCGCGGGCCACTCGGGCCTGGCGGTCGCTGTCGTCGGCGCGGCCCGTACCAGGACGAGCCCGGGGCATGTGCCACACGGCCGGACCCAGAGTATCGAAGAGAGGTTCCCCAGTGGTACACCCCGTGGGCCTTCGATCTGGTGTGTTGCCGGTTCTGGCCGGAATGCGCACCCCTCCCGGTCGAAGAGCGGGATGGAATCGGATCGGAATGCGAAGCGGAATTGACACAAAAGTGTCACCGGAGAACTTCGACGGGCCGCCCCTCGAAAGGGTCGGCCTGTCGAAGTGTCCGACCCGCCGTCAGTCGAGCAGTCCGAGCTGCCGGGCCGCGGCCGCCGGGTCGACCGGGACGACCTGCGGCTGCGGCGCGCCGGCCACCGCCCAGTCCGGGTCCTTGAGGCCGTTGCCGGTCACCGTGCAGACGATCCGCTGGCCCGGGTCGACCAGGCCGGCCTCCGCCTTGGCCAGCAGACCGGCCACCGAGGCGGCCGAGGCGGGCTCCACGAAGACGCCTTCCTGCGAGGCCAACAGCCGGTAGGCGGCCAGGATCTGACGATCCGTCACCTTGTCGATGAGGCCGCCGGACTCGTCCCGCGCGGCGAGCGCGAAGTCCCAGGAGGCCGGGTTGCCGATCCGGATCGCGGTGGCGATGGTCTGCGGCTTGAGGACGGGCGCGCCGTCCACGATCGGGGCCGAACCGGCCGCCTGGAAGCCCCACATCCGCGGGGTGCGGGCTGCCATCCCGTCGGTGGCGTACTCCCGGTAGCCCTTCCAGTAGGCGGTGATGTTGCCCGCGTTGCCCACCGGCAGGACGTGGATGTCCGGGGCGTCGCCGAGCATGTCGACGATCTCGAAGGCCGCCGTCTTCTGACCCTCGATCCGCACCGGGTTCACCGAGTTGACCAGCGCCACCGGGTACTTCTCGGACAGTTCGCGGGCCAGCGTCAGGCAGTCGTCGAAGTTGCCGTCGACCTGCAGGATCCGGGCGCCGTGCACCAGCGCCTGGCCCATCTTGCCCAGGGCGATCTTGCCCTGCGGGACGAGCACCGCGCAGACCATCCCGGCCCGCACCGCGTACGCGGCGGCGGAGGCCGAAGTGTTGCCGGTGGAAGCGCAGATGACGGCCTGCGCGCCCGCCTCCTTGGCCTTGGAGATGGCCATCGTCATCCCGCGGTCCTTGAAGGAGCCCGTCGGGTTGGCGCCCTCGACCTTGAGGTAGACCTCGCAGCCGGTGCGCTCGGAGAGCACCTGCGCGGGTACCAGGGGCGTGCCGCCCTCCAGCAGGGTGACCACCGGGGTGGCCGCGGTGACCGGCAGGCGGTCCCGGTACTCCTCGATCAGGCCGCGCCACTGGTGGGTGTGCGCGCCTCGGACGACGTTCTCGGCAACGGCGTTCATGGCTGGTTCCTTATTCCCCTTCGACCCGCATGATGCTGGCCACGTCCCGCACGCTGTCCAGCGCGCGGAGCTTGTCGACCGTCGCCGACAGCGCGGCGTCGGTGGCACGGTGGGTGACCACGACGAGCGAGGCGTCGCCGTCGCGGCCCTGCTGGCGCACGGTGTCGATGGAGACGCCGTGCTCGGCGAAGACGGACGCGACCTGGGCGAGCACGCCCGCCCGGTCGTCCACGTCCAGGCTGACGTGGTAGCGGGTGACCACCTCGTCCATCGGCTTGGCGGGCAGCTGCGTGTACACGGAGTCACCGGGGCCGGTGGAGCCGGCCAGCTTGTTGCGGCAGACCGCGACCAGGTCGCCGAGCACCGCGGAGGCGGTCGGCGAGCCGCCCGCGCCGGGGCCGTAGAACATCAGCCGGCCGGCCGCCTCGGCCTCGACGAACACCGCGTTGTACGCCTCGCGGACGGACGCCAGCGGGTGCGAGAGCGGGATCATCGCCGGGTGGACGCGCGCGGTGACGGACTCGCCGTCGGCGGCCCGCTCGCAGATCGCGAGCAGCTTGACCACGGCGCCCATCTCCTTGGCGGAGGCGATGTCGGCGGCGGTCACCTCGGTGATGCCCTCGCGGTAGACGTCCGCGGCGGTGACCTTGGTGTGGAAGGCGATCCCGGCCAGGATCGCGGCCTTGGCGGCGGCGTCGAAGCCCTCGACGTCGGCCGTCGGGTCGGCCTCGGCGTAACCGAGCGCGGTGGCCTCCTCCAGCGCCTCCGAGTAGCCGGCGCCGGTGGTGTCCATCTTGTCCAGGATGAAGTTGGTGGTGCCGTTGACGATGCCCAGCACCCGGTTCACCTTGTCCCCGGCGAGGGACTCGCGCAGCGGGCGCAGCAGCGGGATCGCGCCCGCCACCGCGGCCTCGTAGTACAGGTCCACACCGGCCGCGGCGGCGGCCGCGTGCAGCTCGGTGCCGTCCTGGGCGAGCAGCGCCTTGTTGGCGCTGACCACCGAGGCACCCTGCTTGAAGGCGGACAGGATCAGCGATTTGGAGGGCTCGATCCCGCCCACCACCTCGACCACCACGTCGATGTCGCCCCGGCCCACCAGGGCCTCGGCGTCGGTGGTGATCAGGTGCTCGGGCACCCCCGGGCGCACCCGGCCGGCCCGGCGGACCGCGATCCCGGCGAGCTCGACCGGGGCACCGATGCGAGCGGCGAGGTCGTCGGCCGTCGTCGTCATGATGCGCGCCACCTCGGAGCCCACCACACCACAACCCAGCAACGCCACCTTCAGCGGGCGCGTACGCATCATCCGACTCCGCTCTGCATTCTCGTGCTTCGGTATTTCCGGCGGTTTTTCGGGGACCGCCGGGAACTTCGGTCCGTACCAGTCTCGGGGACTTTCCGCACGGATCTACGGTCGTTCCATGATCTGAGACAAGGATTTCGTCATCCGATATCCAGACGCAGGAGATCCTCCTCCGTCTCGCGCCGGACGAGCACCCGGGCCGCACCGTCCTTGACGGCGAGCACCGGAGGCCTGAGGGCGTGGTTGTAGTTGCTCGCCATCGAGCGGCAGTAGGCGCCGGTGGCGGGCACCGCGACGAGGTCGCCGGGGGCCAGGTCGGCCGGCAGGAAGGCGTCCTTGACCACGATGTCGCCGGACTCGCAGTGCTTGCCGACCACCCGGACCAGCATCGGCTCCGCGTCGCTGGTGCGCGACACCAGGGCCACCGAGTACTCGGCGTCGTACAGCGCGGTGCGGATGTTGTCGGACATCCCGCCGTCCACGCTGACGTAGGTGCGCAGGCCCTCCAACGGCTTGACCGTGCCGACCTCGTACAGGGTGAACGCGGTCGGGCCGACGATCGCTCGGCCCGGCTCCACGCTCAGCCGGGGGGCGCTCAGGTTCGCGGCGGCGCACTCGCGGCGGACGATCTCGGCCAGTGCGGCGGCGATCTCGGCCGGCTCGCGCGGGTCGTCCTCGCTGGTGTAGGCGATGCCCAGGCCGCCTCCGAGGTCGATCTCGGGCAGTTCCACGCCGTGCTCGTCGCGGATCCCGGCCAGCAGGCCGACCACCCGGCGGGCGGCGACCTCGAAGCCCGCCATGTCGAAGATCTGCGAACCGATGTGCGAGTGGATGCCGCGCAGCTCCAGGCTGTCGTGGCCGAGCACCCGGCGCACCGCCTCGGCGGCCGCTCCGCCGGTCAGCGACAGGCCGAACTTCTGGTCCTCGTGCGCGGTGGCGATGAACTCGTGGGTGTGCGCCTCGACGCCGACGGTGACCCGGATCAGCACCTGCTGGCGCACGCCCTGGCGGGCGGCGATCGCGGCCAGCCGCTCGATCTCCTCGTAGGAGTCGACCACGATGTGCCCGACCCCGGTCTTCACCGCGTGCTCGAGTTCGTCCACCGACTTGTTGTTGCCGTGCAGCGCGATCCGCTCCGGCGGCATGCCGGCGGCCAGTGCCACCGCCAGCTCGCCGGCGCTGCACACGTCGAGGTTGAGGCCCTCCTCGTGCAGCCAGCGCACGACCGCCTTGGAGAGGAACGCCTTTCCGGCGTAGTAGACGTCCGCGCCGGTGCCGAAGGCGTCCCGCCAGGCGCGGGCCCGGCTGCGGAAGTCCTCCTCGTCGAGCACGTAGGCCGGGGTGCCGAACTCGGCCGCCAGCCGCTTGACGTCGATCCCGCCGACGGTGGCCACGCCGTCGGCATCACGGGCTACGGTGCGCGACCAGACCTTCGGGTCGAGCGCGTTCAGGTCGGCCGGCGGGGCCTGGTAGTGGCCCTCGGGCAGGACGTCGCCGTGGCGGGGGCCTGCGGGGTGTGCGGAACGACTCATCGTTTAGCCAGTCCTTCGAGACCTATGGCGAGGGGCGGCGACGGTCCCCGTTGACCGTCAGCCGCCCCCGCCGTGCGCTTGGGGGTGGTGCTTACATCCGCTCGGGCGCCGTCACGCCCAGGAGCGTGAGGCCGTTGGCGACGACCGTGCGCGTCGCGTCGGCCAGCCAGAGGCGGGCGCGCGTGAGGTCCGTGACCTCCTCGTCGCCCCGGGGCAGGATGCGGCAGTTGTCGTAGAAGCGGTGGTACTTGGCCGCCAGCTCCTCCAGGTACACGGCGACCCGGTGCGGCTCGCGCAGCTCGCCGGCCGAGGCCAGCACGCGCGGGAACTCGCCGAGGTGGCCGAGCAGGTCGGACTCCCAGTCGGTGGCCAGCAGCTCCGGTTTGAAGTCCTCGGCCGCACCGCGCGTGATGCCCTGGTCGTCGGCGTTGCGCTGGACGGCGCACATCCGCGAGTGGGCGTACTGGACGTAGTAGACCCGGTTCTCGTTGGTCTGGCTGGTCAGGATGTTGATGTCCAGCGTGATCGTCGAGTCCGTGGAGGAGCGCGCCAGGGTGTAGCGGGCGGCGTCGACGCCGATCCACTCGACCACGTCGTCGATCGTGATGATGTTGCCGGCCCGCTTGGACATGCGGACCTCTTCGCCGTCGCGAAGCATCTTCACGAACTGGCCGATCTTCACCTCGATGTTGCGGTTCATGTCGTCGCCCGCGCAGGCCGAGATGGCCTTGAGGCGGTTGACGTAGCCGTGGTGGTCGGCGCCCAGCATGTAGAGCGCGACCTCGGCGCCGCGGTCCCGCTTGGACAGGTAGTACGCGGCGTCGGCGGCGAAGTAGGTCTTGTCGCCGTCGGCCTTGATCAGGACGCGGTCCTTGTCGTCGCCGAAGTCGGTGGTGCGCAGGAAGACCGCGCCGTCCTGGTCGAAGACGTGGCCCTGCTCGCGCAGCCGGTCGATGGCCTTCTCGACGGCGCCGGAGTCGTGCAGCGACTTCTCCGAGAACCACACGTCGAAGTGGGTGCCGAACTCGTCCATCGAGCGCTTGATCTCGGCCACCATGAGCTTGAGGCCCTCGGTGCGGAAGACCTCCAGCTGCTCGGCCTCGGGCAGGTCGAGCACGCCCGGGATCGCGTCGGTGAGGGTCTTGGCGATGTCGACGATGTACTCGCCGACGTAGCCGCCCTCGGGCACCTCGCGGCCGTTCGCGGCGGCCTGCAGGGAGGCGGCGAACTTGGTGATCTGCACGCCGGCGTCGTTGAGGTAGTACTCGGTGGTGACGTCGGCGCCGGAGGCCCGCAGCACGCGCGCCAGCGAGTCGCCGACGGCGGCCCAGCGGACGCCGCCGATGTGGATCGGGCCGGTCGGGTTGGCGGAGACGAACTCCAGGTTGATCTTCAGGCCCTTGAGGGCCTCGTTGCGGCCGTAGGCCTCGCCCGCCTCGACGATGGTGCGGGCGAGCGCACCGGCGGTGGCGGTGTCCAGGGTGATGTTCAGGAAGCCCGGACCGGCGATGTCGACCTCGGCCACACCGGTGATCCCTCGCAGGCGCCCGGCCAGGACCTCGGCAATGGCTCGCGGCGGCTTGCCGGCCGCCTTGGCGAGCTGGAGGGCCACGTTCGTCGCGTAGTCGCCGTGGTCCCGGTTCTTGGGCCGCTCGACCGTCACGTGCTCGGGCACGGCGACGGCCAGTTCACCCGCCTCGACGGCGGAGCTCACTGCGGCCTGGATTGCCTGGGAAAGGTCTGCGGGGGTCACGACGCCAAGCGTAGGCGAGACGGGGTACCCGCCCGCCACCCGGTTTGCCGGTTGAGACGCCGTGGCACCCCCGCGCGGGGGGGTGTCAGCCGCGATCCGTCCGTTCTGTTCGCTCAGGGCGAAACGCGTCGGACCGTTCTCCCGCCCGCACCAGCCGCCGGACCAGCGCCACCAGATCGGCGGGGTCGAAGGGCTTGCCGAGGTAGCCGTCCACCCCGACCGCCTCCCCCAGGTCGAGGTCCGCCGGGGTGCAGGCGCTCACGATCGCGATCGGCAGCGTGCTGGTGTCCGGGGTCGCGCGCAGCCGGGCCGCCGTCCGCAGGCCGTCCAGCCGCGGCATCACCACGTCCAGCGTCACCACGTCGGGCTTCACCCGGCGGATGACCTCCAGGCACTCGGCGCCGTCGGCGGCGGTCACCACCTCGAAGCCCTCGAGCTCCAGGTTGACCCTGATCAGCTGGCGGATCACCTCGCTGTCGTCCACCACGAGGACCCGCCCGGACACTCCCGACACCTCACCGAGGGTATCGGCGGCCCCGTCGCCCCGTCCGGCCTTTGGGCACTTCCGCCCACCGGGCCACCGGGCCCGCCCCGACGATCTTTCCGGAAACCCGTGCACGAGCCCCGTCGGAAGCCTGGTAGTGTTCATTCCGTCGGAACGCGCGAGCGGCCGACAGGCCAACAGGCCCCCGTAGCTCAGGGGATAGAGCACCGCCCTCCGGAGGCGGGTGCGTAGGTTCGAATCCTACCGGGGGCACTTAGCAGTAAGTGCGACCGAGGCCCAGATCAGTGGAGTTGATCCACGGATCTGGGCCTTCGTCATGTCCGGGCACGGCCGCCCGGGGCCGGTGCCGGTGCCGGCGGGCCCGGCCCCGTGGGGGTGGGCCCGCCGGATCAGGGGGCGCTGCCCTCGACCTGGGTGTACAGGGTGGCGATGGTGTGGTCGAAGTAGGCGCTGTACGAGGTGTCGTCGGAGTCGCCGCCCTGCTGGTAGCCGCCGATGGCGCCGACCACGTCACCGGTGGCGGTGTCGATCCACGGGCCGCCGCTGGTGCCGGCCGGGTAGGACGGGCACTGGATGACGCGCTGGTAAGTGCTCTGCTGGCCGGTGGTGTTGGTGCACAGGTTGGGCTTCTCGGCGTCGGCCGGGTAGCCGTAGAGGCGGACGGTGGAGCCGAAGGGCTCGTCGGCACCCAGCTTGTTGCCGCCGACCACGTCCTCGACGTTGCGGCCGTTGTTGGGGGCGGTCTCCAGGATCGCGAAGTCCTCGTCCACGTCGCCGTTCTGGGACCAGCCGGAGGCGGTGTGCACCGCGGTCACCCGCCAGGTGCCGTACGGGGCGGAGCCGTCCCGGTAGCCGGGGGCGAAGGTCACCCCGCTCGCGCTGCTGAGGCAGTGCGCGGCGGTCAGCAGCAGGTTGCCGGTGGCGCTGTGCAGCACGCTGGCGGTGCAGAAGTGGTCGCCCGCCCCGACCGGGCCGCTGAAGAGGGCGCCGACGGTGGAGGTCTCCCGGTTGTCGGCGGGGGCGGGGGCGGTCGTGCCGAGCACGGCGTCGCGCACGTCGGGGGTGGCGGCGGCGGTGGGCGTCGGGGTGTCGGCGGGGGTCGGCGTGGCGGCCGGAGTGGGGGTCGGGCTGCCGCTCGGGGTGGTGTCCGCGACCGGGGCGGGCTCCGCCGTGGTGGTGGCGGTCGGGGACGGCGCCGGGGCGGAGACGACGGGCCGGGTGCTGCGGGCGACCTTCCCGGCGGCCGACGCGTCGGCCAGGCTGAACCCGTGCGTCCCGGCGACCACCCCGGCCACCACGACCGCGGACAGCGCGGTGAACAGCGAGGGGGCCAGCAGACGGTGACGGCGTGACCTCGCGCGGCTGTGCTGGCCCATTCCTGATTCCCCTGCCCTGCTCGGCGCCTCGTTCGGTCAATGACTATGACGCCTCAGCCTGGAAGGCTCGTTACCGCAGGCTTGGAGCTCGATGAGAATCCCTCAACGGCTCATTCCGACCGGCGATCGGGGGCCGGTCCGAGGAGGGTATCCAAGACGGACGCCTCGATGAAGCCGGTGTGCGTCCCGGCGGAGGTGCAGGCGAAGGCCCCCGCGGCCGAGCCGGCCCGGGCGCAGTCCAGCGGCGGGTGGCCGCGGAACCAGGCGTACAGGAAGCCGGCGGCGAAGGCGTCCCCGGCGCCGTTGGTGTCCACCACCGGGCGGCCCGGGTCGACCGCGGGCAGGTGGCGCAGCACGCCGTCCTCGCGGGTGAGCAGGTGGCAGCCCTCGGCGCCCGCGGTGGCGACCACCACGGCGGCCCGGCCCTCGGCGAGGATCGCCCGCATCACCCGCTCGTAGCGGTCGCGGCAGCCGGCCACCGAGAGGAACACCAGGTCGGAGCCCAGGGCGTAGTCGCGGTGGTGCGGGTTCTCGCCGTCCCAGTCGTGCAGGTCGGTGGAGGTGGTGCGGCCGAGCCGGTGGAGGTCGCCGTACATGTCCCGGTTGACGCCGGTGATCGAGAGGTGGACGTGCCGGCTGCGCTCGGCGTACGGGAGGTGGAAGGCGCGCGGCAGCCGCAGGCCGGCGGGGTGGCGGCTGTCGAAGAAGGAGAACCGGCGGCCGGCCCGGTCCACCAGGTTGACCCCGCGCGGGGTGCCGTGCGGGCTGACCAGGTGGGCGAAGTGCAGGCCGTGCCGGTCGAGGGCGGCGCGGACCAGCTCGCCCTGGGGATCGTCGCCGAGGAAGTCCAGCAGGGCGGTGCGCAGGCCGAGGCGGTGGGCGCCGAGGGCGACGCCGGTGCCGGTGTGGCCCAGGTGGTCGCGCACCGGCTCGACGTGGTGGGAGTCGCCGGGCGGCAGTTCCAGCCGGTCGACCCGGACGATGGTGTCGACACCGACCCCGCCGACCACCAGCAGGTCGAACTCGGGCTCCGGCACGACGGCTTGCGGCAGCACGACGGCGCCTCCTCGATCCCTGGACGGTGGCCAGGAGTCAAGCAGGCGCCGGAGGTTGACTGCAAGACCTTGCTGCAAAATTCAGTCGGCTGCTCCCGTCAGTCGGCCGGCGGCCGTTCCGCGCCCTTCTGCGTGCGGATCCCTGGCCGCACGTTGGCCCGCACATCGGCGATGGCCGCGGCCCTGGGGCTCGGCCGACCGTCCACGACGGCTCCGTCCACGCCCGTTCCGTCCACCGGGGACCCGTCCACGGCGGTCGGTACCGCGACGGGCACCTCCACCGCACCCGGGACGGCGGTCCCCTCGCCGGGCGCCGGACGGTGGTCGATCATCAGGAAGGCGACCAGCGCGGCCAGCAGCAGTACGCCCATCGCCACCCAGGTCGCGACCACGTAGCCGTGCACCGCACCCTGGGCCCGCACCAGTGGACCACTCCCGATCCGGGTGGACAGCCAGGTCGCCGTGGCGCTGGCGGCGATCGTGTTCAGCAGCGCCGTACCGAGCGAACCACCCACCTGCTGGGCCGAGTTGATGGTGGCCGAGGCCGCGCCGGCCTCGTTCGGGGCGACCCCGAGGGTGGCCAGGCTCATCGCCGGCATGAACACCAGGCCCATGCCGAAGCCGATCAGCAGCACCGAGGGCAGCACCATGGCGGCCCACGGGCTGTCCACCTTCATCTGGGTCAGCCAGGCCATGCCGCCCGCGGCCAGCAGCAGCCCGGGGGTGATCAGGGCCCGGGACGGCACCCTGGTCATCAGTCGCGCCGCGACACCGGTCGAACTCAGGATGATGGCGGCCGTCATGGGCAGGAAGGAGATGCCCGAGACCACCGGCGAGAAGTGCTTGATCGCCTGCAGGTAGTAGGTCAGGAACAGGAACAGGCCGAACATGCCGACCATGGCCAGGCCCACCGAGAGCGCGCCGCCGCCGCGGTTGCGCTCGGCCACGATGTGGATCGGCAGCAGCGGGTGCGCGGAGCGCTTCTCGACCAGGACGAACACCGCGAGCAGCGCCACGCCCAGCAGCAGCGAGCCGATCACCAGGGCGTCGCTCCAGCCCCGGGTGACGGCCTCGGAGGTGCCGAACACGATGGCCAGCAGGCCGCCGCAGCCGAGCAGCGCCCCGGGCAGGTCGAGCTTGATCCGGCGCCCCTTCGCGACGTGGTCGCGGTTGAGCACCCGGAACGCCGCGAAGGCGGTGACCACGGCGATCGGGGTGTTCACGAACAGGCACCAGCGCCAGTCCAGGTACTCGGTCAGCAGACCGCCGGCGATGAAGCCGATCGCGGCGCCGCCACCGGCGATCGCGCCGAAGATGCCGAAGGCCGTACTGCGTTCCTTCGGGTTCGAGAAGGTGGTGGAGAGCAGCCCCAGCGCGGACGGGGCGAGCAGGGCGCCGAACGCGCCCTGGAGGGCACGGGCGCCGAAGAGCATGGCGGGGCTGACCGACGCGCCGCCGAGGGCGGAGGCGAGGGCGAAGCCCAGCAGGCCGATGATGAAGACGCGCTTGCGGCCGAAGAGGTCGCCCAGCCGTCCGCCGAGCAGCAGCAGCCCGCCGAAGGCGAGGGTGTAGGCGGTGATGACCCACTGCCGGTCCGCGTCGGAGATGCCCAGGTCCCGCTGGGCCGACGGCAGGGCGATGTTCACGATGGTGATGTCCAGGACGATCATGAGCTGGGCGATGGCGATGATCGCCAGCGCCCACCAGCGGCGGCTGTCCGCTTCCTCATGACCGGTGACGGCTTGAGCAGACACTGGTCGAGCCTTCCGGAGGGGGTACGGAGAGGTCACGCAGTCGCCTTCCAGCCAAACCCCGGCTCCGGGGAAGCGCAAGGAAAAACCTGTACAAATCGACCTTTCTCCGACAAAAGGACCAGGGCCCCGGGACTCCTGACCGAGTCCCGGGGCCCTGATCCCCACCACGTCCGCCGGACGGGCTCCTAGAGCGCGGACAGCTCCGCGACCAGGTCGTCCAGCCCCAGCGAGCCCTGCGAGAGCGCCGCCATGTGCCAGGCCTTGAGGTCGAACTCCTCGCCGCGCGCCTCGTGCGCCGCCCGCGCCGCCGCCCGGCCGCGCAGCCAGGCCCGCTCGCCCAGCTTGTAGCCGATCGCCTGGCCGGGCATGCCCAGGTAGCGGACCAGCTCGCTGTCCAGGAAGTCGGCGGACAGCCCGCAGTAGCGGCCGAAGAACTCCCGCGCGTGCTCCGGGCTCACCGGCTCGCCCGGCCGGTACGGGGAGTCCGCCGGGAAGTCCAGGCCGACGTGCATGCCGATGTCGACGATGACCCGCAGCGCCCGCATCATCTGGGCGTTCAGGAAGCCCAGCCGGTGGCCCGGGTCGGTGAGGTAGCCGAGCTCGTCCATCAGACGCTCGGCGTACAGCGCCCAGCCCTCCATGTTGGCGCTCACCCCGCCGAGGCTCACCTGGTAGTTGGAGAGCCGGTCCGCGACGTACACCCACTGCGCGAGCTGCAGGTGGTGGCCGGGGACGCCCTCGTGGTACCAGGTCGACACCAGGTCCCAGACCGGGAAGCGCTCCTCGCCGAGCACCGGCAGCCAGGTCCGCCCCGGGCGGCTGAAGTCCAGCGCCGGCTGGGTGTAGTAAGGCGCGGCGGCGCTGCCGGGCGGGGCGATCCGCGACTCGACCCGGGTGACCGGCTCGGCCAGGTCGAAGTGGGTGCCCTGGAGGTCCCGGATGGCCTGGTCCATCAGGCCCTGGAGGTACTCCCGGGCCGCCTCGGCGCCCTCGATCGACGGGCCGTCCGTCTCCAGCCACTTCATCGCCGCCATCGGGCCGACGCCCGGGCGGACCTTCTCGGCCTCGGCCTCCATCTGCGCGAGCAGGTCGTGGAACTCGCTCCAGGCCCAGGCGTAGGCCTCGTCCAGGTCCAGGTCGGCACCCGTCCAGTAGCGCACCCAGCGGGCGTAGCGCTCCCGGCCCGTGGTGTCCGGGGTGTCCGCCGCGGCCGGGCCGTACACGTCGCGCAGCCAGTCGCGCAGTGCGGCCAGCGCGTCGGCGGCGGCGACCGCGTGGCCGGTCAGCTCGGCCCGCACGCTCTCCGGCGCGGCCTGGACGAACTCGCCGAACCAGCCGCCGGCCACCTCACCGGACAGCCACTCGCCGAACTGCCCGACCACCGTCTCCACCTGGCGCGGGCCGGACAGCAGCCCGCGCTCGACGCCCTCGGCCAGCGTCCGCCGGTACTGCTCCAGCGCCAGCGGGAAACGGGCCAGCCGGCGGCCGATCAGCTGCCAGTCGGCCTCGGTGTCGGTGGCCATCAGCGTGAAGGCCTCCCGCGTGTTGTGCACCGGGGAGCCCAGGTTGCGCACCGCGCGGTAGTCCTCCCCCGCGTCGTGCACGGCGAGTTCGGCGGTCAGCCGCTCGCGCAGCAGGCGGGCGCAGCGGCGCTCCGCCTCGTCGTCGGCGGCGCCGGACCGCTCGGCCTCGTCCAGCCGGGCCAGGGTGCGGCGGGCGAGGTCGGCGATGGCCTCGGCCCCGGCCGGGGACAGGTCGGGCAGCCGGTCGTCCTCCGGGTTGAGGCCGAGGTACACCGCGGTCAGCGGATCGAGGTCGGCCAGGGCCTGGACGTAACCGTCGGCGATGCGGCGGGGGGTGTCCCCGCCGGTGGTGATCAGTTCTTCAACCATTCGGACATCATCGCGGGGCCCGGGCCGATTGCAAGCCCCTTTGAGCGGTCCGTCGACCGGCCGCGGTCCGGTTCCGGCGCCCGACACAGGACCTGAACACCCGTTCGGAGAGATCCGGTGCGCGACAGGTCCCGATCCGTCCGACGCCCATTACGCTGACGACCATGGAAGCCCGCCCCACCACGGCAACCGGGCCGGTGCCCGCCCAGGCCGCCCCCGAACCGCGTCCGCGCCGCTCCGGCTACCGGCGGCTGCCGGTCGAACAGCGGCGCGAGCAGCTGATCGCGGTCGCCCTGGAGCTGTTCGCCTCCCGGCCGCCCGAGGAGGTCGGGCTGGACGACGTGGCCGAGGCCGCCGGCGCCTCCCGGCCGCTGGTCTACCGCTACTTCGCGGGCGGCAAGCAGCAGTTGTACGAGGCCGCGCTGCGCACCGCGGCGGACGAGCTGACCGCCCGCTTCGCCGTCCCGCCGACCGGGACGCCGTCCGAGCAGCTGGCCTCCGCGCTGGACGGCTACTTCGCCTTCGTGGCCGAGCACGACGCCGGCTACTCGGCGCTGCTGCGCGGCGGTTCGGTGGTGGAGACGGCCCGCACCTCGGCGATCGTGGACGACGTCCGGCGGGCGGCGCTCAAGCGGACCCTGCGGCACCTGGGCGTGCGGGAGGCCGGCCCGCGGTTGACCCTGCTGGTGCGCTCGTGGATCGCGGTGGTCGAGGGCGCCTCGCTGAGCTGGCTGGACGAGGGGCGCGCGCTGCCGGTGGACGGGCTGCGGGACTGGCTGGTGGACCAGTTCACGGCGATGGCGGCGGCCACGGCGCTGCACGATCCGCAGACGGCGGAGGTGCTGGCGGGGCTGCTCGCGCTGGAGGGGCCGCGGGCGGAGCGGGCCGAGCGGCTGCGGGCGGTGCTGGGGGGCGCTTCCCCGGACGGGGACTGACGGCCTCCCGACCCCCGTGCCAAGGGTCGGGGCGGCGCGGCGCGGCGGTCAGGCCTTGCCGAGCACCTGGCGCTGGCGGCCGAGGCCGTCGATCTCGATCTCGACAACGTCCCCCGGGGCGAGGAACGGCTTGCCAGGGTGGCCCAGGGTGACCCCGGCCGGAGTGCCGGTGACGATCACGTCGCCGGGCTCCAGCACCATGAACCGGCTTGCGTAGCGAACGAGTTCGAGCACCGGAAAGATCATCTCGGCGGTGTTGCCGTGCTGTCGCCGCTCGCCGTTGACCCACAGCCGCAGTGCCAGGGACTGCGGGTCGGCGACCTCGTCGGCGGTGACCAGCCAGGGCCCGAGCGGGGTGAAGGTCTCCGCCGACTTGCCCTTGTCCCACTGGCCGCCGCGCTCGAACTGGAAGGCCCGTTCGGTGACGTCGTTGGCGATCGTGTAGCCGGCGATCACCCCGGCCGCCTCGGCGTGCGAGTCCAGGTAGCGGGCGGTGCGGCCGATCACGATCGCCAGTTCGGCCTCGTAGTCGGTCTTCTCGCCGCCGCGCGGCACCAGGACCTCGTCGTACGGGCCGACCACGGTGGAGCTCGGCTTGAGGAAGATCACCGGCTCGTCCGGGATCGCGGCCCCGGCCTCGGCCGCGTGGTCGCGGTAGTTGAGCCCGATGCCGACCACCTTGCCCGGTCGGGCCACCGGTGCGCCCACCCGCAGGCCGTCCAGGTCCAGCACCGGCAGGACGCCGTCGGCCACCTCTCGGGCCAGCCCGGCGGTGTCCAGCCCGGACAGGAAGGCCCCGTCGAGGTCGCGGGCCCGCCCGGAGAGGTCGTACGCGGTGCCGTCCTCGCCCAGCACGACCGGGCGCTCGGCGCCCGGGGGTCCGACACGGAGGAGCTTCATCGATCCGTCACCAGCCTTTCGTCGCAGCTCACCGGGGGCGGCGCGGACACCGCTCCCGAGTCTGGCAACGAGGTATATCAACGGCCCGGGTCGGTGGACCAGACCGTTCCGATGGGCGGATTCCCATCAAATCGCACAGCGGCGCAGGGCCCCGAATCGGCGGCCCGTACGGTTGACAGCCGCCGGGCGCCCGACGTCACCCGGAGGATCCGCCGGCGAATCCTTGCACGCCCAGGGCGAACGTCCGTGTGCCGGACCGCCGCGGGGCGCAGGATCCGGGACATGGAGATCACCCGGGTACGCGACGAGTTGCACATGATCACCCTGGAGTTCGGCACCGCCTACCTCTGGCGGGACGACCACGGACTGACCCTGGTCGACACCGGCATCGCCGGATCGGCGGACGGGATCGAGAAGGGCATCCGCACCATCGGGCTGGAGCCGGCGGCCGTACGCCGGATCGTGCTCACCCACCACCACGAGGACCACACCGGCTCGGCCGCCGAGCTGGCCTGCCGCTGGAGCGCCGAGGTGGTGGCGCACCGGCTGGAGGCGCCGGTCGTCCGGCGCGAGCAGCCGGCGACGCCGCCCGTACTCAGCCCCTTCGAGCAGCAGCTGTGGGACGGGCTGCCGCCGATCCCGCCGGCCGAGCCCTGCCCGGTGCACCGCGAGGTCGAGGACGGGGACGTGCTGGACATCGGCGGCGGCGCGGTGGTGGTGCACGTGCCCGGCCACACCGACGGCAGCATCGCGCTGCACCTGCCCGGGCCCGGGGTGCTGTTCACCGGCGACGTGGCGTCCAACGTGCAGGGCCGGACCGGGCCCGGGGTGTTCCACACCGACCCGGCCCGCGCCCTCGCCTCCTTCCACCGGCTGGCCGCGCTGCCGGTGGAGACGGCAGTCTTCGGGCACGGCGACCCGATCGCCACGGGTGCCTCAGCCGCGCTGCGCGCCGCCGCCGAGCAACACCCGCAGGTCTAGCGCCCGCCCCGGACCCGGGCCGAGCCGGCCGGCCTCCCGCTGCCAGTGGGCGAGGTCGCGCCGCAGGTCGGCCCGGGCCTCCGGGGTGGCGCCGGGCTGCTCGGCAAGCGCCTCCAGCAGCGCGGCGCCGGCGCCCCGGAGGCCGTCCCGGGCCAGCCAGAGGGCCAGGTCGTGGCAGGTGCGCAGGGTGCGCGGGTCGGCCGGCCCGCAGATCCGGGCGAAGTCCGGGACGAGCTGCACCAGGATGTCCACCGCGTCCCCGGGCCGGCCCTCGGCGCCGTGCTGCCAGGCCAGGTCGGCCCGGCGGCGCAGCTGCTCCGGGCTGGGGTCGTCCGGACGCAGCATCCCGGGGCGGATCGCGCTCAGCCGCTCCAGCACCTCGGCGGCGGTGGCGGGCCGGTCGGCGGGCCGCTTGGCGAGCAGCTGGGCGACCAGCTCGGCCAGGGCCGGGTCCTTGCCGCGCACCCGGGGCGGGGTCTCGGACATGTGCTTGCGCATGTAGTCGTACGGCGAGTCGGCGCGGAACGGGCGCCGGCCGGTGCTGACCTCGTACAGCATCACGCCGAAGGCGTAGAGGTCGGCCCGGCCGTCCACGGTGCCGCCGGACCAGCACTCGGGCGCCAGGTAGGGGACGGTGCCGACCACGCTGCCGGTGGAGGTGAGGCCGGTGGACTGGGTGAGCAGCCGGGCGATGCCGAAGTCCAGCACCTTGGCGCGGTCCCCGCTGTCCGCGATCATCACGTTCTCCGGCTTGATGTCCCGGTGGATGACACCGCTGCGGTGCGCGGCGTCCAGCGCCTCGCAGATCTGCGCCATCCAGGCGAGCGCCCGCCCGTGGTCGGGCAGGCCGTCCTTGAGGACCGCGGACAGCGGACGGCCGCGGACCAGCTCCATCACCAGGTAGTGGAGATCCCCGGAGACATCGATGGCCCGGCCGTAGTCGTGCACCGTGACGATGTGCGGGTTGGACAGGTTGCCCGCCAGCTTGGCCTCCCGGACGAACCGGCCGACGGCCTCCCGGTCCGCGGCGTGCTCGGCCAGCAGCAGCTTGACCGCGACCGGCCGGTCCAGCACGGTGTCGGTCGCCCGCCAGACCACGCCGAAGCCGCCCTTGCCCAGCCACTCGTCCAGCCGGAAGCGTCCGCCGAGCACCTCTCCCTTGTGCATGCCCTCCCCCAACGTGCCCGCCCCCGAACGGCGTTCGCCGTCGGCGGGGTCACCATAGCGGCGGTCGGGGACGAACGGGTGAACGAAGCCGGCCCCGGTGTCAGGACTTGGGCTCGGGCAGGCCGACCGGGTTGATCTCGGAGGTCCGCACCGCCTCGTTCTCCAGGCCCCAGCGCTTGAGCACCTGCCCGTACGTGCCGTTCCTGATCGTCTCGTCGATCGCGCCGTTGAGCGCCTTGACCAGCCCGTTGTCCTTGCGGGTGGTCGCCGCGATCTTGCCGAGGACGTCGGCGCCGCCGCCCGAGTAGGTGCCGACCACCTCGGTCCGGCCGGTCTGCACGGCGTGGAAGGCCAGGCTGGGGTTGGGGCCGGTGTAGACGTCGATCCGGCCGGAGGAGAGCGCCAGGTAGTACTCGGTGCCGGAGAAGTACTTGATGTCGATCGGCTTGAGGCCGTTGCGGACGTTCTCCTCGCTCCAGGAGATCAGCAGCTTCTCCTGGTTGGTGCCGGTGGCGACGCCGACGGACCGGCCGGCCAGGTCCTCGGCACCGCCGACCTTGATCCCGCTGCCCTTCCTGGTCTCGAAGCCGAGGACGTCCAGCCGGTAGGTGGCGAAGTCGTACTTCTCCTTGCGCTCCTCGGTGACGGTGATGTTGGACAGGCCCGCGTCGTACTTGCCGCTGTCCAGGCCGACGAAGATGTTCTCCCAGGAGACCGGGTTGAACTCGACCTTGAGGCCGAGCACGTCGCCGATCAGCGAGGCGATGTCCGGCTCGACGCCGATGACGGTCTTGTCGTCGTCGGCGTAGAAGTCCAGCGGCGGGATGGTGCCGATGGAGTCGACGACCTTCAGGGTGCCCCTCTTCCGCATCTCCTCCGGCACCAGCGCCGCGATCGCGTCGACCTTGGGCGTGCCGACCCGGTTCTGCCGGGGCGAGAGGTTCACCACCGTGCCGTCGGGCGCGGTGCCGCCCTCGGCTCCGGCGAGGTCCGCCGAGGCGCCGGTCGCGCCGCTGCCGCAGCCGGCCAGCAGGAGGGCGGCGGCGAGCGGGCCGGCGGCGGCCACGAGGGCGCGACGGGGTAGGGACATGGCGGAACTCCTGCTCGGTGAAGGCGGGTTGGGGGGCTTGCCGAGGGAAGGGCGACTACAGGACCTTGGCCAGGAAGGCCCGGGTGCGCTCGTGCCGCGGGCGGTCCAGGACCTCGGCGGGCGGGCCCTGCTCGACCACCACGCCGCCGTCCATGAAGACCACGGTGTCGGCGACCTCGCGGGCGAAGCCGATCTCGTGGGTGACCACGATCATCGTGGTGCCGCTGCGGGCGAGGTCCTTGATGACGTCCAGCACCTCGCCGACCAGCTCGGGGTCGAGCGCCGAGGTGGGCTCGTCGAACAGCAGCACCTTGGGCTCCAGCGCCAGCGCCCGGGCGATCGCCACCCGCTGCTGCTGGCCGCCGGACAGCTGCCGGGGGTACGTGGCGGCCTTGTCGGCGAGCCCGACCCGCTCCAGCAGGGCCAGCGCCGCCGCCCTGGCCCCGGCCCGGGACCGGCCCAGCGCGGCGACCGGCGCCTCGACCAGGTTCTCCAGCACGGTCAGGTGCGGGAAGAGGTTGAAGTTCTGGAACACGAAGCCGATGCCGGTGCGCTGGCGCAGCACCTCGCGCTCCTTGAGCTCGTACAGCCGGTCGCCGGAGCGCCGGTAGCCGATCAGCTCGCCGTCGATGGCGACGTGGCCGCGGTCGAGCTTCTCCAGGTGGTTGATCGCCCGCAACAGGGTGGACTTGCCGGAGCCGGACGGGCCGAGCACCACGGTGACCGAGCCGGCCGGGACGTCCAGGTCGACCCCGCGCAGCACCTCCAGCCGGCCGAAGCTCTTGTGCAGGCCGCGGACCTGCACCATAGGCGCGGCCTCGGTCGGCGCGGTCGTGGTCGGCGCCGCCTCGGTCGGCGCGGTCGTGGTCGGCGCGGTCACGGGGTTCCTCCGGGGGTTCGGACGGCGGTACGGACGGCGGCACGGGCACTGGTACGGGCGGGCAGGCTCCGCAGGAAGGTCCGCAGTCGCTGCGGCGGGGTGGGCGGCGGGGTGCGCCGGGTTCCGCGGGAGAAGTAGCGCTCGACGTAGTACTGGCCGATCGACAGCACCGTGGTCAGCACCACGTACCAGACGGTGGCGACCATCAGCAGCGGCACCACCCGGCCGGTCCGGCCGTAGATCACCTGGGCCTGGTAGAACAGCTCGCCGATGGCCATCACATAGACCACCGAGGTGCCCTTGAGCAGCGAGATCACCTCGTTGGCGGCGGCCGGCAGGATGCCCCGCATGGCCTGCGGCAGCACGATCCGCCAGGCCTGCCGCCGGCGCGGGATGCCGAGCGCGGCGGCGGCCTCGCGCTGGCCGGCGTCCACCGCGATGATGCCGCCGCGGATGATCTCGGCGGCGAACGCGGCCTGGTGCAGCCCGAGGCCGAGCACGGCGGCGCCGAGCGCGCCGAGCACGCCGACCGTCTCGAACTCGCCGAAGGTCGGGCCGAACGGGATGCCGAAGCCGAACCGCTTGTAGAGGTAGGAGAGGTTGAACCAGAACACCAGCTGGACGATCAGCGGGATCGAGCGGAACACCCAGACGTACGCCCAGGCGATGGTCCGCAGCACCGCACTGCGGGACAGCCGCATCCCCGCCACCACGGCGCCGAGCAGGAAGCCCAGCGCCGTCCCGTAGGCGGTGAGTTCGAGGGTGCGGCCGATCGCCTGGAGGATGGTGTCGGCGGTGAAGTACCGCCGGAAGGTGGCCCAGTCCCAGCCGGGGTTGGTGGCCAGGCCGTGCAGGAACTGGGCCAGCACGACGAGGGCGGCGATCCCGGCCGCCCAGCGCCACGGGTGCCGGGCGGGGACGGTCCGCAGGCCGTCCAGTCCGGCGGCGTCCAGGCCGGGGCCGGTCGCGGGTCTGGGTGGGGACGGCGGTGCTGGGGTGTCGACGGTCACGGGGGTCATCGGGCGACTCCTTCAACGGGCCCTGGCGTCACGGGTGTTCGGGCGGGCTGAGCTGCGACTCCTGGATCGCCGAGTCGGTGAGCCCCCACTTGCGGAGGATCCGCTCGTACGTCCCGCCCTTGATCAGCTGGTTGACGGCCGCCTGGAACGCCGGGGCGAGCGGGGAGCCCTTCTTGAAGGCGAAGCCGACGTCCAGCCGGTGGAACTCGTTGAGGAAGCGCACCCCGGCGGCCTCCTGCGCGGCCTGGTGGCGCAGCCCGTTGATGGTGGACATCTCGACGTCGACCCGGCCCTGCTGGAGGCCGGTGAGCAGGGCGCCGCCCTCGCTGAACGCCTTGACCTCGTACGGCTTCCTCCCGGCGTCGGCGCACACGCCCCTCTTGCTGTTGAGCGTGGTCTCGAAGGTGGTGCCGGCGCCGGTGCCGATGGTCAGCCCGCAGAGCTGGATCAGGTCGGTGACCGGCTGGACTGCCGTGTTGTCCTTCTTCACAGCGAAGCCCTGGCCGTCGTCGATGTAGGTGACGAAGTCGACGGTCTTCAGCCGCGCGGCGGTGACCCCGAAGTTCCCGGTGCCGACGTCGAACTTGCCGCTGTCCAGGGCGGGCAGGATGGTCTCGAAGGCGGCCTCCTGGCGCTGCACGGTCAGGCCGAGCAGCTTGGCGACGGCGTCGGTGAAGTCCACGTCGACCCCGACCGGTTTCCTGCTCGCCTGGTCGGCGTAGAAGGCGCTGGGCGGGGCGCCGACGGACGAACCGAACTTCACCACACCGGACTTGCGCACCTCCTCGGGCAGCAGCGCGGCGGCGGCCTCCGACCTGGCCAGGCCGGAGACGACGTCCTCGGTGGCGGCGGCCGGCCCGCCCGCCCCGGCCCCGCCCACGATCTTCGGGTCCGAGCCGCACGCGGCCAGCGCCAGGACCGGCAGCAGGGCGGTGGCCGCGAGGAGGCGGCGGCGGACGGTGGTGGTTCTCACGGGGGGCCTTTCAGTGGGTCGGGAACAGAGCCGGCAGGGGCTTCTCGAACGGGAGCGGGCCGGTGGGAACGGGCCGCCCCTGCTGCCCGTCGGCGGTGACGTCGAACAGCGGGGTGTAGCCGGCCGCCAGGTACAGGGCCTTGGCCTCGGGCTGGCGCGGGCCGGTGGTGAGGTACATCCGGTGGTAGCCGGCGGCCGCGGCCGTGCGCTCCAGCTCGGCCAGCACCCGGCGGGCCAGGCCGCGGCGGCGGTGCGCGGAGTGCGTCCACATCCGCTTGACCTCGGCGGTCCGCTCGTCATGGCGCAGGTACCCGCCGCCGGCCACCGGTTCGCCGCCCGCCAGCAGGAGCAGCAGCGCGCCGTGCGGCTCGGCGAAGGCGTCGGCCGGGTAGCGTGCCATCTCCTGGTGGGCGCCGGGGCCGTAGCGGGTGACGTACTCGTGGGTGAGTTCGCGCAGCAGCGGACCGACCAGCGGGTCGTCCAGGGTGACCTTGCGGAACTCCTCGCGGGGGACCTCGGGGGGCACCTCGCTCACGACCGCACCGCTCACGCCTGCACCGCTCACGCCTGCACCGCGATCAGCTGGTGCCGGTCGCGGTCGGCGCGCGCCGCGGCCTCGGCCTTGGCGGCGTCCCGCTTGGCGACCTCCTCGCGGACGATCGGGATGACGTACCGGCCGAAGTCGATCGCGTCGTCCAGCAGGTGGTAGCCGCGGGCGGAGAGGATGTCCACGCCGAGGTCGTAGTAGTCCAGCAGCGCCTCGGCGACCGTCTCCGGGGTGCCGACCAGCGCGTTGGAGTTGCCCGCCCCGCCGGTGGCCGCGGCGGTCGGGGTCCACAGTGCCCGGTCGTAGCGCTCGCCGGCTTCGGCGATCTCGATCAGGCGCTGGGAGCCGGTGTTCTCAGGTGTCGCAGCCTCCGGCTGGGCGGTCGCCGGACGGCGCCTCGGCGCGAGCTCGCCGCTCTCCCGGCGGGCCCGGATGGCGGCCACCGTGCGGTGCGCCTTCTCCCAGGCCAGTTCCTCGGTCGGCGCGATGATCGGCCGGAAGGCCACCTGGATCCGCGGCGGGTCCGTCCGGCCGGCGGCCCGCGCGGCCTCCTTCACCCGCTCGATCTGCTCGGCGGTGCGGGCCAGCGGCTCGCCCCACAGGCAGTAGATGTCGGCCTCCGCGCCGCCGGCCGCGTAGGCGGCGTCCGAGGAGCCGCCGAAGGAGACCGCCGGGCGCGGCTGCTGCACCGGGAAGACGTCGGAGACGAAGTCGTTGAAGCGGTAGTGGGGGCCCTCGTGGTCGAAGGGCTCCCGGCTGGTCCACGCGTTCTTGACGATGCCGATGTACTCGCGAGTTCGCTCGTAGCGTTGGTCCTTGGTGAGGAAGTCGCCCTCGCGCTGCTGCTCGTGGTCGGTGCCGCCGGTGATGAAGTGGACGGTCAGCCGGCCGTCGCTGATCCGGTCGAGGGTGGCGAAGGTCTTGGCGGCGAAGGTCGGGTAGGAGACGTTCGGCCGGTGGGCGAGCAGGATCTGCAGCTGGTCGAGGTGCGAGGCGAGGAAGGCCGCCGCGGCGGCGGGCTCCGGGGAGCCGGAGCCGTACGCGAAGAGCACCCGGTCCCAGCCGTGGTCCTCGTGCGCCCGGGCCAGCCGCAGGGTGTAGTCGCGGTCGAAGGAGGCGGTGGTGCGCGGACTGGTCTCCGAACCGTCGCCGGTGGCGGCGATGCCGAGGAATTCGACGGGCATGGCGGAACCTTTCGGGGTGGGTCTGGTCCGGTGGGCTGCGGGCGGGCAGGCCGGAGGTGGCCGTGGCAGGGCGCGGCCGTCGGGCGAAGGGGCGGTGGAGCGGTGGCGGGGCGAACGGGCGCGGAGGGTGCGGGGGCACGAGGAGGGAGGGAACGGCCGGAGCGCGGTGCGAGGGCGGTGCGAGGGCGGTGAAGTGCTAGGCGGCAGCGTGTGCCTGACGGTGCGTCAGTTCGACTGACGGGCGACGGTTCCCGGCCCGCGACGGGGCACACCGAGGGAGGACTCCCCGAAGGGGATCAGGGCCGGACGGGCGGCCCGCTGCCGGGTCAGCCGCGACACGCCGCGGACCACACCCGACCGAAGTCGATGTGGTCGCGGGTGACCAGGGGCTGCTCGGCGTACATGGCCTCAAGTTGAGCAGTCGGCCGAGCGGTACGTCAACCATCCATCATTGCCGCACTGTTGCGATCTCCTGTCGCGTTTCCGGCGTGTTGCGGGCGGCCCCGAAGCGAGCCGGATCGCAGCCCGATCGCGGTCCGGTCGCGGTCCGGTCGCGGCCCTGTCACCCTTGACAACCGTCGATCGCGCATGCGTACGATCGACGCGGAGTGCAGTGCGCTGCGCCGGCCGTGTTGAGGGACGCGGGCCGGCTCCCGAGGGCCCGTACGTGATCACCCCCGTACCTCTCCCCGCCCGCACTCCGCCCAGGAGCCGCCGCCATGGCCACCCCGCAGGACGTCCTGCCCGCCCCCGCCCCGGCCCTCGCCGGGAGCCCGCCACCGCCCCGGGCCCCCGAGGCCCGGATCGTCGCCCGCCACAAGCCCGGACAGTGGATCGCCGCCGCCGTCGCCCTGCTGCTGGCCGCGATGGCGGTCGGCTCGGTGATCCGCAACCGGGCCTTTCAGTGGAGGGTGGTCGCCGAGTGGTTCACCGCCCGGTCCGTGCTCGACGGTCTGGCCCTCACCCTGTGGCTGACCGCCGTCACCCTCGCCCTCGGCTTCGTGTTCGGCACCGTCCTGGCCAGCATGCGGCTGTCCACCAACCCCGTACTGCGAAGCATCGGTTGGGCCTACATCTGGATCTTCCGCTCCACCCCGCCACTGGTGCAGCTGCTGTTCTTCTTCAACATCGGCGCGCTCTACCCGACCCTCGGCCTGGGCATCCCGTTCGGCCCCGAGTTCGTCACGGTGAAGACCGTCAACCTGATCGGCCCCACCCTGACCGCCGTCATCGGCCTCACCCTGCTGGAGACCGCGTACGCCGCCGAGGTGATCCGCGGCGGCATCCTCTCCGTCGACCGAGGCCAGTTGGAGGCCGCCGCCGCACTCGGGCTGGGCCGGTGGCGGGTGCTGCGCCGGATCGTGGTGCCGCAGGCGATGCGCTCGATCGTGCCGACCGCCGGGAACATGCTGATCGGCGCGCTCAAGGGCACCAGCATCGTCAGTGTGCTGGCCGTCTCCGACCTGCTCTACTCGGTGCAGCTGGTCTACCTGCAGTCCTACCGGGTCATCCCGATGCTGATGGTCGCCACCCTCTGGTACCTGGTGATCACCACCGTGCTGTCCGTCGGCCAGTACTACTTGGAACGCCACTTCGCCCGGGGCGCCACCCGGGACGGCCTGCCGCCCACCCCGCTGCAGCGCGCCCGCGTGGCCCTCGGGAAGGCGGTCCGGGCATGACGTCCCTGGTCATCGTCGGCGCCGGGCCGCGCGGCACCGGGCTGCTGGAGCGGATCGCCGCCAACACCGCCGAACTGCTGCCCGCCGACCGGTCGTTGGAGATCCACCTGGTCGACCCGTACCCGCCCGGCGCGGGCCGGATCTGGCGCCACGAGCAGTCCCCGCTGCTGCGGATGAACTCGATGGCCGAGGACGTCACCATGTTCACCGACGAGCGCGCCACCATCGAAGGGCCGGTCCGGCCCGGCCCCTCACTGGCCGAATGGGCCCTGCGGCAGCGGGAGTTCGCGCCCTACCGGGAGGTCGCCGACCCGGCCGTCCGGGCCGAGCTGGCCGCCCTGACGGCCACCGACTTCCCCACCCGGCGGGCCCAGAGCGCCTACCTGGACTGGGTGTTCCGCCGAGCCGTCGCCGACCTGCCGGCCCACGTCACGGTCACCGTCCACCGCGGCACCGTACGGCGGATCGACGGACCGGCCGACGGACCGCAGACCGTCCACCTCGACGACGGCACGCTCACCGCCGACCACGTCGCCCTCACCCTCGGCCACCTCGACTCCGCCCCGCACCCCCGGTACGCCGCCGACACCGCCTTCGCCGCCCGGCACGGCCGCTTCCACCTCCCGCCCGCCTACTCCGCCGACGTCGAGGCAGAGCTGGCCCGGATCGCCCCCGGCGAACAGGTGGTGCTGCGCGGCCTCGGCCTGGCCTCCGTCGACCTGGTCGCGATGCTCACCGAGGGGCGCGGCGGCCGCTTCGCCCCCACCGGCGACGGGGCCGCCCTGCGCTACCTGCCGTCCGGCCGCGAACCGGTGCTGCACCTGGGCTCCCGGCGCGGCGTCCCGTACCACTCCAAGACCGACTACCGGCTCCAGGGACCGCCCGCCCCGCTGCCCCGGTACTTCGACGCGACCGCCGTGGACGCCCTGCTCGCCTCCGGCCGGCCGCTCGAACTGCGCCGCGACGTCTGGCCGTCGATGGCCAAGGAGATCGGCTTCGGGCACTACCACGAGCTGTTCCACGCCCACCCGGAGCGCACCGCCCTGCCCTGGCCGGAGTTCCTGGCCCGCTACGACCGGTACGACTGGTACTCCCCCGAACTCGCCGCGCTGGTCGCCGAGGCCGTCCCCGACCCGGCCGACCGGATCGACTTCGAACGGCTCGACCACCCGCTGGCCGGCCTCGAACTCGGCTCCACCGAGGAACTCCAGGCCCGGCTGCGCGGGTACGTCACCGCCGACGCCGACCGCCGCGCCGACCCGGCCCACAGCGCCGACCTCGGCGCCTTCTTCGCCCTGCTCTCGCTGTTCGGCCAGCTCCCCCGGCTGCTGGCGGCCGGCCGGCTCACCGCCCGCTCGGTCGCCGAGGAGGTGGACGGCTGGTTCTTCGGCTACTTCGGCTTCCTCGCCTCCGGCCCGCCCGGCTTCCGGCTGCGCCAGCTGGTCGCGCTCTCCGAGGCCGGCGTGGTGCGCTTCCTCGGCGCGGGCGTACGGGTCGAACGGGACGAGCCCACCGGCACCTGGCGGGCCTCCGGCGCCACCGTGCCCGGCCACACCGTCACCGCCACCGCGCTGGTCGAGGCCTACCTGCCCAAGCACGCGTTGGCCCGCACCCTCGACCCGGTCCTGGGCGAACTCCACCGCGCCGGACGGGTGGTGGAGGAGGTGGTCAGCGACCGGGAGCACACCCACCGCTCCGGCCTGGTCACCATCGACCCGGCCGACGGCCGACTGATCGACCCCGCCCTGGGCGGCGCCCCGCACCCCCGCCGCACCGCGCTCGGCCCGCACACCAGCCTGCGGGCGGCGACCGCCTTCGCCCGCCCGCGCACCGACTCACCGGGGTTCCGGCAGAACGACGCCGTCGCCCGGGCGCTGCTACGGGCCCTGGCGGCGCTCCCGACGGCGGCACTGGTGGGGTGAACCGCGCCGGGGCCGACCGGATCGGCTCGCCCCGGGCGGTCAGGGGCCGAAGATCTCCTCCACCAGGTCCTCGTCCGAGACGTGGTCCGGCGCCTCGAAGACCAGGTCGGCGACGCCCTTGAGGCCGATGCCCCGCTCCAGCGCGGCCACGCAGGCGGCGACCTCCTGATCGGTGGCGAAGTCCCACACCCGCAGCCGCCGGACCAGCACCAGCGCCTCGACCGGGCTCATCCTCGGCGTCCGGCGGCGGTGGGTGCCGCCCTTGCGGCCGGCCTGGGCGAGGCGCTGCTGGTAGCCGGCCAGGTCCTGCCAGGCCTGGACGGTGCTCGGGTGGTGCTCGCCCAGCGAGCGGGCGAGCTCGGGCAGCAGCGCGTGCAGGTGCGCCGTCGCGCCGTGCAGGTCGCCCCGGTTGGCCAGGTGGACGGCGAGGTCGTGCCGGGCCTTCAGCACCCGGCTGTCCTGCGGGCCCCAGGCCGCGGTGAGGTCCGGCAGCAGTGCGTGCAGCAGCCGGACCGCGGTGACCGAGGAGCCGCTCTCGCCGATGCACCAGGCCAGGTGGTAGCGGGCGCCCAGGGTGTCCGGGTCGGCCGGACCGAGCGCCGCGTGCATGTCGCCGACCACGCTGGACAGCAGCCGGATCGCACCGTCCAGGTCGCCGGCGCGGCTGAGGTACCAGGTGAAGTCCCGCCAGGCGCCCAGGGTGTCCCGGTCGGCGGCGCCGAGTGCGGTGACGCTCTCCTGGGCGATCGTCTGCAGCAGGATCGCCGACTCCCCGGCCGTCGCCGCCCGGTAGGCGGCCGACCGGCGCTCGCGCAGCCCGGCCCGGACGGCGTCGTCGACCGGCGCGGGGGCCACCACCGGCGGGGTGGTCAGCGGGGGCAGCACGGAGGGTGCCCCGGGAACGGCGGGCGGCACGGCGGGCGGCGCCGGAGGCATCGCGGGCCTCGCCGGCGCGGCGGGAGGCGTGGGCAGGGCGGACGGGGCGGACGGGGCGGACGGGGCGGACGGGGCGGACGGGGCGGACGGGGCGGACGGGGCGGACGGGGCGGACGGGGTGGACGGGGCGGACGGGGCGGACGGCGGCAGCGGCAGCGGCGGAGGCACCACCGGCCCCACCGGAACGGACCCGACGGAGTCCGAGGGAACCGCCGACGGGACCGTCGAAGGAGCCGGCGACACGGCCGCCCCCCGGTCCACCACCGTCGGCACCGCGCCCCCCGCCCCGCTGCCCGGCCACCCGGCCAGCTCGGCGAGCCGCCGCTCGACCGTACGGGCGTCGGCCGGCCGCTGCTGCGGGTCCTTGGCCAGCAGCTCCGCGACCAGCCCGGCCACCTGCGGCGGCAGCCCGAACTGCGCCGGGTCCAGCGCGGGGGGCGGCTCGTTGAGGTGCTGGTACATCAGCACCGGCGTCGAGTCCCCGCCGAACGGCCTTGCCCCGGTGAAGAGTTCGACCAGCACGCAGCCCAGCGCGTAGAGGTCGGCCCGCCCGTCCACCCGGCCGCCGGTCCAGCGCTCGGGCGCCATGTACGCGGGGCTGCCGACGATCGTCCCGGTGGTGGTCAGTCCGCCGGCGCCGGTGTCCAGCTGGGCGATCCCGAAGTCCAGCACCTTCAGGTGCCCGGCGTCGGTGATCATCACGTTGTCCGGCTTGATGTCCCGGTGCACCATGCCCGCGTCGTGGGCCGCCGCCAGGGCCCCGCAGATCTCCCGCCCCCAGCGCAGGCTGAGCGCGGGCTCGGGCAGGCCCGTCCGCAGCACCTCGGTCAGGGTGCGGCCGGTGAGCAGCTCCATCACCAGGAAGGTGACCTGCCGGTCGGCGAGTTCGCTCTGCCCGAGGTCGTGCACGGTGACGATGTGCGGGTGCGAGAGGTTGCCGGCCGCGCAGGCCTCCCGGACGAACCGCAGCGCGGCCTTCGCCTGGTCGCCGCCGTGGTGCCCGATCACCTTGACCGCCACCGGCCGCCGCATCCGGGTGTCCTGGGCCCGCCACACCACCCCGAAGCCGCCCTGGCCCAGCTTCTCCCGCAGCTCGTACCGGCCGTCCAGAACGTCCCCGACTCGCACGGCGCCCCTCCCCTCCCGTTGTGACGCCCAGACTCTACCGACGGCCCTCCCCCTGCCACGGGCCAGGTGGAAGGATGGGCGGAGAGCCCCCGCAACGGTGCGCCGGCTCGCACCAGCACAGCCCCGAGGAGCGCAGTCATGGCCAAGCAGGCCCCGCAGAGCGACCCGGTGCAGGACGCCCCCGAGGTGTCCGCGCCCCAGCACGCGGCCGCCGGCCTGCCCGCCGTCGGCCACAGCCTGCGGATGGCCGCCGAGCAGATGGGCGCCCGCCGCACCGTCGCCACCCTCCTCAAGGTCAACCAGCCGAACGGCTTCGACTGCCCCGGCTGCGCCTGGCCCGAGCCGGACAGGACCCACACCGCCGAGTTCTGCGAGAACGGCGCCAAGGCCGTCGCCGAGGAGGCCACCGAGCGCCGGATCCGGGCCGAGTTCTTCGCCGCCCATCCGGTCGCCGAACTGGCCGAGCGCTCCGGCTACTGGCTGGGCCAGCAGGGCCGGCTCACCCAGCCGATGCTGCTGGACGAGGGCGCCACCCACTACACCCCGGTCTCCTGGGACGACGCCTTCGCGCTGATCGCCGAGGAGCTGCGCGCCCTGGACACCCCGGACGGCGCCGCCTTCTACACCTCCGGCCGCACCAGCAACGAGGCCGCGTTCGCGTACCAGCTGTTCGCCCGCCGGCTCGGCACGAACAACCTGCCGGACTGCTCCAACATGTGCCACGAGTCGTCCGGTTCGGCGCTGACCGAGACGCTCGGCGTCGGCAAGGGCAGCGTCAGCCTCAAGGACCTCTACCAGGCCGACCTGATCATCGTGGCCGGCCAGAACCCGGGCACCAACCACCCCCGGATGCTCTCCGCCCTGGAGCGCGCCAAGCGGTCCGGCGCCACCGTCGTCAGCGTCAACCCGCTGCCGGAGGCGGGCCTGGAGCGGTTCAAGAACCCCCAGCACGCGCGCGGCCTGGTCGGCCACGGCACCAAGCTCACCGACCTGTTCCTGCAGATCCGCCTCGGCGGGGACCTCGCGCTGTTCCGCGCACTCAACCGGATCGTGCTGGAGCAGGACGGCGTCGACCGCGCCTTCGTCGCCGAACACTGCCACGGCTACGAGGAGTTCGAGGCGCAGGCACTGAAGACCGAGCGCGACGAGGTGCTCGCCGCGACCGGCCTGCCCTGGGAGCAGATCGAGGAGCTGGGCCGGCTGGTGCTGGCCTCGAAGAAGATCATCGTCTGCTGGGCGATGGGCCTCACCCAGCACAAGCACGCCGTGCCGACCATCCGCGAGGTGGTCAACTTCCTGCTGCTGCGCGGCAACATCGGCCGCCCCGGCGCCGGGGTCTGCCCGGTGCGCGGGCACAGCAACGTCCAGGGCGACCGCACCATGGGCATCTTCGAACGCCCCAGCAAGGCCTTCCTCGACGCACTGGAGAACGAGTTCGGCTTCGAGCCGCCGCGCGAGCACGGCCTCGACTCGGTGGACACCATCCGCGCGATGCGGGACGGCCGGGTCAAGGTGTTCTTCGCGATGGGCGGCAACTTCGTCGCGGCCACCCCGGACACCGAGGTCACCGAGGCGGCGATGCGGCGCTGCCGGCTGACCGTCCACGTCTCCACCAAGCTCAACCGCTCGCACGTGGTCACCGGCGCCCGCGCCCTGATCCTGCCCACCCTCGGGCGCACCGACCGGGACGTCACCGGCGCCGGCGCCCAGTTCGTCAGCGTCGAGGACTCGATGGGCCAGGTCCACTCCTCCCGCGGCGGACTGCGCCCGCCCGCGCCCGGCCTGCTCTCCGAGACGGCGATCGTCTGCCGCCTGGCCCGTACCGTCCTCGGGCCGCGGGACACCGTGCCGTGGGAGGACTTCGCGACCGACTACGACACCCTGCGCGCCCGGATCGCCCGGGTGGTGCCGGGCTTCGAGGACTTCAACGAGAAGGTCCGCCGCCCCGGCGGCTTCACCCTCCCGCACGGCCCGCGCGACACCCGCACCTTCCCCACCGCGACCGGCAAGGCCAACTTCACGGTCAACCCGCTGACCGCCCCCGAGGTCCCGCCGGGCCGCCTGCTGCTGCAGACCCTGCGCTCCCACGACCAGTACAACACCACCATCTACGGCCTGGACGACCGGTACCGCGGCATCAAGGGCGGCCGCCGGGTGGTCCTGGTCAACCCCGCCGACGCCGCCGAACTCGACCTCGCCGAGGGCCGGTACGTCGACCTGGTCAGCGAGTGGACGGACGGCACCGAACGCCGCGCCCCGCACTTCCGGGTCGTCCACTACCCCGTCGCCCGCGGCGGCGCGGCGGCCTACTACCCGGAGACCAACGTCCTGGTCCCGCTCGACTCCACCGCGGACATCAGCAACACCCCCACCTCCAAGGCCGTCGTCGTCCGCTTCGAGCCCGACTCGGCGCCGACGGGCTGACCCGCCCCCGGACGGCACGGAGGCCGCCCAGCGTCACCGGACGCTGGGCGGCCTCCTAGGTCCTGGCCCGACAGGGCCTGGGCCGCCGGGTCAGTGCAGCAGGCCGCCCAGCGGCAGCGTGGCCGTCGGGCTGCCCGGTGCGGCGGCGCTCGACGAGCCGGTGGTGCTCGGCGTACCGGTACCGGTCGGGGTCTGCGTCGGGCTCTGGGTCGGGCTGCCCGTGGGGGTCTGAGTGGGCGTGCCGGTCGGCGTCTGGGTCGGCGTGCCCGTCGGGGTCTGGGTCGGGGTGGCGGTGGGCGTCCCGGTCGGCGTGCCCGGGTCGGTCGGCGTGGGCGTGCCGGTGGACGGCGTGCCGCCCGGGGCGGGCGTCGCCGGGGTGCCGCCGGCCGCGGGGGCCGGGGTCGTCGGGGCCGGGCTGGGCGCGATCGGGGTGGCGGAGTCCCAGCCCTTGGGCAGGTCCGGCACCTTCCAGGCGCCGCCGGCGTCGTCCGCCGCGCCGTCCGGGTCGGGCCGGACGGCGCCGAGGATCGGCATCGAGCCGATCGGCGACACCTTGATGAAGGCGCCGGGCCGCGGGGCCTGGACGATGAGTCCGCCGCCGATGTACATCGCGACGTGCGAGGCGTCCTGGAAGTAGACCACCAGGTCGCCGGGCCGCAGCTGGTTGAGCGGGACGTGCTGGAGCTGCGCCCACTGCTCCTGGCTGGTGCGCGGGATGGCCTTGCCGGCGTGCAGCCAGGCCTGCGAGGTGAGGCCGGAGCAGTCGTAGGAGTCGGGGCCGGTGCCGCCCCACAGGTACGGCTTGTTCAGCTGGGCGAGGGCGAAGGCGACGGCGCCGCGGCCGGCCAGCGAGGGGGTGCGCTCGCCCTTGCCGAGGGCGCCGGAGGCGAGGAAGGCGAGCTGGGCCTCGTCGGCCTGGGCCTTCTCCAGCTGTTCGAGTTCGGTCCGCTGGGCGCCGGTCAGCGAGGAGACCAGCTGTTCGACCGAGGCGAGGTCGGCGGCGACCTTGGTCTTGGCCGCGTCCTGCTGGGCGACCAGCGTCCGGGAGGTCGCGAGGGCGTCCTCGGTCTGCTTCTTCAGACCGTCGAGGGCGTCCCGGTCGGCCTTCAGCTTGTCCAGGAACTCGGACTGCGAGCGGCTGGCCGCGGCGAGCAGTTCGGCGATGGTGACGGCCTCGTACGGGTCCTTGGAGAGCAGCAGTTCGGCGTAGGCGGAGGTGGCGCCGTTGCGGTACTGGGCGGCGGCGAGCTGGGAGGCGATGTCCGTCCCGGCGTCGACCTGCTTCTGCTGCCGGTCGAGCTTGCCCTGGAGGTCGGTGAGCGTGGCCTGCTGCTCGGTGACCTTGGCGACCGCGCCGTTGTACTGCTCGGTGGCGGCCTCGGCGCTCTGGTACAGCCCGTGGAGCTGGTCGAGCAGCGGTCCGAGGGTGGCCTTGGCGGCGGCGAGCGGGTCGGCGCCGGGCGCGACGGTGATGCCGGTGCCGGGGTCGGGCGAGGCGTAGGCGGCCTGGGTGGCGACCGGCAGGGCGAGTGCGGCGGCCGCGAGGACGGCTCCGCACCTCAGGGCGGCCCGTACCCAGGGGCGTGCCCCCGACGTCTCCGTGCGCTGTGCAGCCCCGCCCATGGGTTGGTCCTCCCCGCCCTTGCCCTGTCCTGCCCCGGTGGCGCCGTCCACGGGCTCCCCCGGGGACGATCCCGGAGATCCTCCCACGGGTTACTCGGCGGAAACAGAGCGCACGCGGACCAGGAGGTTAATTTCCGATTGATCCGTTGATCTGTGAGACAGCTCTCATCAAACGGGGGCGAACCAGGACGTTCTCGGCTAAGGGCCAGCTCAGCGCGGCCAAGGTCACCCTCCCGAAAGCTCCTGGCCACCGCCGGGACACCGGAGGAACCACGATTCCCGATCCAGTTCACCTTCCGTTCACCAGACGGACCTACGGTCGCGACGTCATCAACGTCCGTGCGACAACTAAGACGATTGTTTGGGTATGGAACACATCTCGTTCCTGGTGGCCGTTGTGATCATCACGGCGCTCGCCTTCGACTTCACCAACGGGTTCCACGACACCGCCAACGCGGCCGCCACCGCGATCGCCACCGGCGCCCTTCGCCCCAAGGTCGCGGTCACCATCGCGGCCCTGCTCAACTTCGCGGGTGCGTTCCTGTCCGTGAAGGTCGCCACCACCATCTCCGGCGGCATCGTCAACGAGAAGGCGGGCGTCCACCCCGAGATCATCTTCGCCGCACTGGCCGGAGCGATCCTGTGGAACCTGCTGACCTGGCTGCGCGGCCTGCCGTCCAGCTCCTCGCACGCGCTGTACGGCGGCCTGATCGGCGCCACGATCGTCGGCGTCGGCATGAACGGCGTCAACTTCGACACCGTGATCACCAAGATCATCATCCCGGCAGTCGCCTCCCCCGTCGTCGCCGGACTCGCCTCCTGGGGCGCCACCAAGCTGGCCTACGCGATCACCCGCAAGGGCAACGGCGCCGCCACCGACAAGGGCTTCAAGACCGGGCAGATCTTCTCCTCCTCACTGATCTCGCTCGCGCACGGCACCAATGACGCCCAGAAGACGATGGGCATCATCACCCTGACCCTGGTCTCCGTCGGCGCCCTTCCGCACGGCGCACTGCCCCCCACCTGGGTGATCGTCTCGGCCGGCGCCGCGATCGCGCTCGGCACCTACATGGGCGGCTGGCGCATCATCCGCTCGATGGGCAAGGGCCTGGCGGACATCAAGCCGCTGCAGGGCTTCGCCTCCGAGTCGGCCGTCTCCACCGTCATCCTGACCTCCTCGCACATGGGCTTCGGCCTCTCCACCACCCAGGTCTGCACCGGCGGCATCATGGGCGCCGGCCTCGGCGGCCCGAAGCCGGAGCTGCGCTGGAGCCTGGTCCGCCGCATGGTCTACACCTGGGGCCTGACCCTGCCGGCCGCGGCCCTGGTGTCCGGCGGGGCGGCCGTGCTGGCCCGCCAGGGCACCTGGGGCGTCGCCCTGGTCGGCGCGGTGCTGGTGGCCGGTTCGGCCACGATGTGGATGATCTCCCGCCGTCAGCCGGTGGGCGCGGACAACGTCAACGACGTCCCCGAGATCACCCCCGTCGAGGTCACCACCGCCACCCCGGCCAACGCCGTCCCCACCCCCGCCTCGACCACGGTCGCGGCCTGAGCGCCGAGACCGAGGAGCACTCACCATGCACATCAAGTGGAACGCCCTGGCCCAGACCGCCGGCATCAGCTTCGGCGTCACCGTCGCCGTGGTCGCCGTCTTCGCCCTCGGCATCCTGGCGCTGTCCCGCCGGGAGGCCGCGCTGAGCGCCCGTGAGCCGGGCGGCCGGGCGGCCGGCGGCGGCAAGCCCGCCCTGCTGGCCGGCGCGTACGCCTGTTTCGCGCTCTGCGCCTGCGCCGTGGTCTACGGCCTGGTGCTGATCGCCGCGCCGTAGCAGCACCCGCACCGTAGGGCCTGCCGGCACCCGCAGCACGCCGAACGGGCCGGGGAGTGTCGAACACTCCCCGGCCCGTTGCGCGTTTCCCCGCCGCCGTCAGCTCTCCTGGCTGGTCCGCAGCGCGGTCTCCCGGATGAACAGCACGGTGACGAAGGCCAGCGCCGCGAAGGGCGCGGCCCACAGGAAGACGGTGCCCACGCCGTGGCCGAAGGCGTCGGTCACCAGCGGGAGGATCGGGGCGGGCAGCTTCGCGAGGTCCGGGATGCCGCCGCCGGCCGCCGCGTGCCCGGCCGGGATGTGCGCCGCGGCCAGGTTCTCGGTCAGGTAGTGGCCGACCTTGTTGGTCATCAGCGCGCCCAGCGCGGAGACGCCCATCGCGCCGCCCATGGTGCGGAAGAAGGTGACGACGGAGCTGGCCGCGCCGAGCTCGTGCCGGGGCACCGTGTTCTGCACCGCGAGCACCAGGTTCTGGCTGGTCAGGCCGAGGCCGATGCCGGTGAGCGCCATGTAGAGGGAGAGCAGCCCGTAGTTGGTGTCGACCCGGGCGGTGCCGAGCAGGCCGAAGCCGACGGCGAGCAGCGCGGTGCCGGTGACCAGGTAGGCCTTCCACCTGCCGTACTTGGTGATCAGCCGGCCGGCCACGGCGGAGGAGACCGCCAGGCCGACGATCATCGGCAGGGTCATCAGGCCGGCCGTCGTCGGCGACTTGTCCCGGGCCAGCTGGAAGTACTGGCTGAGGAAGGTGGTCGCGCCGTACATCCCGACGCCGACCAGCACGCTGGCGATCGCGGCCAGGGTGACGGTGCGGTACTTGAAGAGGTCCGGCGGGATGATCGGCTCGGCGGCCCGGCGCTCGACCACGATCGCCAGGGCGCCCAGCAGCAGGCCGCCGCCGACCATCACCGCGGTCTGCCAGGACAGCCACGGGTAGTTGGTGCCCGCCAGGGTGATCCAGATCATCAGCAGGCTGACGGCGCCGGTGATGACCAGCGCGCCCAGGTAGTCGATCTTCACCTTGCGCTTGACCACCGGCAGCTTGAGGGTGCGCTGCACCACCAGGATCGCGGTCACGGCGAACGGGATGCCGACGTAGAAGCACCAGCGCCAGCCGAGCCAGGAGGTGTCGACGATGACGCCGCCGATCAGCGGGCCGCCGATGGTGGCGAGGGCGAAGACCGCGCCGAAGTAGCCGCTATACCGGCCGCGCTCGCGCGGCGGGACCATCGCGGCCAGGCAGATCTGGCCGAGCGCGACGACACCGCCGGCGCCGACGCCCTGCAGGGCGCGGCAGGCGATCAGTTCGCCGGTGTTCTGCGAGAGCCCGGCCAGCGCGGAGGTGGCGATGTAGATCAGCAGGGCTATCTGGAGCAGCAGCTTCTTGCTGACGAGGTCGGAGAGCTTGCCCCAGATCGGGGTGGCGGCGGTCATGGTGAGCAGCGCCGCGGTGATGACCCAGGTGTAGGCGGACTGGCCGCCGTGCAGGTCGGTGAGGATGTGCGGCAGGGCGTTGGAGACGACGGTCGAGGAGAGCACGGCCACGAACAGGCCGAGCAGCAGGCCGGACAGTGCCTCCATCACCTGCCGGTGGGTCATCGGTCGGTCGTCGACGGCGGCTGTGGTGCCGATCGAGGCCTCGGTGGTCACGGTCATCTGGGTCCTTCGGCGAGGCGGGCTGGGCGTGGAGCGCGGGGGTACGCGGGGCATGAAAATTTGTTGCCTTAAGCAACCATACGACCGATGGTTGACTAGGGCAACTTTCTTCAAGCTCTAGCAAAGCCCGCGCCCGGGCGGCCCGCTCACTCCGCGGGCGGCTCCCCCAGCACCTCGTTGAAGCGGTGCAGCAGCTCGGCGAACCGGTCCACGTCCTCGCGCGGCCAGCCGTTCATCACCTCGCGCACCCGTCGCATCCGGACGTCCCGGGCCGACTCGTAGCGCCGTCGGCCGTCCTCGGTCAGCGAGACCAGCGCCGCCCGGCGGTCCAGCGGGTCCGCCTCCCGGGCGACCAGGCCGAGCTCCTCCAACGCGCGGATCTGCCGGCTCACCGTCCCCTTGCCGACCGCGAAGTGCACGCCGACGTCCGTCACCCGCACCCGCCCGGCCTGCTCGATGTAACCGAGCATGCTGTACGCCATGCCGTCCAGCCCGGGGTGCACCCGACGTGAGAGTTCCGCCACTCTCGCGCGGCCCCGCCGGAACATCAGCCCGACCTCACGCTCCACCGCCACCAGGGCTTCCTCGTCCGTCACCGCGCCAGTATCGCCCAGCGACGGTGGCCGAGAATCGGCGCGGGAGGTAGGACAACCCAGTTAGTTCATGGTATTAAGTATCCGTTTTCCGCCGATACGCAAGGAGATGTGGATGGCCGCCCCGGGGCAGGGATTCGTCGCGGAACTGAAGGGCGCGGTCACACCGCGTGCGGCACTGCTCGTGATCGGGGTGCTGCTGCTGCAGCTCGGCTTCATCACCTCGTACGTCGGAGCGCTGCACCACCCGACCCCGCACAAGCTGTCGATCGCGGTGGTCGCCCCGCCGCAGGTCACGCCCAAGCTGGTGGCGGCCCTGGAGTCGGTGCCGGACGAGGCCGTCAAGCCCGTCACCGCGCCGGACACCGAGACGGCGACCCAGCAGATCAAGGACCAGAAGATCTACGCCGCGCTGGTCGTGGACCCGAACGGCACCGAGGACACCCTGCTCACCGGCAGCGCCCGCGGCACCTCCGCCGCCAAGGCCGCCGAGAGCATCACCACCGCACTGGACAAGTCCCAGGGCCGCACCGTCAAGGTCGAGGACGTCGTCCCGCTGGCCAAGGGCGACACCAACGGCCTCACCGCGTTCTACCTGGTCATCGGCTGGTGCGTCGGCGGCTACCTGGTCGCCTCCATCCTCGGCATCAGCGCCGGCTCCAAGCCGGCCAACGTCCACCGCCTGCTGATCCGCCTCGGCGTCCTGGCGCTGTACTCGGTCGGCGCCGGCCTCGGCGGCACGATCATCGCCGGACCGGCGCTGGACGCGATGCCCGGCTCGATCCTGGCCCTGACCGCGATCGGCACCCTGGTGGTGTTCACGGTCGGCGCCTTCACCATGGCGCTGCAGTGCCTGTTCGGCATCATCGGCATCGGCCTGGCCGTGCTGGTCTTCGTGGTGCTCGGCAACCCGAGCGCCGGCGGCGTCTACCCCGCTCCGATGATGCCGCCGTTCTGGCGCGCGATCGGCTCGCTGATCCCCAACGGCGCCGGCACCAGCGCCACCAAGTCGATCGCCTACTTCGGCTCCACCAACCTGGGCATGCCGATCCTGGTCCTGGTGATCTGGGCGGTGATCGGCATCGGCGTCGCCCTCCTCGCCGTCCTGCGCGGCCCGCGCGGCCCGCGCGACGGCGAGCGCGAGCTCACCACCGAGGCCCCCGCCGCGGCCTGAGCCCCGACGCGGCATCGATCCGAGCCCCTGGCCAGCACGGCCGGGGGCTCGGTCGCGTTTCGAACGGGTACGGGCCGGGCTCAACCGCCCGCGAGCGGCCCCGGGTCGGCGACGATCGCGCGCACCACGCCCACCGCCGCGCCCAGCAGCGGGCCGCGCCGGCCCAGCCGGGAGACCGTCAGCCGCTCCGGCGTCCACGGCCGCACCGTCACGCGGTCAGTCAGCTCGCGCCGCATCGCCGGCAGGAGCCAGGGCGCCAGCCGGGCGTAACCGCCGCCGAGCACCACTTCGGCCGGGTCCAGCAGGTTGACCGCCCCGGCGGCCGCGATGCCGAGTGCCGAGCCCGCCCCGGCCAGCGCGGCCCGGGCCGGTTCGTCCCCGGCGGCGGCCCGTTCGGCCAGCAGCGTCACCCAGTCGCCGCGCACGCCGGCCAGCCCGGCCGCCCGCAGCACCGCCGTCTCGCCCGCGTACTGCTCCAGGCAGCCGTGCGCCCCGCAGGCGCAGCGCGGCCCCTCCGGGTGGACGGGCACGTGCCCGAGTTCGCCCGCGTAGCCGCGCGCCCCGCGCAGCAGTCGGCCGCCGACCACCACGGCCGCGCCGACGCCGGCCTCGGCGGAGACGTACAGGAAGTCCTCCGGGCTCTCGCCCAGCCACCGTTCGGCCAGTCCGCCGAGGTTGGCCTCGTTGTCCGCCTCCACCGGCAACTCCCCCAGGCCGTCCCCGGCCAGCCGCAGCGCCGGGCGCAGCGCGGCGGCCAGCGGGACGTCCTGCCAGCCGAGGTTGGCGGCCCGCTGGAGCACCCCGCCGCCGACCAGCCCGGGGACGGCCAGGGTGAGCCCGGCCGGGCGCAGGCCCGACTCGGCGACGGCCGAGTGGATCAGCCGGGCGAGGTCGGTCATCACGGCGGCGGGCGGCCGGCCGCGGTTGGCGCTCTCCTGGCGGCGCCAGGCGCGCACCTCCCCGCGCAGGTCGACCACGCAGACGCCGAGGTGGCGGACGCCGATCTCGGCGCCCAGGCCGCCGGGGCCCAGCGGGTTGAGTCCGAGCGCGGTGCCGGGTCGGCCGACCTTGCCGCTGGGGGCGGCCGGGCCCTCCTCGACGACCAGGCCGCCGGAGATCAGCTGTTCGGCGAGCGAGGAGACCGCGGCCCTGGTCAGCCCGGTCTCGGCGGCCACCTCGGCGCGCGAGCGGGGGCCGCGGGCGATCACCCCGAGCACCAGGGCCAGGTTGGCCCGGCGCATCCCCTGCTGGCTGGCGGGCCCGGCCCGAACGCCGTCCGGCTCCCCGCGCATAACTCTCACCTCACGGTCTCGGAGCGCTCACGGTCACGGAGCGGCTCACGGTCCCGGCGCACCTCTTGGACTCAGGTCGCGTCCCGTGGCATCTCGGGTGCAGCGTAACCGGGTTCCACCTCGGAGTGCGTCCGCACGGCGGGGCTGGTGAAGACCCAGCGCCGCATCGCCCAGAAGCGGAACAGCATGGCGACGAAGGTGCCGACGACCATCCCGCTGAGGAAGTCCGCGACCTCCTGCTGGAACGGGCTGAGGTAGGGCTCGCGCAGGCCGAGGGCGTACCGGGAGAGCGCCAGCGGGATCACGTTCACGCCGATCGCCACCGCGCTGACCAGGAAGAACAGCAGGGCCTCCGGTCGGCGCCCGTCCGTCCGGAAGGCCCAGCGGCGGTTGAGTACATAGGAGACGACGGTGGCGATCACCGTCGCCACCGTCAGCGCCACCACCGGCGCGTGCGCCAGGACGGTGAACTTGAGCTCGAAGTCGATCACCGTGGTGAGCGCGAAGCAGCCGCTGCCGACCAGCAGGAACTTCACCGGTCGGCGGTGCCGCACCAGGAACGGGCGCAGCCGGGCCGGCACCCGGGCCAGGGCGCGCTGCGTGGGGGACGGCATCTCCGCAGTGTTGCACGCGGAGCGGCCGTCCCCCCGTCGGCCACGTCAGGCCGCGGCGACCAGCACCCCGGCGGGCTCCAGGGCCAGCGCGAGCACCTCCCGGACGTCCGCCACCGGGTGGACCGTGAGGCGCTCCAGCACCTCGGCGGGGACGTCGTCCAGGTCGGCCTCGTTGCGCTTGGGGATGATCACCGTGGTGAGGCCGGCCCGGTCGGCGGCGAGCAGCTTCTGCTTCACCCCGCCGATCGGCAGCACCCGCCCGGTCAGCGACACCTCACCCGTCATCGCCACGTCGGTGCGCACCTTGCGGCCCGAGAGCAGCGAGGCCAGCGCCGTGGTCATGGTGATGCCGGCGCTCGGCCCGTCCTTGGGGACGGCCCCGGCCGGGACGTGCAGGTGCACGCCGCGGTCGCGCAGCGAGGTGACCGGCAGTTCCAGCTCGGCACCGCGCGAGCGCAGGAAGGAGAGCGCGATGTGCGCGGACTCCTTCATCACGTCGCCCAGCTGCCCGGTGAGGGTCAGCCCGGTGCCGCCGGTCTCGGCGTCGGCCAGCGAGGCCTCGATATAGAGGACGTCGCCGCCGGCGCCGGTGACGGCGAGGCCGGTGGCCACGCCGGGGACGGCGGTGCGCCGCTCGGCGGGCTGCTGGGCGGACTCCGGCACGTGGTGCGGTCGGCCGATCAGGGCGCGCAGGTGCTCCGCGCCGACCTCGGCGGGTAGCTCGCGCTCGCCCAGCTCGGCCTGCGCGGCGATCTTGCGCAGCACCCGGGCGATCGAGCGCTCCAGGGTGCGCACGCCCGCCTCCCGGGTGTACTCCCCGGCGAGCCGGCGCAGCGCCTCCTCGTCGACGCTGACCTGCCCGTCGCCGAGGCCGGCCTTCTCCAGCTGGCGCGGGAGCAGGTGGTCGCGGGCGATGACGACCTTCTCGTCCTCGGTGTAGCCGTCCAGGCGGACCAGCTCCATCCGGTCGAGCAGCGGCTCGGGGATGGCCTCCAGCACGTTGGCGGTGGCGAGGAAGACGACGTCGGAGAGGTCGAGCTCGACCTCCAGGTAGTGGTCCCGGAAGGTGTGGTTCTGGGCCGGGTCCAGCACCTCCAGCAGGGCGGCGGCCGGGTCTCCCCGGTAGTCGGAGCCGACCTTGTCGATCTCGTCGAGCAGGACGACCGGGTTCATCGAGCCGGCCTCCTTGATCGCCCGCACCAGCCGGCCGGGCAGCGCGCCGACGTAGGTGCGCCGGTGGCCGCGGATCTCCGCCTCGTCCCGGACGCCGCCGAGCGCGACCCGGACGAACTTGCGGCCCATGGCGCGGGCCACCGATTCACCGAGCGAGGTCTTGCCGACGCCGGGCGGGCCGACCAGGGCGAGCACCGCGCCTCCCCGGCGGCCGCCGATCAGGCCGAGCCCCTGGTCGGCCCGGCGCTTGCGGACGGCCAGGTACTCGACGATCCGCTCCTTCACGTCGCCGAGGCCGGCGTGGTCCGCGTCCAGCACGGCGCGGGCGCCGGCGATGTCGTACGCGTCCTCGGTGCGCTCGTTCCAGGGCAGCTCCAGGACGGTGTCCAGCCAGGTGCGGATCCAGGAGCCCTCGGGCGACTGGTCGGAGGAGCGCTCCAGCTTGTCGACCTCCTTGAGCGCGGCCTCGCGGACCTTCTCGGGCAGGTCGGCGGCCTCGACCCGGGCGCGGTAGCCGCCCTCCTCGTCGGCCGGGTCGCCGTTCAGCTCGGCCAGCTCCTTGCGGACGGCCTCCAGCTGGCGGCGGAGCAGGAACTCCTTCTGCTGCTTGGCCACGCCCTCCTCGACGTCCTTGCGGATGGTGTCGTTGACCTCCTCCTCGGCGAGGTGGTCGCGCAGCAGGGTGAGCGCGTACTCCAGTCGGGCGACCTGGTCGGCCTCCAGCAGCACCTTGAGCTTCTGCTCGGCGGTGGCGAAGGGCGCGTAGCCGATGTTGTCGGCGAGCTCGCCGACGCCCTCGATCCGGTCGACGCGGTCGACGATCTGCCAGGCGCCGCGCTTGCGCAGCCACTGGGTGGACAGCGCCTTGTACTCCTTGACCAGCTCGGCGGCCCGACCGGCCACCGGCATGCCGACCGAGGACTCCTTGAAGGGCGTGGTCTCCACCCAGAGCGCGGCGCCGGGGCCGGTGGTGCCGGCCCCGATCCGGACCCGGCGCACGGCGCGCACCAGTGCGGCGGGGTCACCGTCGGCGAGGCGGCCGACCTGCTCCACGGTGGCCAGCGTGCCGGCCGCCGCGTACGAGCCGTCCACCCGCGGGACCAGCAGGACCTGCGGCTTGCCGGAGCCGGTGACCGCCGCGCGGGCGGCCTCGACCGCGGCGCGCACCTCGGTGTCCTTGAGGTCCAGCGGAACGACCATGCCCGGGAGGACGACCTCGTCGTCGAGCGGCAGCACGGGCAGGGTGAGCGGTGTGGACGTCGATGCCATGATCTCTCCCCAGTCAGCGAACTTGAGTCGACCTGACTAAGTCTTCGCGGGCACCGGATGTTCCCGGCATCTTGTTCGCTGTGAGCGAACGCGCCGTCACCGGAGCGGTCGAGTGGAGGCGCCGTCAAAAGGGCGGGGAAAGAACGGCCCAAGAGGGCCCCGGCATCAGCGCACGGCGGACGGCGGCCGCACCCCGGCCCGCACCACCGCGAAGACCTGAGCGGTCGAGGAGGCGGCGGAGCCGACCCCCCGGAGCCGCGCCGAGCGGATCCGCGGCCGCGGCGGGCGGCGCTCGATCCGGCGCAGCCAGGGCCACAGCGCCATCCCGGTGAGCAGCGCGGCCGGGTGCCCCACGGCCGTGACCAGGTCCTTACCGGTGACGATCTGCTGGACGATCATCAGCCCGGCACCGGCCAGCACCGCGACCCGGGCGGACCGCGGCAGCGCCCCGGCCGCCGCACCCAGGCAGGCGAACACCCCGTAGCTGACCCCGATGTCCAGCCGGTCCATCGCCTCCGGCGCCAGCCGCCCGGCCTCCACCGCGGTGATCACCACGCCCTGGGAGAGCAGCGTGGCCGCGACGTGCCCGATCGCGAACACGGCCGCCGCCCGGGCCGGGCCGACCCGGCGCTCCAGCGGCGCCAGGGTGAGGGCGAATCCCCACAGGTAGGGGACCCAGTCGCCGCCGGCCACCCAGACCCCGCTGAGCACGAGGGCCCGCAACGGGTGCTGGAGCAGGTTGTGGCCGTCCGAACTGGAGGCCTCCTGCAAGCGCTGGACGAGTTCCGGATCGGCGAGCCGGGCAAGGGTGGAAGTCGCTCCCACCACGGCCAGATATCCGAGCGTGAAGGGAGTGCGCCGGGGCGTCGGCACGCGTTCCAGCAGCCATTCGAAGACGCCGCCGCGAAGTCCGCACCGGAGCATTCCGTACGGCACCCGCGCGGACCCGCGCCCGGCGGAGTCCCGCCGCAGTCCCGCCATGACGCCTCCGCTCCACGCCCGCGGCCGGCGGTGCCCGAAGGTGCCCGGAGTACCGGCGCGGACGCCGGATTCCGCCCTGCGCGGCGTTGTCGCGGCCACGCTACGTCGAGGTTCTGAGAGGCACCTGAGAAAAGCCCGTGAAGACCGTCGACGCGGGGAGCGGCCGGATTACCGACATTGGTCCAGACCTTCTCCCGATTAACGCGTCAGTAGGGGCTCTGACCGGCGACTTGGCGTCAACTGAACTGCATACGTACCGTTACGCAGTGAAAATTCGCCGGGTAAGGTATCGGCCCGTGCCCACTCGTGCAGTGGGCCCAAGGGCGGCCGGACAGCCGCTCTCAGCGGGCCGGAAACGTCCGGTCCACCTGCCGGGAGGCATCCGCTGTCCGTACGCTGCGGAGTGCGCGGGAGAAGTGGGCGGAAGACCATCCGCCCGCCGCTCCCGGGCGCGCGACGGGACGGCGGACCCGGCACAGTCCACGACGGAACAAGACTACGAGCGGAGCCCCGCCATCCCCACAGGTGGCCGGCCCGCAGCCCTGGGGGCGGTGGCGTGACCGTGACAGAAATTCAGCAGGACAACCCCAACACCGGCGGCACTGTGAGCAGCCAGCGCAGAGTGCTGGTGGTGGAGGACGAACCCACGATCGCCGAGTCGATCGCCGCCCGGTTGGGCGCCGAGGGGTTCAAGGTCGCCGTGGCCCACGACGGCCCCGGCGCGGTGGACGGCTTCCACACCTGGCAGCCGGACCTGGTGGTCCTGGACATCATGCTGCCCGGCTTCGACGGGCTGGAGGTGTGCCGCCGGATCCAGGCCCAACGCCCGGTGCCGGTACTGATGCTGACCGCCCGCGACGACGAGACGGACCTGCTGGTCGGCCTCGGCGTCGGTGCCGACGACTACATGACCAAGCCCTTCTCGATGCGCGAACTGGCCGCCAGGGTCAACGTGCTGCTGCGCCGCGTCGAGCGCGCCCAGCAGGCCGCCCGCACGCCCGCGCTCGGCAGCCTGCGCTTCGGTGAGCTGGAGATCGACCACGTGCAGCGCCGGGTCCGGCTCGCCTCGGGCGACGTCCACCTGACGCCGACCGAGTTCGACCTGCTGGCCTGCCTGGCCGCCCAGCCGCGCGCGGTGCTCACCCGCGAGCAGCTGCTGGCCGAGGTCTGGGACTGGACCGACGCGTCCGGCACCCGCACCGTCGACAGCCATGTGAAGGCGCTCCGCCGCAAGATCGGTGCCAGTTGGATCCGCACCGTCCACGGCGTCGGATACGCGCTGGAGGCCCCGCTCTCCTGACGGGGGCTCCGGGCGACGGGCCGCCGGGGGGCCCGTGTCCGGCACCGCCGTGACACCACGCGGGGATCACAGGGGACCAATGACCTTTCCACAGCAACGCAACGGGGACGCCGACGGCGCGCGCCCGCAGAACCTGGCAGCCCGCGCGGCCAGCCGGGTCTGGGCCGACATCCGTCCGCTCGACCCGGTCCGCTCGATCAAGGGCAAGCTCGCCCTGCTGGTGATCGTCTCCGTGTTCCTGGCCACCGGGATGGTGGTCGTCGCGATCCGGTCCGAGACCCAGATCCGGATCATCATGGTCTTCTCCATGATCGCCTCGCTGCTGTTCATGCAGTTCCTCGCGCACGGGCTGACCGCCCCGCTGCGCGAGATGACGGACGCCGCCCGCGCGATGGCCTCCGGCGACTACAGCCGCCGGGTCGAGGTGAGTTCGCGCGACGAGATCGGCGAGCTGGCGGCCGCCTTCAACGCCATGGCCGCCGACCTCCAGGCCGCCGACCGGCACCGCCGCGAGCTGGTCGCCAACGTCTCGCACGAGCTGCGCACGCCGATCGCCGCGCTGCGCGCCGTGCTGGAGAACGTGGTGGACGGCGTCGTCCAGCCCAATCCGGCGACGCTGGGGGCCGCGCTGGAGCAGACCGAGCGGCTCGGCCGACTGGTCACCCACCTGCTGGACCTCTCCAAGATCGACGACGGCGTGGTCGATCTGGACGCCCGCCCGTTCGAGGTGCGCGAGTTCCTGGACGGCGTGCTGCGCGGGGTCACCGTGGACGGCGCGACGGCCGGCGGGGCGTTCTCCCGGCGGGGCGACGTCCGACTGGCCCTGGAGGTCAGCCCCGCCGGGCTGACCGCCGTGGCGGACCCGGAGCGGCTCCACCAGGTGGTCGCCAACCTGGTCGACAACGCCTGCAAGCACTCCCCGCCCGGCGGCACCGTCACGGTGCGCGCCAGACCCGAGGGCGAGGAGGGCGGCCTGCTGCTGGAGGTCCAGGACGAGGGTCCGGGCATCCCGCCGGCGGACCGCGGCCGGGTCTTCGAACGGTTCAGCCGCAGCGGCACCGCGACCGCCGCCGGACCGGGCGCGGACGGCGGCACCGGGCTGGGCCTGGCGATCGCCCGCTGGGCGGTGGACCTGCACGGCGGGCGGATCGCCGTGGCGGAGTCGCCGCGCGGCTGTCGGATCGAGGTCCGGCTGCCGGGACAGTCCTGAGCGCCGGGACATTTGTCACAGATCCGACACAGACGCATACGAAGATCGTCAATCGATTCGCCTGGTGGTTTGTCCGTTTTCGCCCCGCTTTGCGGGGCGATCGGGCCCGATCGGTTCCCCTCAGATACGGCTTTCTAACGTACTTTTTCAGCCAACCTGCAGGTCAGGACTGTGATCTGGGCGACGCCTGGGGCCCGGGGACTGCGCGATCACTGGTCAGGGGCGTAGCCTTAATCCCCGCTGTCCAAACATCCCAAAAGGAAGCGGAAGAGGGCGGTTGCCGCCGTGTCGCCACAGTCCCCTGAAACCCCCAACAGCTCGGCCCCACGCAGTACGGAGAAGCCCACTGGCTTCGGCCCCAATGAGTGGCTCGTCGATGAGATCTACCAGCAGTACCTCCAGGACCCGAACTCGGTAGACCGAGCCTGGTGGGACTTTTTCGCCGACTACAAGCCCGGTACCGAGGTGACCCCAGTGACCCAGGCCGCGACCCAGGCCGGCCCCACGCCGACCCCTGCCGCTGCCCCCGTGCCCGCCGCTGCTGCTGCTCCGGCCGCACCTGCCGCACCCGCCGCTCCGGCCCCGGCTGCCGCACCGCTCGCCGCCGCGCCCGCCGCGCCGCCGGCCCCCAAGGCCGCCGCCCCGGCCGCCCCGGCCGCGCCCGCCGCCACCGCCGCGGCCGGCCCCGAGCTGGTCCAGCTGCGCGGCCCGGCCAAGGCCGTCGCCACCAACATGGACGCCTCGCTGGAGGTGCCGACCGCGACCTCGGTCCGCGCCGTCCCCGCGAAGCTGTTGATCGACAACCGCATCGTCATCAACAACCACCTGCAGCGCGCCCGCGGCGGCAAGGTCTCCTTCACCCACCTGATCGGTTACGCCCTGGTCCAGGCCATCAAGGCCGCCCCGGGCATGAACTACAGCTACAAGGTGGAGGACGGCAAGGCCTTCCTGGTCAAGCCGGAGCACGTCAACCTCGGCCTGGCCATCGACCTGGTCAAGCCGAACGGCGACCGCCAGCTCGTCGTCGCGGCCATCAAGAAGGCCGAGACCCTCGACTTCTACGGCTTCTGGCAGGCCTACGAGGACATCGTCCGCCGGGCCCGCGCCAACAAGCTGACCATGGACGACTTCACCGGCGTCACGGTCTCGCTGACCAACCCCGGCGGCATCGGCACCGTGCACTCCGTGCCGCGCCTGATGCAGAACCAGGGCACCATCGTCGGCGTCGGCGCCATGGAGTACCCGGCCGAGTTCCAGGGCTCCGCCCCGGAGACCCTGTCCCGGCTGGGCGTCTCCAAGATCATGACGCTGACCTCGACCTACGACCACCGCGTCATCCAGGGCGCGGCGTCCGGCGAGTTCCTGCGCGAGATCCACCGCCTGCTGCTCGGCGAGAACGGCTTCTACGACGAGATCTTCGAGTCGCTGCGGATCCCGTACGAGCCGGTCCGCTGGGCCACCGACGTCGCCACCACCCACGACGACGAGGTCAACAAGACCGCGCGCGTCATGGAGCTGATCCACGCGTACCGCGTGCGCGGCCACCTGATGGCCGACACCGACCCGCTGGAGTACAAGCAGCGCAAGCACCCCGACCTGGACGTCACCACCCACGGCCTCACCCTGTGGGACCTGGAGCGCGAGTTCGCGGTCGGCGGCTTCGGCGGCCAGAAGATGATGAAGCTCCGCGACATCCTCGGCCTGCTGCGCAACACGTACTGCCGCACCGTCGGCGTCGAGTACATGCACATCCAGGACCCGAAGCAGCGCAAGTGGCTGCAGGAGCGCCTGGAGAAGCCGTACGCGAAGCCCGAGCGCGAGGAGCAGCTGCGGATCCTCCGCCGCCTCAACTCGGCCGAGGCCTTCGAGACCTTCCTGCAGACCAAGTACGTCGGCCAGAAGCGCTTCTCGCTGGAGGGCGGTGAGTCGCTGATCGCCCTGCTGGACGCGACCATCGACGCCGCCGCCGAGCACCGCCTCGACGAGGCCGTCATCGGCATGGCCCACCGCGGCCGCCTGAACGTGCTGGCCAACATCGTCGGCAAGCCGTACGGCAAGATCTTCGGCGAGTTCGAGGGCAACCTCGACCCGAAGTCGATGCACGGCTCCGGCGACGTCAAGTACCACCTGGGCTCCGAGGGCACCTTCACCGGCCTGGACGGCGAGACCATCAAGGTCTCGCTCGCCGCGAACCCCTCCCACCTGGAGACGGTCGACCCGGTCGTCGAGGGCATCGCCCGCGCCAAGCAGGACATCCTGGACCAGGGCGGCACCACCTTCCCGGTGCTGCCGATCCAGATCCACGGCGACGCGGCCTTCGCCGGCCAGGGCGTCGTCGCGGAGACCCTGAACATGTCGCAGCTGCGCGGCTACCGCACCGGCGGCACGATCCACCTGGTGGTCAACAACCAGGTCGGCTTCACCGCCGCCCCGGCGTCCTCGCGCTCGTCGATGTACTGCACCGACGTGGCCCGGATGATCGAGGCCCCGATCTTCCACGTGAACGGCGACGACCCGGAGGCCGTGGTCCGCGTCGCGCGGCTCGCCTTCGAGTTCCGCCAGGCGTTCCACAAGGACGTCGTGATCGACCTCATCTGCTACCGCCGCCGCGGTCACAACGAGGCCGACAACCCGTCGTTCACCCAGCCGCTGATGTACGACCTGATCGACAAGAAGCGCTCGGTGCGCAAGCTGTACACCGAGGGCCTGATCGGTCGCGGCGACATCACCATGGAAGAGGCGGAGCAGGCGCTCCAGGACTTCCAGGGCCAGCTGGAGAAGGTCTTCGCCGAGGTCCGCGACGCGGCCCAGGCTCCGGCCGACGCCACCGCGGGCAAGCCGGTCGCCGACTTCCCGGTCTCCATCCAGACCGGCATCTCCCAGGAGATGGTCAAGCGGATCGCCGCCTCGCAGGTCAACCACCCGGACTGGCTGACCGTCCACCCGCGCCTGCTGCCCCAGCTGCAGCGCCGCGCCGCCTCGGTCGAGGACAACACCATCGACTGGGCGATGGGCGAGACCCTCGCCATCGGCTCGCTGCTCATGGAGGGCCACCCGGTCCGCCTGGCCGGCCAGGACAGCCGCCGCGGCACCTTCGGCCAGCGGCACGCCGTCCTGATCGACCGCAAGACCGGCGAGGACTACACCCCGCTGCAGTACCTCACCGAGGACCAGGCCCGCTACACCGTCTACGACAGCCTGCTGTCGGAGTACGCGGCCATGGGCTTCGAGTACGGCTACTCGCTGACCCGCCCGAACGCGCTGGTCATGTGGGAGGCGCAGTTCGGCGACTTCGTCAACGGCGCGCAGACCATGGTGGACGAGTACATCGCCTCCGCCGAGCAGAAGTGGGGCCAGCACTCCGGCGTCACCCTGCTGCTGCCGCACGGCTACGAGGGCCAGGGCCCGGACCACTCGTCGGCCCGCCCGGAGCGCTTCCTCCAGCTGTGCGCGCAGGACAACATGACGGTCGCGATGCCGACCCTGCCGTCGAACTACTTCCACCTGCTGCGCTGGCAGGCGCACAACCCGCACCACAAGCCGCTGATCGTCTTCACCCCGAAGTCGATGCTGCGCCTGAAGGCCGCGGCGAGTGCGACCGAGGAGTTCCTGTCGGGCTCGTTCCGCCCGGTCATCGGCGACACCACCGTCGACCCGGCGCAGGTCCGCAAGGTGGTCATCACCTCCGGCAAGTTCTACTACGACCTGGCGGCGGCCCGGACCGAGCGCGGCGTCACCGACACCGCCATCGTCCGCATGGAGCGGCTCTACCCGCTGCCGGTGGCCGAGCTCCAGGAGGAGCTGGCCCGCTACGGCGACAACGTCCAGTTCGTCTGGGCGCAGGAGGAGCCGGCCAACCAGGGTGCCTGGCCGTTCATCGCGATGAACCTGGTCGACCACCTGCAGGTCGTCATCGGCCGCAGCGGCGGCGACGCCCGTCTGCGCCGGGTCGCCCGCGCCTCGGCCTCGTCGCCGGCCGTCGGCTCGGCCAAGCGCCACGGTGCCGAGCAGCAGGCGCTGATCGAGGAGGTCTTCGCGCTCTGACGCGCCGAGGCCCCGCACCGCAGTGACGCCCGCGGCCCCGCCTCCCGACCAGGGAGGCGGGGCCGCGGGCGTTCCGCACTCCTGTCGTGCCCCGGCAAAGGTCGCAGCTCTGCAACCAATGCCGGACCTGCCCGCACGCCCTCCTGACGGATCGATAGGTTATGCATCGCCAGATCGCCGCCCGGCGCCCGTCATCGCGCCCGCGGCCCCGGCCGAACGACCTCACCGCGCTCCCAGGGGGACCACCACATGACCGCCGACACGCCACGTGACCCGGGCCAGCTCCCTCCGGTCTTCCCGCCGCTGCTCCCCGAGGATCCCCGGGAGGTCGGCGGCTACCGGCTGTTCGCCCGGCTCGGCGCCGGCGGCATGGGCCGGGTCTACCTCTCGTACACACCGGGCGGGCGCCCGGTGGCGCTCAAGGTGGTCCGTCCCGAGTTCGCCGAGGACGGCGAGTTCCGCCGCCGCTTCGCCCAGGAGGTCAGCAACGCCCAGCGGATCCACGGGCTGTACACCGCCCAGGTGATCGACTCCGGCGGCCTGGACTCGGACGCCCCCTGGCTGGTCACCGCGTACGTCCCGGGCCCGTCCCTGCAGCAGGTGGTGCGGGAGCACGGCGCGCTGCCGGTCCGCACCGTGCTGCTGCTGATGGGCGGCATCGCCGAGGCGCTGCAGGCGATCCACAGCGTCGAGGTGGTCCACCGCGACCTCAAGCCCGCCAACGTGCTGGTCGCCGGGGACGGCCCCCGGGTGATCGACTTCGGCATCGCCCGGGCCGCCGACGCCACCGCGCTCACCGGCACCGGCTACCGGATCGGCTCCCCCTCCTTCATGGCCCCCGAGCAGGCCCAGGGCCGCGCCGTCACCCCCGCCACCGACGTCTTCGCACTGGGCGCCCTGGCCGCCTACGTGGCGGGCGCCAGCGCCCCGTTCGGCGACGGCCCGGACACCGCGGTGCTCTACCGGGTGGTGCACGAGGAGCCGGACCTGGAGGCCGTCCCGGCTGACCTGCGCGAGCTGATCCAGCGCTGCCTGGCGAAGTCCCCGGAGGACCGGCCGAAGCCCGCCGAGATCATTCAGGCCGCCCGCAACCACCCGGAGGTCGGCGGCCAGCTACGGTTCGCCGACGACTGGCTGCCCCGGCAGGTCAACACCGAGATCACCCGCCGATCCGACCTCCCCCGGACGCCGCCCACCCCGGCACCGGCCGCTCCCACCGCCCCGCCCGTCCCGGCCGCTCCCACCGCCCCGCCGGTCCCGGCCTCTCCCACCGCCCCGCCGGTCCCGGCCGCACCCCCGCAGCCGCTCGCCGCGCCGACCCACCCGGCCACCGCGATCGCCCCGCCGCAGCAGCCCGTCGGCCCGCCGTCGGGCTTCACCCCGCCGCCGCTCGGCGCGTACGGCGCCCCGCAGCCGCCCACCGAGATGCCCACCGCCCCGGTGCTGCCCGCTCCGCCGACCGTCCGGCTCCAGCCGGAGCCGCCGGCCTTCGACACCCCGCCGCCCGGCCCGGCGGTCACCACCGCCGTCCCGCTGCCCGCGCCGGAGCGCAAGGGCGGGGTGTCCTGGAAGGTGCTGCTCACCGTCGCCCTGGTGATGGCGGTCGGTGGCACGGTCGGCGGCGTGGTGCTGGTGAAGAAGCTGGACGACGGCAAGAAGCCGGCCGCGGCCACCACCCCGGCCCCCGCGGGCTCCGTCACCCAGACCTCCCAGCCGCTGCCGCCGACGGCCTCGCCCAGGCCGACCACGTCGTCCGGCTCCCAGGCCGGCTCCGCGAGCGGCTCCCCGAGCGCCACCACGACGCCGAACCCGGCGATGAGCGCCACGGCGAGCCAGGTCAGGTACACCCCGGTCTACGAGAACCGCGATCTCTCCGCGCCGAGCCACAACTACTACTTCGACCTGATCGCGGGCAAGGTGACGTCCGCGTCCGGCGAGTGGGGCATGAGCCCGAGCTACGACGACTTCAACTGGAGCGACGCGGACCCGTACATCTCCCAGGGCTCCTCGCTCACGCCCGAGGAGTGCTCCGCGGCCATCGACAAGGAGCCGACGGCCAACCTGAAGTACTCCGACCTGCCCCCGGGACGGCTGTTCTGCCTGCGTCACCGCGCCAACGGCAACATCGTGATCGCCAAGGTCGTCGAGATCAACGGCAGCGCGGGCTCGGCCAAGCTGACGCTGTCCCTCTACCGCAAGGACGTCGGTCTATCCTGACCAGGTCAATCCCCATCCGACCGGAGCGAAACCGTGTACTTCACCGACCGAGGCATCGAGGAGCTGGAGAGCCGGCGCGGCGAGGAGGAGGTCACCTTCGAGTGGCTGGCCGAGCGCCTGCGCGAGTTCGTCGACCTCAACCCGGACTTCGAGATCCCGGTCGAGCGGCTGGCCACCTGGCTGGCCCGGCTCGACGACGAGGACGACGACGAGTGACGCCCTGACGGCACGCGCGAAGGGCCCGGGAGGCGGTTGCCTCCCGGGCCCTTCGCGCGTTTCCCGTAGGGGACGGCTCCGGGAAGCGTCCGGGCTCGTCCCGGGGGCGAACCGCTTGCTTTTCCCGGCACGCGATATATCGTCTTCAGAAGAGAACGCGATACATCGCGATCAGCGACGGGAGGCGGCAGACATGAGCCAGTGGACGATCGAGGGGCCCGGCAGGACCACCTTCGAGGAGCCGGTCAGCGCGCTGCACGTGCGCGTCATCGACGGCACCGTGAACGTGGTCGCGGCCGAGGGCCCGGCCCGACTGGAGGTCACCGACCTCAAGGGCGACCCGCTGCACGTCACGCTGGTGGACGGCGTCCTGACCGCCACCTACAAGGACATCAACAGCTGGGGCGAGTTCGGCGACTGGATCAAGTCGATCGGCTCGGTCCGCAGCTTCTTCGACTCCTTCAAGCGCAAGCGCTCCGTCGACCTCACCCTGACCGTGCCGGCCGGCACCGAGGTCAAGGTCGGCACCGTGTCGGCCCACTCCACCGTCACCGGCATCGACGGCCACGTCTCGGTGCAGAGCGCCAGCGGCGACACCACCCTGGCCGGGGTCACCGGGCGGATCGACGCCGGCACCGTCACCGGTGACGTGGACGCCCAGGCGGTCGGTGGCCAGCTCAAGGTCAACACCGTCTCCGGGCAGCTCACCGTGATCGCCGGGACGGCCGACCGGGTGCAGGCCAACACCGTCACCGGCGCCGTCACCCTGGACCTCGACGTGGCCGGCGAGACCGACGTCAAGGTCAACACCGTCAGCGGCCCGGTCGTGGTCCGCATCCCCTCGCTGGCCGACGCCACCGTCGAGGCCGGCTCCACCAGCGGCGACGTCTCCAGCACCTTCGACGAACTCACCATGAGCAGCACCTGGGGTGCCAAGAAGATCTCCGGCCAGCTCGGCGAGGGCCGCGGCAGCCTCAACGTCACCACCGTCTCCGGTGCGGTCACCGTGCTGCGCCGCCCCGAGTCGGAGGACGACGCCCCGGTGGTGGTCAAGGAGCTCCCCGCCTCCCCCGCCGCCGACCGGCCCGCCGGCCCCGACCTCACCAAGGAGGCCTGAGATGACCCCCGTGTTCGGCCACGGCCGGCTCCGGCTCTACCTGCTGAAGCTGCTGGACGAGTCCCCGCGGCACGGCTACGAGGTGATCCGCCTGCTGGAGGAGCGCTTCCAGGGTCTGTACGCCCCCTCCGCCGGCACCGTCTACCCGCGGCTGGCGAAGCTGGAGCAGGAGGGCCTGGTCAGCCACAGCACCGAGGGCGGCCGCAAGGTCTACCGGCTGACCGACGCCGGGCGCGCCGAACTCGACGCCCGGCAGGGCGAGTTGGACGATCTGGAGCTGGAGATCCACGACTCCGTGGCCCAACTCGCCGGGGCGATCCGGGAGGACGTCCGGGACAGCGCCAAGGACCTGCGCGAGGAACTGTGGCAGGCCGCCAAGCAGGCTCCCCGGCCGGACCGCCCGGACACCGGCGGCAAGGCCGGCGGCGACCCGTGGGCCGGGCCATGGGGCGACAACGAGTCCTGGCAGCGCGCCAAGGAGGAGTTCGCCCAGTTCAAGCGGCAGGCCAAGGAGCAGGCCAAGCGCGCCCGGGAGCAGGAGCGGGCAGCCAAGGCCAAGGCGAAGGCCGCCGAGGAGGAGGCCCGCCGACTGCGCGAGCAGGCCAAGGCCTCCCGCACCGCCGCCCAGCAGGAAGCGCTGCGGATCAAGCGCCGGGTCGAGCAGCAGGTGCGCGAGCACGCCGCGAAGGGCGACTGGCCGACCGGACTGGCCGAGGGCCTGTCCGAGCTGACCAAGGGCCTGGCCGGGCTGGCCGACGCGGCCCGCTGGGGCCACCCGACGAAGGAGGCCGCCGAGCCGTCCGAGCGGATCACGGTGACCAGGATCGACCTGGACAAGGACCAGGACGCCGCGGACGCCCCCACCGACCTGCCGGAGTGGGCCCGCACCGACCCGGCCGGCGAGCCGGCCCGCGAACTGGAGCGGCTGCTCGACCGCTTCCGCGACCAGGTCCGCGACGCGGCCCGGGACGGCGGGGTGAGCGCCGACAAGCTGGCCGAGGCCCGCTCGGTGCTGGGCGCGGCCGGCGAACGGCTGAAGCGCCTGCTCGGCTGAGCCGGACGCCCGGTGACGGCCCGTGCCCCTCCTGCGGGAGGGGCACCGGCCGTCACGGCTCAGGGGTTGAGCACGATCTTGCCGAAGACCTCGCCCTTGGCCAGCTTGGCGAAGCCGTCCCGGGCCTCGGCCAGCGGCAGCACCGAGTCGATCACCGGACGGACCCCGGTGTTCGCGCACAGCGCCAGCAGCCCGGCCAGCTCCTCCTTGGTGCCCATGGTCGAGCCGACCACCTTGAGCTCCAGGAAGAAGATCCGGTTCAGCTCGGCGGCCTTCGGGCTGGGGCCGGAGGTGGCACCGGAGATGACGATGGTGCCGCCCGGGCGCAGCGACTTCACCGAGTGCGACCAGGTCGCGGCGCCGACCGTCTCCATCACCGCGTCCACCCGGGCGGGCAGCCGGGCGCCGCTCTCGAAGGCCGCGTCCGCGCCGAGTTCGACGGCCCGGCGGCGCTTGGCCTCGTCCCGGCCGGTGACCCAGACCCGCAGGCCGGCCGCCTTGCCGAGGACGACCAGAGCGGTCGACACCCCGCCCCCGGCGCCCTGCACCAGGACGGTGTCACCGGGCTTGACCCCGGCGTTGGTGAACAGCATCCGGTACGCCGTCAGCCAGGCCGTGGGCAGGCAGGCGGCCTCCTCGAAGCTCAGCTCGGCGGGCTTGGGCAGCAGGTTCCAGGTGGGCACGGCCACCCGCTGGGCGAAGGTGCCCTGGTAGCGCTCGGTCAGGATGGAGCGGGGCTCGTTCGGGCCCACCCCGTGGCCGGACTGGCCGATCACCGAGTGGATGACCACCTCGTTGCCGTCCTCGTCGACGCCGGCGGCGTCGCAGCCGAGGATCATCGGCAGCTTCTCGGCGGGCAGCCCGACCCCGCGCAGCGACCACAGGTCGTGGTGGTTGAGACTGGCGGCCTTGACCGTGACCACGCTCCACCCGGGACGGGCCTGCGGCTCGGGGCGTTCGCCCAACTCCAGCCCGCTCAGCGGGTCGTCGGCGTCGATACGGGCGGCATAGGCAGCAAACATGCCCCGGACACTAGCCGGGACGGCCGGGGCCGGGAACCACGCGTAAGTGTGACGCGTGTCCCGCGCCCTGCTTTCGCCCGCTCGCCTCCGGGCGCTCGGACCCGCTGCCGACGGTCGTCGCTCTGGCGGCGGCGCGCCCTTCGGCTCGGAGGAGGCGGGGGCGGGGGGCCGGAGCGGGGGCGGGGGAGCGGCCCACCGTGGCGGGCACGCTCCCCGGCACCGCGTCAGGCCCGGGCCACGCCCTCGGCACGGGCGGCCTCGGCCACGGCCTTGGTGACCGCCGGGGCGACCCGCTCGTCGAACGGCGAGGGGATGACCTTCTGCGGGGTCAGCTCGTCGGCCACCACCGCGGCCAGCGCCTTGGCGGCCGCCAGCTTCATGCCCTCGGTGATCCGGGAGGCCCGGACCTGGAGAGCGCCGGCGAAGATGCCCGGGAAGGCCAGCACGTTGTTGATCTGGTTCGGGAAGTCGCTGCGCCCGGTGGCGACGACCGCCGCGTACTTGTGCGCGACCTCGGGGTGGATCTCCGGGTTGGGGTTGGCCATCGCGAAGATGAACGCGCCCTCGGCCATGGTCGCCACGACCTCCTCCGGCACGGTGCCGCCGGAGACGCCGATGAACACGTCGGCGCCGGCCAGGGCGTCGGCCAGCGAGCCCTTGAGCTCCGAACGGTTGGTCAGCTCGGCGATCTCGGCCTTGACGTCCGTCAGGTCCTCGCGGCCCCGGTAGACCACGCCCTTGCGGTCGCAGACGGCGACGTCGCCGATGCCCGCGGCCAGCAGCATCTTGGCGATGGCGATGCCGGCCGCGCCGGCGCCGGAGATGACGGCCCGCAGCGAGCCGATCTCCCGGCCGGTCACCTTGGCGGCGTTCCACAGGGCGGCGGTGGTGACGATCGCGGTGCCGTGCTGGTCGTCGTGGAAAACCGGGATGTCCACGGCCTCCTGGAGCCGGCGCTCGATCTCGAAGCAGCGCGGGGCGGAGATGTCCTCCAGGTTGACGCCGCCGAAGGACGGGGCCAGCCGGACCACCGTCTCGACGATCTCGTCCACCTCGGTGCAGGCGAGCGCGATCGGCACCGCGTCCACCCCGCCGAACTGCTTGAACAGGATGGCCTTGCCCTCCATCACCGGGAGCGAGGCCTCCGGGCCGATGTCGCCGAGGCCCAGCACCGCGGTGCCGTCGGTGACCACCGCGACGGTGTTGGACTTCCAGGTGTAGTCGTTGACCAGCTCCGGCTGCTCGGCGATGGCCGTGCAGACCCGGGCCACACCGGGGGTGTAGGCGAGGGACAGGTCGTCCGCGTCGCGCACCGGCACGGTCGCCCGGATCTCCATCTTGCCGCCGCGGTGGAGCGCGAAAACGGCGTCGACCGGATCGTCGGTGTCCTGGGTGCTGCTGATGATCTCCGCTGCCACGATGACCTCTTCGTCATTGTTCTGGCGAGGTGCGCGGCCGACGGGCTGGGCGCCCCGTACCGGAAGCCGGAAACCGGGTACGCCGAAGCGGACCCGGGGTCGGGGCGGGGGCGCTGCCGTCGGGTGGCGCCCTCGGATGAGGGTTTTTTATGGGGTCTTGTCTTGTCCGCGTTGTGCTGCCGGGCCGAGCGTAGGTCGGACAAAGGCATCGCACCTATGCCTTTTCGTCCTCGTCACGCACCGTTCATCGCCGTGCTGTCGCGTCGACTGGGGCCCGGTGTCGGAAGCACCGAGCTCCGGCGGCGGCAACGGCGCTGAGACACGCGCACCCGCAGGAGTGAACGCAGACCCGTAGGGGATCCGGCGCCCCGGATACGGAGCCACGTGATGACTTCCGGTCCTGAGCACCCCGAGCCTGTCGGGGCTCGTCGGTCTGGTTCGAGCGTTCGGGGGTCACCCGGTACCGAATTCTGACACACCCGCCGCCGGGCCCGGCAGGGCGGGATGGCAGGATCGCATGTCCGCCATCCCGCGTACACCGGCGCGACACCGCGGTGACCGCGGTTCCGCCCTCAGGAGCATCCCTCATGCCTCACCTCCGCCCCGCCCGCCGTCGGTCCGTCGCCGCAGCCGCACTGGCTGCCGCCGGTTCCCTGTTCCTCACCGGTTGCGGCGGTGGCGGGCAGGCCGCCGCGAGCGACCCGGTCAAGGACATCCGCGGCAAACTGCCCACGGCCCAGCGCTCGGCCGGCGTGCTGCGCATCGGCATGGACGTCAACTACGCGCCGGTGGAGTTCCGCGGCCCGGACGGCAAGCCGGCCGGCCTGGACCCGGAGCTCGCCGCCGCCCTCGGCCGGATCCTCGACGTGCGGGTCGAGTTCGTGGAGACCCCGTTCGACAAGCTGATACCCAACCTCCAGGGCAAGCAGTTCGACGTGGCGATGTCCGCGCTCAGCGACGTCCGCCAGCGCCGCGAGGGCCTGGACGCCGACGGCAAGCAGGTCAACCCGGGCGTGGACTTCGTGGACTACTTCATCGCCGGCACCTCGATCGTCGTCCCGAAGGGCAACCCGAAGGGGATCCGGACCCTCGACGACCTGTGCGGCCGCACGATCGCCTTCCAGCAGGGCACCACCCAGGACGGCGTCGCCACCCGGCAGGTCGCCGTCTGCGCCCGCACCGGCAAGCAGCTGACGGTGCACCGCCTCGACACCGACGCCAAGGCGCTGGCCGAGGTGTCCGCCGGCACCGCCGCGGCCGGGCTGAACGACTTCCCGGTGGCCGCCTACGCGGCGAAGACCACGGACGGCGGGGGCCGCTTCGAGGTGACCGGCGCCCAGTCCACCTCCAACCCGTACGGGATCGCGGTGCGCAGGGAGGACACCGAGCTGCGCGACACCCTGTCCAAGGCGGTGGACCAGCTGATCCGCAGCGGCGAGTACGACAAGATCCTCGGCAAGTGGAACGTGAGCGCGGGCGCGGCGCAGAACGCGGTGGTCAACGGCGGGATCTGAGCCCGCGGGCCGACGGGAGCACGGCCGGGGCACGGCAGGGGCACGGCAGCGAGTGCGGCGGGGCGGCGGCGGGGCTTCCCGAGGGAGCACAGGCGGATCTGCATACTTATACGCAGCGTGACAGGGGCACGCGATCCGTCCGAATAGCGGACAGCATGAGCCCTCGTTATCCGATTTTGATCTGGATGAGGGCCATCTGACCGTCATCAGATGGCAGGATTCCCCCCATCTCGGATCGAGTCGGCCACTGGGTCGAGGCGGTTCAGGTCGACGTCCACCTCGGCGGAGGGTGGCGGAAGCAGTACCCGCACCACCCCGGGCGGCCCCCTGCGCCCGGGCAACTGCACCACCCGGCAATGCACGTACGACGACGTACAGCGACATGTCCACCCGTACGGCTTCGTACGGCCAGCTGCCCCGGTGCGCCGCTCCCGCGGCGCGCTCCGCCCGATTTCTCTCCCCAGGAGGAGATCCCCCTCATGACCGTCCGTACCCAGCGCACCCGCCTCTTCGCGGCCGGCGTGGCTGCCGTCTCGGTGTCCCTCGTCCTGACCGGCTGCGGCAGCAGCAAGTCGTCCTCCGGCTCCACCGGCGTCAACGCGAGCGCGTCGGTCCCCGCCGTGACCGCCGACGCGTCGCTGGCCGCGCTCGTTCCGGCCGACGTCAAGGCCGCCGGCAAGATCGTGGTCGCCACCGACGCCTCCTACGCGCCCAACGAGTTCAAGGACGACAAGGGCGCCATCGTCGGCATGGACGTGGACCTGGCCAATGCGATCGCCAAGAAGCTCGGCCTGACCGCCGACATCCAGAACGCCACCTTCGACGCGATCATCCCCGGCATCACGGGGAACAAGTACGCGATGAGCATGAGCTCCTTCACCGACACCAAGGAGCGCGAGGCGTCGGTCGACATGGTCACCTACTTCAGCGCCGGTACGGGTGCCGCGGTCAAGAAGGGCAACCCCGACAAGATCGACCCCAAGGACCTCTGCGGCAAGAAGGTCGCCGTCCAGACCGGCACCACGCAGGCCAAGGACATCACCGACACGATCAACCCCGCCTGCACCAAGGCCGGCAAGCCGACCATCCCGAACGACGGCGACAAGTTCGACCTGCAGACCGACGTCACCCAGGCCCTCGTCTCCGGCCGTGACCAGGTCATGCTGGCCGACTCCCCGGTCGTCGACTACGCGATCAAGCAGACCAACGGCCAGCTGGAGAAGGTCGGCGACGTCACCGACACCGCCCCCTACGGCGCGGTCCTGCCGAAGGGCTCGCCGCTCTCCAAGGCCGTCCAGGGCGCTGTCCAGTCGCTGATGGCGGACGGCACCTACAAGAGCATCCTGGAGAAGTGGGGCGTGCAGGCGGGCGCGATCGACAAGTCCGTCATCAACGGCGCCACCAGCTGATCCCGCTGTCTGAACACAACCCCTGAGGCCACACAGTGAACTCTTCCGACCAGGGGTCGGCGCACCCGGGACGGCCCGAAACCCTCAAGGCCGTCCCGGTCCGTCACCCCGGACGCTGGGTCGGGGCAGCAGTCGTCGCGCTCCTCGCGGCCATGCTGATCCACGCCCTCACCACGAATTCCCAGTTCCAGTGGGACGTCGTCGGCACCTACCTCTTCGACTCCTCGATCCTGCACGGCCTCGGCGTCACGCTCGAACTGACCTTCCTCTCCATGCTGATCGGCGTCTCGGGCGGCGTGATCCTCGCGATCATGCGCCTGTCGCCGAACCCGGTGCTCTCCAGCACCGCCTGGTTCTACATCTGGGTCTTCCGCGGCACGCCGGTGCTGGTCCAGCTGCTGTTCTGGAACTTCCTGGGCACCCTCTGGGCCAACATCTCGATCGGCGTCCCGTTCGGCCCCGCCTTCTGGTCCCAGCCGACCAACGAGGCGATCCCGCTGTTCGTCGCCGCCCTGCTGGGTCTCGGCCTCAACGAGGCCGCGTACATGGCGGAGATCGTCCGCGGCGGCATCCAGTCCGTGCCGCTCGGCCAGACCGAAGCCGCGCACGCACTGGGCATGAGCCAGTTCAACACCATGCGGCGGATCATCCTGCCGCAGGCCATGCGCGTGATCATCCCGCCGACCGGCAACGAGACCATCTCGATGCTGAAGACCACCTCGCTGGTCTCGTCGATCGCCCTGGAGGAGCTGCTCCGGGCCGGGCAGAACATCTACTCGCGCACGTTCCAGACCATTCCGCTGCTGATCGTCGTCAGCATCTGGTACCTGCTGATGACCTCGATCCTCACCGTGGTCCAGTACTACATCGAGCGCCACTACGCCCGCGGCGCCAACCGGGTGCTGCCGCCCACGCCGCTGCAGCGACTGCGCCGCCTGTTCGCCGGCCAGCCCGTCCCGCCGGCCAAGGACGACGTGGTGCCCGGCCTCGAAGGAGGTGGCCACGTATGACCGATCTGACGAAGCCGCAGCCGAAGGACGCCGCAGTCGCCCCGATGGTCGAGGCCCAGGGAGTGCGCAAGTCCTTCGGCCTGGTGGAGGTGCTCAAGGGCATCGACCTGGAGGTCAAGAAGGGTGAGGTGTTCGTCCTGGTCGGTCCCTCCGGGTCCGGCAAGTCGACCTTCCTGCGGTGCATCAACCACCTGGAGAAGATCAACGGCGGCCTCCTCTCGGTGGACGGCGAACTCGTCGGCTACCAGATGAAGGCCGGCCGGCTGCACGAGCTGAAGGACCGCGAGGTCGCGGCGAAGCGCCGGGACATCGGCATGGTGTTCCAGCACTTCAACCTGTTCCCGCACATGACCGCCATAGAGAACGTCATCGAGGCGCCGGTCCAGGTCAAGGGCGAGAGCCGGGCCGACGCCCGCGAGCGCGGGATGGCCCTGCTGGAGCGGGTCGGCCTGGCCGACAAGGCGAAGAACTACCCCTCGCAGCTGTCCGGCGGCCAGCAGCAGCGCGTGGCGATCGCCCGCGCGCTGGCCATGAAGCCCAAGCTGATGCTCTTCGACGAGCCCACCTCGGCGCTCGACCCGGAGCTGGTCGGCGACGTCCTGGACGTCATGCGCGGCCTGGCCGAGGAGGGCATGACGATGGTGGTCGTCACCCACGAGATGGGCTTCGCCCGCGAGGTCGGCGACGCGCTGGTGTTCATGGACGGCGGCGTGGTGGTCGAGTCCGGCAACCCCCGCGAGGTGCTCACCAACCCCCAGCACGAGCGCACCAGGGCCTTCCTCTCCAAGGTCCTCTGAGCCCGTACGCCCGGCGCCCGGCAGGCAGCTTCCTGCCGGGCGCCGCCGTTTTCCCCAGCCGAGTAATAGGCTGGAAGCAATCAGCCCGTTACCGACACCTCTGGAAGGACCGCCGTGGAGCTCGCCTCGTACGCCGACCTCGCCGTTCGGCTGGTGAACACCGAGGAACCCGAGCGCGGCACCGACGCGCTGACCTCGGTGGACGCGGTGCGCGCCCTGTTCTCCGACTCCTCCCGCGCCGCCGCGCTGGCCGACGAGTCCGACGTGCCCCGGCTGCGGGCGGTGCGGACCAGGCTTCGCGGGGTGTTCGAGGCGGCCGCCGAGGGGGACGAGATCCGGGGCGTCGACCTGCTGAACAGCCTGCTGATGGAGTACCCCGTCAGCCCGCTGGTCTCCGGGCACGACTACCTGGACGACGCCGGCCGGCCGCGCTGGCACCTGCACCTGGCGGACAACTCGCCGACCGCCACCGCCCACTTCAGCGCCGTCGCCTGCATGGGCCTGGCCGTCCACCTCACCGAGCTGGGCGCCGACCGGCTCGGCATCTGCCAGGCCGCGCCCTGCCGCAACGCCTACCTGGACACCTCGACCAACCGCTCCCGCCGTTACTGCTCCGACCGCTGCGCAACCCGCGCCAACGTCGCCGCGTACCGGGCCCGCAAGCGCCAGGAGGCCGAGGCGGCGCTGCACTCGGGCGGCTAGGGGCCCGGCGGATCCCGCCGGGCGCGCGACGCCGGGCAGACCCTAGAGCTCCTCGACGAAGACCCCGAGCCGGCGGGCCAGGCCCGGCACCCGGGCCAGCCGGGGGCCGAGCAGCAGGCGCTCCAGCCAGCGGCCCGGCGCCAGCCAGGCCGGGCTCGGGCGCAGCCGCAGCAGCACCCGGCCGAGCACCAGTTCGTCCGGGACGGGGCCGTAACTGCGACTGTCGCTGTCCACCGGGCGGTTGTCGGACAGCACCCACCAGCCCTCCGGGCGGCGCTCCGCGGCCCGCTTGACCACCAGCAGGTCCTGCTGGAAGGGGTGCCGGAACAGCACCACCGCGCCGGGCCGGATCGGCGCGCCGTAGCGGACGAGCAGCTGGTCGCCCTCGCGCAGGGTCGGCACCATCGACGGGCCCGCCACGTCGACCAGCCCGAACGGCACCGCGCCGCCCCCCGCACCGCCCTTCGGCTCCGTGCTCCGCGCCACGACTCCTCCTCCCGGATCCGCCCGGGTCCGCCCGGTCCGACCGCCCCAGTCTGCCGTACGGGCCGTCATCCGTTCGATGTCCGGATTACCCCGGTTCCGGGTCGGCCTTTTGCCCTAGGCCCGCCGCCCGATCGCGAAACCCCGGGAGCGGAAGGGTAATCTCGGGCGCGGGAAGACGATCTAAGGAAGGACTCCCATGTTCTCTCGTCTGTTTGCACCTCGTGCCACGGCTCACGCCCACTGCGACCTGCCCTGCGGCGTGTACGACCCGGCGCAGGCCAAGCTGGAGGCCGAGTCGGTCAAGGCCACCCAGGAGAAGTACCAGGCCAACGAGGACCCGCACTTCCGCGCCCGCGCCATCATCATCAAGGAGCAGCGCGCCGAGGCCGTCAAGCACCACATCTCGGTGCTGTGGAGCGACTACTTCAAGGCCCCGCACTTCGAGAAGTACCCGCAGCTGCACCAGCTGATCAACGACACCCTGAAGGCCGCCTCGGCCGCCAAGGCGTCCACGGACCCGGCCACCGGCCAGGCCCTGCTGGACCTGATCGCCGAGGTCGACAAGATCTTCTGGGAGACCAAGCAGGCCTGAGCCTGACGCGTCGCCAGCCGGCCGCCCCCGTCCGCACCGTCGGACGGGGGCGGTCGTGCGTTCACGTGCGACCCACCACCGGTAAGGGTTGCCTGCCCTGAGTGGCTGTTATGCTGCCAGGGCGTCCGAGGGGGAAGTCCGGTGAGAATCCGGCGCTGACCCGCAACGGTGAGCACGGTCCGCATCCGTACGGCCGCGCCAGCCCGATCGCCCTCGGTCGCTGGACTCCCGACGACTCGCCGCGGACTGCGAGGGGACGGCGCCCGGGCACGCCCCCGGCCGGCGCCCGCCCCGGCACACCCTGCGGCCCGAGGCAAGGCACGACCGCACGTGAGTGATCCCGTTCGCCGAATACCGACCCTCCCGCTCGCCGCCGGCCTCGGCGTCGCCCTGCTGCTCTCCCTGGTCTGCGGGGTCGCCCTCGGCGCCTCCGGCATCGAACTCCCCCACGTGCTGCGACTGTTGGCCGCCGGACTGACGGGCGGCCGGCTGGACGCCGACGAGGCGGCGGCGTACGCGATCGTCTGGGAGCTCCGGCTGCCGCGCACCCTGCTGGCCGCCGTGGTCGGCGGCGGACTGGCCGCCACCGGGGTCGCCGTCCAGGCGCTGGTGCGCAACGCCCTCGCCGACCCCTTCGTGCTCGGCATCTCCTCCGGCGCGGCCGTCGGCGCCAACGCCGTCCTGCTGCTCGGCGCCTTCGCCTCGCTCGGGGTGTGGGCGATCTCCGTCTCCGCGTTCGGCTCCGCGCTGGTCGCCATGGTGCTGGTCTACCTCACCGCCCGCACCGCGTACGGGCTCACTCCGCTGCGGCTGGTGCTCACCGGCACCGCACTCTCCTACGGCTTCTCCGCCCTGACCACCCTGATGGTCTTCTCCGCCGACCACGCCGAGGCCGCCCGGGACGCCATGATGTGGCTGCTCGGCAGCCTCGGCGGCGCCACCTGGGGTTCGGTGCCGATCGCCGCCTGCACCGTCCTGGCCGGGCTCGCCCACCTGGCCTGCGCCGCCGGGCGGTTGGACGCGCTCGCGATGGGCGACGAGACCTCCGCCTCGCTCGGCGTGGACCCGGACCGGCTGCGCCGGGAGCTGTTCGTGGTGACCGCCGCCGTCACCGGCACCGTGGTCGCGGTCAGCGGGGCGATCGGCTTCGTCGGGCTGCTGATGCCGCACCTGGCCCGGATGCTGGTCGGCGCCGGGCACCGCCGGGTGCTGGTGATCGCGCCGCTCGCCGGAGCTCTGCTGCTGGTCTGGGTGGACATCGCCTCGCGCACCCTGCTGGCGCCCGCCGAACTGCCGGTCGGGGTGTTCACCGCCGTGCTCGGGGTGCCCGCCTTCCTGCTGATGATGCGTCGGCGCGGCCAGGCCTTCGGGGGGTCCCGATGAGCGGCGCCCAGGATCTCGCCGTCGACGGCGTCTCGGTGGAGCTGGCCGGTGCCCGGCTGGTCCACGAGGTGAGCCTGACGGCCGCCGCCGGCCAGGTGGTCGGGCTGATCGGCCCGAACGGCAGCGGCAAGTCGACCCTGCTGCGCTGCGTCTACCGCGTGCTGCGGCCGGCCGGCGGGGCCGTCCGGCTGGGCGGCGAGGACCTGCACGCCCTCACCGCCCGCGAGGCGGCCCGCCGGGTGGCCGCGCTGACCCAGGAGCACCCCGCCGAGTTCGACTTCACGGTGGCCGAGGTGGTCGCCATGGGCCGGTTGCCGCACCGGCGCGGCCCGGGCGGCCCGACCGGGTCGGACCGGGAGCGCTGCGCGGCCGCGCTGCGGAAGGTCCGGGCCGACCACCTCGCCGAGCGCGGCTTCCTGAGCCTGTCCGGGGGCGAGAAGCAGAGGGTGCTGATCGCCCGCGCCCTCGTCCAGGAGCCGCGGCTGCTGGTGCTGGACGAGCCCACCAACCACCTGGACATCGCCCACCAGTTGGAGGTGCTGGCGATCGCCCGCGAGGCCGGGCCGACGGTGCTCACCGCGCTGCACGACCTCAACCTGGCCGCAGGCCACTGCGATCGGCTGTACGTGCTGGCGGCCGGCCGGATCGTCGCCTCCGGCGAGCCCCACGAGGTGCTCCGACCGGCGCTGCTGGCCGAGGTCTTCGGCGTCCGGGCCACCCCGGTCCGGCACCCGGGGACCGGCGCCCTCCAGCTGCTGTTCGACCGTCTCCCCTGATCCCCCGAGGAACTCCGATGCGCACCAAGGCCGTTGCCGCCACCGCCCTGCTCACCCTCGGACTGACCGCCTGCGGCGCCGAGATCGCCCCGGGCCGGGCCGCCTCCGCCTCCGCCCACTACCCGGTGACCGTGGAGAACTGCGGCGAGAAGCGCACCTTCGCGCAGAAGCCCGCCCGGGTGGTGACCAACGACGTCAACATCACCGAACTGATGCTCTCCCTCGGCCTCGCCGACCGGATGGCCGGCTACGTGATGCCCGACGACAAGGGCCGGGTCGACCAGGTGCCATGGAAGGACGGCTACCAGCAGACCACCTGGCTCTCCAAGAAGGTGCTCACCAAGGAGATCGCCCTGGACGCCAGGGCCGACCTGGTGTTCGCGGGCTGGCACTACGGCTTCGACGAGGGCAGCGGGGTCACCCCCCAGGCCTTCAAGGCACTCGGCGTGGGGTCCTACGTGCTCAGCGAGTCCTGCCGCAGCGGCAAGGGCTCCGAACGCGGCGTGATGGACCCGCTGGACGCGCTCTACACCGACCTGGCCAACCTCGGCGAGATCTTCGACGTCAAGGACCGCGCCGACAAGCTGATCGCCGAGTCCAGGGCCACCATCGCCGCCGTGCCGGCCGCCGAGCGCCGCCCGTCCGTCTTCCTGTACGACAGCGGGCAGGACAAGCCGTACACCGCGGGGAGGTTCGCCGCCGCGAACGAGATCATCGCGAAGGCCGGCGGGACCAACATCATGGCCGACCTGGCCGACACCTGGGTCACCGCCGGCTGGGAGAGCGTGGTGCGGCGCGACCCCGAGGTGATCGTGATCAACGACTACGGGACCCCGGGCGCCGAGGAGAAGCGCGCGTTCCTCACGTCCTTCCCGCCGCTGGCCGGGGTCTCCGCGGTCAAGAACGACCGGATCTTCGTCATGGACTACGTCGACCTGGTCGAGAGTCCGCGCAACCCGGCCGCGATCAGCACCCTCGCCGACTTCCTGCGCACCGTCCCGGCCCGCTGACCGGCCCCTCGACGACCGCCCTCCGGTCGAGTCCGCCGGGCGTACGCTCGAAGGTGCGAACCGACGGAACCCGACCGGAGGAGCGAGGACCATGACCGCCATGGCGGCCCCCACCGCCTTCGACGCCCGCGCGCTGCGCGAGGGCATCGAACGCCGTGACGCCGAGACCCTGCTGGCGCTCTACGCCGAGGACGCCGAGCTGCGCGTGGTCGACCGCACGACCCAGCCCAGCCACCCCCTGGTGATGCACGGGCGGGACGAGATCGGCGCGATGCTCAGCGACGTCTACGGCCGCGAGATGACCCACAAGCTGGAACAGGTGGTCGTCCAGGGCGACCAGGTCGCGTTCCTGGAGTCCTGCCGCTACCCCGACGGTGTGCGGGTGCTGATGGCCTCGATGGCCGGTCTGCGGGACGGCCGGATCGTCGACCAGACCTCCGTCCAGGCCTGGGACGAGACGGGGCCCGAGCAGTAGGCTCGCGGCATGATCCGCACCGCCGTCGTCACCGACGTTCCCGTCATCCTGGCCATGATCCGCGAACTGGCGGAGTACGAGAAGGCCCCGCAGGAGGCGGTGGCCACCGAGGAGCAGCTGCGCGAGGCGCTGTTCGGCACCGACCCGGCGCTGTTCGGCCTGATCGCGGAGGACGAGACCACCGGCGAGCCGGTCGGCTTCGCGGTCTGGTTCCTCAACTTCTCGACCTGGCGCGGCACCCACGGGATCTACCTGGAGGACCTGTACGTGCGCCCGGCGGCCCGCGGCGGCGGCCACGGCAAGGCGCTGCTGCTGGAGCTGGCCCGGATCGCCGTGGAGCGCGGCTACGCGCGGGTGGAGTGGTCGGTGCTCGACTGGAACCAGCCCTCGATCGACTTCTACAAGTCGCTGGGCGCGGTGCCGATGGACGGCTGGACGGTCCACCGGCTCACCGGCGAGGCACTGCTGGCCGCCGGAAGCCGTTGAACGGACGCACGGAGTACGGGCAAAGCCCCTGCCACCCTGCGTCGCAATGCCTTACCATGAGTAACTCCCGCACCGGGTGCGGAGGACGCCCCCTCGGGGGTACCGAGCAAGTACAGTGCGTCACCCAGGAGGCAAGGGTGTCCCAGATCGACAGCGATCTCGGCGTTCAGGACTTCGTGGAGGTCCGGCTGCCCGCGGCGGGGGCCTACCTCTCCGTGCTGCGAACAGCGACGGCCGGGCTCGCCGCCCGGCTGGACTTCACCCTCGACGAGATCGAGGACCTGCGGATCGCGGTCGACGAGGCCTGCGCCATCCTGCTCCAGCAGGCGGTGCCGGGCTCCGTCCTGTCCTGTGAGTTCCGCCTGGTCGGCGACTCGTTGAAGGTGACCGTCACCGCTCCCACCACGGACGGCAAGGCCCCCGAACGGGACACCTTCGCCTGGACGGTGCTCTCCGCGCTGGCCGGCGAGGTGGACTCCTCGGTCGCCGAGGACAACACCGTGACGATCAGCCTGCACAAGAAGCGCGGCGGCTCCGCCGCCCTTTGACCGGGCACCGAGCAGCACCCTGCAAGGGCCGTCCGCCGTTCCCCACCCGGGGCCCGACGGACGGCTCCCGGTACCGCCCCCCACGCGGTACGACCAACGAGACGATGCCGGGGCCGCGGCCCCGGTGCTCCCGGAACGGAACGGGGGAATGGCCGTGAGTGATCTGGACCGTACCGGCCTCGCGACGGCGGGACCTGCCGTACCGACCCAGGCGAGCGTTTCCGGCCTCGCCGCCAACGACGAAGCGCACCCGAAGGACGCCCACCGGATGAGCCACCCGACCGAGCCGACGTCCGAGCCGACGCCCGCCTCCCCTCCTGCGCCGGAGCCGGCGGAGGAGGAGGCCGCGGAGCTGCACGGCGCCGTGCCCGCCCAGGGCTCGCACCGGTCCGGCGCGCCGGACCGGGAGGCTGCCCGAGCGCTGTTCGTCCGGCTGTCCGCGCTGCCCGAGGGCTCCCCGGAGCGCGTCGAGCTGCGCAACCAGCTGGTGCGGATGCACATCCCGCTGGTCGAGCACCTCGCCAGGCGGTTCCGCAACCGGGGCGAGCCGCTGGACGACCTGACCCAGGTCGCCACCATCGGACTGATCAAGTCGGTGGACCGCTTCGACCACGAGCGCGGGGTCGAGTTCTCCACCTACGCGACGCCGACCATCGTCGGCGAGATCAAGCGGCACTTCCGCGACAAGGGCTGGGCGGTGCGCGTCCCGCGCCGCCTGCAGGAGCTGCGGCTGTCGCTCACCACGGCGACCAGCGAGCTCTCCCAGCGGCACGGCCGCTCCCCCACGGTGCACGAGCTGGCCGAGCACCTGGGGATCTCCGAGGAGGACGTCCTGGAGGGCCTGGAGTCCGCCAACGCGTACTCCACGCTGTCCCTGGACGTACCGGACAGCGACGACGAGTCGCCGGCCGTCGCGGACACCCTGGGCGCCACCGACGAGGCCCTGGAGGGCGTCGAGTACCGCGAGTCGCTCAAGCCGCTGCTGGCCCAACTGCCGCCCCGGGAGCAGAAGATCCTGGTGCTGCGGTTCTTCCGGAACATGACCCAGTCGCAGATCGCCGCCGAGGTGGGGATCTCCCAGATGCACGTGTCCCGGCTGCTGGCCCGCACTCTGGCCCAGCTGCGGGAGAAGCTCCTCGTGGAGGAGTAGCAGGAGCGAGAGGGACGGCCGCCGCAGCTCGGAGCTGCGGCGGCCGTCCCTCTTGTCCGGGGCGGTTCTGCGGGGCGCTCAGCCCTCCTGCGGGGCGTACAGGGCCGCCGTCGTCCTCGGGTTCAGCAGCGAGCCGATGCCCACCAGGCCGAGCAGGCCGACCAGCACGCCGACGGCGACCATCGCGCCGCCGCTCTGGATCATGTAGTAAGCGACCGGCAGGCAGATCGAGTTGGTCAGCACGGCCGGGCTGCGGCCCCAGCGGCGCTCCTTGAGCAGCGCGTGGGCGGCCAGTATCGGCAGCACCCCGAGCAGCACGATGACCAGGCCGCCGAACTCGTTCAGGGCCAGCTGCTTGGCCTGGCCGGACAGCGCGGACACCATGTCCGAGACGCCGACGACGGCCAGCGCGGCGCCCTCCAGAGCGGTGATGGCGGCGCCCAGGGTGAGCGGGACCGGGCGGGCGGGTGCGGGGGCGGAGGTTTCTGCGGTCACTCCAGCAGGGTAGCCGCCGGTCGGTCCGTACCGCCCCGTAGGCTTTCCCCATGCGCGCTCTCCTGGTCGTGAACCACAAGGCCACCACCACCAGTGGCCGGACCAGGGACGTACTGATCCACGCCCTGCGCAGCGACCTCAAGCTGGACGTCGCCGAGACGCAGTACCGGGGCCACGCGCGCGACCTGGCCCGGGACGCGGCGCAGGACGGCACGGTCGACCTGGTGGTGGCGCTCGGCGGGGACGGCACCGTCAACGAGGTGGTGAACGGGCTGCTGACGCAGGGCCCGGGCGAGAAGGTCCCGCGACTGGCCGTGGTGCCGGGCGGTTCGACCAATGTCTTCGCCCGCGCGCTGGGCCTGCCGAACGACCCGGTGGAGGCCACCGGCGCCCTGCTGAACGCGCTGGAACAGGGGCGCGAGCGGCCGATCGGGCTGGGCAAGGCGATGACCGACGGGCTGCCGGACCGCTGGTTCACCTTCACCGCCGGCCTCGGCTTCGACGCCGGGGTGGTCGGCCGGGTCGAGGAGCAGCGACGGGCCGGGCGCAGGTCCACCCACGCCCTGTACGTCGGGCAGGCCGTCCGGCACTACCTCACCCAGCGTGAGCAACGCCGATCGGGCCCGGTGGCCCTGGAGATTCCGGGCCACGAGGCCGTTCCGGGCCTGGCGTTGACGATAGTCAGCAACACCTCGCCGTGGACGTTCCTCGGCAACCGTCCGGTCTACCCCTCACCGCTCGCCTCCTTCGACACGGATCTGGACGTCTTCGGGATCACCCGTATGACGGCGTTCGGTACCGCTCGAACGATCCGTCAGATCCTGCGGTCGTACGCGCCTTCGAGCGACGGCGCCCCGCCGGCCGGGCCGTCCGGGAAGCACGTCGTCTCCTATCACGACGTCAGACACTTCACCTTGGTTTCCCAGGAACCCGCCCCGTTCCAGGTGGACGGGGACCATCTTGGAGACCGGAGTCGCGTCAGTTTCACAGGCGTTCGGCGGGCACTGCGTGTGATTGTGTGACCGGAAGTGGGCTTCGCCCTTCTTCTCGAACGCACAAGCCCCCTTCACTCCATAGAAGTACTGGCTGTGAGCTAGGCGACACCGAAGAATCAAAAATTCCTCCCCGAAGGGGGTTGTATCCGAGCCCGAGGTTTGCGAACCTCTACATGGCGATCGGGACACATCGCAGCGACGGCGACTCCGGAACCACAGGAGCACCGACCGCGGGGTGTCCCTCGAATCGCCGAATCCCCCCCAGCACAGACCACCCGGGCCCGGTAGGCCTTTGGTCTCTTTTGTTGTTGTGGGATTCGTGAAAGCGTTCACATTCACAAGCCATTCGATTATGCCGATCGGGCCACCCCCCGCGGCAGGAGGAGTTGGACGACCATGGACTGGCGCCACCGCGCTGTCTGCCGCGAAGAGGACCCCGAGCTGTTCTTCCCGATCGGGAACACCGGTCCTGCTCTGCTGCAGATCGAGGAAGCCAAGGCCGTGTGCCGCCGCTGTCCGGTGATGGAGCAGTGCCTCCAGTGGGCTCTCGAAACCGGCCAGGACGCCGGCGTCTGGGGCGGCATGAGCGAGGACGAGCGTCGCGCGATGAAGCGCCGTGCCGCCCGCAACCGCGCCCGCACCGCCTGATCAGCAGCATCCGGTCACACGCCGTAGTACCAGCAGTAACCGCAGGACCGCTCCACAACCGATCAACACATGATCAAAGGCTTCCCTGCACCTCCTGGTGAAGCCTTCCGCACCAAGGGCCTTGCTCAGCGAGGTCCCGCGACACCGGACCGTCCAGCCACTTGATACTGTTCACTTAGAGCAATACTGTGGAGCTATGGCGCTCACCGTGTGCAACGCACATGCGAGGTGTCGCACCACCCAGAGCCCCCGTTCCGGCCGACTCCCCCCGACGGCCGGAACGGGTTGAGAGGCCCTGTCGACCCACCCCCCCCCCGGTCGACAGGGCCTCGTTTCTGTTTCCGCGCCCGGATGTTCCGCGCTCCGACGTTCTGCGCGCCGACGTTCTGCACCCCGGGACGTTCTGCACCCCGACGTTCCGCGCGCCGACGTTTCCGCACCCCGGCGCACGGGGCGTCCACCCGGCGCTTCCGCCAGACGCACGCCCCTCTCGCGCAACCCAGTGCGCCAAGAACTCAGCGGACCGGGATCTCCAGGATCACCTTGGTGCCGCCGTTCGGACCGGCCACCATGTCGAAGGTCCCGCCCAACTCGCCGGTGGCCAGCGTCCGGACGATCTGCAGCCCGAGGTTGCCGGCCGTCTTCGGGTCGAAGCCCTCCGGCATGCCCCGGCCGTCGTCCTGCACGGTGATCAGCAGGTACTCCTCCGGTCGGGCACCGCCGTTCCAGCTGTCCGACCAGCCCTTGCCGGTCGCCGGCGCCCGGCCGCGCAGCGCGCTCACCTCCAGGTTCCCGGAGGCCGTCGGGCCGAAGGCGTGTTCCAGGGCGTTCTGCAGCAGCTCGGTCAGCACCATCGACAGCGGGGTGGCCACCTCGGCGGAGAGGATGCCGAAGCTGCCGCTGCGGCGGGTCGCCACCCGGCCGTCCTGGGACAGCTCCATCACCATCGCCAGCACCCGGTCGGCGATCTCGTCGAAGGCCACCTGCTCGTCCAACGCCTGGGAGAGCGTCTCGTGCACGATCGCGATCGAGCCGACCCGGCGCACCGCCTCGTCCAGCGCGGCCCGGCCGGACTCGGACTCCATCCGGCGGGACTGCAGTCGCAGCAGGGCCGCGACGGTCTGCAGGTTGTTCTTCACCCGGTGGTGGATCTCCCGGATGGTGGCGTCCTTGGTCATCAGTTCGCGGTCGCGGCGGCGCAGCTCGGTGACGTCCCGGCAGAGCACCAGCGAACCGGTCAGCGTGCCCTTGGGCTTGAGCGGGATCGCCCGCAGGGTCACCACTCCCCCCTGGACCTCGACCTCGGTCTGGCGCGGCGCCCAGCCGCTGGCCAGCTTCACCAGCGCCTCGTGCACGGCCGCGCGGGAGGGCGGGACGAGCTCGGCGGTGGCCCGGCCCAGGTGGCTGCCGACCAGGTCGGTGGTGAGGCCGAGCCGGTGGTAGGCGGAGAGCGCGTTGGGGCTGGCGTAGGTGACGATGCCGTCCGCGTCCAGCCGGATCAGGCCGTCGCCGACCCGGGGCGCGGCGTCCATGTCGGCCTGCTCGACGCCGGGGTACGGGAAGCTGCCGGCCGCGATCATCTGGGCCAGGTCGGAGGCGCTCTGCAGGTAGGTGAGCTCCAGCCGGCTGGGGGTGCGCACGGTCAGCAGGTTGGTGTTGCGGGCGATCACCCCGAGCACCTTGCCCTCGCGCCGGACCGGGATCGACTCGACCCGGACCGGGACCTCCTCGCGCCACTCCGGGTCGCCCTCGCGCACGATCCGCCCCTCGTCGAAGGCGGCGTCCAGCAGCGGGCGGCGCCCGCGCGGGACGAGATGGCCGACCATGTCGTCCTGGTAGGAGGTGGGCCCGGTGTTGGGCCGCATCTGGGCCACCGAGACGTAACGGATGCCGTCCCAGGTGGGGATCCACAGCACCAGGTCGGCGAAGGAGAGGTCGGAGAGCAGCTGCCACTCCGAGACCAGCATGTGGAGCCATTCCACGTCGGCCCCGGTCAGGGTGGTGTGGCGGCGGACGAGTTCGTTCAACGAGGGCACATGGCGAGGGTAGCGCCGCCGGTCGGCGGCGGGCTCGGCGGACCGTGTGGTGGCGGTGGATGACTGTCCGGAGTTGTTTAGACCAATCTGCCGGGCGGCCTGGACAACCCAGATTGGTCTAGTCCACAATGGAAGGGCACCAAGGAGAGGCCCCCGCGCAACTGCCCTGACCGCGCGCGGCTTCTCCTCGGTCGGACGCCGCCGAACGAGGGCCCCGCACAGTTCTCGATCGACACCGGTGACCGACGACAGCTCCGGGCTGCGGTGCCGCATGGGTTGAGGGTCCCGTGTCGGCGCCGTGGCCCGTAGTGCTTTCCGGGCCGTGCCGCCTCCGGCCCTCCCCTCCCCCGAAGCCACGTTCCGCCGCTCAGCGGTCCGGCCCCCTGTCCACAGCCTGTGGACAGGGGGCCGGACCCGTTCCCGCCGAGCGGACGAGCACCCGCCCAGCGGGCGAGTCACCGCCCCGAGCCGAAGGGGCGCGCCGGTGCCGAAAGCGAGGAGCGACCAGCGAGGCACGAGCGCCGGAGCGACGACCGTCGGCACCGGGCCCGAGCGCCCCGGAGGCGAGCGGGCGAGTAATCAGCGCGTCTCAGTGACCTTGGCGAGGGCGCGCGGGGCGTCCGGGTCCTGGCCGCGGGCGATGGTGACCTCGTAGGCCAGCTGCTGCAGCGGCAGGATCTCCAGGATCGGCTGGACCTCCTCGGGCACCCCGGCGGGCAGCGCGAAGCCCGCCGAGGCGGCGTCCACCTGGGCCTGCTGGCCGATCACCACGAGGTCCGCGCCGCGGCCGCGCAGCCGGTCCAGCACCGGCTGGAGGGCCTCACCGCCCTTGCCGTCCGGGACGATCGCGATCACCGGCGATACGTTGTCCACCATGGCCAGCGGGCCGTGCAGCAGGTCGGCGCCGGAGAACGGGGTGGCCGGGATGTACGTGGTCTCCATCAGCTTGAGCGCCGCCTCGCGGGCGGTCGGGTAGCCGTAGCCGCGCGAGGTGATGACCAGCCGCTGGGCGAAGCGGTAGCGCTCGGCCAGCGCCCTCACCTCGGCCTGGCGGGACAGCACCCCGGCGGCCAGGGCCGGCAGCTCCTTGGCGGCCGAGCCTCCCCCACCCCCCGGTCGGGAGGTGCCCCCATCGCCGCGCAGGCCCTCGACCAGCAGGTAGAGGGCGAGCAGCTCGGCGGTGTAGGTCTTGGTGGCCGGCAGCGCCTTCTCCGGGCCGGCCAGCACGTCGATGTGGAACTCGGAGACCTCGGCGAGCGGGGAGTCGGGGTTGTTGGTGACGGCGAGGGTGATCGCCCCGGCCTCGCGGGCGGCCTTGGTGGAGGCGACCAGGTCCGGCGAGCCGCCGGACTGGCTGACCGTGATCACCAGGACGTCGGTGAGGTCCGGCTTGGCGCCGTAGGCGGTGGTGGTGGACATCGAGGTCAGGCCGGCCGGCTTGCCGAGCAGGATCTCGATCAGGTACTTGGCGTAGAGCGCCGCGTTGTCGGACGTGCCGCGTGCGGTCAACAGGACGAAGCGCGGGCTGCGGGCGGCGATCCCGGCCGCGATCTCGCGGATCTTCGGCGCCCCCTCGTCGAGGATGCGCTGGAGGACGGCCGGCTGCTCGGCCATCTCCGCCGCCATGATCCGGCCGGGGACGGAAACAGTCTGCGGGTCGGACATCTGGGTTGCCTCCGATGAGATGGGTCGACCCCGCCCGGGCGGGTTGCCCGACGGGGACCTCTACGGCGGCGAGTCCGCACACTCGCTGCGGTTCCTGCTGCGCAATCCTACGAGCGCGCCCCCGGCGCGGCACCCCCGGCCGGCTCCCGGCCCGCCCCGCCCGGAGACGGGCGGAAGCGGTGTGACGGGGGCGTGACGGAGGCGGTGCGGCGGGGCGGACCGGGCGTCAGGACGGGTTGTTGATCAGCTGGTCGATCGCGGCGTCGGCGTCCTTGGTGGCCTGGTCCACGGACTTGCCCTTGAGGATCGCGGTCAGCATGTCGGGGATGATCTTCTGCTTCTCCACCGCGCCCCAGCCGGGGGCCAGCGGGGTGAACCAGGCGTCCGGGACGGCGTTGGCCGCGGCGGCGGTGGTGGGCTTGTTCTTCAGCGGGTTCAGCTGGGTGAGGTTGTTCGGCAGGATGTCCTTGTCGGCCAGCGCCTGTTCGGACTTGGTGCTGGTGAACATCCGGATCCAGTCGGTGGCCGGCGCGACCTGCTGGGACTTGGCGGTGACGGCGAGGTCGGAACCGCCGATGAAGGTGGGCAGCGGCTTGCCGTCCGGGCCGGGCATGGTGGCGACCTTTACGGCGTCCTTGAGGGTCGGGTCGCCGGTGACCGGCGCGGTGACGCTGGCGGCCTCGTAGCCGTTGCCGTAGAAGGACGCGGCGTGCCCGCGCGCCATCGACTCGAACTGGTTCTGCTCGTTCTGCGTCAGGTCGCCCTTGTTGTACTTGCGGACCAGGTCGGCGAAGTGGCTGATGCCCTGCTGGGACTTGGCGTCGTGCAGGGTGCCGTGCCAGTTGCCGGAGCTGTCGAACTTGGCGATGCTGCCGCCGTACGCGGCCACGTAGCTCATCGCGGCGTACCAGTACGGGCCGGGCAGGTAGAGCGGCGAGAAGGTCCTGTCCGACTTGTTCTTGTCGGCGATCCTGTCCAGCGCGGTCAGCAGTTCGGTCTCGGTCCTGGGGAACTCCGCGCTGCCGGTGGCCTGTTGGAAGGAGGCGGAGTTGTAGACGGCGACCCGGGCGCCGGCGTAGTACGGCACGCACCACAGCTTGTCCTGGTACGTACAAGTGTTGGCGAGTGCCTTGATCCAGCTGTCGGAGTTGTCGAAGGTGGTGCGGTCCACCGGGGCGAGCGCGCCGGAGAGCACGTACTTCATGGTCTCGGTGTTGCCCAGCTCGACCACGTCGGGGGCGCTGCCGTCGGCGAGGGCCTTGTCGAGCTTGCCGACCTTGTCGGCCCATCCCTGGTACACCAGCTTGAGGCTGACGTTCGGGTACTTCGCCGCGAACTCGTCGTTGACCCGCTGGACGAGGTCCGGCCAGTTCTTCTGGGCGTCGTCCATCAGCCAGACGGTGACGGTGCCGCCGGCGCCCTTCGGGTCCGAGGAGGCGTTCTTGCCGTCACCCGAGGGTGAGCCGGACGAGGAACAGGCCGTCAGTCCGGCCGCCAGTGCGGTGATTCCGAGCGCCGAAACGAGCTGACGCTTCTTCACGCCATCCTCCGAGGGTTGTCCAAGAACGGTGGTGCCCGCCGACAGCGTGATTGGCGCCCGCGGCGGGAGAGTCCGAGCGGGGGCGGCGAAGAGCTTCGAAGGGGGCGCGATACCACATCCGGTGAGGTTCAATTTCGAACCGGATGCATGGACTCTGGCCTAGACCAACTGTGGTGTCAACGGCCAACAGGCCCTGTTGCCAAGGCCGTTGCAGAGCCGTTGTACCGCGTGGCGATCAGTCGCCGGGCCATCACCCTAAGTGGGACTTAAGGTGGATTTAAGGCCCCCTTGAGGGAGCACGGTCATCCGACGGAAGCCCGGGCCGGCACCCGGGAAACGGAACGGGCCCGCCATGCGACATGCGCATGACGGGCCCGTCGGCCGACGCCTCCCGGACCGGCCGGTGGCGTCTCTCCGCTCTCAGCTGACGGCTCCCGGCTGCCCGGTGAGCACCTCCACCGCCGCCAGCCCGCAGACCCGGGCGGCGCCGTGGGTGGCGACGTACAGCGCGCCGACCGGCTCGGACTGGGGGAGCCCCATCTCCACCACCGCGGCGTCCGGCCGGGCCGCCACCAGGCGGGCCAGCGCGGCGGCCATCCAGGCGTGCCGGTGGGCGTCCCGGACCACCAGCACCAGCCGGCGGCCCTCGGCGCCCGCCACCAGCTCGGTGACCAGGGCGTCCAGCAGCTCCGGCGCGGCCTCGGCGGCCGACACCTCACGGGTGCGGGTGCCCGGGAAGCGGTCGGCCAGCATGCCGGCCACTCCCCACGGGGTCACGCCGCCGACCGCGATGTTCGGCTCGTCCGAGAACGAGGCCACGTACGGGCGCTCGCTCACCGGCAGCACCTCGCGGCCCGGCGCCCGGACCACCTTCAGCGCCCGGCGCGCGGCCCGCAGGCCCACCGCGAGGTCCGGCTCGGCCTGCTCGCCCTGGGCCGCGATCCGGCCCCAACTGCCCAGCGCCCGCACCCGGTCGGCGGCGTCCGCCAGCCGCTCCTCGGTGAGCCGGCCGGAGCGCACGCCCGCCACGATGGCGTCGCGCAGCATCAGGACCGTCTCCTCGTCGGCCAGCCCGCCGCCGACGCAGATCGCGTCCGCGCCGGCCGCCAGCGCCAGCACGGTGCCCTCGCCCATGCCGAAGGTGTCGGCGATGGCGCCCATCTCGATCGCGTCGCTGACGATCAGGCCCTGGTAGCCGAGGCCGCCGTCGGCCGGGGCGGCACGCAGCAGGTCGCGCAGCACGGTGGGGCTCAGGGTGGCCGGCAGCTTCGGGTCCAGCGCCGGGACCATGATGTGGGCGGTCATCACGGCCTTGGTGCCGGCCGCGATCGCGGCCTGGAACGGCACCAGGTCGCGCGCGCGCAGCACGTCCAGGTCGACGTCGATGACCGGCATGCCGTGGTGCGAGTCCACCGCGGTGTCGCCGTGGCCGGGGAAGTGCTTGGAGCAGGCGGCCACGCCGGCCGACTGCAGGCCCTCCACCCAGGCGGCGGTGTGCCGGGCGCACAGCTCCGGGTCGGCGCCGAAGGAGCGGACGCCGATGACCGGGTTGCGCGGGTTGGAGTTGACGTCCGCGGTGGGCGCCCAGTTGTAGTTGACGCCGGCCGCGGCCAGCGCCCGGCCCAGCTCGCGGGCGACGTCCCGGGTCAGCGCCGGGTCGTCGATCGCGCCGAGGGCGAGGTTGCCCGGCCAGGAGGAGCCGGAGCCGGCCTCCAGCCGGGTGACGTCGCCGCTCTCCTCGTCGATCGCGATCAGGAGGTCCGGATTCTCCGCGCGCAGCGAGCCGGTGAGGGCGGAGAGCTGGTCGAGGTCGACCACGTTGCGGTCGAACAGCGCGACCGAGCCGAGGCCGGCGGCCAGGTGGCGGCGCAGCCAGGCGGGCGGCTCGGTGCCGACGAAGCCGGGCTGCAGGACGGTCAGGGCGTCCCGGTGGAGCTGGTCGCTGTCCGGGACGGTGGGAACGAGGATGCTCACGGTGGCTCAGCCCTTCACGGCGCCGTCGGTCAGACCGCCGACCGCCTTGCGCTGCAGGAAGACGAAAAGGATCAGCACGGGGACGGCGAACATCGTGGAGGCCGCCATGGTCGCGCCCCAGTCGTTGCCGAAGGCCGTCTTGAAGGAGGACAGCCACAGCGGGAGGGTCTTGCCCTCCTCCTTGTTGACGATCAGGACGAGCGGGAACTCGTTCCAGGCCGTGATGAAGCCGAACAGCGAGGTCGACATCAGGCCGGGCGCCAGCAGCGGGAAGATCACCTTCACGAAGGCCTGGGTGCGGGTGCAGCCGTCCACCATGGCCGACTCCTCCAGCTCCTTCGGCACCGCGGCGATGAAGCCGCGCAGCGTCCAGATGGTGAAGGGCAGGACCATCATCATGTAGAAGAACGTCAGCGGCAGCAGGCTGTTCAGCATGTCGTTGTCGCGCGAGATCATGTAGACCGCGATGGTCATGACCTCCCAGGGGGCCATCTGCGCCAGCATGATGACCAGCACGAAGGCCTTGCGGCCGCGGAACTTCATCCGGGCGATGGCGAAGGCCGCCAGGGTCGCGATCACCAGCGAGATCAGCACCGCGCCGACGGTGACGGTGACGCTGTTGGTGACGTACGTCCAGAAGTCCGGGGCGTTCACCGCGGTGGTGAAGTGGTCGAACGTCGCGTCGAAGGGGACGAAGACCGGCGTCTTGCTGATGATGTCGCGGTCCTGCTTGAACGCGGTCGCGATCATCCAGTAGACGGGGAAGATGAAGAAGACGATGAGGACGACCGCGATCACGTTCGGCCAGGTACGTCCGAAGAGAGAGCGCCTCACAGCTCGTCCTCCTGCTTGATCATGATGCGGAAGTAGTACGCCATCAGCACGCCCAGCATCAGGATGGTGAGCACCGCGATCGCGGCGCCGACGCCGTAGTGCTGACTGCCCGAGCCCTCCAGGAAGGCGTGCACGGGCAGGGTGCGGGTCAGCTTCTCGGGGCCGCCGCCGTTGATCGCGTAGACCTGGGTGAAGGACTTGAACACCCAGATGACCTCGAGGAAGGTCGTGGCCAGGAAGAACGGCTTCAGGTTGGGGAAGATCACCGAGCTGAAGATCTTCGAGGAGCCGGCGCCGTCCATCCGGGCGGCCTCGTAGAGCTCCTTGGGGATGGTGGTCAGGCCGGCGTACATGTTGAACGCCACGAACGGGATCGACATCCAGACGATCAGCAGGATGACGACGAAGAAGGTGGAGTACTCGTCGCTCATCCAGTTGTAGTCGGCCATCGAGTGCCAACCCAGCTTGTCCAGGAACCAGTTGACGACGCCCCACTGCTCGTCGAACAGCCAGGTGTAGACGGTGGTCGCGGCGACGACGGGCATCGCCCAGGCCATCAGCAGCGCGATCGACAGCGCCAGGCGCATCTTCTTGCCGAGGTTGTTGAGCAGCAGGCCGATCAGGGTGCCGCCGACCATGATCAGCACCACGTTGATCAGGGTGAAGGCGACGGTGCGACCGGTGACCGACCAGAACTCCGGGTCGGACAGCTGCTCCTTGTAGTTGTCGAACCCCGTCCACTCGGTCAGGTGCATCACCAGCTGGCGCCGGTTGAGGTTCTGGAACGACAGCAGGACGGTCTTCAGCAGCGGCCAGCCCAGCAGGACGATGGTCGCCACGATGGCCGGCAGCAGCAGCAGGTACGGGGCGAGGCGGGCACCCAGGCCGGGGCCGCCCGCGGATCTGGTGCGCTTCGGCACGGCGCCCTCGGCCCCGCCGCCGGCGGCACTGGTGTCAATCTCGGCCACAACAGCCTTCCCTGACTCCGGGGACTGTGTCTGCACCCGCTCCGAATGCACAGCCATCGTTCTCACTTCCTCACAACCCGGCCACGACGGACAGGCGCCGCTCACCGACCCCCCGCCGGGGGCCGGTGAGCGACGCCGCTCAATCCCTTAGTTCTTCTCGTTGAGCCGCTTGGCGATCTCTTCGTCGTACTTCTTCGCGGTGGCCGCGTAGTCGCCGCCCTGCAGGGCCGCGGTCAGGAAGTCCTTGATCGGGTTCGGCTTGTTCTCGACGCTGGCCCAGTTCGGGGTGTTCGGGGTGATCCCGCCGACCGCGGCGGCCGTCTGGGCGGCCTTCGCGAAGTCACCGGTGAGCTGGCTGTTCAGCGCGGCCTTGTTCGGGATGTTGCCGGCCGCGGCGACCAGGCCCTCGTTCTTGTCGTTGAGGGCGATCTTCAGGAAGTCCTTCGCCATGTCGGTGTTCTTGCTCTGCGCGGCGATCGCGAGGTTCGAGCCGCCGAGGAACACGCCGGAGGGCTTGTCGGCGGTCTTGCCCGGGATCGGGAAGAAGCCGATCTTGTCCTTCGAGAGGTCCTTCTCGTCCGGGAGCTCCCAGCCGAGGGCGATCATGGTGCCGACGTTGCCCTTGGCGAAGACGTCCTTCTGCTGCGGGGTGGCCTCGTCCTTGTCCTTCGGACCGGTGGCCGAGTAGCTCTGCAGCTTCTGGTAGGTCTGGAACGCGGCCTTCGCCTCGGGGGACTCCAGGCCGCCGACCCACTTGTCGCCGTCCTTCTTGGCGATCTTGCCGCCCTCGCCGGTGAGCAGACCGAAGTAGGTGTACCACTCCTGGCCCGGCAGGTAGATCGGGTCGGTGACGCCCTGGGTGGTCTTCAGCTTGTCCAGGTCGCCGTAGAACTCGTCCAGGGTCTTCGGCGTGTCGGTCAGGCCGGCGGCCTTCCAGAGGTCCTTGTTGTAGGCGACCACGCGGTTGGAGACCCACCACGGGGCGGCGTACTGCTTGCCGTCCAGGATCGCGGCCTCGTTCTGGTTGGCGGCCCAGCCGTCGCCGCCCAGCGCGGACTTGTCCTTGGTGATGTCCAGCAGGCCGCCGGTGGAGGCGTAGCCGGCGGTCTGGGTGTTGCCGATCTCCAGGACGTCGACCGAGCCCTCGGACAGCGCGGCGGTGACCTTCGGGCCGATGTCGGTCCACTCCTGGGTCTGGAAGTCGACCTTGGAGCCCGGGTAGGTGGTCTCGAACTCGGTCTTGACCGCGTCGGTCCAGCCCTTGGGGGCCGAGCCGGTCATCGTCCAGACCTTGAGCGTCTTGCCCTTGTACTTGTCGGCCGCGTTGGAGGACGACGACGAGCCGCCGTCGCTCTTCTTGCCGTCCGAGCCACAAGCCGCGAGACCGACGACCATTGCTGCGACGCCGACCGCCGCGATGAGCTGACGCTTCACGCCATCCTCCTGAGGGATGCCTGGGTTACCCCCGTCGGGCGGCAGCGGCAGACCCGCGCAAAGCGGGAGGAAAAGGTGCCGCGGACCCCTTCGAACGGGTGGGGGGATTCATCGTTACCGGCCTAGTGGTGTAGACCAGATGCCTGGAGCTTGGCCTAGACCAATGGGCCTGTCAACGGCTGTTCGACCGATCTCGACCACCCGTTATCAAGCCGACACCGCACATCGTTCATCGCGTGATGAGGTATTCGTTCCGTAGCCATACATGCAACGATGTGGTCCGTTAACGATGTGGCGGGGCGGTAGAAGGCCCCGCGAGAAGCGGGAGAACAGGTCCGATGAGCAGCGACGGGGGATCCACCGCCCAGGCCGACGACCCCGAGGTGAAGAACCTCCCGACGCAGGCCGGCACCGACCCGACCGCGCGCGTCCCCAAGTACTACGGCCTCAAGCGCCACCTCCTCCAGCTCACCGAGACCCAGCCCGCGGGCACCCCGGTCCCGCCCGAGCGCGCGCTGGCCGCCCAGTTCGACACCTCGCGCACCACCGTCCGCCAGGCCCTGCAGGAACTGGTCGTCGAGGGCCGACTGGAGCGCATCCAGGGCAAGGGCACCTTCGTGGCCAAGCCCAAGGTCGCCCAGGCCCTGCAACTCACCTCCTACACGGAGGACATGCGCGCCCAGGGCCTGGAGCCCACCTCCCGGCTGATCGAGATCGGCTACATCACCGCCGACGACCGGCTCGCCCCGCTGCTGGACATCAAACCCGGCGGCCGGGTGCTGCGGATCGAACGGCTGCGGCTGGCCAACGGCGACCCGATGGCCATCGAGGTCGCCCACCTCTCCGCCAAGCGCTTCCCCGCGCTGCGGCGCAACCTCGCCAAGCACAACTCGCTGTACGCGGCGCTGCGCGAGGTCTACGGGGTCACCGTGGCCGAGGCCGAGGAGACCATCGAGACCACCCTCGCCAACCCGCGCGAGGCCGGGCTGCTCGGCTCCGACCTCGGCCTGCCGATGCTCCAGCTCTCCCGGCACTCCTTCGACGCGGACGGCGACCCGGTCGAGTGGGTGCGCTCCATCTACCGCGGCGACCGCTACAAGTTCATCACCCGGCTGAAGCGTCCGGAGTAACCGGAAGCGTCCGGAACCACCGGGCGCCCCCGCTCACCACGGGCACCGGCGCGCACGCCCCGCGCGCCGGTGCCCGTTCGCGTTCCCGCCTCCCCCGCACCCGCACCCGCACCCGCACCCGCACCCGCCACACGCCACACGCCACACGCCACACGCGGCCCTTCGTGTCCGGATGGCGGGAAGTTGCGTCAATCCCGGTGACATGGATCACGCGATGCCCTAGATTGCGCAGCCGTACTGACTGCCGATCACCGCTGGTGCTGCTCGGCGGGCTCACGGGGGGCAGGCGCTTCCTCCGGAGCTGCGGCGCCGACGGGGAACCCTCCGGAGCGGAGCCCACGATGTCGTCTGATCAAGCCCCCAGCGAAGCCGCCATGCCCGAGCCGGCCGGGAGTCCCGTCCCGGCCGTGACCCCCGAGCGGGTGCTGGCCGGGCTCGCCCTGCTCGTGCCGATCGTCGCGATGCTCTGGGTCTCCTCGTACGACAAGACCGACCCGGCGGCGTCCGGGATGCCCTTCTTCTACTGGTACCAGCTGCTCTGGGTGCCGGTGTCGGCCGTCTTCACGGTCGCCGCCTACCTGCTGATCAACCGGGACGAGAAGGCCCGCAAGGCGGCCCGGACGGGCGGTGCGCGATGAAGGACGTCAACGTGCCGGCCCTCGCGGTCTTCGTACTGTTCTTCCTGCTGGTCACCGTGATGGGCTTCCTCGCCTCCCGCTGGCGCCGCGCGGACGACGCGGCCCACCTGGACGAGTGGGGCCTGGGCGGGCGCAACTTCGGGACCTGGGTGACCTGGTTCCTGCTCGGTGGCGACCTCTACACCGCTTACACCTTCGTGGCCGTCCCGGCGGCGGTCTACGCGACCGGCGCGGCGGGCTTCTTCGCGGTGCCGTACACGATCATCGCCTACCCGCTGGTCTTCCTGTTCCTGCCCCGGCTCTGGTCGGTCTCCCGGGTGCACGGCTACGTGACCCCGGCCGACTTCGTCCGCGGCCGGTACGGCTCCCGGCCGCTGTCCCTGGTCATCGCACTGACCGGGATCCTGGCCACCATGCCGTACATCGCCCTCCAACTGGTCGGCATCCAGGCGGTGCTGGACGTGCTCGGCGTGGGCGGCGGGGAGAACGCCAACTGGTTCGTCAAGGACCTGCCGCTGTTCCTCGCCTTCGGCGTGCTGGCCGCCTACACCTACTCCTCCGGCCTGCGCGCCCCGGCGCTGATCGCCTTCGTCAAGGACGCCCTGGTCTACATCGTGATCATCGTCGCGGTGATCTACATCCCGATCCGGCTGGGCGGCTACGGGCACATCTTCGACGCGGCCGCCCAGCACTTCAAGCAGGCCAAGACCGGCGGACTGACCCTCCCGGACAACAAGCAGTGGACGTACGCCACGCTCGGCCTCGGCTCGGCGATGGCGCTGTTCATGTACCCCCACTCGGTGACCGGCGTGCTGGCCTCCAAGTCCCGCAACACCGTGCGCCGCAACATGGCGATCATGCCCGCCTACTCGCTGATGCTCGGCCTGCTGGCACTGCTCGGCTTCATGGCGATCGCGGCGGGCGTGGGCAGCGGCGTCAAGGGCTACAACTCCCAGCTGTCCGTGCCGCAGCTGTTCGCGAACATGTTCCCGGACTGGTTCACCGGCGTGGCCTTCGCGGCGATCGGGATCGGCGCCCTGGTGCCGGCCGCCATCATGTCCATCGCGGCGGCCAACCTGTTCACCCGCAACGTCTACAAGGAGTGGCTCAAGCCCGCCGCCACCCCCGCCGACGAGACCCGGATCGCCAAGCTGGTCTCGCTGCTGGTGAAGGTCGGCGCGCTGGTCTTCGTGCTCGGCATGGACAAGCAGGCCGCGATCAACCTCCAGCTGCTGGGCGGCCTGTGGATCCTGCAGACCTTCGTGGCGATCGTCGGCGGCCTGTTCACCCGCTGGTTCCACCACTGGGCGCTGTTCGCCGGCTGGGCGGCCGGCATGGTCTACGGCACCTGGAAGGCCTACGGGCTGGCCAGCCCGGCCACCAAGCACTTCGGTGGCAACGCGGCCGAGATCCCCGGCATCGGCGAGATCGGCTACATCGGCCTGACCGCCTTCGCGCTCAACCTGATCGTCGCGGTGGTGCTCACCCTGGTGCTGCGGGCGGTCAAGGCCCCCGACCTCCCGGACGAGACCAAGCCCTCCGACTACAGCGCCGAGGCCGGCGACGACGAGCTGAAGAACGCGCCGGAGCCCGTAGCGGCGCACTGATTGGCACTGCGCGCGCCCTGTGATCGCGCCGCCTTCTCCGTGAACACTGGAGGAGGCGGCGCGATCATATGTATGAACAGGCGTGCACGCCGGGCACCACCAGACCGGACCGGCATCCGGCCGGAACCCGATCGACCCGAACCTGATCGACCCGAACCTGATCGACTCGAACTTGATCGACCCACGGGGAGCTCGCGGCCATGGCAGAACTCGGCACCACCCTCAACGGCCAGCACCAGTCCACCCAGAGCCCGCACCAGCCCGTCCAGGGCGTGCACCAGTCCGGCCAGGGCGTGCACCACCACGTCCCCGCCCACCGCCCGGCGTCCGCCACCCGGCTGCCGTCCGTGCTGATCGCCACCCGGCACGGCGAGTCCACCGCCAACGTCGAGTTCCAGCTGGCCGAGGCCGCCGGCGCGCTCAGCGTCCCGATCAGCTGCCGCGACGCCGACATCCCGCTGTCGCTGCGCGGCCGGCAGCAGGCTCAGGCGCTCGGCCGCTGGTGGGCCGCCCTGCCCGCCGCCGACCGCCCGCGCAGCGTCTGGTGCTCGCCGTACGTGCGCACCGCCGAGACCGCCCGGATCGCGCTCGCCCAGGCCGCCGGGCTCGGCGCCGTACCCGTCACCCTCGCCGTCCGGTACGACGAACGGCTGCGCGACCGCGAACTCGGCGTCCTGGAGATGCTCCCCAAGGCCGCCATCGAGGCCAAGCACCCGGAGGAGGCGGCCCGGCGGCGCAAGATGGGCGAGCTGTACTACCGCCCGCCCGGCGGCGAGTCCTGGGCCGACGTCGCCCTGCGGGTGCGCAGCCTGCTGCGGGACGTCTGCGAGGAGGACGCCGGACGGCCCGTCCTGCTGGTCGCCCACGACTGCACGGTGCTGATGCTGCGCTACGCGCTGGACCGGCTCGACGAACAGCAGCTCACCGCGCTCGGGCCGGTGCACAACTGTTCCACCAGCCTGTGGCGGGCCAAGGACGGGCGGCTGCGGCCGGACGGGTGGAACGGGGTCGGGCACCTGGGCGTCGAAGGGGCCTAGCCAGGACGTGTCCGGCCGGTCCTGCCGGGCCGCCCGCCGTCCGGTCAGGCGGCCGTCCAGTCAGGCGGTCAGGCGGTCAGGCGGTCAGGCGGTCAGGCGATCAGGCGGTGGCGACCGCCGGGTCGGCGAAGCAGCGCCGGTAGGCCAGCGGCGTGGTGCCCAGCCGGCGGCCGAAGTGGTGCCGCAGCGCCGCCGCGTTGCCGAAGCCGCAGCGGGCGGCGATCGCGTCCACCGACTCGGTGGTGGACTCCAGCAGCCGCTGGGCCAGCAGCACCCGCTGCCCCACCAGCCAGCGGTGCGGGGTGGTGCCGGTCTCCTGCTGGAAGCGCCGGGCGAAGGTGCGCGGCGACATGTGCGCCCGGGCGGCCAGTTGCTCGACGGTCGCCTCCTGGTCCGGGTGGTGGCGCATCCAGTCCAGCAGCGGGGCCAGCGAGTCCCCGCCGCCCTCCAGCAGCGGACGGTTCACGAACTGCGCCTGCCCGCCCTCCCGGTGCGGCGCCACCACCATCCGGCGGGCGATCCCCCGGGCCACCTCGGCTCCTTGCAGCTTGCGCACCAGGTGCAGGCAGGCGTCGATGCCGGCCGCGGTGCCGGCCGAGGTGATCACCGGGTCGTCGTCCACGTACAGCACGTCCGGCTCCACCACCGTCCCCGGGAAGCGCCCGGCCAGCTCGTCGCTGTGCCGCCAGTGGGTGGTGGACCGGCGGCCGTCCAGCAGCCCGGCCGCGCCCAGCACGAAGGCTCCGCTGCAGATGGACAGCACCCGTCCGCCGTCCGCCACCACCCCGCGCAGCGCCGCCAGCAGCGGCTCCGGGTACCGCGCGCGGATCCCGGAGGCGGTGACCACCACGAGGTCCGCCCCGGCGAGGCGCTCCGGGCCGTACGGGACGTCCACCGAGAAGCCGGAGTGGGTCGCGTGCGGCCCGGGGTGGGCGCCGGCCAGCGCGAAGTCGTACCCGGGCAGCCCGTCGGCGGTGCGGTCCAGGCCGAAGACCTCGCAGGCCACCCCCAGCTCGAACGGATGGACCTCCTCCAGCACCACCGCGACCACGTTCTTCAGCATGCCGAACAGAATGCCCCGGCGGGCCGGGTGCCGGGAAGGGCCCGGCTGGCAGGATTTCGAGGCAACGCGGCGTTCCTGCCACTCGTGGGCACCGGCACCCCCCGGCCACAGTGGTGGCCATGGAACCCGGCACCCTCGCAAGCGCACTCGCCCTGGCCGGCACCGTCGGCGGCTTCGGCCTGCTCGGCGCCCTCATCGGCCGCGAGCTCTCCCACGGCCCCGCCGCCGGCCGCGACAACCACCACCGCGCCGGCGGCTACCCCGCCGACCCGCACCGCGCCGACCGGCTGTACGGCACCCTGCCGGCCGCCTCGCTGCGCCCCTCCGCCGACCCGGCCACCCTCCCGGTCCGCTCCACCCCCGAGATCACCACCCCGCACGGCTCCGGCACACTGACCCGATGGACTACCTCATCCGCCACGCCCTCCCCCGCGACCTCGAAGCCGCCGGCCGGATCACCGTCGACGCCTTCGTCGGCGACGGCTACACGCGGCCCACGAGCGGCTACGTCGAGCTGCTCCGCGACGCCGAGCGCCGCTCCCGGGAGGCCGAACTCCTGGTCGCCGTCGACCCGGCCGGCGAACAGGTCCTCGGCTGCGTGACCTTCGCCGTCGGCGGCACCGAGTGGGCCGACATCGCGACCCCGCGGGAGGGCGAGATCCGGATGCTCGCCACCGCCGCCGCCTCCCGCGGCCGCGGCGTCGGCGAGGCCCTGGTCCGTGCCTCCGTCGCCCGCACCCGCGAACTCGGCCTGGCCGGCATGGCGTTCTCCACCCGCCCCGAGATGACCGCCGCCCACCGCGTCTACGAACGGGTCGGCTTCCGCCGCACCCCCGAACGCGACTGGGCGCCCTACCCGGGGATGGACCTGATGGTCTACACCATGACGTTCTGACGCCCCGCTCCGGTTCACCGGCCCACCCCCTCACCGGTGACAGGGCAGACGATCAACAGGCGTCTTTTGATATAAACCACAGATCAAGACATGTCTTTGACACGTCGCGAGAGTCGATCGACGCAGGGGGACGCACCACATGGACGACGGGCCCGGCCTCAGCATGACCGGAAGCGGGCCGACGCTCCAGGACATGCGCGAAGCACGGGGCATCGAAGCCCCGGCCTCCAGCCGCTACGCGATCCCCGCGCCGGTCCCCGCGCCGCGCGGCCCGCTGCCGCCCTCGGTCCGCTTCAAGGCGGTCGACGGGCTGCGGGGCCTCGCCATCGCCTCCGTGCTGCTGTACCACACCGACTGGTTCCAGAACGGCCTGTTCGGCGTGGACGTCTTCTTCGTGCTCTCCGGCTTCCTGGTCAGCCTGGTGCTGATCCGCGAGCTGGACCGCACCGACGGCATCCGGCTCGGCGTCTTCTACCGCCGCCGGGCCAAGCGGCTGCTGCCCGGCCTGCTCGCCACCATCACCCTGGTCGTCGGGCTGTCCGCCCTGGTCAGCCCGCTACGGGACGTCAAGGACCTGCGCCCGCAGGCACTCGCCGCGCTCGCCCAGGTCGCCAACTGGGCCCAGTTGTCGCGCGGCGACGCCTACTGGCAGCACTTCGCGTCGATCGACCCGCTGGCCGCCATGTGGTCGCTCAGCATCACCGAGCAGTTCTACGTGGTCTGGCCGGTGCTGCTGCTCGTGGTCTTCGGCCTGTGCCGCCGCTCGCTGCGCGCGACCGGCATCGCCACCGCCGTCCTGTTCGCGGTCGCCGCGGCGGTCGCCCCGCTGATGTGGAACGGCGACAACAGCGACCGCCTCTACCTCGGCACCGAGACCCGCGCCGTCGGCTTCGCGGCCGGCGCCACCGCCGCCTTCGGGGTCTACCTGTGGCTGCGCCGCAGGGCCCGCGCCACCACCGGCGGCTCCCGTTCGGCCCGGCGCGGTGGCATCGCGCTGCCCACGCTGGTCGGCACCGCGGCCCTCGGCGGCCTGGTCTGGGCCAGCCTGTCCGTCGGCACCTACCACGAACCGTGGCTCTACCAGGGCGGACTGGCCCTGGTCGCGGCGCTCGCCGCCGTACTGACCGCCGCGCTCTGCCACGACCGCGGCCCCCTGGTGTGGCTGCTGTCGCTGCCCCCGTTGCGACTCACCGGCACCATCTCGTACAGCCTCTACCTGCTCCATCTGCCGGTGTACTGGCTGCTGCAGCACTACGTCGACGACATCTCGCCGCAGAAGCTGCTGCTGATCGGCGGACCGGTCTCCTGGGTGCTGGCCTGGCTGCTGCACACCGCCACCGAGAAGCTGCGGGTGCTGCGCTGGCGGGCCTTCCCAGCCGTCCCGCTGCTCGCCGTCACCACCGCGGTGGCCACCGCCGGGGCCTGGTACCTGCCCGCCTGGGTCGCCCACGACATGCGGTCCGGCCCGGACGGCAAGCCGATGGTCCTGGTCCTCGGCGACTCCTTCGCCCAGGACCTCGCCACCGGCCTCTACCGGCACGGCGACCGCTACCGGGTGGTCGACGGCGGCATCAGCGGCTGCGGGGTGTTCGATCCGGACAAGGTGCGCACCACCTCCCAGGTGGAGTTCGACACCGAGACGGACTGCCGGGACCGGGCCGCCGAGTGGGACCGGCAGCTCGCCTCCGCCGCCCCGAAGGCCGTCCTGGTCCACCTCGGCTGGGACGCCGCCGAGCAGCACCTGGACGGCACCTGGCTCAACCCCTGCGACGACGACTACCGCACCCGGTACCGCACCCAGCTCGCCCAGGCCATGGAGCAGATCCACCGGCGGGCGCCCGGCGCCCAGGTGCTGCTGATGAACGAGCGCGTCGAGAACGGCGCCATCAGCAAGGCCTGGGGCACCTGCTACGACCAGCAGGTCTCCGACTACGTGAAGTCCGCCGGCGGCACCGTCCGGCTGGTCGACCTGGACGGCTTCTACTGCCCGTACGACACCTGCGTGTGGAAGGACAAGGACGGCCACTGGGTCACCCCCGCCAACGACGGGGTGCACCTCACGCCGGCCGGCATGCGGTTCGTGACGCCGTGGCTTGAGAAGCAGATCGCGGACGCGCTGGCCGGGGTGCAGCCGGACCACTCGGCCGCCCCGGTTCCGACGGCGTCCCCGACGCCGACCCCGACGCCCACGGCCTCCCCCGCGGCCTCCCCCACGCCGACGCCGACCACCGGCAAGCCCACCACCCGGCCGACCACCGGCAAGCCGGCCCGCACCCCGACCACCAGGGCGACCACCGGCGAACCCCCGGCCCGGCAGTAACCGGCGGCCGAACCGGCCCTACGCGGGCGGGACTTCGTAGGTCTGCGAGAAGCAGTCGCGGATCGCCTTCTCCGAGCCCGCGCGCCCCGCGTAGTCCATCCGCGGGGTGTCCGGGGTGATCGGCAGGGTCGGGTCGATGCCGAAGTACAGCGACCAGAAGTACACCCCGCCCAGCTTGCGCTGCTGGGCCACCTGGCAGACCGCGGTGAACCAGCTGGCCTGGACGGCCTCGTTCACCTCGGTCTTCTTGTAGTACTCACCTGGTGTCTTGTACGCGCCCTTCTGCGCCGGAATGCCCACCTCGGTGAGCTTGGTGGCCGGCTGCGCGCCCTTGCCGCGCTTGTCGAGCCACGCGTTCCAACTGGCCTCCAGCTCGGCGATCGGGGCGTCGTCGTCGGCGTTCTTGGCCGGCGGGTAGGCGTCCACACCCGTGACGTCGGCGGGCACCGCGATCGGCGCCTGGGACCAGTTGTCGAAGTTCGCGTCGTACGCCAGCTCGCCGTGGAAGGTCTTCCGCGCCTGCTCGATCAGCCCCGGCCAGTGCGCGTCGCCCTCCAGCGAGTTGAACTCCGTGCCGATGGTGAACTCGGCCGCGTCGTGCTCCTGGGCGGCCTTCAGGTACGGCTCCAGGAAGGCGGCGTAGCTGGCGAACCAGGCATCCCGGTCGGTCGGGGCGATGTTGCCGCGCCACTTGAGGGTGTTGAGGTAGTCGAACACCTCCTCGTCCATGATCGGACGCACGGTGGTGCGCAGACCGGCCCGGTGCGCGGCGTCCAGCAGCATGGCGAGCCGCTCCGGGGTGGGCGAGGTCGGCCGGGCGGCGACGGCGTTCGACTTGGTACCGGTGGTGTAGTACGGGAAGGTCACCGACAGGGAGTTGGCGTTCAGGCCGACCACGTACTTGACGATGCGGTCGACCTTGCCCTGGACGAAGTTGTCCGGGTCCGCCGGGTCGTCCAGCCAGTACACCTGCACGCCCCACTCGGGACTCCCCTTGGTCCACGGGCGGGCCACCTTGGGGCCGGTGTCCGCGACCGGCGGCGCGTCCTTGCCGAAGCCCCAGACCCGGCCCTGCTCGGTAGGGGCGGCGAGGTGGACGGTGGTGGGCCTCTGGTGGTCGAACCGGATCGGGTGGTCTCCCCACACCATGGGGACGGCCACGGTGACGGCGACGACGACGGTCGGCAGGATGAAGATGGCGGGGCGCTTCAACGGTCGTGACTTCCGATCAGGCCGGCTTGGCGATGACGACGAACTTGTTCTCCTCGCGCTTGAGGAACTTGATCAGCCCCCGCAGCCCGCCCCAGCCCTCCAGGAAGGAGAACACCGGGATGCAGGCCACCACGACGATCGGCTCCCACCACTTGCGCCGGTGGTTGGCCGAGGCGACCACGTTCAGCCGCAGCCCCTCCCAGTAGGTCCAGATCACGTAGGCGAAGTTGATCGCCCACAGCAGCACCACGGACTGGGTGACCGGTGAGGTGTTCCAGGTGCCGGTGAACCAGGCGACCATCAGCACCAGGCCGACGTGCTGCAGCGGGCCGAGCACCCAGCTGACCATGCCCATCCCGATGAACAGCCGGTACCGCAGCGGGATGGTCTTGTTGAAGCAGAGCGCGACCAGGCCCCAGGCCCAGCGCTCGCGCTGCTTGAGGAAGTCCTTGACGCCGGCCGGTGAGGCGCCGTAGCAGCGCCCGTTGAACCAGTCGCTGCGGCCCGGGTAGCGCTGGCAGAAGTTCAGCGCCATCTGGGCGTCCTCGACGATGGTCTTCGGCCCGAAGTCCCAGCCGATGGTGGCCTCCACCGAGGAGCGCACGATCAGCAGCTCGCCGTGGACGCCGGCGATCGGGGTGCCGGTACCGGTCATCGCGCGGAAGCGGGCGATGTCGTCGGCCGGGCGGATCGCGTCGGCGAGCCAGGTGAAGGTGGAGACGGCGTTCTCCCGCGGGTACGTCAGGATGCCCTGCGCCATGTGCTTGGCGTCGTCCCCGGCCCGGCGCTGCCGGTTGACGAACTGGGCGACGGCGGCGGCGGTGTCCGGCCCGACGCCGGTGTCGTCGTCCATGTGCAGCACCCAGACGTCGTCCTGCGCCTCGCCCTCCTCGATCCGCAGCTCGTGCGAGTAGTGGTTGGCGCGGGCCTTGAACTTGGTGCCGTTGGCCGTCTGGTAGGCCTTCGGCACGGTCACCACCCTGATCAGCGGGTGGCGTTCGGCCAGCTCGTCGATCTTCTCGGCGGCGGCGCAGCCCTCCTCGGTGAGGATGTCCACCCGCATCCAGGGGAAGTACGACGGCAGGTGCTCGACGTACGAGAGCACCGAGCGCTCCAGCGCCGGGTAGGTGTCATGCCGGCCGATGGTCGGCACCAGCACGATCAGGAAGTCGTCCTCGACCGGCGCCGGCGGGGTCATCCGACCCACCTGGCGCAGCCGTCGGCGGACCATCAGCACCCCCTGGAAGCCGATCAGCACGCCGAACACCGGCATGCCCCACAGGATGGTGATCGCCCAGCCGAGCGGGGTCGGGTTGGGCACGTACGCCCAGATCGAGAAGGTGAAGATGATCGCGAAGGCGATGTAGAACGGCAGCACCCGGGGCTTCCACGACATCTGTCGCTCGGCGAGCCGGGCGGCCTCGCGGGAGGTGGTGAGCACCGTCCGCGCGGGGGCTGTCGCTGTCATGGCGGAACTCGTTCCTCGTCTGGTCTCGGTCCGGCCCCGGGCGGGGCACGGGTGGTCGGTGGGCGGTCAGGCCTGCGGCGGCCGGTTCGCCGGCGGGGCGTCGGCGGGCGGCGGCACGACCGGGCCGGGGGCCACCGGGCCCGTGGCCGGCTGACCCGCGGGCGGCTGACCGGGTGCCGGCTGGCCGGCCGCGGGCCACTGCTGCTGGGCCACGGTCGGCTGGTACCCCGGCGCCGCCTGGGGCGGCGGCTGCTGGGCGTACCCACCGGGCGGCGGCACCTGCTGGGGCAGGGGCTGCGCCGGCGGCCACGCGGCGGGCTGGGGCTGCTGGGGCTGCTGGGGTGCAGCCGGCTGCTGGTACCACGACGGCTGGGCCGACTGCTGCTGCGGCCATCCGGGCTGCGGCGAGCCGTACGGCGCGGGCTGCGGGGCGGACGGGGCGGTCTGCACGACCGGCCAGGGCGCCCCGGCCGACGCGGTCTCCGGCCGCTCCCGCCACGAGGAGCGGGCGAGCAGCACGATCAGCGCCGCGGTGACGACCACGCCGAGCGCGAAGGTCGCGAGCTTCAGCTCGCCCTCGGTCGTCCCGGTGAACCACTCCCGCTGCGGCTTGTCCAGCAGCGCACCGGTCAGGCTGCGCACCCGGTTGTAGCCCTCGACCAGGGCCACGCCCGCCGCGACGCCGAGCGCCCAGTTGCGCCCGCGCAGCAGCAGGAGGCCCGAGAGCAGGTACAGCAGGCCGTAGTTGAGGCTTCCGGTCTCGGCGTCCACCGAGGTCCCGCCGTAGTAGAAGATGCCCTTGAGGTAGGTCGCGAAGCCGACCTGGCCGAAGCAGTTGTAGGCCGCCCAGCCGAGCAGCACCACGCCCCAGCCGATCGCCAGGCCACCGGCCCCACGCATCGGACGCGTCTGTGTCATCCCCGTACCCCACCCCTTCGGCCTTCTGCCGACCGTCCGCCCGCCCGCCCTCGGTTTCGCCGCCACAGGATGCCACACGGCGCAACGGACCCGGAATCCAGCCCGCTCAACGGATCCGGCAGACGGATCCCGGCAGACGGGTCCCGCCGACCGATCCCGACGGCTCAGCGGACGTGTAGCCCGCTCCAGTCGATGCTCCCGCCGGACTGGCCGGAGCCGCCGGTGATCGCCAGGGGGCTGTGGTAGGTGGCGTTGACGTCCGCGCCGGAGTTGCCCGGCTGGTCCGGGGCCAGGTTGTCGGCGGTGAGCGCCTGTCCCCAGACCGTCCAGATCGTCCAGGGGGTGCGCCGCAGGGTGTCCGGCTGGCGGGAGTTGACGGGCACGGCGAAGGACTCGGCGAGCATCCGCGGCTTGCCGTAGGCGGCGAGCCCGTCGTAGTAGCGCTTGGTCCACACCTCGCCGGTGCCGATCGGGTGCGCCGGGCTGCCGCTGTAGTCGTCCACCCCGACCACGTCGACGTACTGGCTGCCCGGGTAGTAGTCCCACGGGTCCATCCCCGGGGCGCCGTCCCAGGACACCGGCGTCCAGACGAACAGCAGGTTGTGCAGGCCCCTGGTCTCCACCAGGTACTTGTAGGTGATCCGCCACAGCGCCTGGTAGTCGGCTGGCTTCTGGCCCGCCCACCAGAACCGGCTGGAGCAGTCCTTGACGTTCATCTCGTGGTACGGGCGCAGCAGCACCGGCACGCCGTGGGCGGCCAGGTACTCCAGGTGGTCGGCCAGGTAGGACAGGTCGGTGATCAGCGCGCGGTATTCGGGGGTGTCGCCCGCGGCGTCCACGACCCGGCCGAACCAGCCCGGGTCGGTGGCCGCCGGGGAGTTCGAACAGAGCACCCGGTCGAAGGACTTGACGTCGGATCCGGGGTAGGGCTCGTGGAAGGACATGCCGACGATCCCGGCCGGGGCCCCGCCGTTGTCCGGCAGTTCGGTGGTGCTGCCGTCGCAGTTGTGCTGGACGCCGGCGCTGTCGTAGGAGCCGTCGTCGGCGCGCGGGTGGCCGGACCAGACGGCGGCCATCAGGTCGACGGCGTCGTCGGTGTACTGCCAGCCGGCCCGGCAGGTGGGCCAGCGGCCGGCCGAGTAGGAGCGCGGGTTGCCGACGCCCCAGGCGTTCTGGCCGTAGCCGGGGCCGAGGTCGGTCTCCATGAAGCCGGGCAGCCGGCCGGTGATGTCGGCGGCCTTCCTGTAGTAGTAGCCGACCTGCTTGGTGCCCCGGTAGTCGCCGTACCCGGGGTTGTCGCGCTCGTTGTGCGCCTCGACGTGCTGGCCGACCACCGTGCCGCCGCTGTGCCCGGTCCGGGCCTGGGCCTCCAGGTCCGCGAGGAACTGCTGGACGGCGCGGGCGTTCGGCGAGGCCTGCGCGTCCCGGGCCAGCAGGTCCCGGCCCACGTCCGGCGGCAGGGTCCGGCCGGGGGCGCCGACCGACACCGGTACCCGGACGGGCGGTCCGACGTCGGTCCGGTCGTCGCGGTCCAGCAGCACGAGGCTGCCCGCGACGACCACGATGCCGGCCGCGGCCAGGACGGCCGACTTGCCGCGCAGGGCTCTGGGCAGGGCCACGACCGCTCCTCCGGTTGCTCGCCGGTACCGACCCCCACGGACGCAACCGGAACACGCGTACGACTCACTCCGACGAGAGCCTGCCACACTCCCCCGGCCCCGGCGAACGGCTCCGCCGCCGGGGTGTCACGACGGGTCAGCCGGTCGGGGTGGCCGCCGACGTGCCCTGCGAACCGGGCGTGGCGGAGCCCGCCGCCTTGGCCCGCTGGAGCAGCTGGCCCTTCACGTGTTCGGCGAACCCGGAGGACGCCGCGGTCGCGGTGGCGTCGGGGGTGTTGCCGCCCTTCGCCGTGCCCTCGACGGTGAAGTAGGCGTACCGGCCCAGACTGCCGTGGGTGCCGGTGCAGCCGGGGCTGGCGCAGAACGCCGGCGCGCCCGGCGCGGGGAGGCCCTTGAGCTGACCGGCGAAGTTCTTCATCGCGGTCTCGGCCTGGATCTTGTGGTCGAAGACCGCCACGCCGACGGTCACCGCGCTGTCGCCGGAGACGTACGTCGCCCGGAGCACCTTCTGGCAGCCCTGGTCGCCGAGGATCTTGCCCAGCCCGCCGGTGGTGGAGTTGCCGTCCCAGCAGGGCTGGTCCAGCGAGACCACGGTCCGGTTCCAGGTCGCGCCGTTGACCGTCACCTGCAGGGCGGAGAACAGCGCCCCCGCGTCCTGCGGCGCCGGGTCGGTGGCAGCCTCCCAGATCGGCTTCGACGGGTCGTCCGGCTGGCCGCCCGGGGTCCCGCTCGCGCTCGACGGACCGGGGGTCGGCTTGGTCGAGGCGGTGGAGACCGCACCGCCGCCGGGCTTCTTCGGGTCGTCCTTCTTGCCGAGGAGCAGCACGCCGCCCGCGACCGCGCCGCCCACCAGGACGACGGCGGCCACGATGCCGATGACCTTCACCCGGCGCTTGCGCTTGCCGTCGGCCTCGTTGCGGTTCGCCAACGCCTCCCAGTCCGGCTCGACGCGCTGCGGCGGGACGGGCTGCGGCGGAGCCGGCTGCTGGGGAGGCTGCTGCTGCCACTGCGGCTGCGGGGCCGGCGGCTGGACCGGCTGGGCAACCGGCTGGGGCACCGGCGGGACGGGCTGCGAGAACGGCTGCCCGGGCGGTGCCACCGGCCCGTAGGAGGCCGGCGGCGGGCCGAAGCCGCCGCTCGGTGGCGGTACCGGACCCGGTACCGCCGGCTGCTGATTCTGTGCGCCCCCCGGCCCGGCGGGAGGCGTCCCCTGCGGTCCGTGCCCAGGTACGCCAGTTCCGTCGCTCATGCGCCCAGATCGTAGGGCATCCCCCCGGGCGCCCCGAGGCCCGGTGACCGTTCCGTGGCGAAACCAGGACGCGCGGCGCCCGGACCGGGGGCGTCCGACGCGCGGATCCGGGGCGCCCGGTGGGCCGCCGCATCGCCTCCCGGGCGCCACTCCAGCCCTCGGAAGACCACGAACCATCACCCGCCCGGGCACCGCAGGTCATCGCGCCAACACGCCACGCCGCACTACATGTGGTGTCGCATCGAGGAGACACCACTACATGTATGCTCGCTTCTGCTGTCGATGCAGGGGAACCCGGTGCGATTCCGGGACTGCCCCGCAGCGGTGTGCGGGCGGCTCCAGCAGCCGTACCGCGAGTCCGAGTACCTGCCGAACAGTGTGCGCCACGGCCCTCCCGCAGAGGCCGCGCCGGCACCAGAACGACCCCTCCGGGCCTCGCGGGCGGGCCGGGGAGACACCTCGCGCGACGCTTTTTGCGTTCGCGCCGTGCTCCCCTGCCCACATCGGCCCGGGTGACCCCGATCACGCCGCCGATCGCCGCCAGGAGAGAGCGCCTTGACCACCGCTGCCTCAGTCACCCTGCCCGCCCAGGGCACCGGTACCGCATTTGTCGACCCGACGGTCTCCGACCCCGGCGGCGCGCTCCTGCGGCTGCTCACCGACCGCAGCGCCGACCTCACCGAGGTCGACCCCGGCCATGTCGCCGCCGCCGCGCTGCGCGGCCGCCACGCCGGCTCGGACTTCGCCGAGCTGCGCGGGCTGGCCGTGGACGCCGCCGCGTCGATGATCGCCGAGGACCCCCAGTACTCGAAGCTGGCGGCCCGTCTGCTCGCCCTGGAGATCGTCGACGAGGCGAACGGCCAGGGCTCGGTCTCCTTCTCCGCCTCGATCGCCGTCGGCCACGCCGAGGGCCTGATCGGCGACACCACCGCCGCCTTCGTCGCCAAGCACGCCGACACCCTCGACGCGCTCATCGACACCAAGGGCGACGACCGCTTCGAGTACTTCGGCCTGCGCACCGTGCAGTCCCGCTACTTGCTGCGCCACCCGATCACCCGCAAGGTCATCGAGACCCCGCAGCACTTCCTGCTCCGCGTCGCCTGCGGCCTGGCGGTCGGCGACTCCGAGCAGTCGGTGCGCGAGGTGTCCGAGCTGTACGGCCTGATGAGCCGCCTGGAGTACCTGACCTCCTCGCCGACGCTCTTCAACTCCGGCACCCGGCACCCGCAGATGTCCAGCTGCTACCTGCTGGACTCGCCGCTGGACAACCTGGACTCGATCTACAACCGCTACGCGCAGATCGCCCGCCTCTCCAAGCACGCCGGCGGCATCGGCCTGTCGTACTCGCGCATCCGCTCGCGCGGCAGCCTGATCCGCGGCACCAACGGCAAGTCCAACGGCATCGTGCCGTTCCTGCGCACCCTCGACTCCTCGGTCGCCGCCGTCAACCAGGGCGGCCGCCGCAAGGGCGCGGCCTGCGTCTACCTGGAGACCTGGCACGCCGACATCGAGGAGTTCCTGGAGCTCCGCGACAACACCGGTGAGGAGGCGCGCCGCACCCACAACCTGAACCTGGCGCACTGGATCCCGGACGAGTTCATGCGCCGCGTGAACGCCGACCAGGACTGGTCGCTGTTCTCCCCGGCCGACGTCCCCGAGCTGGTCGACCTGTGGGGCGCCGAGTTCGACGAGGCGTACCGCAAGGCCGAGCTGGCCGGCAAGGCCGTCCGCACCATCCCGGCACAGACCCTGTACGCCCGCATGATGCGCACCCTGGCGCAGACCGGCAACGGCTGGATGACCTTCAAGGACGCCTCCAACCGCGCCGCCAACCAGACCGCCCTGCCGGGCCGCACGGTGCACTCCTCCAACCTGTGCACCGAGATCCTGGAGGTCACGGACGACTCCGAGACCGCCGTCTGCAATCTCGGGTCGGTCAACCTCGGTGCCCACGTGGCCGCCGGCGCCTCCGCCGACGACCTGGTCAACGCCATGGACTGGGAGCGCCTCGACGCCACCGTCCGCACCGCCGTGACGTTCCTCGACCGCGTGGTGGACATCAACTTCTACCCGACCACCGAGGCCGGCACCTCCAACTCCCGCTGGCGGCCGGTCGGCCTCGGCGTGATGGGCCTCCAGGACGTCTTCTTCAAGCTGCGGATCGACTTCGACTCCGCCGAGGCCGCCCGGCTCTCCACGCTGATCGCCGAGCGCATCATGCTCACCGCCTACGAGCGCTCCGCCGACCTGGCCGAGCAGCTGGGCCGCCACGAGGCGTACGGCGAGACCCGCGCCGCCCGCGGCGAGCTGCACATCGACCACTTCCCGACGGCGGCCCCGCAGTGGACCGACCGCTGGACGGCGCTGCGCGCCCGCATCGCCGAGACCGGCCTGCGCAACTCGCTGCTGCTCGCGATCGCCCCGACCGCGACCATCGCGTCCATCGCCGGCGTGTACGAGTGCATCGAGCCGCAGGTGTCCAACCTGTTCAAGCGCGAGACCCTGTCGGGCGAGTTCCTCCAGGTCAACCCGTACCTGGTGCGCGAACTCAAGGAGCTCGGCGTCTGGGACCAGCAGACCCGCGACGCCCTGCGCGACGCCAACGGCTCGGTGCAGGAGCTGGGTTGGCTGCCGGAGGAGGTCCGCTCGCTGTACCGCACCGCGTGGGAGCTGCCGCAGCGCGCCCTGATCGACCTGGCCGCGGCCCGCATGCCGTACCTCGACCAGAGCCAGTCGCTGAACCTGTTCATGGCGGCGCCGACCATCGGCAAGCTCAGCTCGATGTACGCCTACGCGTGGAAGGTCGGTCTCAAGACCACCTACTACCTGCGCTCGCGCCCCGCGACCCGGATCGCCCAGGCCGCCTCGGGCGCCGCCCGCGCCGCCGCGCCCGTGCCGACGGGCACGATTCCTGTGGGCACCCCCACGCTCACCCCCGAGGAAGAGGCCGCGCTGGCCTGCTCCCTGGAGAACCCCGAGTCCTGCGAGGCCTGCCAGTAATGACTGCCGACGACCGCAAGATGCTGCTCGACCCCGGCTTCGAGCTGACCCTGCGCCCGATGCGCTACCCGTCGTTCTACGACCGGTACCGCGACGCGATCAAGAACACCTGGACCGTCGAGGAGGTGGACCTGCACTCGGACGTCGCCGACCTGGCGAAGCTGAGCGAGGGCGAGCGCCACCTGATCGGCCGGCTCGTGGCGTTCTTCGCGACCGGTGACTCGATCGTCGCGAACAACGTGGTGCTGAGCCTCTACAAGCACATCAACTCCCCGGAGGCGCGGCTGTACCTGAGCCGTCAGCTGTTCGAGGAGGCCGTGCACGTCCAGTTCTACCTGACGCTGCTCGACACCTACCTTCCGGACCCGGAGGACCGCAACGCGGCCTTCGCCGCGGTGGAGAACATCCCCTCCATCCACCAGAAGGCCCAGTTCTGCTTCAAGTACATGAACGCGGTCGACCACATCGACTCGCTGCAGACGAAGGAGGATCGGCGGGCGTTCCTGCTCAACCTGATCTGCTTCGCGGCGTGCGTCGAGGGCCTGTTCTTCTACGGCGCGTTCGCCTACGTGTACTGGTTCCGGAGCCGGGGCCTGCTGCACGGGCTGGCGACCGGCACCAACTGGGTGTTCCGCGACGAGTCCATGCACATGGACTTCGCCATGTCGGTCGTGGACACCGTCCGCGAGGAGGAGCCCGACCTCTTCGACGACGAGATGGCCAAGCAGGTCACGGAGATGCTGGAGGAGGCCGTCGCGGCCGAGCTCCAGTTCGCCCAGGACCTCTGCGGCGACGGTCTCACCGGGATGAACACCGACTCCATGCGCCAGTACCTGGAGGCCGTGGCGGACCAGCGCCTGGCCCGCCTCGGGATGCCGATCCGCTACGGGTCGACCAACCCGTTCGGGTTCATGGAGCTCCAGAACGTGCAGGAGCTGACCAACTTCTTCGAGCGCCGGGTGTCGGCGTACCAGGTGGCCGTCGAGGGCACCGTCGCCTTCGACGACGACTTCTAGATCGACAACGTTCAGCAAGACAGCGGAGCTGCCGTCCCACGGCAGCTCCGCTGTCGGTTCTCGGTATACGGGGGTAGCCCAGACATGCCCAAGCTCCAACAACGCGTGATCGACGGCCCGTTCGGGCCGATCCAGGTCAGCCACGACCGCTGGCCGTCCGTCGTGGCCAAGGTCCAGGGGGCGGGAATGCCCACCGTCACCGTGGTGCCCGACCGCGACCACGGCGCGATGAACGTCAACGGCCACCCCGTGCCGACCAGCCGGAAGGGCCGGACCCGCACGGCTGTTGTCGGTGACCGCAGCTACGAACTCCGGTCCACCAGCCTGCGCAAGGCGGAGCTGCGCCGCAACGGCCATCTCATCGCCCACGCCCGGGGCACCTACCGGGCTTACGCCCCCGGCCGCACCATCCCCGGCCTGGATGCCAAGGTCACCTGGTCCCAGGGCATCGACCCGACGGATGTCGCGGTCGCCCAGTCCATGGTGATCGCCTTCGGCGCCGGCGGCCCGGGCGTGGTCCTGCGGACGCTCTTCTTCTGGTACGACAACCTCAGCTGAGGTAACGGACGGTCGAAAACTCCCCGCCCTTGACCCCGGAGAGGAAGTCGGCCCACACCTCACCTGCGAACAGCAGAACCGGGCCGTCCGGGTCCTTGGAGTCCCGGACGGCTATTCCGCCTCGCACCAACTGCCCGGTCTCCACGCACTCGTTCGCCTGGGCGCTGTAGCTGCTCTTCCACCAACCCCGAGCGGCGATCTCTGGCACAGTCATGTGCTCACACCTCTTTTGATCTCGTCGTCACATCTCCGCCGCAATCGCCGCGATCATATCCAGCGACTTCACCGGGTCCAGGGCGGCCGATCGCAGATACTCGAAGACCAGCCCGTAGCCGTCCAGCTCACCCTGCTGCTCCAGGTAGTGGCTGCTCGTCAGCGTCTCCAGGAACACTGCCCCTGGAGTGGGCGAATCGGAGAAGCCGTACATCACGAAGGCACCGCACGCACCAGCGGTTGCACCGACATCCAGTGGCACCACTTGCAGGGTCACGTTCGGCAGCTTCGCCGTCTCGATCAAGTACGTCAGCTGCTCACGATGAACGTCCGCCCCTCCCACCGGACACCTGAGTGCTGGCTCCCAGATGATCGCCCAGAAGCGGGCCGGGTCCGGCTTCGCGAGCACTTCCTTCCGCCCCATCCGAATCTCGACCAACTGGTCGATCCGCTCCGGGCGCACCGCGGCGGGATTGGCCTCCAGCAGGGCCCGGGCGTAGCGCCTCGTCTGCAACAGGCCCGGCACAACCATGGTCTGCCACATGCGGATGTACCGGGCATCGTCTTCGAGCCCGAGAACGTCTACGTACGCCGACGGGATCGTGTCGCCGTAGTCGTGCCACCAGCCCCGCTTCTTGCTCTCCCTGGACAACCTCTCGAGCGCGTCACGTTCCGCCCCGACCACGCCGTAGAGGTCCAGCAAGATCCCCAGATCCAGCCGGCGAACGCCGGATGCCCCGGTCTCTATGCGGCTGATCTTGGCGCGGGAGCAAGCCAGAGCCTTCGCTGCGTCTTCGGTGCCCTTGCCCGCGACCTCGCGGAGACGGCGAAGCTCGGAGCCGAGTCGGCGAGCACGCACGGTCGGCCTCAGCTCGTCAGCCATGTACAAATCCTCTCCCTGGCCTCCCTCAGTTTGCCTTGTGACGATCCGTCATTCCAGCGGGAGCCTATCTGCATCGTTGCATTTGTTTCGCTTGCAGTCTGCATCAGCACGGGTGCATGCTACCTGGAGTAGTGGGGCCCGACACAAAGAGTGATCATGGCGGGCTCACCTCCCGGGCATTCCCATGCCCCTTCACCACTCTCACCTGCACACTCCAGAGGTGGCCCTGCCATGCGCGAACAGACCTGCTGGCTCCCCCGACACCCCAAGTCCCCCCGCAACGCCCGCCAGGAGCTCCGCGAGTTCCTCCTCCCCCACCCCTCCGCCGAACCCCTCCTCCCCACCGGCGAGTTGATCCTCTCCGAGCTGGTCACCAACTCCGTCCAGCACGCCCGCGCCCCGCGCGACCGCCTGGTCTTCATCCGCCTCCAGCTCCCCGCCCCCGCCACCCTCCGCATCGAGGTGCACGACGCCGACAGCGAGAAGCCCTCGCTCCGGCCCACCTCCACCAGCTCCGAGACCGGCCGGGGGCTGCTCCTCGTCCAGGAGTTGGCCTCCGAGTGGGGCTGCTGCCCGCGCAGGGGCGGGATCGGCAAGTTCATCTGGTGCCACATCACCGCCTCCGCCGAGGCGGTCGCCGCGTGAGCGCCGTCCGGGCCCGGATCACCGGCATCATGCTGCCCACCGCGTTCCCGAGCCTCGACCACGCGCTGCCGGTCCTCTGGGACCACGTCCGCCGGCGCCCGGTCCGCGCGGCCCACCGGGACTTCATCCGTCTCTGCATCGGCCCTGGCGGCGGCAACGGCGTCGCGGAGTGCCTCTCCCGCAGCGGCCGCTGGTCCGTCACCCTCTACGTCGGCGACATGACCGACTGGACCGCCCACCCGATCACCATCACCACCCACCGGCTCTGAACTCCGTCGCCCCCAGCAGAATGTGGCCGGCCTGCCCGGCCACGACTGCTGGCTGTTCGACGACGCCCAGGTCTACCGGATGCGCTACACCGACGCAGGGCAGTTCATCGGCGCGGAACTACTGCCCGACAACCGTCTCGACGAGTACCAGCGGTACCGGGAGATCGCGCTGGCCAACGCCGTACCGTTCGGGGAGTACTCGGCGGGTTGAGCAGAGATCAGCACAAAGAACTGGGCAAAGCCCTGCGGACGCTGCGGATCGCCTCGGACAGAACAGCCGAGACCGTCGCCCGCAGGGCTTCCATGTCTCCGGCCAAGCTCTCGAAGATCGAAACCGGCAAGGCTCTCCCCAGCGTGCAGGACGTGGACCTCATCCTGACGGCGCTCGGAATATCGGACGAAGCCGAAGCCGAGTTCCTGGAAGCCGCTCGCGGCGCGGCCACGGAGGAGACGGCCTGGCGAGAACTCAGACAACAACCGCGGCACGAAGGTCCCGATGGCCAAGCGGATCGCCCGAGAGGCGGTCGCTTTCGTCGCCACGGGCGCGCTCCGACGCGACATCGCCATCGCTCCGAGCCGCATCGTGGACGAGGGCTGGCACGCCCTCACCCAACACACCGAGGCTTACGCGGACCTCTGCACGCGCTTCGGGGAGTTCGTCCACCACAGCCCGGGGTACGGCGCCCAGAACTACGACCCGGACATCCTCCAGCACACGCAGGACGCCATCCGCGCGGCCGGTTTCCACGTCGACCCGGACCTGTGGCGGGCCCCCGACGACGACAGCCTGGTGACGGTCGCCGCGAGCCGCCAGCACGCCCCCCGCCAAGGACGGGCCGATCAAACCGATGCCGAAGCCCGAACACCCGTGCCACAAACCGAAGGTGGCCTGAGCGGCATACCCTGCCGAGCAACCGACAGGAGGTACTCCGGTGGAAGAGTGGGTCGACCCCCGGTACGCACAACTGGTCGCGTGGTACCGAAAGCAGCAAAAGGCGCCGGAGGGCCCCGCCTACGGCCCGCCCGCCGATGACGTGCCGGTCCGCGGCTTCGTCCTGGAGCCGATGCCGCAGCAGTAGGGCCCCGGCATGAGCCCCCGCTCGGCGCAGACGCCGGGCGGGACACCGCACTGGTGCACGGGGAGTCGGCCCCGCCGGCTTCCCGCGCACCGCGTCAGCCGCGCTCCTCCCGATCCGGGGCGCAGGGCTGGGGCTGCTGCCCGCACAGGGCGGCATCGGGGGCGGGCTCAGCCCTGCTTGGCCTGAGCCTCCTTGGCGGACGCCTCCAGCCGGTTCCGGTAGTCCTGGTACCAGGCCTCGTCTCCGCCATCCATGTTGCTGTTGTCCTTCCGCATACCGGCCTTGCCGTCGATCAGCTCGCGGACGATGTCGGCGTGGCCGGCGTGCCGGTTCGTCTCGGCCGTCATGTGCAGCATGATCCGCTGAAGCGTCACGTCTCCGTTGTCGCCCCACCAGGCGACGTGGCCCATCGCGTCGAGCGGTAGCGCCTCGATCGTCGTGTCCGCGTGCGCCCAGGCGCGGCGGTAGAGGCCGAGGACGTCCTCGCGCGACTCGTCGGCGGGTGCCCACATGTCCGAGTTGGGCTCGGCGTCCTCCTCGTGCCAGGGGAGGGATTCGTTGTGCGGGCGGCCGAAGGTCGGGCCGAAGTACCCGAGCTCGACGCTGGCGAGGTGCTTGACGAGGCCGAGGAGATTGGTGCCGGTCGGCGTCAGGGGGCGGCGGATGTCGTACTCGGACAGTCCGTCCAGCTTCCAGACGATGGCTTCGCGGGCTGCTTTGAGGTAGCGGTGCAGGTCATCCTTGGGATCATTGGGCTTCATGGGGCCGAGTCTCGCATCACCTGCCGACAGCGGTCTCGTGAATTCGCCGGAGCAGTGGAGCCACCACCCGAACTCCCCTTCCTCCGGGCGGAGTGGCGCAGACCCGACAGTGGTCCTGATGCGCCCTCAGGAGCGGGTCAGGGGAGGATCGGGGTTGATCCCGATGAGACGCGGCCCTCCGACGACGACGCCGCCGCCGTCGCGGTCGCCCCGGTCGCCGAGCCGGCCCGGTGTGCGGGAAGCCGGCCCCGTCGGCTTCCCGCGCACACCTCGGCAGTGGTGCTCACGGTCATCCGCGCTGCAGCGGCCGGATGATCTCCTCCACCAGCCACCGGGCCGCGCCCGCCGGGTACGGGCTGCGCAGGCTCAGCACGAGGTGGTTGAAGCCGGCCGCGATCAGTTCGGCGATGGTGGCACGATCCCCGGCCGGGTCGTCGTACGAGACGATGTACTGCACGGAGCGAGTGATCGTTAGCGGGTCGCGGCCGATCGCCGCGCAGTGGGCGTCGAGGACGCGACTGCGCTCGACGACGCGCTCGACGCCGTTGTGCGGAGGCCCCGGGACGTTCCAGATGTCGGCCTGTTCGGCGACCAGCCGCAGCAGCCGCGTCCCCCAGCCTCCGATGAGGATCGGCGGCCCGGGGCGCTGGACGGGCTTGGGTTCGTTCCGGTTGCCGGTCAGCCGGTAGTACCGGCCGTCGTGGTCGAAGACGTCCTCGGTCCACATGCCCCGCAGCACTTCGACGGTCTCGGCGAGCCGGTCGATGCCCTCACCGGGCGGCACCAGGTCGAATCCGTACCCGGCGTACTCCGCCAGGGCGGGGTTGTCCCCCGCGATCCCCCCGGCCCCGGCCGGCTGGTGGGTGCCGCCGACGCCCAGGCCCATGACGAGGCGCCCGCCGGAGATGACGTCGACCGTGGTGGCCATCTTCCCGAGCAGCGCGGGGTGCCGGAGGCGGTTGCTGGTGACCAGCAGGCCGAGCCGGAGCCGGGTGGTGCGGGCGGCGAGGGCGCTGAGCAGGGTCCAGCCCTCCAACACCTCGCCGTCCTTGGGACCGGCGACGGGCATCAGGTGGTCCCACAGCCAGGCGTCCGCGATCTCGGGCAGGTCGTCGGCCTCCCGCCAGACGCGGAGGATGTCCGCGTAGGGGACCCGCATGGGGGTGGTCTTGATGCCGAAGGTGACAGCGGGTAAGGCGAGTTGACTCATATTCATCAGCCTAGCAAATCATCAGCATCACTGACCATCAATCGCACGGAGATATCCTGACCCCCATGACCAGCGACGCAAGCCCCGACGACCTCCTGTCGACCCGCCTCGGCTACCTGCTCAAGCGCGCCCACCTGCGCTACGCGGAGGCGTCCGCCCAGGCGCTGGCACCCCTCGGCCTGGACGGCCGCGAACTGGCCGTACTCGCCGTGCTCGCCCCCGACGTGCCACTCTCCCAGCAGGAGGCGGCCGCCAGGCTGGGCGTCGACCGGACCACGATGGTCACCCTGGTCGACGGCCTGGAGTCCAAGGCCCTCGCGGAGCGCCGCCGCAGCGCCGAGGACCGCCGCAAGAACATCGTCCAACTCACCCCGGAAGGGCGGAACTTGCTCCACCGGGCGGAACGCGTCCAGATCGAGGCCGAACAGCGCTTCCTGTCCGCCCTGCCCGCCGCCGAGGCCGAGGCCCTGCTGCGCTCCCTTCGAACGCTCGTCACCGAACCCTGACGCCCGTCACCGAACCCTGACGCCCGACACCCGGCACCCGGCACCCCGGCACCCCGACGCTCACCGGGCGGGGCCGGGCCCCAGGCTCAGGCACCCGCCGGCAGTCCGAACCGGACGTCCGTCAGCCGCTCCGACAGCTCCCACAGCCGTCGCCCGGTTTCCATCTCGACGGCCCTCGGGGCCAGCTGGACCACCTTCGGCGCCCCGCGCAGCTCCCCCATCCCGCCCGGTCCGATGAACTGCCCGCTCGTCGCCCCCGCTTCGGTGGCCGCGAACAGTTGGGGCAGCGCGCCCTGCTCCGAGGACTGGGCGAGCGGGAGCAGGATGCACCCGAAGAGCAGTTTCACCATTCCGACCGAGCGGGCCGGGATGTTGGTGGCCGCGTAGCCGGGGTGGGCGAGCACGCTGCGGACGGGGCTGCCGGCCAGGGCCAGCCGCCGGTGCAGCTCCCACCCGAACACGGCGTTGGCGAGCTTCGACTGGTTGTAGTAGCCCATCGGGGAGTAGGCACGCTCGCCGGTGAGGTCCTCGAAGAAGATCCGCCCCTGCCGGTGGTTGGCCGAACTCACCGTGACCACCCGGGAGTCGGGCCCCGCCGCCAGCAGGTCGAGCAGCAGCCCGGTGAGCGCGAAGTGCCCGAGGTGGTTGGCGGCGAACTGGAGCTCGTGCCCCTGCGGGCTGAGCGTGCGCGGCGGTGCCAGCACCCCGGCGTTGTTCACCAGGACGTCCGGGCGGACGCCGTCCGCGCGCAGCCGCTCGGCGAAGGCGCGCACGGAGTCCAGGTCGGCCAGGTCGAGCCGGCGCACCTCCAGACGCCCCTCCGATCGCCCCTCCAATCGCCCCTCCGGTCGCGCCTGCGGCTGCCCGGCAGCGATCTCCGCAACCGCCCGCCGACCCTTCTCCTCGTCACGTACGGCGAGAACCACCCGGCCGCCGCGACGGGCGATGGCGCGGGTGGTCGCCAGTCCGAGGCCGCTGTTCGCCCCGGTGACGACGAACACCCGCCCCGTCTGGTCAGGAATCCGTTCGGCACTCCATGCCTGGCGCTTCGTCATGCGTCACACGTTGCCCTTCGTGTCACCAAGTGTCAAGACAGGCATCGAGCGCCGAAGAAGCCCCCGCGTGTAACATCCACTCCCATGAACCCCCTCCCCTCCCCGAGCCTGGCCGAGCGCAAGCGCCGGCTCGTCGCCGACGAACTGACCAGGACCGCACTGGGCCTCTTCGCCGAGCAGGGGTTCGACGCGGTCACCGTCGACGAGATCGCGGCCGCCGCCGGCATGTCCAAGCGGACGTTCTTCCGCTACTTCGCCTCCAAGGAGGACGTGGTCGTCCAGTTCCTGGCGGAGCTGGGCGACGTCATGCGCGCCGAACTGGCCGGACGCCCGCCCGGCGAACGCCCCTCCGCCGCGCTGCGGCACACCGTCTGGGCCGCCCTCGACGCCTGCGCCGGCCACGACGCCGGCCGGACCCTGCCGGTGGTGCGGCTGATCCTGGGCACGCCCGCCTTGCGCGCCCGCTTCCTGGAGCGCCAGGCGCAGTGGCGCGAGGACCTGGCCGCCGAACTCGCCGCCCGGCTCGGCCTGGACCCGGCCGCCGACCTCCACCCCCGCCTCACCGTCGGGACGGCCCTGACCGCCTTCGACGTCGTGCTCCAGCAGTGGAGCGACGGCAACGGCACGGACGACCCGGCCGCCCTCACCGACCGTGCCTTCGCCACCATCTCCTCCGCCCTGGACGCACCCGCGCGGTAGCGGGCGACTCCCCGCAGCGGCGGGCAACTCCCCCGGCCCCGCCCGGCGTTCACCCGGCCGAGTGCCCGAGGGCGGCTGGGCGGACCACCCGGGCATCGAGCCCGACCAGGCCACCGGCGAACTCCTGCGGACGTTCGACCGGCACTACGGCGACATGCTCCGCGCCCTGGAGAGGGCGTGGCGGGGTGACGCCTCCGCCATCGGTCGGGCGGTCGGGATGACGGGCTCCCTCGGGGGCCTCGCCCGGCAGCTCGCGGACGTCGGGCCGCCCGCCAACCCCCGCTTCACGTACGGCCCGGAGTGGCTCTTCGTCCCGGCCTGACCGGACACGCCGCCGCCCCGTACGGAACTCCCGTACGGGGCGGCGGCGTTCGGTGCTGCACGTTCGACGCGACTACACGTTCGGTGTCACTACACGCGTGGCGTGACTACGCGTTCGGCACCGTCGCGTACTTCGGGGTGCCCTCGGCCATCTGCTTCAGGGCGTCCTTGCGGTCCCGCTTCGACAGCTTGTCGATGTAGAGGGTCCCGTACAGGTGGTCGGTCTCGTGCTGGAGGCAGCGGGCGAAGAAGCCGGTGCCCTCGACGCGGATGGCGTTGCCGTCCTTGTCGACGCCGGTCACGGCCGCGTAGTCCGGGCGGGGAAGCTCGGCGTAGGCGGTGGGGACGGACAAGCAGCCCTCGTTGCTGTCGTCGAGCTCCCGGCGCCGGCCGGCCGGGTACTCCTCCAGCTTCGGGTTGATCACGTGGCCGATGTGGCGCACGCCCTCGTCGTCCGGGCAGTCGTAGACGAAGACCTTGAGGTCGACGCCGATCTGGTTGGCGGCCAGGCCGACGCCCTCAGCGGCGTACATCGACTGGAACATGTCGTCGATCAGCGCGGACAGTTCGCCGTCGAACGCGGTGACGTCCTTGACCTCGCGGTGCAGGACGGGGTTGCCGACCACGGTGATCGGACGCGCGGTGCCCTTGGTCAGGTCGGGCTCCTCACCGATCACCTTCGCGGGGGCCTCGGACGCCGCCCCCTCCACGTCGTGCTCGTGCTCGTGGTCGTGCTGCTCCGCCATGTCTTCCGCTTCCATAGGTCTACGCGTACCTCACCAGGGTACTCAGCACACTTCTTCGAGGTCCCGGTAAGCCCGGCTTGCGGGGGCAGCCGCGACCCAGCGGTCCAGCAGGGTGCGGACCAGGTGCGCCGGGGCGGCGAGCCCGCACTCGCGCTCGACCAGCCAGGACATTCCGGCCGCGCCGCCCTGGCTGAGGTGGCTGAGGTGGCCGGGGTGGGCGGCGTCGCCGTCGTCGTGGGGGTCGTGGTGGGCGACGACACCGTCGTCGGAGGCCATCCGGCTCTCCGAGCAGGCGCGACACAGCAGCCGCACCGAGGAGGTCCAGTCCTCGGCCGCGTACCCGGCCTCGGCGACCAGCCGCTCCAGCGCGTCCCGGTCGCCGGCGGTGGCGGCCTGCAGCAGCACCACGTAGGTCGGCACCGGGGAGGGCGCCCACAGCTCGATCTCGTCGAAGACGGGGTAGGCGACGCCGTCGGTGACCCGCTCGCCGTGCGGGGCGCCGTCGTGCAGCACCACCTCGCCCCAGCGCCGGCCGGAGGAGGGCAGCGGGATGGACAGCACCTCGATCCGGGCCGGGTCCAGCCGCCGGCCCCACACCACCTCGGACTCGCCGTCCGGGGACAGCCGCACCGGGGTGGTGCCGAGGTCCAGGCTGACCGGGCCGTCCCCGCCGGGGCCGCCGGGCACCTTCAGCCCGTACGCCTGCCAGGCGCGGCGGGCCAGCGGCCAGTCCTGCAGGGCGGTGGCGGTGATGCCGAGGTTCCACCAGTCGGGGGCGCCGTGCTCGCGGTCCAGCAGGGCGACGGCGCGCAGACCGGCCGAGCGGGCCTGTTCCCAGTCGCGGCGGAACTTGTGCAGCAGGGCGAGGTTGAACCAGGAGTCGGACAGCCACGGCTCCAGGTCGGCGGCCATCACCAGCAGGGCGCCGGCGTCCTCGTAGCGGCCGTCGCCGATCAGCGTGAAGGCCCGGTCGGTCGTCTGCCGCCAGGTGGCGGACGGCCGGTGCCGTGCCCGGTGGAAGATCCTCACGTTCGTCCCTGCCGTCGTCGTCCGCTCAAGTCCCCTGCCGCCGGGCCCGTTCCGTCCTCGACGGGGCCCGGATCCCGGTGTTCCGGGTCGGTGTTCCACGCTACGACCGCATCCAACCACGCTCGCCCCCGCCCGCGCTCCCCACCGCCGAGGTTGGGGACCGCCCCTCCCCAGCCTGCCCGCCGCGGCGCGCCTCCTCAACCCCTGACCAGCCCGACCCGACCGCGGCCCGACCGATCCCGGCGCTCCGGGCCCGAACCGGCCGCCGCTCAGCCGCGCCCCTGCCTCCCCCCAGACCCCGCCGCTCAGCCGCGCCCCTGCCCGCCGACCCGGGCGAGCGCGTCCACCACCCTGGCGTCGTAGACCCGCCCGCGCCCCAGCCGCAGCACCTCCAGGGCCTCCAGTCGCCCCACGGCCTCGCCGAGGCCCCGGCCGCGGGCGGCGGTGAGCAGGTCGTCGTGGGCGTTGGCGACCCGGATGATCCGGGCGGCGAGCGGCACCGGCCCGTCGCCGGCCACCGGCCCGGGGCAGGGGTCGGCCAGTCGGGCGACCTGCTCGGCGACCTGCCGGGGCACCCCGGTGCGGCTGATCACCTCGCTGCCCAGGCGGGCGATGCGCTGCTGCTCGTCGCAGGGCAGCAGCGCGGTGGCGCCGTCCGGCACCGGCTCGACCAGGGACAGCTGGCCGACGTCGTGCATCAGCGCGGCGTACTCCAGCAGGGCGAGCTCGCGGGTGCCCAGCCCCAGCTCGCGCCCGAGCGCGCACGCCGTGTCCGCGACCCGGCGCGCGTGCCCGTGCGGGGTGTACCCGGCGACCTCGGTGGCCCGGGCCAGGCTGGCGATGGTCTGCCCGGTGGTGGCCCGCACCGCCGCGGCCCGCCGGAAGGAGATCTGGGCGAGCAGCAGCGGGGTGCAGAACAGCGGCAACGCCCACAGCCCGACCTCGCCGGCCGCCAGGCTGACCAGCATCCCGGTGGCGACGATCGCCGAGCCGATCCCGAACAGCGAGCGCAGCTCGTCCTCCAGCGCCGCAGGGAAGCGCGGTCCGGTGGCCCCGGCCCCGCCGTCGGCCGCCCGCCCGCGGGGCGGACGACGGGGGTTCGAGGACCCGCCCGAGGCGCGCAGCAGCGCCGCCAGGGTGGCGTCGCAGAGCGCGGCCAACGCGGCGACGGTGGTCAGGAACGCCCCGTAGGCCGGGCCCTCGGGCGAGAAGCGGTCGACCAGGCCGCCGTTGTAGAGCGGCTGGAAGACGGCCGCGGCGAAGCCGACCGCGAGCAGCCGGCGGGCGGCGCTGTCGCGGCGGGCCGGGTCGGCCCAGGGCGGGCGCCGGTGCGGGCGCCCGGGCCCGTGCGGCCGGGCGAGGCCGGGCAGCCAGCCCAGCAGCAGGCCGGCGCCGGTCACCGCGACGACCTGGAGCGTGCCGTGCGCGGTCGGCACTCCGCGCAGCGGTCCGAGCAGGGCGTACGCCAGCGCGCCGGCCGCGCCGATGGGCGCCTGCTCGCGATCGCCCGGAAGGGTGATCCGGACGCATTCGCCGAGCGCGATCAGCCCGGCGAACGCCAGCGCGACCCTCGGCTCGGCGACCCCGCGCACCGCGACCGCGCCGAGCGCGAGCACCAGCAGCGCGGCGGCGGCCGTGTGCACGGCACGGGCGGTGCGGCCGCGCGCCGCGAGGGCGCGGGTGCTCCGGTCGGCGGTCGCGGGCCCGGGGCCGGTCACGACGGCCCGGCCGCGCGGGCGGTCCCGCCCTGGGCGGGCACCCGGCCGGGCGCGGCCCGCACCGGCTCGGGCACCCCGAGCGGGATGTCCGGCACGGACCGTACGCAGTCCTCGGAGTGCACCACCGGCTGCCAGCCGTGCACGGCCAGCGCGTCGATCAGCGCCCGCACCATCACCGGGTCGAACTGGCTGCCGGAGCAGCGCTCCAGTTCGGCGACCGCCTCGGCGACGGGGCGCCCGCGCCGGTAGGAGCGGGTGGAGGTCATCGAGTCGAAGGCGTCGGCGACGGAGATGATCCGGGCGAACTCGGGGATCTGCGCGCCGGCCAGTCCGCTGGGGTAGCCGCGTCCGTCCATCCGCTCGTGGTGGTGCAGGATCCCGGAGTGGGCCTCGCCGAGGAAGTCGATCCCGCGCACCAGCTCGTACCCGTACACCGGGTGGATCTCCACGGCCCGGCGTTCGTCCTCGCTGAGGGGACCGTTTCTGCGCAGCAGTTCGGTGGCCACGCCGAGCTTGCCGACGTCGTGCAGGATCCCGGCGAAGCGCAGGGTGCGCAGCCGCTCGGCCTGCATGCCGAGCTGACCGGCGATCAGCACCGAGGCCCGGCCGACCCGTTCGCTGTGCCCGCGGGTGTACGCGTCCTTGATCTCCACCGCCTGCACCAGCGACTGCACGGTGGCCTGGTGGGCGTCCTGCTCGCGCTGCCCCTGGGCGAACACCCAGGCCGAGATGGACAGCGGCAGCAGGGCCAGCAGCGCGGCGAACGCCCCGTACGGGCCCTGCCAGAGCACCGCGACCATCAGCCCGCCGGCCGCGTGCACCAGCACCGGCAGCCCGCACATCGAGCAGGCGCCGCGCAGCACCTCGACCAGCGGGCGGTCCTCGCTGAGCACCACCATGACGCCCACCACCAACCCGTTGACCAGGCAGAACGCGGCGACGGCGGCGAAGCCGGGCAGCAGCGCGGCCGGGAAGCGGGAGCCGAGCAGCAGCTGCGGGCCGCGCAGCAGGTGGAAGGCGACGGAGGAGGCGAAGGCGCACAGGGCGAGCTGGGAGCCGTTGAACAGCTGGCGCCGGCGGCAGCCCGGGCCGGTCGGGCCGCCGAGCAGTGCGGCCGGGGCGGCGACCAGGGCGGCGGCGGCCGGCGGGAGCATCAGCACCCCGGCGAACAGCACCGGGAAGAAGGTGTTCACCCCGGGCCGGGAGGGTGCCCGTCCGGTGGGCGCGGGGCGGCGCAGCAGCCGGCGCAGCAGGAGGGAGCAGGGGGTCGGCAGGCCCTGGGCGAGCGACTCCCAGCAGCCGTGCAGGAAGCCGAGGAGTCCGACCTTGGGCCAGTCCGTCGGGTGGCCGAGCCAGCGCGGCACCCCGGGGGTGACGGCCTCGGGCAGCAGCGGCAGCAGGCAGCACAGGGCGGCCACCGGGACGGCCGCCAGGTAGCGTGCCGCCCCTTGCGGCAGGGTCGCGCCTCCACTGTCGGTAGCGATCTCGACCTCCCCGCGTCCGGGCCCCGTGTTGCCTCAGCGCGCCGGGGCGACCGACGGTGAGCGTCCGTCAGGAGGATAGGCCGCCGTCCGGGCGCGGGGACGCATGATCGCGCAATGGCGCAGTTGGCGCACCGCCAACTCACCCGTACGAGTGACGGCGCATGCGAGCAGAACGGGAGCGGCCCCGGGAGCGCATGCTCCCGGGGCCGTCGAACTCCCTGCTCGAACCGTTTCGCCCGCCCTCGCCGGCGGACGGTACGGACCGCTCCGCGGCTACTCCGCGGGGGCTCCAGCCTCGACCGGCGCACCGGGGCGCACGCCCGGCTCATCGGTCGCGTGCTCCGGGGCCGGCGTCTGGGCCGGCCTGGGCGCCGGGCGGGCGGACTCGGCGTGCACCTCGACCGACGCCTCCACCGCGACGACCACCTGCTCGCCCGAGCGCTGCCCGGCCCGGATCGAGTCGATCCTGGCCAGCACCTTGCTGCGCAGGTCCGTCGGGGTGTCGTCGCAGCCGCAGGAACGCTTGATCAGCGCCTTGATCGCCTGCTCCAGTCCGTACTGCTTCAAGCACGGCGAGCACTCCTCGAAGTGCACGCGCAGCTTGGCGCAGTCGCCCTCGGCCATCTCGTTGTCGAGGAATTCATAGAGGTGGTCGAGGACCTCGCCACACTCGGTTTCGTGCGGATCGCCGCAGCTCATGAGCCCGAGCCCTTCGCTTCCTGCCCTGCCCCGCTGCCGGCCGGGACGAGCCCGCGCTCACGGGCGTAGTCCTCCAGCATGCCGCGCAGCTGACGACGGCCGCGGTGCAGCCGGGACATCACCGTACCGATGGGAGTACCCATGATGTCCGCGATCTCCTTGTACGCAAAGCCTTCTACGTCCGCGAGATAGACGGCGATCCGGAATTCCTCCGGGATCGCCTGGAGCGCGTCCTTCACATCGCTGTCGGGGAGGTGGTCGAGCGCCTGGGTCTCGGCCGAGCGCAGACCGGTCGACATGTGCGACTCGGCCCTGGCCAGCTGCCAGTCCTCGATCTCCTCCGCCGCGGTGCGCTGGGGCTCCCGCTGCTTCTTGCGGTACGAGTTGATGAACGTGTTGGTGAGGATGCGGTACAGCCAGGCCTTGAGGTTGGTGCCCTCACGGAACTGGTGGAAGGACGCGTACGCCTTGGCGAACGCCTCCTGGAGCAGGTCCTCCGCATCCGCGGGGTTGCGCGTCATGCGCAGCGCCGCGGAGTACATCGGATCGAGATAGCCCAGGGCGTCGCGCTCGAAGCGCTCCCGCCGAGCCCCCTCGGACTCCTCCGCCGACACCCTGAAGGTGTCCTCACCGATCGCCTCGGCCAGCTCCTCACCGGTGAGCGCCTCGCCCGCAGGCAGGGCCTCGTCCGGGCCACGGCCCGGCTCGGCCTCGTGCTCGGTCCCGACGACCGGACCCACCTCCTCGGCATGACGGGCTCGGCCCACTGCGGGCCGCCCAGAAATGGAGGATATCGGGCTGACGGGCTTCTCGCCCGCGTCGATCCACTCCGGCCAGGAGGGGGTGAAGGCCGTGGCGGCCTCGCGCTCCTCAGGCCGTTCGGGGCACGCGATCGAACCCATCTGCCCTGCCTCTCACCGGTGACTCCTGCTGACGGAGACGACAACCACACCGGCCCCGCCCGCATTCCCGCCCCGACGCCCCATTCACTCGCACGAGTGATCGAGCGGAAACTCCCTGCTCACGGCCCCGCGCCCGGCACCGGCCACCCGGCACCGGCCGGCCGCTCAGACCAGCCCCAGCACCCAGTCGCCCACCGACGAACAGATCAGCTCCAGCACCTCGTCCTGCCCCACCGACGCCCGCTTGGGCACCTCGAAACCGTGGTTCCCGTACGGCAGCGCCACCAGCCCGTGCCCCGGCGGCAGCTCCGGGAACTCCTCAGGCCCGCCGAACGGGTCCGCCGCGCCCTGCACCACCAGCGTCGGCAGACCCGACCCCAGCAGTTCGTCCGCCCGGCTCTTCTCCGGCCTGCCCGGCGGGTGCAGCGGGAACGCCAGCGCCACCACCCCCACCGCCCCGCTCGCCGCCCCCGTCCGGCAGGCCACCCGCGCCCCCGCGCTGCGCCCGCCCACCACCAGCGGCAGCCCCTGCCCCACCAGGTGCTCCGCGACCGGCCGCCAGCCGGCGTCCAGGGTCTTCGCCGCCGACGGGCCCAGCTTCTTCCCGGCCACCTTCCAGGGCTGCTCGACCAGCGCCACGGTGATCCCGCGAGCCGGCAGCCGCCCGGCCAGCGCCGCCAGGTCCCGGCCGTCGATCGCACCGCTGGTCCCGTGCCCCAGCGCCAGCACCGCCTTCGGCGCGGCGGCCCGGTGGTAGGTGATCCGGGCGTCCCCGGCCCCGGTGGCGACGAGTTCGGTGGTGGTCATCTCAACGGCTCCCGAAGACGGTTCAGAACAGTGTGGTCTCGTACTCGACCTCGGCCCACGGCTCCTTGAGCTCCGGGCCGTTGTTGCGGATGCTGCCGACCGCCGGCGACACCGGCGTGGCCAGCAGCGCCCCCGGCGGCGGGGGTATCAGCAGCCGGCGCGCCTCCTCCGGATCGCTCAGCCCCGGGTCCAGCCAGTCGCCCCAGTCCCCGGGGTCGAGGAACAGCGGCATCCGCTCGTGGATCGGCGCCAGCAGCTCCTCGGCGTCCGTGGTGACGATCGTGAAGGTCACCAGCCAGGCCTCCGGATGCCCCGGCGGCACCGCCCGGTTGCGCCAGAACTCGTACAGCCCCGCCAGCGCCAGCGGGCTGCCGTCCGCCCGGGAGACGAAGAACGGCTTCTTGCGCGCCTTTCCCCGCTCGCCCGGCACCGTCTGCCACTCGTAGTAGCCGTCCACCGGCAGGATGCACCGGCGGGCGGCGAAGGCCTGCCGGTAGGCGGGCTTCTCGTACACCGTGTCCGAGCGCGCGTTGATCATCTTCACCGCCGTGTCGGCGGAGTTCGACCACTGCGGCACCAGCCCCCAGCGCAGCGCCCGCAGCTGCCGCACCGGCCGCGCCGCCCCCTTGGCCTGCCGCTCCAGCACCACGAAGGCGCTGGTGGTCGGCGCCACGTTCCAGTTCGGATCCAGGGACTCCTGCGGGTCCCAGAACTCCACGTCGAACAGCTCGACGAGGTCCTCGGGCTTGCTGCTGGCTGCGAACCGACCGCACATGCGGGCCAGCTTGCCATGCCGCCCGCACTCACCACTTCCTCATCCCACCGGGAGAACCGCCCGCTGCCGTCCCGCCGTCCCCGCATGGGAAGCTGCCCCGAACGGCCCAACGCAGCGAACGGAGGCGACGAGCGCCGATGAACCCGAACAACCAGAACCTCGGCGAACTGTGGGACCGGGTCACCGGCGCCCAGGCCGCCCCGCCCGGCTGGCTGGTCCTCGCGACCGGCTGCGCCGCCCTGCTCACCGTCCTCGCCCGCCCGCTCTGGCACGTCGCCCGCAACGCCGTCACCATCGCCCACGAGGGCGGCCACGGCCTCGCCGCGCTCGTCACCGGCCGCAAGCTCGCCGGCATCCGGCTGCACTCCGACACCTCCGGCCTCACCCTCTCCTACGGCCGCCCCACCGGCCCCGGTATGGTCCTCACCGCCGCCGCCGGCTACACCGCCCCCGCCCTGCTCGGCCTCGGCTGCGCCGCCCTGCTCGCCGCCGACCGGATCACCCTGCTGCTGTGGCTGGCCGTCGCCCTGCTGCTCGCCCTGCTGATCCGCATCCGCAACGCCTTCGGGCTGTTCACCGTGCTGGTCGCCGGCGGCGCCTTCTTCCTGGTCTCCTGGTTCGGCAGCAGCCAGGTCCAGGCCGGCTTCGCCTACCTCGGCTGCTGGTTCCTGCTGTTCGGGGCGGTGCGCCCGGTCCTGGAGCTCCAGCACCAGCGCCGGATCGGCTGGGCCCGCGACTCCGACGCCGACCAGCTCGCCCGGCTCACCCACGTCCCCGCCCTCGCCTGGGTCACCGTGTTCCTGCTGATCGCCCTCGCCTGCCTGGCCCTGGGCGCCAACTGGCTGCTGCGGCCGCTGTAGCGTCCCCGGCCGGCTGCCGCGTCCCCGCCGAGTCCGCTGTGTCCGCCCTGTCCGCCCTGGCTTCCCACCATGCGGCCGTCGCCCGGGCCGTTCCGGTACGGCCCCTAGACTGGCCCACATGACCGAGACCCTGTGGCCCGCCCCCGTCGCCACCGCCCCCGTCGACGCCACCGTCACCATCCCCGGCTCCAAGTCGGTCACCAACCGGGCCCTGGTGCTGGCGGCACTCGCCGACGGACCGGGCTGGGTGCGCCGCCCGCTGCGCAGCCGCGACTCCCAGCTGATGGCCGACGGCCTGCGCGCCCTCGGGGTCACCATCGAGGAGAAGGTCAACAACGACTCCGGCGGCACCGGCGGCGGCGAGGCGTGGCGGGTCATCCCCGCCCCCGCGCTGCGCGGCCCCGCCAGCGTGGACGTCGGCAACGCCGGCACGGTCATGCGCTTCCTGCCCCCGCTCGCCGCCCTCGCCGACGGCCCGGTGCACTTCGACGGCGACCCGCGCAGCCACGAGCGCCCCCAGCACGGCGTGATCAACGCCCTGCGCGCGCTCGGCGCCCGGATCGACGACGGCGGACGCGGCAGCTTCCCGCTCACCGTCCACGGCACCGGCGGCCTCGACGGCGGCCCGGTCGAGCTGGACGCCTCCTCCTCGTCCCAGTTCGTCTCCGCCCTGCTGCTCTCCGGCGCCCGCTACAACCACGGCGTCGAGGTCCGGCACGTCGGCGGCCCGGTGCCGTCGCTGCCGCACATCCGGATGACCGTCGAGATGCTGCGCCTGGCCGGCGCCCAGGTCGACGCCCCCGAGGACGGCGGCGAGAAGGACGTCTGGCGGGTCACCCCCGGCGCCCTGCTCGGCCGCGACCTGGTGGTCGAGCCCGACCTCTCCAACGCCGCCCCGTTCTTCGCCGCCGCCCTGGTCACCGGCGGCCGGGTCACCGTCCGCGACTGGCCCAAGCACACCACCCAGCCCGGCGACCAGCTGCGCGACCTCTACACCCGGATGGGCGGCGCCTGCGAGTTCACCGACGAGGGCCTGCAGTTCACCGGCACCGGCCGGATCCACGGCATCGAGGCCGACCTGCACGACGTCGGCGAGCTCACTCCGGTGATCGCCGCCGTCGCCGCCCTCGCCGACTCCGAGTCCCACCTGTACGGCATCGCCCACCTGCGCCTGCACGAGACCGACCGGCTGGCCGCCCTCGCCAAGGAGATCAACGACCTCGGCGGCGACGTCAGCGAGACCGAGGACGGCCTGCGGATCCGCCCGCGCCCGCTGCACGGCGGCATCTTCCACACCTACGAGGACCACCGCCTGGCCACCGCCGCCGCGGTGCTCGGCCTGGCCGTGCCCGGCGTCGACGTGGAGAACGTCGGCACCACCGCCAAGACCCTGCCCGACTTCCCCGGGATGTGGGCGGAGCTGCTCGGCGAGGGCACGGCGGCGACGGACGCCTGAGCGGAGACTGGAATCATGCGCCGCTACGGCAAGGACGCCGACGAGGACGACATCCGCAACCGCCCCGCCCGCCGGGGCTCCCGGCCGCGGACCCGGATCAGGCCCAAGCACGAGGACGCCGCCGAGGCGATGGTGCTGACCGTCGACCGCGGCCGGATCACCTGCCTGGTCGATCCGGGGACCAAGCAGGAGCGCGAGGTCGTCGCCATGAAGGCCCGCGAACTGGGCCGCAAGGGCGTCGTCGTCGGCGACGTGGTCAACCTGGTCGGCGACCTCTCGGGGGACGCCGACACCCTGGCCCGGATCGTCCGGGTCGAGGAGCGCGGCTCCGTGCTCCGGCGCACCGCGGACGACGACGACCCGTACGAGCGGATCGTCGTCGCCAACGCCGACCAGCTGGCCATCGTCACCGCGCTGGCCGACCCGGAGCCCCGCCCCCGGCTGATCGACCGCTGCCTGGTCGCCGCCTACGACGCGGGCATGGAGCCCCTGCTGGTGCTCACCAAGTCCGACCTCACCCCGGCCGACGAGCTGCTGGAGTCGTACGCCCCGCTGGGCATCGACTACGTCGTCACCCGCCGGGACGAGCTGGAGACCACCGGCGCCGAGGCCGTCCGCGAGCACCTGCGCGGGCTCTCCACGGTGTTCATCGGCCACTCCGGCGTCGGCAAGACCACCCTGGTCAACGCCCTGGTCCCGGACCGCCAGCGGCAGACCGGCCACGTCAACGCGGTCACCGGCCGCGGCCGGCACACCACCGTCTCCGCCCTGGCCCTGCGGCTGCCCCCGCCGCCCGGCGCCAAGCCCGGCTCCCGCAAGGCGCTCGACCCGGGCTGGGTGATCGACACGCCCGGCTTCCGCTCCTTCGGCCTCTCCCACATCGACCCGTCCCGGGTCATCCACGCCTTCCCCGACCTGGAGCCCGGCACCGTCGACTGCCCGCGCGCCTGCAGCCACGACGAACCGGACTGCGCCCTGGACGCCTGGGTCGCCGACGGCCACGCCGAGGGCGCCCGGCTCTACTCGCTGCGCCGTCTGCTGGCCAGCAAGGAGGCCCGCGAGGGCGACTGACGGCTTTGCCGTCCCTCGGGTCCGTGACCCGTTCGAGGTGTCGGACCGGCCCGCCCTGGCGATCATAGGAAAGTCGGGCCGGGCACGGCCCGTCCGTCGATCGACAGGGAGGGCACCCGATGGCATGGGCCCTGGTGATCCTGGCCGGCCTGCTGGAGACCGGCTTCGCGATCAACCTCAAGCTCAGCGAGGGTTTCACCAAGCTCTGGCCCACCATCAGCTTCTGCGTGTTCGCCCTCAGCAGCTTCGGGCTGCTCACCCTCTCGCTGAAGAGCCTGCCGGTCGGCCCCGCCTACGCGGTGTGGACCGGCATCGGCGCGGCCGGCACCGCCATCTACGGCATGGCCTTCCTGGACGAGAGCACCTCGGTGCTCAAGCTGGTCTCCATCTCGCTGGTGATCGCCGGGGTGATCGGCCTCCAGCTCAGCGGCTCGGCCCACTGACCGCCCGGCCCGACCCGCCGACCACCCACCGAGACACCCGGACCGGCCCGACCCACTGAGCTAGGGTTTCCGGCATGGCCGACTACCACGACGATCTCCGACTCGCCCACGTCCTCGCCGACTCGGCCGACTCGATCACCCTGGAGCGCTTCCGCGCCCTCGACCTGAAGATCGAGACCAAGCCGGACCTCACCCCGGTCAGCGACGCCGACAAGGCCGCCGAGGAACTCGTGCGCGGCGTGCTCCAGCGCGCCCGCCCGCGCGACGCCGTCCTCGGCGAGGAGTTCGGCCTCCAGGGCTCGGGCCCGCGCCGCTGGGTGATCGACCCGATCGACGGCACCAAGAACTACATCCGCGGCGTCCCGGTCTGGGCCACCCTGATCGCCCTGCTGGAGGACGGCCCGGACGGCGTCGAGCGCCCGGTGGTCGGCATCGTCTCCGCCCCGGCGCTGCAGCGCCGCTGGTGGGCCGCCAAGGGCCTGGGCGCCTACGCCGGCCGCAGCCTGGCCAAGGCCTCCCGGATCCACGTCTCCGGCGTCTCCCGGATGGAGGACGCCTCCTTCTCGTACTCCTCCCTCACCGGCTGGGAGGACCGCGGCCGCCTGGACCCGTTCCTGGACCTCACCCGCGCCTGCTGGCGCACCCGCGCCTACGGCGACTTCTGGTCCTACATGATGGTCGCCGAGGGCGCCGTGGACATCGCCGCCGAGCCCGAGCTGTCGCTGTGGGACATGGCCGCGCCCTGCATCGTGGTCGAGGAGGCCGGCGGCCTGTTCACCGGCCTGGACGGCGTCCCCGGCCCCGGCGGCGCCGACGCGGTGGCCACCAACGGCCTGCTGCACGACGAGACCCTGCGACGGCTCTCCGTCTGACCCGCAGGCGGGCGGGCGAGCACCCGCCCGAGCGGGCGAGTAACCGGCACGGGCCCGGATGACCAGCGGGAGCTGGTCATCCGGGCCCGCCGCTCGTTCCGGTCCGGCTACTGCTTGCGCAGCTCCCGGACCGCCGCCTCCAGCCGCTGCCCGTAGTCGGCGTCGGCCTTGCGGAAGTTGTCGATCGCCCGCTCCACGATGTCCTCCCGGTCGGCCGAGACCTTGGCGATGAAGCCCGCCAGGTTCGCGATCAGCCGCTGCTTCTCCTCCTCGGAGAACAGCCGGTAGAGGTCGCCCGCCTGCACGAAGTCGTCGTCCTCGGCGTGCGAGGGCGCCGGGTGGGTGCCGGTGGAGCCGTCGACCGCGGTCGCCGCCCACAGCGGACGGCCGGTCTGCACCGGGCCGCCGAAGCTGTTCGGCTCGTAGTTCTTCTGCCGCCCGTGCCGGCCGTCGTACAGGTGGCCGTCCCGGCCGTTGGTGCGGGCCTCGGTGGCGTGCGGGCGGTTGACCGGCAGGTGGTCGGCGTTGATGCCGACCCGGTAGCGGTGGGCGTCCGCGTAGGCGAACAGGCGGCCCTGGAGCATCTTGTCCGGGGACGGCCCGATGCCGGGCACGAAGTGCGCCGGGGAGAACACCGACTGCTCGACCTCGGCGAAGACGTTGTCGGGGTTGCGGTTGAGCTCCAGTCGGCCGATCTCGACCGGCGGGTAGTCGGCGTGCGGCCAGACCTTGGTCAGGTCGAAGGGGTTGAAGCGGTACGCGGCCGCGTCGGCCGCCGGCATGATCTGGACCTGCACCGTCCAACTGGGGAACTCACCGCGCTCGATCGACTCGCGCAGGTCCCGCTGGTGGCTGTCCGGGTCCTCGCCGGCGAGCTTGTTGGCCTCGGCCTGGGTGAGGTTGCGGATGCCCTGGTCGGTCTTGAAGTGGTACTTGACCCAGAAGTGCTCGCCGGCCTCGTTCTGCCACTGGAAGGTGTGCGAGCCGTAGCCGTTCAGGTGCCGGTAGCTGGCCGGGATGCCGCGGTCGCCGAACAGCCAGGTCACCTGGTGGGTGGCCTCGGGCGACAGGCCCCAGAAGTCCCAGACGTTGTCGGCCTCCTGCGAGCCGGTGTACGGGTCGCGCTTCTGGGTGTGGATGAAGTCGGGGAACTTGATGGCGTCCTTGATGAAGAACACCGGGGTGTTGTTGCCGACGAGGTCGTAGTTGCCCTCCTCGGTGTAGAACTTCAGCGCGAAGCCGCGCGGGTCGCGCACCGCGTCGGCCGCGCCGAGGTTGCCGGCCACGGTGGAGAACCGCAGGAAGACCTCGGTCCGCTTGCCGATCTCGGACAGGAAGGCCGCCCGGGTGTACGGCGTCACGTCGGCGGTCACCGTGAAGGTGCCGTACGCGCCGGCACCGCGGGCGTGCACCACGCGCTCCGGGATCCGCTCGCGGTTGAAGTGCGCGAGCTTCTCGAACAGCAGCTGGTCCTGGATCAGGGCCGGGCCGCCGACACCAGCGGTCGCGGTGTTCTGGTTGTCGGCGACGGGGGCTCCCGCCTCCGTGGTGAGGGTCGGGCGCAGCTCGTCCTGCGTGGTCATAACGGGTCGCCTCCGAGGGATCCGATCGTGATGACACGATCCTAACTTGGACTTCGTCCAAGTCAACACTGGCACCAATCTCGGAGCCTGACTTATTCTGGTCCCATGAGTGAGCTGCTGGAGAGACTGCGCGGACGCGGCTGGCGGCTGACCTCCCAGCGCCGGGTGGTGGCCGAGGTCCTCGACGGCGAGCACGTCCACCTCACCGCGGACGAAGTGCACGCCCGCGCCGCCGCCCGCCTGCCCGAGATCAGCCGCGCCACCGTCTACAACACGCTCGGCGAACTCGTCACCCTCGGCGAGGTGCTGGAGGTCGCCACCGACGGCCGCGCCAAGCGCTACGACCCCAACGCCCACCGCGCCCACCAGCACCTGGTCTGCTCCGGCTGCGGCGCGATCCGCGACGTCCACCCCCAGGGCGACCCGCTCACGGCACTGCCCGCCGCCGAGCGCTTCGGCTTCGCCGTCACCACCGCCGAGGTCACCTACCGCGGCCTGTGCCCCGACTGCCGCCGCTGAGCCGGAGGCCGACGGCCCGCTACGCGCTCAGCTCCGCGTGCAGCGCGCCCAGCAGTCGCCCGGCCCGCTCCGCGACCTCGGCCGGCCCGTAGTCGATCGCCCGCCGGCACCAGTTCTCGGCCTGCACCGGCTCGCCCCGGCGCAGCGCCAGCAGCGCCAGGCGCAGCGCCGCCCGCCCGTGCCCGGCGTCGGCGGCCCGGGTGTACCAGAGCATCGCCTCCGCCTCGCTGTCCTGCCGGGCCAGCAGCAGCCCCAGGTTGAACGCCGCGCTGCGGCTGCCCGCCTCGGCGGCCCGCCGGTACCAGCTCTCGGCGATCTCCAGCGCCCCGCGCTCGGCCGCCCGCACGCCCATCCGCACCTGCGCCCGGCGGTGCCCGGCGTCGGCCGCCAGCGCGTACCAGTGCTCGGCCTCGGCATCCGCGTCCCCGCGCCGGTCCAGCACCGAGGCCAGCCGGAACGCGCCCTCCGCCGAGCCGCCGGCCGCCGCCTGCCGGTAGCGCTCCAGCGCGCCGGACAGGTTGCCGCGCTGCTCCTGGGCGACCGCCAGCTGCAGCGCCGCCTCGCCGTGGCCCTCGGCGGCGGCCCGCGCGTACCACTCCTGGGCCTGCCGCACCTCGCCCCGCCCGGCGTGCAGCACGCCCAGGTTGAAGGCGCCGTCCACGCTGCCGGCCTCGGCGGCCTTGGAGAACCACGGCTCGGCGCCGGACTCCTCGCCGCGCTGGAGCAGCATCACGGCCAGCGCGTTGCAGGCCTCCCGGTGCCCGGCGTACGCGGCCCGGCGGTACCACTGCTCGGCCTGCTGCTCACGGCCGGTGCCGGCGCAGAGCAGGCCGAGGTTGAAGGCGCCGTTCTGGTCGCCCGCGTCGAGGGCGGTGCGGTACCAGTGCTCGGCCGCCTTGACCTCGCCGCGGCCGGCGTGCAGGGCGCCGAGCGCGTTGGCGGCGTTGCCGTCGCCGGCCTCGGCGGCCTCCTGCCACCACTCGGCGGCGGCGGCGATGTCCCCGGAGTCGCGCAGCAGGAAGCCCAGCGCGCAGGCGGCCCGCGGCTCCCCGTTCTGCGCGGACTGCCGGTACCAGCGGGCCGCCTCCTCCAACAGCGACCGGTCGTCGCCGGCGCGCTCCTCCAGCAGCACGCCCAGGCGCAGCGCGGCGCGGGCGTGGCTGCGGGCGGCGGCCGTGCGGTACCAGGCCTCGGCGGTCCCCTTGTCCCCGGCGGCCTCGCGCATCCGGGCCAGCCGGTAGGCGGCCTCCCGGTGCCCGGCGTCGGCGGACACCTTGAACCAGCGCTCGGCCCGTACGTCGCGCCGGTGCTCCATCAGGTCGCCGAGCGCGTAGGCGCCGAGCGGGTGGCCGTGGTCGGCGGCGAAGTGCAGCCAGTACTCGGCGGCCTCCTCCTCGCCCTGGTCGCGCAGCTGGAGCCCGAGCGCGTGCGCGGCGGGGGCGCTGCCCGCCACCGCCGCCTGGCGCCACCACTGGCCGGCCTCGGCGCGGTGGCCCTGCTGGTGCAGCAGCACGCCCAGGTTGTTGGCGGCGGCCCGCACCCCGGCGGCCGCGGCGGCGCGCAGGTAGGGCTCGGCGTCCTCCAGGTCGCCGCGGCGCAGCAGCAGGGTGCCGAGCCGGCCGGCGGCGTCCGCGTCGCCGTCGGCGGCGGCCTGCCGGTGCCGGGCCTCCAGGGCGGCGGACTCCCGGGCGGCCAGCGCGGTCTCGAAGCTGGTGGGGTCCAGCCCGGCCGGGTCCAGTGCGGCGCCCGCGGGCGATTCGTCGCCGCCCGCCCCGTACGGGCCGACGGCGGCGGAGAACTGACGGGCGGACACGTGGACCAGGCTGTCGGGCCCGGAGCCGCCGACCGCGGGACGCTCGGACAGCCCGCTGGTGCGCTGGGCGGGCAGGGCCCCGGGGCGGCTGTCGGGGCTCTCGGCGCTCTCCGCCCAGGCGTCGGTGTCGGCCTCGACGGCCGCACCGGACTTGGCGCCTGACTTGCCGATCAGCCTCATGCCGACTCCCGCTCCCCCAGAGTGTCGCGGCATCGTGCCCCGGCCGACGGCCGGGGGGACTCCCAGGAGAGGCGCCGGACCCGACGGCCCATCAGCGGCCGTGCACCGTCCCCCGTGTGTCCCATCGTCGCATCACCCGCTACCCGCGTACACCTGCCCCGGCCGAATTCGGGTGGGGCGGATCCGAAGCCGACGGAATTGCTTCGGCGCTTTGTCGATTTCCCGACACTTCCACCCCACAAACCCCGGTGCCGTCCCCGTTGGCGACGGTCGATAGTACCGGAGCGGTTCCCGCCGCTTCCGGACGGAAACATCCGGGAACGACAGAGGCCCGGAGGAATGATCCTCCGGGCCTCTGACACTGAGTAGCGGGGACAGGATTTGAACCTGCGACCTCTGGGTTATGAGCCCAGCGAGCTACCGAGCTGCTCCACCCCGCGTCGGTGATCAAACAATAGCACGGTTCCAACGGCGCAAATGCCAGGGGCCCGGAGGAAGAATCCTCCGGGCCCCTGGCACTGAGTAGCGGGGACAGGATTTGAACCTGCGACCTCTGGGTTATGAGCCCAGCGAGCTACCGAGCTGCTCCACCCCGCGCCGTTGTGGTTGAACCGTAACACGGACGCGGGGTGGAGCCAAAAGCGGTTACCGCAGCTCAGCGGGGACTACGGGTGCGGACTGGCCGCCCCCGTGCCGGTCGGCGCCGCCGTCGGGGTCGGCGCCGGGCTGCCGCCGCGGGCCGCGTCGGCCGCCTTCAGGGCGTCCCCGAGCGCCTTCTGGGCATTGCCGTAGGCCACCCAGTCGCCGTTCTTGAACGCGGTCTGGCTGTCGTTGTACGCCTTCTCCGCGTCCGCGAGCGCCTTCTGCAGCTCCGGCGAGAGCGTCCCGCCCGGCGCCGGGGTGCCCGGCCCGGTGGGCGTGGGCGTCGGCGTCCCCGGGGAGGTCGGCGTCGTGCCCGAGCCCGGCGTCGTGCCCGGGCCGGGCCCACCGCCCGGGTTGGACGGCGCGACCGGCGTGGCCGGCGGGGCCTGCCCGGCGAACAGCTTCTTCAGCGCGTCCTCCAGGGTGTTCTCGAAGGCCACGTTGTCGTCCCCGTACACCGCCAGGACCTTCTGCAGCGTCGGGTACTTGGCGCCGCGCCCGCGCACGTACACCGGCTCCACGTTCAGCAGTCCGCCGCCGACCGGCAGGGTCAGCAGGTTGCCGTACTCCAGCTCGGTGTCGCCGCCGCTCTTCAGCGCGAAGATCTGGTTGGCCACCTCCTGGCGGGAGTTGAACTTCGACTGCACCAGGCCGGGGCCGGGGGCACCGCTCTCGCCGGTCATCTTCAGGATCCGGATCTTCCCGTAGTCGTCGCCCGGATCCGCGTTGACGGCCATGAAGGCCGCCAGGTTCGGCCGCTGGTTGGGCACGAAGCTGCTGGTCAGCGAGAAGCTCGCGGCGGGGGCGTCCGGCATCCGCACCGTCACGTAGTACGGCGGCTGGACCTGCTTGGTGTCACTGGTCGGGTCCACCGGGACCTGCCAGATGTCACTGCCGTTGAAGAAGGAGTTGGCGTCCGTCACGTGGTACTGGCCGAGCAGGTCGCGCTGCACCTTGAACATGTCCTGCGGGTAGCGCAGGTGCGGCAGCAGCGTCGCCGGGATGTCCGCCTTCGGCTCGACGGTGCCCGGGAAGGCCTTCATCCAGGTCTTCAGCACCGGGTCCTTGTCGTCCCACTGGTAGAGCTTCACCTCGCCGGTGTAGGCGTCCACTGTGGCCTTGACCGAGTTGCGGATGTAGTTGACCTGGTTGGCGACGCTCAGCAGCTCACCGCGCTGGTTGGTCAGCGAGTCCTTGGTCGCGGTGCCCAGCGTCGTCTTCGACGAGAACGGGAAGCCGTCCGAGGTTGTGTAGCCGTCCACGACCCACACCACCCGGCCGCCCTGCACCACCGGGTACGGGTCGGCGTCGATCGACAGCCACGGCGCGACCTTCTCCACCCGCTCCTTCGGCGTCCGGTTGTAGATCACCTTGGCGCCGTCGGTGATCGCCCCCGCGTACAGGATCTGCGGCTCGGCGAAGCGCACCGCGTACGCGGCCCGGGTGATCGGGTTGTTCAGCGAGACACCGCTGTCACCGCCGTACGTGTACTCCACGTTCTGGCCGGTCTTGATGTCGGTGTAGTCGATCTCCTTGTTGGCGCCGCCGACGATCGAGTACGTCGTCGTCTTCTCGCCGTAGTAGATCCGCTGCTCGTAGTCGCCCAGCGAGCCGGTGGCCGGCAGACCGGACTCGGTGAACACCGGCCCGCCCTTGTCGTCGACCTGGTTGCCCTTGGCGACGGCCGCGCCGTAGCCGTGGGTGTACTTGAAGTGGTCGTTGATCCAGTTGCGCTGCACCCCGTTGAGGTCCAGCTCGCGCAGGCCGATCACGGTGTCCTGCTTGTCAGCGCCGGTGCCGTAGCGGTCCACCGACAGCGTGCTCGGGAAGGCGTAGTAGTTGCGCTGCTGCTCCAGCGACTGGAACGTCTGCGACACGATGTTCGGGTCCAGCAGCCGCACGTCCGCGATGGTCTGCGCGTCCGGCTTCAGCGCGTCACCCGTGGTCGAGCCCTGCGGGCTGTACGGGGTGGTCTCCGAGGCCGCGATCCCGTACGCCTGCCGCGTCGCGTCGATGTTCTTCTGGATGTACGGCGTCTCCTTGGCCTGCTCGTTCGGCTTGACCTGGAACTGCTGCACGATCGCCGGGTACAGCCCGCCGATCAGCACCGCCGACAGCACCATCAGCCCCAGCCCGATCAGGGCCGGCGCCCAGGTGCGGCGGATCGGGGTCAGGAAGAACAGCACCGCGCAGATGATCGCGACGAAGAACAGGATCGTCTTGGCCGGCAGGAACGCGTTGGCGTCCACGTAGCGCAGGCCCGTCCAGCCCGAGACCCCCTTGTAGGAGCCGGTCTTCACCGCCAGCGCGTACCGGTCCAGCCAGTACGCCACCGCCTTCAGCAGCACGAACACGCCCAGCAGCACCGCCAGGTGCCCCTGCGCGCCCGCGCTCGCCCGTCGGCCCGGGCCCTGCAGCCGCAGCCCGCCGTACAGGTAGTGCACCAGCGCCGAGGTCAGCAGCGAGACGATCACCGCGCTGAACGCGAAGCCCAGCACGAACTCGTAGAACGGCAGGTCGAAGGCGTAGAAGGAGACGTCCATGCCGAACTGGGCGTCCTTCTCGCCGAAGGACGTCGCGTTCGTCCACATCAGCCAGGTCCGCCACTGGCCCGACGCCGCCGCGCCCGCCACCAGGCCGATCACCAGCGAGACGCCGATCAGCGCCCAGCGCTTGAACGGCGCCAGGCCCGCCCGGTAGCGGTCCAGGCTCTGCTGCTCCACCGACATCGCCGACAGCGGCGGCCGCAGCCGGTGCGCCAGCCAGACGTTGAAGCCGACGATCACCGCCATCAGCAGGCCGAACACCGCGAACAGCCCGATCTTCGTCCACAGCTGGGTGGTGAACACCGAGGAGTAGTGCACCGACCTGAACCACAGCCAGTCCGTCCAGAACCCGGCGAACATGACGAACAGCAGGAACAGCACCGCGAGTACGCCCAGGGTCAGCAGGGCCACTCTCGCCCGCCGGGAGGGCGGGCCCACCCTCCGCCGGAAACCCGGCCCTGAGCGTTCCGGCATCTGGAATACCACGGTGGCACCTCAGCTGTGTCGTCTGGGATCAGTCGGTCGTCAGAGCAACTTAACCAGGCTTCGGCCGAGTTCCCACCGTTAGCAGACGGTTACTACGGCGTTCCCGCCCGGCTCCCGCCGACCCTGCGCCACACCCCCCGCCGGGCCCCGCGCCACACCCCCCGCCGGGCCCCTCGCCGAGCCGCCCGCGACCGCCCCGGCGAGCGCCCGCCGCCCGGCGTGTGAGGATTGAGTCATGTCCGACGCGCCTGATCTGAACAACTCCCCCGACGACGTCTCCAAGCTCCCCGCCGCCACCCCGCTCACCCGGGCCGCGCTGGAGATCGACGAGTACGCCGCCACCCTCGGCTGGGACCTCCCGGCCCGGCTGTTCGCCCTGGTGGACAGCGCCGCCCTGCGCAAGGCCGATCCGCGCATCGCCAAGCAGCTCGGCCTAGCCGACACCGACGAGCCCGGCCTCACCCCGGTCGAGCAGGACGAGCTCCCGGAGGGCATGGAGCTCGACAAGTTCCTCGGCACCATCGCCTGGCCCGCCGCGGTGGCCGGCTGCGCCCTGGTCGTCGAGCGCCTGATGCTGCCGCCGGGCGCCGAGCAGTCCCGCCCCCGGGGCGCCAGCGACGCCCAGCTCGCCGAGTGGGTGGCCAACCACCCCAAGCGCGAGGAGGTGCGGATCACCGCCGCGGTGCTGCGCAACGGCAAGAAGGAGATCGCCCTGCGGCTGCGCTCCAAGGACGTCGCCCGCGAGGTGCTGACCGGCCCGGACCTCGTGCCCGGCCTGACCGACGCGCTGCTGGCGACCTTCTCCTGACCCCCGCGCCCCGGCTACTTGGGGCAGGACGGCAGCGCCGAGGTCTGCCCGGAGCGGATCTGCTCCAGCGACTTCAGCGCGCCGTCCAGGGTGTCGGTCTTGATCAGGGTCAGCCCGGACGGCACGTTCTTGTCGGCCTCGGCGCAGTTCGAGGACGGGGTGAAGAAGTACTGGGCCCCGGCGTCCCGGGCGGCGATCAGCTTCATCGATATCCCGCCGATCGGGCCGACCTTGCCGTCGTCGTCGATGGTGCCGGTGCCCGCGACGAACTTGCCGCCGGTGAGGTCGCCGCCGGGGGTGAGCTTGTCGATGATGCCGAGCGAGAACATCAGCCCGGCGCTCGGGCCGCCGACGTCCTGCAGGCCGATGTCGATCTGGAACGGGTAGGTGTGCCGGATCCCGGTGCCGATGCCCACCACCGCGAGCTCGGCCCGCTCGGCCGGGGCCTTCGGGTCGAGGTCCTTGGCCCGCACGGTCGGGACGGTGACGTCGGTCTTCGTCCCCGGGGTGGTGGCGCCGTTGCCGGAGGCGTCCTTGGTCCGCGGCACCACGGTGAAGGCCACCGACTCGCCGGGCTTGTGCTTGGTGACGGCGGCGACCACCTGGTCGACCGAGTCGACGGCCGTGCCGTCCACCGCGACGATCTGGTCGCCCGCGTGCAGCCGGCCCTCGGCCGGCGCCCCCGCGGTGACCGACTTGACGATCAGTTCGTCGCCGACCGGGACGCCCAACTGCTTGAGCGCCGCGGTGCGGGCGCTGTCCTCGGAGGAGGCGAACTCCTCGGCGTTCTGCTTCTTGGCGTCCGCGTCCGACTGCCCCTTGGGGTAGACGTTGTCGTGCGGAACCACCAGCACGTCGTCGCGCAGCCAGCCGACCACCGCGTTGACCAGGCTGGGCTCGTACTTGGCCCCGGTGACCTGGACGGTGGTCATGTTCAGGTGCCCGCTCGTCTTGTACGAGTCGTGCCCGGTGATGGTGATCACCGGCTTGCCCCCCTGCTCGCCCAGCGTGTTGTACGTCGGGCCCGGGCTCATCTCCGTGTACGGCACCTTCATCAGCACCGAGACGCAGAGCAGCGCTATGAGCAGCAGGGTGGCAGCGAGCATCGTCGCGGAGCGGCGTGGCATGCCTCGACAGTACGGGACGCCCGTGAGAGGGCGCCCGCCGGGCTACCGGCCGGAGTGCTCCCCGGGAGCGGCGCTGCCCGCGGTGGTGCGTTCCATCGCAGCCATGAAGCGCCGGTGCTCGGCGAGCGAGGCGGGGTCCCCGGTGGCCTTCGGAGCCCGCTGGGCCCAACCCGCCCAGGCGGCGGCGACCAGGACGGCGACAACCGGAATGATCAACCAGGCGAGCGCACCCATATCAGTACTCCCAGCTCGTCGTGTCTATGAGCAGATTAACCACTCCGGCGGACAACGCGGCCGGCGCCATCCGGGTTACGGGACGGCCGATCGGCTCACTTCCAGGGAGTATCCGGCACCTCCGGCCGGACCCGTTCGGGTGAGGCCTCGGCGCGCCTGTCCCGGAAGACGTGTTCCGTGTGCGGCCGGTTCCGCGATGCCGGGGGGCGGGAGCACGGATCGGATCAGCAGCCGCCGGCGCCGACCCACTCCTCCTCGCCGTCGGCGAAGACCTGGTGCTTCCAGATCGGCACCTCGTGCTTGAGGTCGTCGATCAGCCGACGGGCCGCCGCGAAGGCCTCCCCGCGGTGGGCGCAGGAGACGGCCACGATCACGGCCTTGTCGGTGATCTCCAGCCGGCCCACCCGGTGCACCGCGGCGAGCGCCCGGACCGGGAAGTCCGCGACGACCTTCTCGGCGATCCGGCGCATCTCGTCCTCGGCGGAGGGATGGCAGCTGTACTCCAGCGCGGAGACCGACTTGCCGCCGTCGTGGTCCCGGACCGTCCCGACGAAGACGGTGGTGCCGCCGGCCGCGTCGTCGCCGACCGCCTCGTACACCTCGTCCAGCGAGAGCGGGGTGTCGCGGATGGCGAGCAGACGGATGGGGTCGTGGTTCTCGGACATGACCCCATGATGGCTCATCCGGGGCCGACCGGGACAAGGGGCTTCCGCATCACGATTCCGAAATTTCGCATCGTGAGAATCTTGGTCGTCGCCCCGCCAGGCCCGCCCAGACCTCCCCCGGCCCTCCCGGCCTACTCGAACCTCCCGTCCGCTCCCGTCTCAGAAGCGGCGCCGCTTGCGGGCCCGGCGCACCAGCGCCGCCGTACCGACCAGCGCCACCGTCGCCCCGGCCGCCCCCAGACTGGTCGCGGCCTCCTTGCCGCCCAGTCGGCGCCCCGCCACCGCGTGCTTGCCGGACACCTGCGCCAGCAGCTCGGCCAGCACCTGCTCATTGGTGAACTCCGGCCGCCAGCCCGCCTCGTGCAGCCGGCTGCCGGACACCACCCACGGATACATCGTGTACGCCAGGTCCCCCGCCGGGGCCGGGGTCAGACCCAGCCGGTGCAGCCGGGCCGCCGTCCCCAGCGCCAGCGCGGCCGGCAGCTCCATCCGCCGGATCCCCGACAGCCGCTCCACGTCCTCCTGCTCCAGCCAGCCGTCGCAGCCGACCGTCACCTCGCCCTCGACCAGGCCCAGCGCCGCGTACTCCAGCGCCGCCGCCAGGTCGTCCACGTGGCAGAACTGCCAGCACGGGCGGGAGCCGGCCACCACCAGCAGCCGGGGCGCCTCGAAGTGCCGGGTCAGCACGGTGTCCACCCCGGGGCCCACCACCACCGCCGGGCGCAGCACCGTCACCTGCAGGCCCGGGTGGGCCCGCGGCGCCCGCCGGGCCAGCCGCTCGATCTCCAGCAGGTCCCCGACCAGCGAGGCCTCCTCGGTCGCCCGCAGCTCCGAGTCCTCGGCCAGCGGCACCTCGTTGTCGGCCAGCGCGCCGTAGACCATCGCGGAGGTGCACAGCACCACCCGGTGCACCCCGGCGGCCGCCGCCGCGGTCAGCACCGTCTGGGCGCCGCGCACGTTGTAGGCGCTGCGGGCCCGCGGATCGGACTCCATGCCGAAGTCCATCGCCAGGTGCACCACGACGTCCACCCCGGCCAGCCGCTCGGCCACCGCGGGGTCCCGCACGTCCAGCACCCGCCACTGCACGCCGGGGACCTCACCGCGCCGGTCGTCCACCGCCAGCACTCTGCGCACGTGCGGCGAGGCCACCAGCCGGGCGGCGACCCGCTCGCCCAGCACACCCGCGGCACCCGTCACCGCCACGGTCAGCGGCCGCCCGCCGTAGGCTGGAGGCGGCGACGCCGTGGCGTCCGGATCGTCCTCTCCAGCGGTCAGCCCAGAGCGAACGTCCGAGGGCGGGGAACTCACCGGCCATCCTCCACGGTTAGCTTATGTGCGTACGGACGTGTGTCACGTACGTCCATCCTGCCCGAGGCGAAGGCCCGGCGGTGCACCCGGCGCGGGCCTTGCGCCCGGGAGCCGCCCACGAGTCCCCCGCTCCACCGGAGCCCCGGGCGGACCGCACTTCCCGCCACACCCGTATGACGGCCTACCGGATCGAGGACCCCGTGAGCGACCTTCCCTTCGGATTCGGCGTTCCTCCCGAGGAGCCCGAGGACGGCAAGGCCAAGCCCGACGACGCGCAGCACAAGAAGGACCAGGGCCAGGAGGGCGCCAGCGGCCCCCAGCCGTTCGGCTTCGGAGCCGGAAACCCCTTCGGCGCGATGTTCGGCATGCCCGGCGCCCCGGGCGGCCCCGGCGGCCCCGGCGCCGACAACCCCTTCGCCGCGATGTTCGGCGGTCTCAACCCCGGTGACCTCGGCGCGGCCTTCCAGCAGCTCGGGCAGATGCTCTCCTTCGAAGGCGGCCCGGTGAACTGGGACCTCGCCCTCAACATCGCCCGGCAGACCGTCGTCGCCGAACCCGCCGAGGGCAAGAGCAAGGACCGCTCGGTCGGCGCCGTCGAGCGCGCCGCCGTCGAGGAGGCCGTGCGCCTGGCCGACCTCTGGCTCGACGGCGTCACCGAGTTCCCCTCCGGCGCCGGCACCGCCGTCGCCTGGAGCCGCGCCGAGTGGATCGAGGCCACCCTCCCGGTTTGGAAGGACCTCGTCGACCCGGTCGCCGAGCGCGTCGGCACTGCCATGGGCGGCGTCCTGCCCGAGGAGATGCAGGCCATGGCCGGCCCGCTGATGGGCATGATGCGCTCCATGGGCGGCGCCATGTTCGGCACCCAGATCGGCCAGGCGCTCGGCGCCCTGGCCGGCGAGGTGGTCGGCTCGACCGACGTCGGCCTGCCGCTCGCCCCGGCCGGCAAGGCAGCCCTGCTGCCGCAGAACGTCGCCGAGTTCGGCGAGGGCCTGAACGTGCCCGCCGAGGAGGTCCGGCTCTACCTCGCCCTGCGCGAAGCCGCCCACCAGCGGCTCTTCGCCCACGTGCCGTGGCTGCGGACCCACCTGCTGGGCGCCGTCGAGGCCTACGCGCGCGGCATCAAGGTCGACACCTCCCGCATGGAGGAACTCGTCGGCCAGCTCGACCCGAGCAACCCGGAGGCACTCCAGGAAGCGCTGGCCGGCGGCCTGCTCCAGCCCGAGGACACCCCCGAGCAGAAGGCCGCGCTCGCCCGCCTGGAGACCGCCCTCGCCCTGGTCGAGGGCTGGGTCGACGCGGTCGTGCACGCCGCCGCCGAACCCCACCTGCCGCAGGCCGGCGCCCTGCGCGAGACCGTCCGCCGCCGCCGCGCGGCCGGCGGGCCCGCCGAGCAGACCTTCGCCACCCTGGTCGGCCTGGAGCTGCGCCCGCGTCGCCTGCGCGACGCCGCCCGGCTGTGGGCGCTGCTCGCCGACGCCCGCGGCGTCGAGGGCCGCGACGCCCTCTGGGAGCACCCCGACATGCTGCCCACCGCCGCCGACCTTGACGACCCGGACGCCTTCGTGCACCGCGGCAGCGGCGACCTTGAGGGCGGCTTCGACTTCGACGCCCTCGACAAGCTCCTCGGCGAGGCGGCGGCCGGCAAGCCCGACCTCACCAAGCCCGAGCAGCCCGGGACCGGCGAGGACGGCACCGACGGAAAGGGCGAGCCCACCGCATGACGGCCACCGGCACGCACGCGCCCGCCCTGCACGCGGACGCCGTCCGCACCCTGACCGACTGGCGGCCCGCCGACCAGGAACAGGAACAGCTGCGACTCGACTACCTCGCGCACCTCGCCGAGCAGCCCGAGGGCCTCTACCGGTCCTGCCTGCCCGCCCACATCACCGCGAGCGCGGCGGTCGTCGACCCGGCCGCCGGGCGGGTGCTGCTCACCCTGCACCCCAAGGTCGGCATGTGGCTGCAGATGGGCGGGCACTGCGAGCCCGGCGACGCCGACCTCGCCTCCGCCGCGCTGCGCGAGGCCGTCGAGGAGTCCGGCATCCCCGAGCTCACCCTGCTGCGGGACGGCGGCGCCGCCGTCCCAGCCAAGCTGGACCGGCACCTGGTCCGCTGCACCGGCAAGGACCGGCCGGAGAACACCCACCTGGACGTCCAGTACATCGCGCTCGCCCCGGCCGGGGCGCAGGCGATGATCAGCGAGGAGTCGCTGGACCTGCGCTGGTTCGACTACGACAGGCTGCCGGAACTGACCGACCACTCGGTCCGCGACCTGGTCGCCCGCGCGCGACGGCTGACCGCCTGACGGACTGAGGTGCGACGCGCCAAGGGGGCGCGGACCGATGCGGTCCGCGCCCCCTTTCGCCTGTCCGCCTGTTGCCCGTCCGCCTCCTCAGCCGCAGGACGCCGCCGGGTCCGGCCCCGGCCCACTGTGCCGGGCCCCCGGGATGTGCGGCAGCCGGGCCGCCGACACCACGCCCTCCAGATAGCCGCGGGCCCGCTCCGTCCGGGGGTAGGCCTCCAGCAGCGCCCAGAACGCCGCGCCGTGGTCCGGCACCAGCAGGTGTGCCAACTCGTGCAGCAGCACGTAGTCCAGCACGTACTCCGGCATGCCCTGCAGCCGGTGGGACAGCCGGATCGTCCCCTCGCTCGGGGTGCAGGAGCCCCAGCGCGAGTTCTGGTTGGTCACCCAGCGGACCTGCACCGGCTGGGCCCGTCCGTCCAGGTAGGCCGCCGACAGCTCCCGGGCCCGGGCCATCAGGGCGTCGTCCCCGAGGATCCGCCGGCGCTCCTGGGCCGCGAGCTTCTCCAGCATCTGCGCCACCCAGCGCTGCTCCTCGGCGTGCGACAACCGGGCCGGGATCAGCACGACGGTGCGGTCGCCCTCGCGGTAGGCGGAGACGGTGCGGCTGCGGCGGGCGCTGCGGCGCACCTCGACCCGGCTGCGGTCGTGCCCCTCGGGCGGCATCGCCCCGGCGGGCGGGTGCTGCGGCCTCGACTGCTGCTGCTCGTGCGACTTCTCGCGCTGCTTCTCGTCCGGGCGCCCACGTGTGCTCGGCGCCGCCGTCTGGGACCCGGACGCTGCACGGGCACGCCGACGCGACGCCGATGGATGGGAGTCCCGCTCGGCTGCCATGGCACACGACGTTACCCGGTACCGCTGACAGAAGTCCGGTGCCGTGGCCGAAATCTTTCATGGAGCGATCGGGAACGAAAGGCCGACGGGGGGTGTCCGGAAACCGACGCCCGGAAGGATGGGCAGTTATCCACAGGGCTTGCGAACAGATGGTGTGATCATGCCCCCGGCCCTGTGGATAACTTTCCGCACGCCGTCGGCGCGATGGGGCATGCTGCGGTCAGCCGTCTGGAAACGATCGGAAGGGAGATCGTCGTGCGCCTCGCACTCAAGCCCGCCCTGTCCCGCAGCTGGCGGGACTCCGAGACCCTGCAGTTCGGCACCGTCACCCGGTACGCCGGGGTGCTCGGCAACGCCGACAAGACGCTCTGCGAGTTCCTCGACCTGCTCGACGGAACGCGCGACCGGCCCGAACTGCTGACCGCCGGCGAACGGATCGGCCTCGGCCGCGAACCCGCCGACACCCTGCTGAGCGAACTGGAGGAAACCGGGCTGCTCGACGACGCGGAGGCGACCGACAAGGCGCTGTCCCGCTTCCCCCCGCCCCACCGGGACCTCCTAGGGCCCGACCTCGCCTCGCTGTCCCTGGTTCACTCCGGCCCGGGCGCCGCGCCGGCCGTCCTGGCCCGCCGATCCGAGGTCCGGATCGAGGTACGCGGCGCCGGCCGGGTCGGCGCCGCCGTCGCGGCGGTGCTCGCCGCCGGGGGCGCCGGCAGCGTCGCCGTAGCCGACAGCGGGCGGGTCCAGCCCGGCGACTGCTCCCCCGCAGGGCTACCGCCCTCGGACATCGGGCGGCTGCGCTCGACCGTCGCCCGGGAGGCCGTGCAACGGGCTGCCGGGCGCCCGCTGGTCCCGGTGCCACGGCGGAAGAGCGACGGCCCGCCACCCGACTTCGTGGTCCTCGCCCCGCGGGACGGCAGCGCCGCCTTCGCGGGCGGGACGTACGAGGCCCGCCTGCTGCTCCGGGCCGGGGTGCCGCATCTGTACGTGGGCGTGGTCGAGGAGTTCGGCATCATCGGGCCGCTGGTGATCCCGGGGAGATCGGCCTGCGGGCACTGCCTGGTGCTCCGGCGCGAGGACGAGGACGCCGACTGGCCGCGAGTCCTCGCCCAGCTGGCGGACAACGGCCCCGGCCGCGCCCGCACACCGGCCTGCGACACCGCCCTGGCGACGACCGTCGCCGGACTGGCGGCGCTGCACGTCCAGGTGTACCTGGACGGCGGCCGGCCGCCCAGCGTCGACGGCTGGTGCGAGATCTCCGCGGGCGACGGGATGCCCCGCCGTCTGCGGCTACGAGGCCACCCGGACTGCGGCTGCCTGTGGCAGCCGATGCCGCCGAGTTGAGGAGGAGGGAGGACCAGGAGAACGAACGCACGGGCCCGGACCCGGCGGCTGCCGGGCTCAGCAGCCGCCCCACCCGAGGCCCGAGCTGACGCGGACGCAGCGCCGGCCAGGTGAGCCCATGGCCAGGTGAGCCCATGGCCAGGTGAGCCCATGGCCCGCGCCCTGCCTGGGGCAGGGGGGGGGCCGCGAGAAGCGGGAGCCGCTTTTCCGAGGTGCGGGGTGGGGGTGGGAGGTGGGTGGGCAGGAGGCGCGTGAGGT
>NZ_JBVJQR010000009.1:42879-303264 GCF_055608425.1 Kitasatospora sp. NPDC036934 | reverse complement strand
CCGACGGCCGCATCGTCGACGAACTCCACCACCCCACCGCCGACACCGTCCTGGACCGCATGCGCCGCTTCGACGCCAAGGGCCGCACCAGCTGACACCCGGCCAGCCGGCCCCACGCCCTCGAACCCCTCCAGGACACCTCATGTATCGCACCGCACTGCGCAATGTGCTGGCCCACAAGGGCCGACTGCTGATGACGGCCCTGGCCGTCATGCTCGGAACGGCGTTCGTCGCCGGCACCATGGTCTTCTCCGACACCTTCGGCAAGGCCATGCGGGACAGCAACTCCAAGAGCTACTCGGACGTCTCGGTCCAGGTGGTGGACCGCGCGGCCGGCTCCGGGGCCACCGCCCGGCAGAAGAGCGAGAGCGGCTCCGCGGCGCTCACCGACGCCACCGTCCAGCAGCTGGCCGCCCTGCCCGGCACCGCCGGCGCCCGCGGGGTGGTCAGCGGCTTCACCGGGGTGGCCGACAAGAAGGGCAACCTGATCGGCCAGTTCTGGGCCGCCAGGGGCGCCAACTTCGCCCCGGGCCAGGACGGCAAGGACGCCCGCTACCCGATGGCCGAGGGCCAGGGCCCGACGAACGCCAAGGAGGTCGCCCTCGACCGCAGGACCGCCGACAAGGCGGGCTACAAGGTCGGCGACACCGTCCGGGTGGCCGCCAACGGCCCGGTCGTCGAGGCCCGGCTCACCGGTGTCTTCACCACCGACGACCCGGTGGTGAACACCGGCGGCACCCTCACCCTGTTCGACAAGGCCACCGCCCAGCAGCTGCTGCTGGAGCCCGGCCGCTACAGCAGCGTCGTGCTCACCGCCAAGCCCGGCACCGGCGAGGACGCGCTGCTCGCCCAGGCCCGGCCCGAGGTGCCGGCCGGCGACCAGTTCGACGTCGAGACCGGCGCCACGCTGAAGGCCGACGAGCAGGCCCAGATCACCAGGGGCACCGACAGCATGCGCACCATGCTGCTGGTCTTCGCCGGCATCTCGCTGTTCGTCGGCATCTTCATCATCGCCAACACCTTCACCATGCTGGTCGCCCAGCGCACCAAGGAGCTGGCGCTGCTGCGGGCGATCGGCGCCAGCCGCAAGCAGGTGACCCGCTCGGTGCTGGTCGAGGCGCTGCTGATCGGCGTCGTCTCGGCGGTGGCCGGTCTGCTGGCGGGCATCGGGATCGGCGCCGGGCTGCAGTCCCTGATGGGCACGCTGAACGAGAACATGCCGAGCGGCTCGCTGGTGATCGCGCCGACCACCGTCCTGGTGACCCTGCTGGTCGGCGTCCTGGTGACGGTCCTGTCGGCCCTGCTGCCGGCCGTGCGCGCCGCCCGGATCGCCCCGGTGGCCGCGATGAGCAGCGGCGACCAGCCGACCAGTCAGAAGAGCCTGGTGGTCCGCAACACCATCGGATCGCTGTTCGCGGCCGGCGGCCTCGCGCTGATCGGCTTCGGCGCCTCCACCGGTGACGACTCCGGCCGCATGCCGGTGGGTCTGGGCGCCTTCCTGGCCCTGATCGGCGTGTTCGTCCTGCTGCCGCTGCTCTCCCGTCCGGTGGTCGCCATGGTCGGCCCGCTGCTGCGCGGCCTGGGCGGCACCCCCGGCAAGCTCGCCCAGCAGAACGCGGTGCGCAACCCGCGCCGCACGGCGGCCACCGCCGCCGCGCTCACCATCGGCCTGACCCTGGTCAGCGGCCTGACGGTGATCGGCACCTCGGTCGGCGACACCATCGACCGGGCCGTCACCAGCTCGATGAAGGCCGACTACATCGTCTCGGCCGCCAACGGCATGAGCCTGTCCCCGCAGGTGCCCGACCAGATCGCCAAGGCCTCCGGGGTCGCGGCCTCCTCGCCGATGACCTCCGCCTCCTGGAAGCTCGACGGCACCCGCCGGGACGTCACCGGCCTGAACCCGGACGGCTTCGAGCAGCTGGTCGACATCAAGCTGACCAGCGGTTCGGCCGCCGCCCTGGGCAAGGGCCAGCTGCTGGTGGACCAGGACGTCGCGACCAAGTCCAAGGTCTCCACCGGCTCGACGATGACCGTGACCTACCCGGACAAGTCCACCGGTCAGCTCACCGTCGGCGGCGTGTACGAGAAGGGCGGCATGCTGGGCCCGGTCCTGCTGGCCAACGGCGAGATCGCCAAGCACGAACCCCAGCCGTACGTCTCCGACGTCCTGGTCAAGGGCAGGGACGGCGCCACGGACGGCCTCAAGCAGTCGCTCAAGGACGCCACCGGCGCCAACCCGGTGATCGAGGTGAAGTCCAAGCAGGACGTCCGGGACTCCTTCAGCCAGACCATCACCTTCGCGCTGAACATGATGTACGGCCTGCTGGCGATGTCCGTGCTGGTCGCGATCCTGGGCGTGATCAACACGCTGGCCATGTCGGTCTTCGAGCGCAAGCGCGAGATCGGGATGCTGCGGGCGATCGGCCTGGACCGGCGCGGCATCAAGCGGATGGTCCGGCTGGAGTCGGTGGTGATCTCGCTCTTCGGCGCCGGGATCGGCCTGCTGCTCGGCTGCTTCATCGCCTGGGCGATCAACGGGACGCTCAAGTCCAGCCTGAGCGGGCTGACCACCGTCCTGCCGTACGGCCAGCTGGCGCTGTTCCTGGCGCTGGCCGGGCTGGTCGGCCTGGTCGCCGCGCTCTGGCCGGCCCGCCGGGCGTCCAAGCTGGACATCCTGTCGAGCATCAAGACCGACTGACGCCCCGCCCGTCCGTCCCGCCCCCGGTCGCCCCCGCGGCCGGGGGCGGGGTCGCGGGGCCCCTGGACACAGCGAGAGCCCCTGCCGGAGTTTCGGCAGGGGCTCTGCTACTGCTGTACTCCGCCCGGTCGCACGGCCGGCTGAGCACCACGGAGGTCGTGGTCCGGCGACACTGCCGGGCGGAGGGCCTCCGACTCATACCCCGGCGCTCCCACACCGGGGTCCAGTCGCTTACTTGCTGGCGAGCTCCTTGTCGGCGGCCGGCTTGGCAGCCTCGACGGGCTTGGTGGGCGGCGTGACCTCCTGGATCGGGAGCTGCGGGTTCTCCATCTGGGAGAGGCCCACGGCTTCGCGCTTCAGGAACATCGCGAGGGTCCAGTCGGTGAAGACGCGGACCTTGCGGTTGACGGTCGGGACCATCGCGCCGTGGTACAGGCGGTGGAACCACCAGGCCGGACGGCCCTTCAGCTTGTACTTGCCGAAGAGGATCGCCACGCCCTTGTGCAGGCCGAGACCGGCGACCGCACCCAGGTTCTTGTGCTTGTACTCCTTCTGCGGGAAGCCCCGCATGCCGGAGATGACGTTGTCACCGAGGACGACGGCCTGACGGCAGGCGTGCTGCGCGTTCGGCGGGCACCAGGCGCCCTCGCCGGCGGCGAGGTCCGGCACCTGGGCGTTGTCGCCGGCGGACCAGACGTAGTCGAAGCCCTGGACCTGGAGGGTCGGCGCGGTGTCGACGTGGCCGCGCGGGCCCAGCGGGAGGCCGAAGTTGGCCAGCACCGGGTTCGGCTTGACGCCGGCCGTCCACACGATGGTGGAGGCGTCCATCTCCATGCCGTTCTTCAGCATGACGTGGCCGTCGATGCAGGAGTCCATCGAGGTCTCGATGTAGACCTCGATGTTGCGCTCCTCGAGCTTCTCCTTGGTCCACAGACCGAGGTCCGGGCCCATCTCGGGGAGGATGCGGTTGGCCGCCTCGACCACGACGAAGCGCATGTCGTCGCGGCTGACGGTCTTGTACAGCTTGGCCGCGTCGCGCGCCATGTCCTCGATCTCGGCGACCGTCTCGATGCCGGCGAAGCCGCCGCCGATGACGACGAAGGTCAGGGCCTTGCGGCGGACCTCCTCGTCCGAGGTGGACTCGGCCTTGTCGAGCTGGGCCATGACGTGGTTCCGGAGGCCGATGGCCTCCTCGACCGTCTTCATGCCGATGCCGTTCTCCGCCAGACCCGGGATCGGGAAGGTGCGGGAGACCGAGCCGGTCGCGACGACCAGGTACTCGAAGGGCAGCTCGTAACTGTCGCCGGCCGCCGGCTGGATGGTGGCGACCTTGCGGGCGTGGTCGATGCCGGTGACGGACCCGGTCAGCACCTCCGCCTGCTTGAGGGTCTTGCGCAGCGGCGCGACGAGGTTGCGAGGCGCGACGTTGCCGCCGGCCGCCTCGGGGAGGAAGGGCAGGTACGTCATGTACGACCGCGGGTCCACGACCGTGACGGTCGCTTCGCCGTAACGCATCTTCTTGAGGATGCGCATCGCGGCATACAGGCCGACGTAACCACCGCCGACAATGAGGATGCGAGGACGCTCCGTGGTGCTCATATCCGAAAGTATCCAGCACCGCCCGGAGGAGCCTTCGTGAGCCCGGTCACAAGCTCATGGACACCCCGTGCTACACTCCGCGCCCACAAAAACGACACCGGCGCACCGGCTCACGGGCCCCGGCAGTCCCTCGCGAACGTGCGCCGGAGCACCACCCGGCTGAGCAGCAACGATCCGTACAGTGCCCGGGTTCCCGCTTGTGATTTCGATTTTCAAACCCTGAACGAGGCCTGACCTGCGATCCAAGGGGCCGCGCGAGCGACCGGCCTTCGGTCTCACAATTCGGGCGTAGCGGGCCCCGGGGTGCGACGAATGACTGGATCGCCATGTGAAGAAATTCACGAAGGTTCTCGCCCGAGCCCGGGCGCGCCCCGGCCCCGGCGCCCCGGAAAGGGCGTCGGGGCCGGTGCCGTAAGGCCTGCGGGCCTTCAGGAGGCCGTACTCCAGGCGATGCCGTCCAGGATGTCGTGCTCGCTCACGACCACCTCGGCGGCGCCGGTGCGCTCCATGATCTCCAGCAGCTCCAGCGCGCCCGCCGCGATCACGTCCACCCGGCCCGGGTGCATCGACGGGATCGCCGCGCGCTCCGCGTGGGTGGCGGCCAGCAGCTCCCGGGCGATCTCCGCGACCCGCTCGCGGCTGATCCGCGAGTGGTGGATCCGCGCCGAGTCGTAGGCGGGCAGGTCCTGGGCGATCGCGGACACCGTGGTGACCGTCCCGGCCAGGCCCACCAGGGTGGCCGCACCGGTCAGCGGGACGACCTCCTCGGCCTTGTCCAGCTCCGCCCGCACGTGCGCCCGGGCCTCCGCGACCTGCTCCGCGGACGGCAGCTCGGCCCCGGCGAAGTGCCGCTCGGTCAGCCGCACGCAGCCGATGTCGACCGAGCGCGCCGCCTCCACCTCGGCCGCGCCGAGCACGAACTCGGTGGAGCCGCCGCCGAGGTCGAAGACCAGGTAGGGCGCGGGGAACTGGCCGCCGGTCAGCTCCCTGGTGGCGCCCACGAAGGACAGGTGGGCCTCCTCCTCGCCGCTCACCACCTCCGGCTCGACGCCCAGGATCTCGCGCACGCCCTTGACGTACTCGTCGCTGTTCTCGGCGTCCCGGGAGGCGCTGGTGGCGACGAAGCGGGTGCGCTCCGGGCCGACGCCGAAGCCCTCGATGATCTCCCGGTACTCCCGGCAGGCCGCGAAGGTGCGCTCCAGCGCGTCCGGGTGGAGGCGGCCGGTCCGGTCCACGCCCTGGCCCAGCCGGTTGATGATCATCCGGCGGTCGAGGTCGGTGATCTCGCCGGTCTCCGGGTCGAGGTCCGCGACCAGCAGCCGGATCGAGTTGGTGCCGCAGTCGATCGCGGCCACACGGGTCATGCTCACTCGGACTCCTGCTCCGCTGCGCCGGCTTCCGAGGCCGCGGCCTCGGCGGCGCGCTTCTTGGCGGCCCGCTCGGCGGTCTTCTGCTGCTTGGCCTCGATCACGGCCTCGTGGTCCTGCTCCTTGGCCCGGTTGCGCAGGACCCGCTGCCCGGCCGCCTCGACCTCGGCCGGGGAGACGCACGGGCCCTTGGCCCACCAGTCCTCCAGCATGCCGATCGCCTCGTCGCCGAGCGGGTTGACGCCCTCGCCGGCCGCCAACGAGTGGCCGACCAACACGTGCAGGCACTTCACCCGGTCCGGCATGCCGCCGGCGCTCGGGAAGCCCTCCAGCACCTCGATCGCGTCGCGCCGGGCGATGTAGTCCTCGTGCGCCTTCTGGTAGGCGGCGGCCAGCTCCGGATCCTCGGCGAGGCGGGCGGTCTGGTCCTTCATCACGCCCTCGGCCTCCAGCGTGCCGATCAGCGAGGCGGCCTTGGGACAGGTCAGGTAGTACAGCGTCGGGAACGGCGTGCCGTCCGGCAGCCGGGGGGCCGTCTCCACGACGTCGGGGTTGCCGCAGGGGCAGCGGTGCGCCACACCGCGCAGGCCGCGCGGCACCCGGCCGAGCTGGGCGGCGATGGCCGCGACGTCGGCGTCGGAGACGGCGGGGTGGTTCTCAGTGGTCATGGGGGGTGGGGTCTCCAACGGAGGACGGGGGGAGCGGACGGGGGGCGGCGGGGGCCAGCGCGACGGTGTCGGCGGCGTCCACCGAGTCCCAGATGCTGGTGTACCAGGGCTTGGCGGCCTTCGCCTGGCCGGCCGCCGCCTCGGCGGAGGGGGTCGCGGGGCCGGCCGGGGCGGCGGGCCGGGCGGCCGCACCGGACGGGTCCACCGCGATGTACGGGGTCTCCCCCGGCACCGCGTAGTGCAGCCGGGCGCGGGCCTGCGCCTTGACGTACTCCGGATCCTGCCAGCGGGCCTTGTCCCGGCGCAGCTGGTCGACCTGCTGGCGCGCGTGGTCGGCCTTCGCCCGCTGGGCGGAGATCTCGGCGCGCTGGGAGATGAACTGCCGGGTCGGGTAGGCCAGGATCGCGACCAGCGAGCAGAGCACCAGGACGAGGACGGTCGCCCGGCTCGTGAACCGAGGCCGGGCCGCCAAGCCCGGGATCCTCCAGCCAGCCATCTCCCGTATCCCCTCCTGGTCGCGACGGTGCCCCGCCGCCCACCCTACGGGGTGTGCGCCGGGGCACCGGTCAGGCGTGCGCTACCGGGGACAGTCCCGGGCCTCGAACCTGCTGTGCTTACTGGTCCGCGGAGCGGAACCGCGGGAAGGCGCCGCGGCCGGCGTACTCGGCGGCGTCGTCGAGGATCTCCTCGATGCGCAGCAGCTGGTTGTACTTGGCGACGCGCTCGGAGCGGGCCGGGGCACCGGTCTTGATCTGGCCGCAGTTGGTGGCGACGGCCAGGTCGGCGATGGTGACGTCCTCGGTCTCGCCGGAGCGGTGCGACATCATGCAGCGGTAGCCGTTGCGCTGGGCCAGCTCGACGGCGTCCAGGGTCTCGGTCAGCGAGCCGATCTGGTTCACCTTCACCAGCAGGGCGTTGGCGGTGCCGGTCTCGATGCCCTTGGCCAGGCGGGCCGGGTTGGTGACGAACAGGTCGTCGCCGACCAGCTGGACCTTGTCGCCCAGCTTGACGGTCATGGCCTTCCAGCCGTTCCAGTCCGACTCGTCCAGCGGGTCCTCGATGGAGACCAGCGGGTAGGCGGCGACCAGCTCGGCGTAGTACTCGATGAGCTCGGCGGCCGACAGGGCCTTGCCCTCGAACTGGTAGGCGCCGTCCTGGTAGAACTCGGAGGCGGCGACGTCCAGGGCCAGCGCGATGTCACGGCCGGGCACGTAGCCGGCCTTCTGGATGGCCTCGGTGATGAGGTCCAGGGCCTCCCGGTTGCTGTCCAGGTTCGGCGCGAAGCCGCCCTCGTCGCCGAGGCCGGTGGACAGGCCGCGCTCCTTCAGCACGCCCTTGAGGGTGTGGTAGACCTCGACGCCCCAGCGGACGGCCTCGGAGAAGGACTCCGCGCCGATCGGGGCGATCATGAACTCCTGGATGTCGACGTTGGAGTCCGCGTGGGAGCCACCGTTGAGGATGTTCATCATCGGGACCGGCAGGACGTGCGCGTTCGGGCCGCCCAGGTAGCGGAACAGCGGCAGGTCACTGGCCTCGGAGGCGGCGTGCGCGACGGCCAGCGAGACGCCCAGGATGGCGTTGGCGCCGAGCGAGGACTTGTCCGGGGTGGCGTCCAGGTCGAGCATGGCCTGGTCGATCAGGCGCTGCTCGGTGGCGTCGTAGCCGACCAGCTCCGGGCCGATCTGCTCGATGACGGCCAGGACGGCCTTCTCCACGCCCTTGCCGAAGTAGCGGTTCTTGTCACCGTCGCGCAGCTCCAGCGCCTCGAAGGCGCCGGTCGAGGCGCCCGACGGAACAGCGGCACGACCCGTGCTGCCGTCGTCGAGGCCGACCTCGACCTCGACCGTGGGGTTGCCGCGGGAGTCGAGGATTTCGCGGGCTACGACGACATCGATGGACGGCACGAAGCATCTCCTTGCGGAAGCAGGGTCCGGCTGACGGTGGTGCCGGTCGGCCGGAGGATTGCGGAGTCGTTACGACCAGAGCCTAACCGCCCGGGCTCCCGGGGCCACGTCGACCTCGACTCCGTCTCAGCGTGTGGCCCCGCTACCCACCGGTAGTTCACCTGCCCGACCCGACTTGTCCCACCATCACGGACGAACGCGGACGAAGGGGACCGCCGGACGCGGCCCCCTCCTCCGTTCGGCTTCCGGAGCCGTGCGGAACGGCTCAGCCGAGGTGCAGCACCTGGCCGGGCAGGATCAGGTTCGGGTCGCCGCCGACCGTGCCGCGGTTGCCGTCGTACAGCGCCTGCCAGCCACCGGACACGCCCTGGGCGGCGGCGATCGTCGACAGCGTGTCGCCGGAGCGGACGGTGTAGTCGTGGCCGGTCTGGGCGGACGGGGCCTGGGCGGCGCGCGGGGCGGCGTGCTTCGGCGTGTACTGCTGCACCGGCTGCTCGGCGGGCCGCTCGGCCTGCTTCGGCGCGGCGTGCTTCGGGGTGTACTGCTGGACGGGCTTCGCGGCGGGCTTCGCGGCCTGCGGCTGGGCCTTCTGCTTCGGCGCGGACTGCGGCTTGGCGTCCGAGGAGGTGTCCACGGCCGCCGGGGCGCCGCCCTTGCTCAGGCCGGCCTTGACGGAGCAGACCGGCCAGGCACCCGGGCCCTGCGAGGCGAGCACCTTCTCGGCGACCGAGATCTGCTGCGCCCGGCTGGCCTGGTTGGCCTGCGCCGCGTACGCGGTGCCGCCGTACGCCTTCCAGGTGCTGGGGGTGAACTGCAGGCCGCCGGAGAAGCCGTTGCCGGTGTTGATGCTCCAGTTGCCGCCGCTCTCGCACTGGGCGACGGAGTCCCAGACGGAGGCCGGGGCGGCGGAGGCTCCGGTGGCGGTGAGGAGCGGCAGTGCGAGTCCGACGCCGGCCACACCGGCGACGGCGATGGCCTTCTCGGCCTGGGAGCGACGACGATGACGGCCAGTTCCAACGAACAGCATGAAGGTCCCTCTCCGCACGCCTGCGAGGTGAGCTGTCGGGTTCGGACCGGGAGGTGGCCCGGCCGCCGTCGACGGAAACGATTCCGCTCGGGCGGCTTCACCCCAAGCCGTGGGGAGACGGCAACAAACCTGGGTCCCCCGCCCCTGCCCAGGGTCTGGTCGGTTTCCCGTCGCGCGGCGGGCAGGATTCGGCGTTCCGCGCACGGGGTCCGCAGCTGCGAACTCCAGGGAGACTAGACAGATCCTCAGACCAATCACAAGCTCATATCACCGACATCACACAAGAATTACGGCGCGTGCTCGATCGCCTACCAACAGCGGGGCTTTGTCCGGTTTGATGCTCGTTCACACCGCATCTGGAGCCTGCTCGACGACGTCACGTCAGTGTGTCGGGGCCTCAGGACGGGCGTGCGGGGAGCGGGCTTCCGGACTGAATTCGACCGGAAGTTCGCGCAATCCACGCATGATCAGGCCACCCCGCCAACGCAGGTCCTCCGGATTCTCGGCCAGCCGCAGATCGGGCAGCCGTGAGAGCAGCGTGGCCAGCGCGGCCCGTCCCTCCAGCCGGGCCAGCGGGGCGCCGATGCAGTAGTGGATGCCGTGCCCGAAGCCCAGGTGGGGGTTGTCGCTCCGGGCCAGGTCGAGGGTGTTCTCGTCGGCGAACCGGGCCGGGTCGCGGTCCGCCGCCGCCAGCACCACCAGCACCGGGTCGCCGACCGGGATGTCCACCCCGCCGATGGTCAGCGGCCGGGTCGCGAACCGCCAGGTCGCCAGCTCCACCGGCCCGTCGTAGCGCAGGAGTTCCTCGATCCCGGTCTCCAGCAGCCCGGTCTCCCCCAGGGCCACCGACTCCTGCAGCAGGCGCCGCTGCTCCGGGTTGCGCAGCAGCGCGTAGGTGCCGTTGCCGATCAGGTTGACGGTGGTCTCGAAGCCCGCGAAGAGGAGGATGAACGCCATCGCGGCGGCCTCGTTCTCGGTGAGGTGCTCGCCGTGGTCGCTCGCCCGGATCAGACCGGAGATCAGGTCGTCGCCGAGGTCCGCCCGCTTGCGGTGGATCAGCTCCAGCAGGTACGCCCGCATCCGCCTCACCGCCCGCCCCACACCGCCGCGTTGGCCGCCGCCTTGGCCCGGCTTCGTGTGTCGCAGCATCATCCCGGCCCAGTCCCGGAAGTCGTCCTGGTCCTCGGCCGGCACGCCCAGCATGTCGCAGATCGCGTAGATGGGGAGCGGGAAGGCGAACTCGTGGATCAGGTCCGCCGATCCGCGCTGGGCGAAGCCGTCGATCAGCCGGTCGGTCAACTGCTGCACCCGCGGCTCGAACTCGGCCACCCGGCGCGGGGTGAACGCCTTCGACACCAGGCGGCGCAGCCGGGTGTGGTCCGGCGGGTCGATGTTCAGCAGGTGGGTCATCAGGTCCGCCTGCCGCTCCCCCGGGATGCCCACCCGGCCGGTGCGGTGCGCCTGCTCGCTGTGGTGCGCCGGGTTCTTCGACAGCCGGCTGTCCGCCAGCGCCTGCCGGGCGTCCGCGTACCTGGTCACCAGCCAGGCCTCCACGCCGCTCGGCAGGGTGGTGCGGCGAACCGGGGCGTGCTCGCGCAGCCAGGCGTAGGCGGGGTACGGGTCGGCGGCGAACTCCCAGGTGAAGAGCTCCGGGGCGGGCTGCGGTTCGGGCTGGGCGGCGGGCCGGGGGCCCTCGGGCTGAGCTGGCATGCGTCGACCGTAACCGCTGGACCGGACCGGGCCGGACGGGCGCCTGGGCGGCCACCGGGAAGTCACCGGTTCATCCGTCGCCGGCGAGCGGTGCGCGAGCGGCGGGTGAGCGGTGCGCGAGCGGCGGGTGAGCGGTGCGCGAGGGGTGCGCCAACACTCCGTGGACGGCCCGTGGACGGTCGGTGGACAGCCCTTGGACAGCTCTTGGCCCGGTGGCAGGCGTGAGCCTGGTCACCTGCGGGGTAATCCCTGTTGCGGAGGGTCAGGACGTGCCTACGATCCTCCGCAGTACGCGTGGGCGCCGGTGCGGTGTCGCCCACAGGGAGGAGCAGGCCATGCGGGTCAGCGGAGCAGTCGTCGTCATCGCGGTGCTCGACGGCGGTTCAGGAGCCGACCTCGCCCGCGGGTTCACCGCGGCCGGCGCCGCCGGGATGCTGATCGCCGACCAGCACGCCGGAGTCGCCGAGGACCTCGCCGCCGAACTCGACCGGCCCGGCTGCCCGGTGGTCGGCGTCGGCGGTGACATCCGTCGGCCCAGCGACGTCGCCGCTCTGGTCGACACCGCCGAGAAGCACCTCGGGCCGATCGACCTCTTCTGCGTCGCCGGCCCCAGGGGCGAGCGGATCGTCTCCCTCGCCGACCTGCCCGACCACCTCGACCTGGAGCGGCTCGCCGAACTGGTCGCCCTGGTCGGCGAGGCCATCGGCGAGGTCGTGCCGCCGCAGCGGCGCCCCGCCGAACACACCGCCGGGCACACCGCCACGGCGGCCTGAACGACCGCTCCGGCCCGACCGGCTCGGCCGGACAGGGCCTACTCCGGCTTGAGCCCCTCGGCCGCGCGCACCGCGTCCCGGTAGCCGCGCGCGGCCGAGCGCAGCGCCGCGTCCACGTCCACCCCCGCGTCGTGCGCCCGCTGCGCCACCGCCAGCAGCAGCCGGCCCGCCGACTCCGCGGTCAGCACCTCCGGCAGCCGGTACGGCTCGTCCGGCACCTCGGTGAAGCCCGCCCGGCGCACCCGGGACACCAGCTTCGCCGCGTACGCCAGCGCCGGCAGCCCGGCCGGCACACCGTCCAGGACGGACTCCCGGTCCGCCTTCTCGGCCGCCTTCAGCTGCTCCCAGTTCGCCTCCACCTCGGCGGCGCCGTCGGCCTCGACGTCCCCGAACACGTGCGGGTGCCGGTACACCAGCTTCTCCACGATGTCCCCGGCCACGTCGTCCACGGTGAACGGCTCGGTCGGGTGCTCCTCGGCGATCCGGGCGTGGAAGAACACCTGCAGCAGGACGTCGCCCAACTCCTCGCGCAGCGCGTCGCGGTCCCCCTCCTCGATCGCCTCGACCAGCTCGTAGGCCTCCTCGACCAGGTACTTCACCAGGCTCTCGTGGGTCTGCTCGGCGTCCCACGGGCAGCCGCCCGGCGAGCGCAGCCGGTCCATCACCGAGGCGAGGTCCAGCAGCCTCGCCCCCGGCAGGTCGTAGGAGCCCGGCAGCACCTCGATCTCCGGCACCTCACCGGCGTGCTCGACCGCGAGACGGGCCAGCGCGTCCGTCAGCCCCGGATCCCCGTCCGGGCCGCCCAGCCACACCGTCGGCCCCGCCGCGCCCGGCTGCCCGGTCAGCAGCCGCGCCAGCGCCGGAGCCGAACCGACCGGCACCACCTCGACCACCACCCCGGCCTGCCGCACCGCCGCCACCTGCGGATGCCCCTCGTCCGCCACCAGCACCCGCCCGGCCGACCGCAGGGCCTCCCAGGCCGGCCACGCCAGCAACCCGGGGGCCACCCGGTGGGTGGTGGTCAGCAGGATCAACTTCGCGCCCGCGGCGTTCGTCGGCACACCATTCGTCGTCACACCTCGAACCTACCCGCCCCACCCCACCCCGATCCGACCCACGGACGCACCCGCCGGCACCCCGCTCCCCGGCTCGGGACGTCGGACCGCCCGAGCAGAACGGCGGCCCCGGGCCGAGCCCGGGACCGCCGTGCGCCATCGACCGGCCGGTGCTACTTCTTCGCCCCGGCCAGGTCGTCGAACATGGCCGACAGGAACTCGGTGCACCAGGCCAGCAGTTCCCGCCCGACCAGCGGCTTGCCGCCGATCCGGCCGGTGCTCGGCCGGGGCACCAGCAGCTGCTGGGCCGCCGCCTTGACCTGGCTGCGCGGGTAGAGCCGGTTCAGCCGCAGCTGCTGGGACTCGCGCAGTTCCACCGGGCCGAAGCGGACGTTCGTGCCCTGCAGGGTGATGTCCGAGATCCCGCACCGCCGGGCGTACAGCCGCAGCGCGGCGACCATCAGCAGGTTCTCCACCGGCTCCGGCAGCTTGCCGTAGCGGTCCACGAGTTCGTCCCGGACCTGCTGGATGTCCGCCTCCGAGTTGACCGCCGCGATCGAGCGGTAGGCCTGCAGCCGCAGCCGCTCGCCGGGCGCGTAGTCGTGCGGCACGTGGGCGTCGACCGGCAGCTCGATCTTCACCTCCAGCGGCTCCTCCTCCGGCTCGCCACCGCCCGCCAGCGACTCGCGGAACTCGGCCACCGCCTCGCCGACCATCCGCATGTAGAGGTCGAAGCCGACCCCCGCGATGTGCCCGGACTGCTCGCCACCGAGCAGGTTGCCGGCCCCGCGGATCTCCAGGTCCTTCATCGCGACGTACATGCCGGCGCCCATCTCGGTGTGCTGGGCGATGGTGGCCAGCCGCTCGTGGGCGGTCTCGGTGAGCGGCTTCTCCGGCGGGTACAGCATGTACGCGTAGCCGCGCTCGCGCCCTCGCCCGACCCGGCCGCGCAGCTGGTGCAGCTGCGAGAGGCCGAAGGTGTCGCCGCGCTCGACGATCAGGGTGTTGGCGTTGGAGATGTCGATGCCGGACTCCACGATCGTGGTCGACACCAGGACGTCGAACTCCTTCTCCCAGAAGTCGACGACGACCTTCTCCAGCTGGGTCTCCCCCATCTGCCCGTGCGCGGTGGCGATCCGCGCCTCGGGGACCAGGTCCTTGAGCCGGGCGGCCGCCTTGTCGATCGACTCGACCCGGTTGTGGATGTAGAACACCTGGCCCTCGCGCAGGAGTTCACGCCGGATCGCGGCCGAGATCTGCTTCTCGTCGTACGGCCCGACGAAGGTCAGCACCGGGTGCCGCTCCTCCGGCGGGGTGGTGATGGTGGACATCTCGCGGATGCCGGTGACGGCCATCTCCAGGGTGCGCGGGATCGGCGTCGCGGACATGGTGAGCACGTCCACGTTGGCGCGCAGCTTCTTCAGCTGCTCCTTGTGCTCGACGCCGAAGCGCTGCTCCTCGTCGACGATGACCAGGCCGAGGTCCTTGAACCTGGTCTCGGAGGAGAACAGCCGGTGGGTGCCGATGACGACGTCCACCGAGCCCTCGAACAGCCCCTCCAGGACGGCCTTGGCCTCGGTGTCGGTCTGGAAGCGGGACAGCGCCTTCACGGTGACCGGGAAGTTGGCGTACCGCTCGGCGAAGGTGGAGAAGTGCTGCTGCACCAGCAGCGTGGTCGGCACCAGCACCGCCACCTGCTTGCCGTCCTGCACCGCCTTGAACGCGGCCCGCACCGCGATCTCGGTCTTGCCGTAGCCGACGTCGCCGCAGATCAGCCGGTCCATCGGGACCGACTTCTCCATGTCCGACTTGACCTCGGCGATGGTGGTCAGCTGGTCCGGCGTCTCCGCGTACGGGAAGGCGTCCTCCAGCTCGCGCTGCCACGGGGTGTCCGGGCCGAAGGTGTGGCCGGGCGCGGCCATCCGGGCCGAGTACAGCTTGATCAGGTCGGCGGCGATCTCCTTGACCGCCTTCTTGGCGCGCTGCTTGGTCTTCGCCCAGTCCGCGCCGCCGAGCCGGTGCAGCGTCGGGGCCTCGCCGCCGACGTACTTGGTGACCTGGTCGAGCTGGTCGGTCGGCACGAACAGCCGGTCGCCGGGGTGGCCGCGCTTGGCGGGGGCGTACTCCAGCACCAGGTACTCGCGGGTGGCGCCCTGGACGGTGCGCTGCACCATCTCGACGTACCGGCCGACGCCGTGCGCCTCGTGCACCACGTAGTCGCCGGTCGCCAGGGCCAGCGGGTCGATCGCGTTGCGGCGCCGGGACGGCATCCGGCGCATGTCCTTGGTGGAGGACCTCTGGCCGGACAGGTCGGTCTCGGTGATGACGGTGAGCTTCAGCCCCTCGTCCACGAAACCGTGCTCGATGGAGCCGCAGGAGACGTACACGACGTCCCGGGTGGGCGCCTCGCCGAGGTCGGCGACCAGCCGGGCCGGGATGCCCTCGTTTCCGAGCACCTCCGCCAGCCGCGAGGCCGGTCCGTGGCCCTCGGTCACCATGACGACCCGCCAGTCGGCGGCCAGCCGGTCCTTGGCGTCGGCGATCGCCCGGGCGGTGTCGCCCCGGTAGGCCTCGACGGCGTGCATGCCGAGGGTCAGGGTGTTGGCATCGCCGTGCCAATCGGCGACTCCGTCGCGGGCAAGGATGCCGTCGACCGTGGACTCGCTGGTCGCGAACGGGCTGACGGACCACCAGGCCAGTCCGATCTCGTCGGCGTGCTCGCGCACCTCGGCGAGCGAGCGCAGCGAGGCGGCGGAGACGTCGATGGTCTCCAGGTCGATCGGCAGGTCACCGCCGGCGGCCGCGGCGACCCAGGAGGCGTGCAGGAACTCCTGGCTGGTGGCCACCAGGTCGGCGGCCCGGGTCCGCACCCGCTCCGGGTCGCAGACCACCGCGACGGAGCCGAGCGGCAGCACGTCGAGCAGCAGCTCCATGTCGTCGACCAGCACCGGGGCCAGCGACTCCATGCCCTCGACCGCGATGCCCTCGGCGATCTTGTCCAGGATCTCGGCCAACCCGGGCTGCCGGACGGCCAGTTCGGCGGCCCGGGCGCGCACCTCGTCGGTCAGCAGCAGCTCCCGGCAGGGCGGCGCCCACAGGCCGTGCTCGGCGATCTCCAGCGAGCGCTGGTCGGCGACCTTGAAGTAGCGGATCTCCTCGACCTCGTCGCCCCAGAACTCCACCCGCAGCGGGTGCTCCTCGGTCGGCGGGAAGACGTCCAGGATGCCGCCGCGGACGGCGAACTCGCCGCGCTTCTCGACCAGTTCGACCCGCGCGTAGGCGGCCGCGGCGAGCCGGCGGGCCACCTCCCCCAGGTCGTGCGACTCACCGCGCCGGACGGCCACCGGCTCCAGCTCGGCCAGCCCCTTGACCTGCGGCTGGAGCACCGACCGGACCGGGGCGACGATCACCTGCACCGGGCCGGCCGCCGGATCGTCCGCCCGCGGGTGGACGATCCGGCGCAGCACGGCCAGCCGGCGGCCGACGGTGTCCGAGCGGGGCGACAGCCGCTCGTGCGGCAGGGTCTCCCAGGCCGGGTACTCGGCGACCGCGTCGGCGGGCAGCAGCGAGCGCAGCGAGGCGGCCAGGTCCTCCGCCTCCCGGCCGGTGGCGGTGACGGCCAGCACCGGGCGGCCCCGGTCGCCGGCGGCCTGCCCGGCCAGTGCGCGGGCCAGCGCGGCGATGGCGAACGGCCGGGCGGCGGGCGGGCCGACCAGGTCCAGGTGGCGGCGGCTGCCGGCCGCGGCTCCGGTGGCGGTGGCCGCCTCGATCGCCTCGGCGAGCGCCGCATCCCGCGCGACGACATCGAGCAGTCCGGTCAGGCTCATCTGCGGTCTCTTCTTCGTCCCGTGGCTGGTGCTGCCTCCGGGCGGCGAGTAGCCCGCCGGGGCAACGCGAACGGCCCGGCGCGCCGAGCGGCCGGGGGTCTCCAGCCTACGCCGCGGCACGGACGGGCACGCGGTCTACGAGCCGGGCGGCGCCGCGCCGTCCGGCGGCCGGACCGCGCGGGAACGAACCGGCGGCGGCGACCACCGCGCTCTCAGGGACGCGACCGCAGACGGAACACCGGACGGGCCCGGGAACGGACCGGGGGACGGACCGGCCGGACACCGGTCCGGACGGGCTCCGCCATCCGCCACGAACTGGACATACTCCTGTCACTGGCCGTCCATGGAGATCGCGCACCATGGTGAACGTGCCCGCCGCACCCAACCGTGGGGGATGGCTGTGGCGGCACTGTCGCACCCCCGATGGGGGTCGGAGGTGCGAGGCCGGGCGACCCTGGGTGGGGGCGCCCGCCCAAGCGCCGGGAACCGTGGCGCCCTTTCCTGGAGGGCGCCACGGGTCTCGGCCTCATCCGTTTCCGCGCCCGCGCGGACGCCGACCGCAACGCGGAGGCCCCGACCGCCCCCAGCGGGAGGCGGTCGGGGCCCAGGGCGCGAAGCCCACCGCGCCGATCGCGGGCGGGAACCGGCGCTGATGGCTAACGGCGGCGGTAGGACACCGTGTTGGGGGCCGCGTAGCCGGCGCCGTCGTCCACGATGACGATCTTCGGGATGATCCGGGTCTCCTCGGCGCCCTCGGCACCTTCCGCGCCGACCGTGCCCTCCGCACCGTCCCGCTCGGCCACCGGCTCGGGCGGCGCGGCCGGCTTCGGCGGCACCACGACCGGGGCCACCGGCCCGGTCGCCACCGGCTCGGCGGCGGCCCTGGCGCCACTGCCGGCGCCGCCGACCACCGGCTGGCGCAGCACCGCCGTGGGCTTCTGCTGCCCCGGGGCCTTCACCACCGGCTCGGCGGCCACGCCCACGGCCTTGCGCAGGTTCGGCAGCGGGATCTCCCCGGTGTCCGCCTCCGAGTCGACCGGCACCGCATCGGCCACCGCATCCACCGGACCAGCCACCGGAGCGTCCACCGGACCGCCCGCCGCAGCGCCGTCCACCGCAGCGACGTCCACCGCACCGGCCACCGCCGCATCGGCGGCGGCCTCGGCCGCGGCGAGCCCGGCGAAGTCCGCCGGCTCGATCTGCCCGACCGCCGCACCGGTCAGCGAGGCCAGGGTGGCCTTGATGTGGTCCAGGTGCTGCTGGACGGTCTCCAGCCGGGCGTCGAACGCGCGCTGCTCGCGCTCGCTCTCCGCGTTGATCTTCTCGGCCTCCCGGCGGGCCCGCTCGACCAGCTGGTCGGCCTTGGCCTGGGCGTCGGTCTCCAGCTGCTTGATCCGGTTCAGCACGGTCTCCCGGTGCTGCTCCGCCTCCTTGACCCGGCGCTCGGCCGTCGCGGAGACCTCGGCGTCCTCGGCGTCGGCCTTGGCCTGGGCCTCGGCGAAGGCCTCGTCGGCCTTGCGGCGCTTGGTGGCCAGCTCGGCCTCGGCGTGCTCGCCGGCCTCGGCGGCGGCCACCCGCACCTTGGCGGCGTAGGCGGTGGCCGCGTCCCGGACGGCGCGGCACTCCCGGTCGGCCTCGGAGCGGATGCCCTCGGCCTCCGCGCGGGTGCGCTCCTCGGTGCGGCGGGCGGCCGCGTCGGCCTCGGCCCGGGTGGTGGCGGCGTACTCCTTGGCCGCCTCGTGGAGCGCCTGCCCGGCGTCGTACACCTCGTCGCGCAGGTCCTCGGCGAATCGCTCGGCCTTCTCCTTGACCGCGCGGGCCTCGTTCCGGGCCATGTCGGCCAGTCCGGCGGCCTGCTCGCTGAGCACCTGGTAGTCCGGCTCCGGGGCCTCGTCGGCGGCGCGGCGGACGTCGGCCAGCCTGGTCTCCATCTGCCGGATGCCGGCGCCCAGGACGCTCAGGCGCTCCCAGGCCTCGTCACGTTGTGCGGTCAGGGCGACGAGCGCCCGGTCGACCTGGTCGGGCGCGTAGCCGCGCCGGGCCTGGGTGAAGCCGTACTGGGGGACGGCGTCGCTCATGGGCTCTTCCCCTCGTTTCGCGGGCTGCGGAGCCCATGATCGGACGGAACGAACGAATCCGGAACCGGTTGGAACACCGGGGCCGGATTCGGTCGTCGTGCGGACCGGAATATGTCGAGGACCGGACGAGTAGACCCATCCTCTTGACCTATTTTGCGCAGATCCGGACGAAACCCCAACGAGGCACGGCTACCGGGGCATGCCGGAGGGGTCGTTCCGGACACCGGAACGACCCCTCCCCACCTGCGAGGATCCGCGACGGTCCGCTACAGCAGACCGTCCCAGAACTGCTCCAGCAGCACGGCCCACCAGGTGTCCGTGTTCTGCAGGGCCGCCGGGTCGATCGCGGCGAGCTCCGCCTGGAAGTCGGTCGTCCAGCGACCGGCCTGCTCCGGCGTCAGCCCGTACCGCAGCCGCCACATCCGGCCCAGCAGGGCCAGCGCGCGGACGAACTCCGGTACACCGCTGTTGACGAACCGCGGCGGCTGGCCGGTTCCGTCGACGTCCACCGCGACCACGTTCGCGGTGCCGTACTGGACGCACAGCTGGCGGCCGTAGTCGTTGCCGAGCACCAGGTAGCCGCCGAAGTCCGGGGCCACCGGCAGGCCGCGCTCGGCGGCCAGCTCGGCGAGCGTCGGGATCGGCCGGCCCTCCTGCGCCTGGGCCCAGAAGAACGGCCCGAAGTCGCGCGGCAGCCCGGCCCACGTCAGGGTCTGCGAGACCGGCTCGGGCACCCCCTGGCGGGAGACCGCACGCTGCTCGTAGCGGAACAGGTTCTGCCCGAAGGCCGTTCCCACCTCCTGGGCGAGCTGCTGGGGTGGCAGCGGCGGCAGCGCCTGGACCGTCCCCGGTGCGGGCAGCGGGGCCCGGAACGGGCGGACCCGCTGGGCACCGGAGGCCAGCTGGTGCAGCTCGTCCAAGTGGTCCAGCAGCTCGGCCATGCCGGCCTGCCGGGAGGCGTGGTCGCGACCGTACGGGGCGGTGTGGGTCAGCCGCACGTTCGGCCAGGAGGCCGCGATCATGCGGTTGCAGTAGCCGCCGGGCAGGTCGCAGGACTCCAGCTCGGTGTACAGCTCCAGCACCTGCTCCGGCGGCACGTTCAGCCGCCGCAGGTCCTGGAGGATCTTCCACTCCGGGTGCGGGGTGCCGGGCTCGCTGCGGTGCAGCAACTTCTGCTCCGAGCCGTCCGGGCCCCGGTAGCTGAGCGCGGCGAAGTAGCCCGGGCCGACCGCGGGCACCCCCGGCGGCACCGGCGCGCCCTGTGGCGGGCCGGTCACCTGCGCCGGCGGGACGACCCCGGGCGCGGCGCCCGCGTTCGGGTAGCCGTACCCGGCGGCCGGCGTGACCGGGGCCGCCGGACCGCCGGGCGGCGGCGGGACGGCGGGGCCGCCGGACGGCGGGGTGCCGGGGTCCGCCGGGCCGCCGAGCAGCGCCGGGTCGATCGCGCTCGCCAGCTGGGTCGCCTCGTACGCCACTCCGGCGGCGGCCGGGGCGGGCGCCGCCTGCGCGGCCGGGGCGTCACCCGCGCGCAGGCCCGCCGGGGGCGGGGGCGGCGGGGTCGAACCGGCCGCCCGGCCACCCGGACCGGCCGCGGGCGCACCGGAGCCCGGGGTCTGCCGCAGCTCGGCTGGCGGGGGCGGCGGCGGGGCCGAACCCGGAGCGCGGCCGAGGCCGCCCTGCGCCGGGGCTCCGGCGCCCGAACCGGACGGACCACCGCGCAGCCCGGCGGGCGGGGGCGGCGGCGGAGCCGAACCGGGGGCACGGCCGAGACCGCCCTGGGCCGGGGCAGCGCCGGACGGCGGGGCGGCCGGGCCGGGGGCACCGGGCAGACCGGCCAGCCCACCGGGCGAGGCCAGCATGGTGGGCGCCTGCTCCACCGGGGCGCCGGGCGGGGTCGCCGGGGCACCGGGCAGGCCCATCAGGCCGGGCATCGCGTCCGGCGGCGCGAGCAGCGTCGGCGCCGGCTCGGCCACTGCGGCGGGCGCCGGGGCCTGGGCCGGCGGGCCGGCGGGCGCGGTCGGGGGCTGGGTGCTCGGGGGCTGGGTGCCGACCGGCGGGACCGGGGGCATGCCGTAGCCGCCGCTGCTCGGGGGCATCAGCATGGTCGCGGCCTCGGCCCCGGCCGGGGCGGGCGTGTCCGGCAGGTCGGAACCGGAGGTGCGCAGGCCCTCGGGCATCAGCACGGTGGCCGCCTCGGCGCCGGCCGGGGCGACCGGCGGCTGCGGGACGGCCGGCGGCACCGGCGCGGCGGTGGGCGGCTGCGGGGCGGCGTACGGACCATCGCCCGGCGGGGGGGCCAGCATGGTCGGCGCGTCTCCGGCGGGCCGGTCGGAGACCGGCGGCGCGGTCAGCACGGCGGGCGCGGGCGGCACCGGTACCGGCGTCGGCGGCGCGGGCGGCACCGCGGCCGGCGCAGGAGCCGGAGCAGGGGCGGCCGCCGGAGCGGCGTTCGCGCCCCCGAGCTTCTCCGCCTCCGCGGCGATCGCCGCCGCCCCCGCCTCCTGCAGCCACTGCGGCGGGCTGAGCAGGAAGGAGGTGGCCTCCACCGGCCCCGGTGCGGGCTTCGCCGCCCCGGCCGGGTTGGCCGCGACCGGCCGCCCGTACACCTCCTCGTACTGCCGGACCACCTCGTTGACGGGCAGCGCGGGCCACAGCGTGCTGGCGCCCGAGTCCCGGGCGATCACCAGCCGTGCCCCGCCCGAGCCCGGTCCGCCGTCGGCGCCGGCGGCCGGGCCGCCCGCCGGGTCCGCGGGCGACACCGCCCAGCAGACGAAGCCGAGGTCGAACTCGCGGACCCGCACCTCGCGCTGCTGCGCGTGCGGCACTCCGCCGTTGATCCACTCCTCGGCGAGTTCCTGCGCCTGCGCGTACGTCACCACGCCCGGTTCACTCCTGTCCCCGTCGTCCCCACTCGTTGCCTCAACGCCGTTCCCGCGGTCATGTCAGTCCACCGCGACGGCCCGGGCGAACCCGCCGTCCACCATCAGCTCCGCGACCGTCTCCAGCTCCGGCGGGCTTCCGGCCAGCCGCAGCAGGAAGTCGTCGAAGTCGTCCCCGCAGGGCAGCAGCAGCCGGGCGCAGCGCTCCTCCGGGGCCTCCGGGCCGCCGGGGTCGCGGGCGTCGTCGTACAGGTGGAACCAGACCGAGCCGGTCCGCTCGCCGCGCACCTTGAGCGCGATGATGCCGCCCTGCGCGTAAGCGATGCCCAGGTAGTCCTTGGTGAGGTGGTCGCGCAGGCACTTGTTGGCGTAGACGACGTCCTCGGTGCCGTACTCCTCGGTGAGGGTCAGGAACGGCTGGTCGAGCAGCATGCCCAGATCGGTGTCCAGCGCGACCCCGACCGGGCCGCGGCCGCCGCCCAGCTTGAGGAAGGTGCGGTAGGCGCCGGGCAGCCGGTAGCCGAGGCGCTCCTCGGCGCGCTGCACCAGGTCCTCGGAGACGCCGATCGGGTCGCCGCCGTCCTTGGCCAGTGAGAAGTGCACGGGCCGGCGCTCCTGCAGCGGGCGGGTGCCCCGGCGGGAGTGGTCGGCGGGCGAGGTGGCCAGGCCGCCGTGGTGCCGCAGCAGGGCCTTGACCTCGACCGGGACCAGCTCCATCCGGCGCCAGCCGGGGGCGGCCCGGCCGACCGCGTGGTGCCAGGTCCAGCCGGGCGGGGTGGCGACCGCGGTCTCCAGGTCGGCCCAGAGCGGGTGGCCCTGGGTGAACAGCGCCGCGTTGGCCGAGACGTAGTCGGTCAGCCGCAGTTCGTCCACGCCGAAGCCGTCCGGCGGGTCGGCCACCTCGGCCGCCGCGGCGGCGTACGGGCCGAAGTCCGGGTAGCCGGACTCGTCCACCTGGACCCCGGCCGGGTGCCGCTCCGCGCGGACCGGGTCCGGGAAGTGCACCACCTGACCTGCGTACGCCGCGTTCGGTGCGGCGGCGACGCCGGGCCGACCTGTCGTCATCTGGGAGCCCCCACTGGCTGCTGCAAATTGCTCGGTGCGCTTGCTGGGCACCAGCCTAGGGCCTGTCCTCAACCCCCCGTCTGCGGGGCGGACGACGAGGGATCGAGGACAGGCCCCTGCGTCATCCGACCGACCGGCCCCCCGCCCCCAGGGCCCGCCCCAACACCTCCACGACCCGCACCTGCTGGGCCTCCGTGAGGTGGGGGTGCAGCGGCAGGCTGAGCAGTTCGCGGGCGGCCCGTTCGGCGACCGGGAAGGCGCCCTCGCGGTGGCCGAGCGAGCGGAACGCGGGCTGGAGGTGCACCGGGACGGGGTAGTGCACCCCGGCGCCGATCCCGGCGGCCTGCAGCGCGGCGAGCACCGCGTCCCGGCGGCCGCCGGCGATCCGCACCGGGTAGAGGTGGCGGACGTGCTCGTTGCCCGGCGCGGTGGACGGCCGCCGGACGCCCGCCAGGCCCCCGAGCAGTTCGTCGTAGCGGTCCGCGGCGGCGCGGCGGGCGGCGTTCCAGCCGGGCAGCCGGCGCAGTTTGGCCCGCAGCACCACGGCCTGCAGCGCGTCCATCCGGGAGTTGAAGCCGATCCGCTCGTGCACGTACTTGTCGCGGGCGCCGTGGTCGCCGATCAGCCGTACGGCGGCGGCGAGTTCGTCGTCGTCGGTGAGCACCGCCCCGGCGTCGCCGTAGCCGCCGAGGTTCTTGCCCGGGTAGAAGCTGGTGGCCGCGATCCGCCCGTACGCGCCGCGGCCGTTGCGCCGGGCGCCCTGGGACTGCGCCGCGTCCTCCACCACCGGGCGGTCGCCGGCCAGTTCCAGCAGGGCCTCCATCGGCGCGAACTGGCCGAACAGGTGGACGGGCAGCAGGGCCACCGCGCCGGGCAGGGCGGCGGCGGCCCGTTCGGGGTCGATCAGCAGGTGCTCCGGGTCGACGTCGACCGGCACCGGGCGCAGCCCGGCCCGCTGCACCGCCCCGGCGGTGGCGACGAAGGTGTTGGCGGGCAGCACCACCCCGCCGCTGGGCGGCAGGTCCAGCGCACGCAGGGCCAGTTCCAGGGCGTCGGTGCCGTTGGCGGCGCCCACGCAGTGCCGGACGCCCGTGAAGGCGGCGTACTCCCGCTCGAAGGCGGTCACTTCGGGGCCCTTGACGAACCACCCGCCGGCCAGCACCCGGTCGAAGCCGGCCCGCACCTCGGCCTCGACCTCGGCGTGCGCGGCCGCCAGGTCGACCAGCGGGATCCCGGGGCTCATCGGACGGCCTCCCGGTCCCCGGCGCCCACCGGCACGGTGATGCCGCCGAGTTCGAGACTGAGCGAGGCGGCCTCCAGGAGTTCCAGCACCCGGACCCCGGCCCGGCCGTCGGTGAGCGGGGCCCGGCCCTCGACGATGGCGTCGGCGAACTCGGCCATCACGTTGCGCAGCGCCTCCTGTTCGACCAGCGCGGGGGCGACCATCTCGCCGACCCGGTAGGAGATCAGCGCCCGGTGCCGGATGGCGTCGGTGAGCTGGTCGGGCGGGGTGAGGTCGACCCCCCGGTCGTGCACGGCCAGCCGGGCCTGCGGGTTGAGGTCGTCCCAGACCAGGGTGCGCCGGGAGCCGCCGATCAGGGTGGTGCGGACCTTCGTCGGGGAGAGCCAGTTGACGTGGCAGTGCGCCAGCGCGCCGTTGCTGAGCCGCACCGTCAGGTAGGCGACGCAGGCGCGGCCGGCCCCGATCGGATCGGCGCCCTGGGCCGAGACGCCGACCGGCACGACGCCGGGCGGCAGCACGAAGTCCAGGATGGACAGGTCGTGCGGGGCGAGGTCCCACAGCACGTCGACGTCCGGCTGCACCAGGCCGAGGTTGATCCGCACCGAGTCGAAGAACTGGACGTCCCCGATCTCCCCGCCGTGCACCAGCTCGCGGATCCGGCGGGCCACCGGGGTGTAGCAGAAGGTGTGGTCGCACATCAGCACCAGCCCGGCGGCCTCGGCCAGTTCGACCAGTTCGGCGGCCTCGGCGGCGGAGGTGGTGATCGGCTTCTCCACCAGCACGTGCTTGCCGGCCTCCAGCGCGGCCCGTACCAGCGGGTAGTGGGCGCCCGCCGGGGTGGCCACCGCGACGGCGTCCACCCGTTCGTCGGCCAGCACCTGCTCGTACCGGCCGCTGGCCCCGACGGTGCTGTACTCCCCCAGCACGGAACGGGCCTTGGCCTCGTCCAGGTCGCACAGCCAGTGCAGCCGCAGCGCCGGGGTGTGCTGGGCGTTGCGGACCAGCTTCGGGCCCCAGTAGCCGGCCCCGACCACCGCGAGGCCCACCGGCCGTTCCGGCACCGGCCGGGGCGGCTCGCCCGGGGTGGGCACGTGCCCGCCGGGCGCCTGGTTGGCGGCCTCGGCCGCCCACTGCTTCGACGTCATCGCTGGGGCCCCCCTCACGGGGCGGGCGCACCGGCCCTCCCCGGCTCCGGCGCCGGAGCGGGCACGGGCCCGCCCGGCGGCATCAACGTCCGGTGCGGGCACCGGAGTCGGCCCGGCCGGTGGGTACCCGTACGGTCGGCCGCGCCCCTTCGGCTCGCTGCCGGAACGGTACCGGCCGGAGCCCGGAGGCGGGGGCGGTTTCGGGAGATCGGGGGACAAGTCGTGACGAGGGTGTGCGGATGCGACCGGGGTGCCGCCAGGATTCGGGTGGGACGGGACCGCGAACCACCATCGACCGCACGGGTGTTCGCCCGGCCCCGCACCCCGGTTGTGCGGTTGTCGGTGTCGAATGACAGGCTTGCCCCGGTCCACCAGGAGCCAACAGGAACCGGACCGCCAGGAACGAGGAGGAGGACACCGCATGACCACCGGTGAGCCGGCGGGCCCGCCCGTGCTGCGCCACCTCCGTGACAGCCTGCTGCCCGCCGTCGCCGCCGCACTGTCGCTCAAGGGCGGCGAGGTGCACACCCTGGCGGGTGACAAGGCCGACCGGCGACCGGTCCTGCACCCGCTGGTCGGCGACTTCCTGGACGCCCTGCCGGCCGAGGCCCGGGAGCGGTTCACCGGCCGCTGCCCGGAGGCCGTCCTGCTCTCCCAGTACCTGACCACGGTCGACGGCAGACGCTCCAAGCGCGCCGCCCGCAAGCCGATGAGCCTGCCCGAGGCCCGCAAGGCGCTCAAGGGCTCCCGGATGACCACCCTCCGGATCCGCGAGGAGGGGGACCCGGCGCACGGCACCCATGCCCCGCCGTGCCGCTCCTGCGCGCCGATGCTGGAGCACTTCACCGTGCTGAGCGTCGCCGTCGGCCCGCCGGCGCGCTGAGCCGGGCCGCACGCCGGGCGCCCGCGCCCGGCCGCCCCCGTACGTCCCTCGTACGTCCCTGTCCCCCAGCCCCGGAGCACGCCCTGAACCCGCCCAGCCCACCCCCGCCCCCGCCGGCCACCCTCGCCCCGACCACCCTCGCCCCGACCACCGAGCCCCCGGCCGGCGGTGCGCGGACCCGCCCGCGCTTCCCCGCCGAGGTCGCCGCCGAACTCAAGGCGGCCGGCTGGCACCCCGGCCGCTGGCAGATCCGGCAGGCCGAGGAATGGGCCGACGCCCTGGTCGGACACGGCGGTCCCGGCGGCGTCCCGCACGCGGTGTTCCCGGCGGCCGTGGAGGCCTGGGCCGAGTTCGGCGGCCTCGCCTTCGACCTGTCCGGTCCGGGCCGCCAGCTGGCCCGCACCCCGTTCCTGATCGACCCGATGCGCGGGCTGCACCAGCCGCGCACCCTGTTCGACCTCGGCCGGGCCCTGGGCAGCCGGCTCGCCCCGCTGGGCGAGGAGGCGTACGGGCAGGCGCTGCTGGCGGTCGACGAGGAGGGCCGGGTCTACAGCCTGGACCACACCGGCGAGTGGTTCCTCGGCCACGGCATCGACCAGGCGATCAGCGCGCTGGTGCTGGGCACCGCCCCGGAACGGCTGCGCACCGCCGGGGAGTAGGGCCGGGCCACTGACGGCCGGGCCCACCGACGGCCGGTCCGGCCGGGCCCCCAGGCCCTGTCCGGCGGATCTTGCCGGGCGCGCGACGCCGGACAGGCCCTAGCGGAGCCGGTCCCCCCGGACGGCCAGCCGGGACGGCAGCACCGCCTCCACCCGGAAGCCGCCGTCCGCCTCCGGCCCGGACGAGAAGGTGCCGCCCAGCGCGACCACCCGCTCCCGCATCCCGACCAGCCCGTTGCCCCCGCTGGGCAGCTGCGCCGCGGCCCGCTCCCCGCCCGGGCAGGCGTTCACCACGCTCACCCGCACCCCGTTCGGCGCGTACGCGAGCAACACCGACACCTGGGCGCCGCCCGCGTGCTTGTGGGCGTTGGTCAGCCCCTCCTGGACGACCCGGTAGGCGGTCTGCTCGGCCTCGCCGGTGAACTCCTGCCGGCTGCCGCTGACCGTCAGGGTCACCGCCATCCCGGCCGCCCGGGACTGGTCCACCAGCCGGGGCAGCCCGGCCAGCGAGTCCGGCTCCGGCTGCCGCTCGTCGTCCATCCGCAGCACACCGAGGATCTCGCGCAGTTCGTTCAGCGCCTGCCGGCCCACCTCGCCCATCAGCCGGGCGCTCTGCGCGGCCTTCTCCGGATCCTTGACGGCTATTCGCTCCAGCGCCCCGGAGTGCACCACCATCAGCGAGACCCGGTGCGCGACCACGTCGTGCATCTCCCGGGCGATCCGAGTGCGCTCCTCCAGCCGGGCCCGGCGGGCGCGCTCCTGGGCCTGTTCGGCCAGCAGGTCGAGTTCGGTCTCCAGGCCGTGGGCGCGGTCCTTGAGCGACTCGATCAGCCGCCGCCGCGCCCCCACGTACAGGCCGGTGACCACCGGCGCGACGGTCAGCCCGACCGCGACCAGCAGCGACAGCAGGACCATGCCCCACAGCGGCGGCCGCTCCCCCAGCGAGTCGTCCGGGGTCATCAGCGACACCGCCATCACCGCGACCGCCTCGGCGAAGGCCAGCCCGGACAGCGCCACCACCCGGCGCCGCCGGGAAGGCCACTCCCAGGTCTCCGCCAGCGTGTACAGCGCGACCACCAGCAGCAGCACGCCGAGCATCCCGGGCAGCACCAGCAGGGTCGCCAGCACCGGGACGGCCGGCCAGCGCCGACGCACCACCAGCGAGCCGCCGGCCAGCGTGCCGAGCACCGCGATCCCGACCGCGCCCGCGGTGGTCACGTGCATCCGGGCGGACAGGAAGGAGATCGTGCTGGCCGAGCACTCGACCGCGGCCAGCAGCGCCAGGCCGATGTCGAGGAGGGCGCTGCGCCGGCGCCTCCACCACCAGAACGACCGGTCCGGCACGCGCTCCCCAGGCGACTTGCTCATGCCCCACAGATTAAGCGGCAACCCCTTCCCTTCCCCACCGGGATTGCCCGGTACGCCCCCCGAAGCCCATAAGTGGTCCAGACCACAGATGGTTTTCGGCAGGCCTGTCCGCCATCCGGCCACCTCGCGGACAGCAACCGCCCCGACACCTATGCTGGTCGCGTCGGACAGCGCGGTCCGCACGCGTCACACCCGCCACACTGCGCGTGGACCTGTGACGATGAGCCGTTGCCGAACCCCACCACCACAGGGAGCCAGCTGTGACCGCTCCGGTCCCCGCCCCGGCGGACAGCCCCACCGTTCTCGCCGCCGGCGCAGCCGCGGACAACTCCGCCCTGCGCGCGGACATCCGCCGCCTCGGCGACCTGCTCGGCGAGACGCTGGTCCGCCAGGAGGGCCCCCAACTGCTGGGCCTGGTCGAACAGGTCCGGCTGCTCAGCCGCACCGACGGCGAGGCCACCGCCGAACTCCTCTCCGACATCGACCTGGAGACGGCCGCCAAGCTGGTCCGGGCCTTCTCCACCTACTTCCACCTCGCCAACGTCACCGAGCAGGTGCACCGCGGCCGGGAGTTCGCCACCCGCCGCGCCCGCGAGGGCTCGCTGCTCGCCCAGACCGCCGACCAGCTCGCCGAGGCCGACCCCAAGCACCTCCAGGACACCCTGGCCCACCTCGCGGTCCGCCCGGTCTTCACCGCCCACCCCACCGAGGCCGCCCGCCGCAGCGTGCTCAACAAGCTGCGCCGGATCGGCGAACTCCTCGACCGCATCCACCGCGAGGAGCTCACCTCCGGCCTGGTCGCCGCCGACCCGGCCCGCACCAGCAGCGCCAAGCGCTCCGCCGACCGCCGCCTCGCCGAGGTCATCGACCTGCTCTGGCAGACCGACGAACTGCGCATCGCCCGCCCCGAGCCCACCGACGAGGCCCGCAACGCCGTCTACTACCTGGACGAGCTCTACCGCGAGGCCGTCCCCGAGGTGCTGGAGGAGCTGCACGAGGAACTCGCCCGGGTCGGCCTGAACCTGCCCGACGGCGTGCGCCCGCTCACCTTCGGCACCTGGATCGGCGGCGACCGCGACGGCAACCCCAACGTCACGCCGCGGGTCACCTGGGACGTCCTCAACCTCCAGCACGAGTACGGCATCAAGGACGCCCTCGCTGCGATCGACGACCTGCGCAACACCCTCTCCACCTCCGAGCGGCTGGCCGGCGCCTCGGTCGAACTGCTCGCCTCGCTCAACACCGACCTGCACCGGCTCCCCGAACTCAGCCCCCGCTACAAGCGGATGAACGCCGAGGAGCCGTACCGCCTCAAGGCCACCTGCATCCGGCTCAAGCTGGAGAACACCCGCGAGCGCCTGGCCGGCGGCACCCCGCACGTCGAGGGCCGCGACTACGTCGGCACCCGCGAACTGATCGCCGACCTGCGGCTGATCCAGGACTCGCTGCGCTCCCACCGCGGCGAGCTGATCGCCGACGGCCGACTGGCCCGCGCCATCCGCACCATCGAGGCCTTCGGCCTCCAACTCGCCACCATGGACGTGCGCGAGCACGCCGAGGCCCACCACCACGCCCTCGGCCAGCTCTTCGACCGCCTCGGCGAGGAGGCCTGGCGCTACGCCGACATGCCCCGCGAGTACCGGCAGAAGCTGCTCGCCAAGGAGCTGCGCTCGCGCCGCCCGCTCGCCCCCACCCCGGCCCCGCTGGACGAGGCCGGCACCAAGACCCTCGGCGTCTTCAACACCATCCGCGAGGGCTTCGAGCGCTTCGGCGACGAGATCGTCGAGAGCTACATCATCTCGATGTGCCAGGGCGCCGACGACGTCTTCGCGGCCACCGTGCTGGCCCGCGAGGCCGGCCTGATCGACCTGCACGCCGGGATCGCCAAGATCGGCATCGTGCCGCTGCTGGAGACCACCGAGGAACTCCAGCAGGCCGACCGCATCATGGACGAGATGCTCTCCGACCCCTCGTACCGGCTGCTGGTCGCGCTGCGCGGGGACGTCCAGGAGGTCATGCTCGGCTACTCCGACTCCTCCAAGTTCGGTGGCATCACCACCTCCCAGTGGGAGATCCACCGCGCCCAGCGCCGGCTGCGCGACGTCGCCCACCGCTACGGCATCCGGCTGCGCCTGTTCCACGGCCGCGGCGGCACCGTCGGCCGCGGCGGCGGCCCCTCGCACGAGGCCATCCTGGCCCAGCCCTGGGGCACCCTGGAGGGCGAGATCAAGGTGACCGAGCAGGGCGAGGTCATCTCCGACAAGTACCTGCTCCCCTCCCTCGCCCGGGAGAACCTGGAGCTGACCATCTCCGCCACCCTCGCCGCCTCCGCGCTGCACACCGCTCCGCGCCAGGCCCCCGAGGAACTGGCCCGCTGGGACGCCGCGATGGACCGGGTCTCCGAGGCCGCCCACACCTCCTACCGCGCCCTGGTCGACCAGGAGGACCTGCCGAAGTACTTCTTCGCCTCCACCCCGGTCGACCAGCTCGCCTCGCTGCACCTGGGCTCCCGCCCGTCCCGCCGCCCCGACTCCGGCGCGGGGCTGGACGGCCTGCGGGCCATCCCGTGGGTGTTCGGCTGGACCCAGTCCCGCCAGATCGTCCCCGGCTGGTACGGCGTCGGCTCCGGCCTCGCCGCCGCCCGCGCGGCCGGACTCGGCGACGTGCTGGACGAGATGTACGGCCAGTGGCACTTCTTCCGCAACTTCCTGTCCAACGTCGCCATGACGCTGGCCAAGACCGACCTGCGGATCGCCCGCCACTACGTCGAGCAGCTGGTGCCCGGCGAGCTGCGGCACATCTTCGACCAGATCGTCACCGAGCACGAGCTCACCCTGCGCGAGGTGCTCCGGCTCACCGGCGAGAGCGAACTGCTGGAGCACAACCCGGTGCTGAAGCAGACCTTCACCGTCCGCGACGCCTACCTCGATCCGATCTCCTACCTCCAGGTCGCGCTGCTGCGCCGCCAGCGCGAGGAGGTCGCCGCCGGCCGCCCGGAGGACCCGCTGCGCGCCCGCGCCCTGCTGCTCACCGTCAACGGCGTCGCCGCCGGCCTGCGCAACACCGGCTGACCGCCGCCCGGACACGCGTCGGGGCCGGTGCTCTCCACGAGCACCGGCCCCTCGCCGTGGGTTCCTACTCCGCGGGCTCGCCCGCGCGCCGGCGCTTCAGCCACAGCGCCGCGCCGCCGGCCGCGACCACCAGGCCGCCGCCGACCGCCAGCAGCCCCGCGTCCGGACCGACCGACTCACCGAGCACCGGGGCGAACTGGGCCGCCGCGGGCTCCGGCGAGACCACCGGATCCGGCTCGGCCACCGGTTCGGCGTGCGCCACCGCACCGCCGGACAGCAGCACCCCGGCCGCCCCCAGCGCACCGGCGGTGCCCATCCGTCGTCCGAGCCGCTTCAGCCGGACCACCCGGAGCCGCCGAAGTCGGCGGACCGGACGCAATCTGCGCATCGAGAACTCCCCAGGACCCGTTCGCCTACCGGGCCGACGCTATCCGATCCCGCACAGGCTTCTCACACGGATTCAGGTTTGCCGGGCAAGCGTTGCACGACTGTTGTGTACCCGGCACAGCGTGCACATGACGTCACGTCAGGAGTTGTACGAACCCTGCGCCCGCTCCAGCCCCTCGGACAGCAGCGCCTCCACCGCGTCCGCCGAGCGGTCCACGAACCAGTCCAGTTCCTTGCGCTCGGTCGAGGAGAAGTCCTTCAGCACGAAGTCCGCGACCTCCATCCGGCCCGGCGGCCGGCCGATCCCGCAGCGCACCCGGTGGTAGTCCGGGCCGAGCGACTTGGTGATCGACTTCAGCCCGTTGTGGCCGTTGTCGCCGCCGCCCAGCTTCAGCCGCAGCGCCGCGTAGTCGATGTCCAGCTCGTCGTGGACGGCGATCAGCGCCGAGGCGGGCGCCTTGTAGAAGTCCCGCAGCGCCGTCACCGGCCCGCCGGAGAGGTTCATGAAGGACTGCGGCTTGGCCAGCACCACCCGCTTGCCCGCCAGCCGTCCCTCGGCCACCTGGGCCCGGCTCTTGTGCGCCTTGAACTTGGCGCCCATCCGCTGCGCCAGCAGGTCCACCACCATGAAGCCGATGTTGTGCCGGTTGCGCGCGTACTGCTCGCCCGGGTTGCCCAGCCCCACCACCAGCCAGGGGCCGTCGTACTCGTCCGCCATCCTCTTCCTCCTTCGCGCTCGACGTCATCATCCCGGACACACCGCTGCCCCGGCCGCTCCAGGGGAGCGACCGGGGCAGCGGTCAAAAGCTCAGACGCGGGAGGCTCAGGCCTCGGCGCCCTCGGCCTCGGCACCCTCGGCCTCGACCGGGGCGGCCTGGGCGGCGATGACCTGCAGCACGACGGCGTCGCCGTCGACGGCCAGCGAGGTGCCGGCCGGCAGGACGATGTCCTTGGCGAGGATGGAGGCGCCGGCCTCCAGGCCCTCGATCGAGACGGTGACGGCCTCGGGCAGGTGGGTGGCCTCGGCCTCGATCGGCAGGGCCTGCAGGACGTGCTCCAGCAGGTTGCCGCCGGCGGCCAGCTCGCCCTCGGTGTGGACCGGAACCTCGACGCTGACCTTCTCGCCGCGCTTGACCAGCAGCAGGTCGACGTGCTCGATGGTGCGCTTGATGGCCTCGCGCTGGACGGCCTTCGGCAGGACGTACTCGTCCTTGCCCTCGATCGGAACGACCAGCAGGGCGTTCGGGGCCTTGAGGGCCATCATCAGGTCGTGGCCGGGCAGGTTCAGGTGAACCGGGGTGTGACCGTGGCCGTAGACGACACCGGGGACGAAGCCGGCGCGGCGGGCGCGACGGGCGGCACCCTTGCCGAACTCGGTACGGGTCTCAGCGGCAAGGCGGATCTCGGACACGACTGCACTCCTCGTGAAGACTGGCGCGGGGGTGCAGGCAACGCGAAAAACCGCCGGGCCACACCCTCAGTACGTTCGGGGGTCACTCGGCGGCAACGAACTCTGCCGACGGACGGGATCCGCCACCGGCAGCGCGTCGATCACGGTGCCGGTGTCCGTCGAGCGGGCACACGGCATCCCTCGCCGAGCAGTTTCACGAGTCTAACCGCACCGGCCCCCTCCCGCGAAATCGGCCCCCGGCGGCCGAACGGCGGGCGGCCCCGGACCGACGTCGGTCCGGGGCCGCCTGCGTGGGGCTTCGTCAGTGCACGCCCTCGAAGAGGCTGGTGACCGAGCCCTCCTCGAACACCTCGCGGATCGCGGCGGCGATCGACGGGGCGATGGAGAGGGTGGTGATCTTGTCGAGCTGGAGCTCCGCCGGGGTGGGCAGGGTGTTGGTGAACACGAACTCGCTCACCCGGGAGTTCTTCAGCCGGTCCGCGGCCGGGCCGGAGAGCACGCCGTGGGTGGCGGCCACCACGACGTCCGCGGCGCCGTTCTCGAACAGCGCGTCGGCGGCGGCGCAGATGGTGCCGGCGGTGTCGATCATGTCGTCGACCAGGACGCAGACCCGGTCCTTGACGTCACCGACGACGTCGGCCGACAGGATGGTGTTGGCCTGGGTGATGTCGCGGCGCTTGTGGATGATCGCCAGCGGCGCGTCCAGCCGGTCGCACCACTGGTCGGCGACCTTGACCCGGCCGGCGTCCGGCGAGACGACGGTCAGCTTGTCGCGGTCGACCTTCCCGCCGATGTAGTCGGCCAGCAGCGGCAGCGCGAACAGGTGGTCCACCGGGCCGTCGAAGAAGCCCTGGATCTGCGCGGTGTGCAGGTCGACGGCCATCAGGCGGTCGGCACCGGCCTGGCGCAGCAGGTCGGCGATCAGCCGGGCCGAGATGGGCTCGCGGCCGAGGTGCTTCTTGTCCTGGCGGGCGTACCCGTAGAACGGCAGGATCGCGGTGATGCTCTTGGCGGAGGCCCGCTTGAGAGCGTCGATCATGATCAGCTGTTCCATGATCCACTGGTTGATGGGAGCCGTGTGGCTCTGCATCACGAAGCAGTCCGCGCCGCGCGCCGACTCCAGGAAGCGGACGTAGATCTCGCCGTTGGCGAAGTCCAGGGCCTTGGTCGGGACCAGCTCGGTCCCCAGCGCCTCGGCAACCTCCTTCGCCAGCTCCGGGTGGGCACGGCCGGAGAAGAGCTTGAGCTTCTTCTCACCCGACGTCGTGATCCCGCTCACTGCACCGTCTCCTCGCGTTGCGGACGCTGAACCCCGTTCCCGACGAGGGCAGGCGCAGCCCGCACTCACGGAGGATCGGGGAATTGTCGGTACGCCTGGACACGGGCGGAAAGCCCAGTGGCGCACGTATGTCCCCCAGGTTACGCGCCCGCGCAGAAACCGTCCGCCCCGGGGACCGGCCGACCGGCCCCCGGCGGGAGCGTCAGGCCTGCGCGGCGCCGTCCGCCGCGGCCTTGGCGGCCTGCGCGGAGGTGCTCCCGGGGCGCTTGCGCTCCACCCAGCCCTCGATGTTGCGCTGCTGCGCGCGGCTCACGCCGAGCGCGCCGGGCGGAACGTCGGTGGTGATGACCGAGCCCGCGCCGGTGTACGCGCCGTCGCCGACGGTGACCGGGGCGATGAACATGTTGTCCGAGCCGGTGCGGCAGTGCGCGCCGATGACGGTGCGGTGCTTGTTGACCCCGTCGTAGTTCACGGTCACCGAGGCCGCGCCGACGTTGCTGCCCTCGCCGATGGTGGCGTCGCCGATGTAGGAGAGGTGCGGCACCTTGGCGCCCTCGCCCAGCTCGGAGTTCTTCACCTCGACGTAGGTGCCGACCTTCGCCTTGCGGGCCAGCTTCGCCCCCGGCCGCAGGTAGGCGTACGGGCCGGTGGCGGCCAGCTCGCCGATCTCGGCGCGGTCGGCCGTGGTGTTGCTCACCCGGGCGCCGGCACCGACCAGGGTGTCCCTGAGGGTGGAGTTCGGGCCGACCTCGCAGTCCTCGCCGAGGTGGGTGGCGCCCTGCAGCTGGGTGTTCGGCAGCACGACGGCGTCCGGCTCGTACGTCACCTGGACGTCGATCCAGGTGGTCGCCGGGTCGACCACGGTGACGCCCGCGCGCATCGCCCGCTCCAGCAGGCGGTCGTTCAGCAGTCGGCGGGCCTGCGCCAGCTGGACCCGGTCGTTGATGCCCAGGATGTCCCGGTGGTCCTCGGCGACCACGGCGCCGACCCGGTGCCCGGCCTTGCGCAGGATCTCCAGGGTGTCGGTCAGGTACTCCTCGCCCTGCGAGTTGTCCGTGGTGAGCTCGGCCAGTGCCTCGGTGAGCAGCTTGGCGTCGAAGGCGAACACGCCCGAGTTGATCTCGGCGATCGCGCGCTGGGTGTCGGTGGCGTCCCGCTCCTCGACGATCGCGGCGACGGTGCCGTCCTCGTCGCGCAGGATCCGGCCGTAGCCGAAGGGCTCGGGGACGACGGCGGTCAGCACGGTGACGCCGTTCTGCTGCGCCTCGTGCGAGCGCGCCAGCCGGCGCAGGGTGTCGCCGGTCAGCAGCGGCGAGTCCCCGGCGGTGACGATCACCGTGCCGTCCAGCGTCACGCCGTCGGCGGCCAGCACCTCCAGCGCGGTGCGCACCGCGTGGCCGGTGCCGTTCTGCTGCTCCTGCACCACCGGGCGGGCGGCCGGGTAGTGCGCCGCCAGGTGCTCCTCGACCTGCTCGCGCTGGTGGCCGACCACCACGACGAGCTGGCCGGGCGTCAGTTCTCCGGCCGCCGAGACCGCGTGCCCCACCAGCGAGCGCCCGCACACCTCGTGCAGCACCTTGGGCAGCTTGTTCGACTTCATCCGGGTCCCGCCACCGGCGGCGAGCACGACAACGGCGGCAAGCGAATTGGCACCCATGCGGGGAGGCTCCTCAGTAGGTTCACAGAGAGGGCAGAGCAGGCCAGAACGCGGATCCGCACATGTGCTCTGGCAGTTCGAGGATAGTGCGAGCCCGCCGGCCGGAATGCCGGCGGCCCGGCTCGCGCACGCCTGCCCGCGGCCTTACTCAGTGCTCCCGGAGGAGGATTCGAACCCCCATAAGCTGGACCAAAACCAGCTGTCCTGCCCTTAGACGATCCGGGACCGGAGCTCCCGCCGCCGGAGGGCCGGCGGCGCGCTGGGCCAAGACTACGGGGTAGCGCGCTTCACATCTACCACCTGTGCCGACCGCCCCGGCCGCCGGATCCCTTGACCGGTGCGGCCCCGGGTTCATCCATCCAGTCGGGTGAATTCACTCAAGCGCCGCGCGGCGGTGTGTTCCGGCGGACACGGAGCGCAACCTACGATGCCGTAGGTTACGCCAACGTAGGCTCCGCTCTGTCCCGATTCGGGACGCCGCGAAGGGACGCCCATGACCATCCAGGCCGGCGAGGCGCGCGCGGGGTCCGCCGCGCACCCCGACCCCTCCTCCGATCCCTCCGCCGACGCCGCGACCCGGCTGTCCGCCACCCGCGGCGGGGAGAAGCAGGGTCTCGCCGAGCGGATCGCGCTCGCCCTGTTCATCCTCCTGCCGTTCACCGCGCTGGTCGCCGCCGTACCGGTGGCCTGGGGGTGGGGACTGGGGTGGACGGACGTGGCGGTCACCGTCGCCATGTACTTCCTCACCTGTCACGGCATCACCGTCGGCTACCACCGCTACTTCACCCACGGCGCCTTCAAGGCCTCCCGTCCGATGCGGCTGGCGCTGGCCGTCGTCGGCAGCCTCGCCGTCGAGGGCCCGCTGGTGCGCTGGGTGGCCGACCATCGCAAGCACCACCGGTTCAGCGACAAGGACGGCGACCCGCACTCGCCCTGGCGCTACGGGGAGAGCGTCCCGGCGCTGATCAAGGGCCTGTGGTGGGCCCACATGGGCTGGATGTTCGACGAGGAGCAGACCCCCCAGCTCAAGTACGCCCCGGACCTGATCGGCGACCCGGCGATGCGGCGGATCTCCCGGCTGTTCTGGCTCTGGACCACCATCTCGCTGCTGCTGCCCGCGCTGGTCGGCGGCCTGGTGAGCCTCTCCTGGGAGGGCGCGCTGTCCGCCTTCTTCTGGGGCTCGCTGGTCCGGGTCGCGCTGCTGCACCACGTCACCTGGTCGATCAACTCGATCTGCCACGCCGTCGGCCGGCGCCCGTTCCGCTCCCGGGACCGCTCCGGCAACGTCTGGTGGCTCGCGGTGCTCTCCTGCGGCGAGTCCTGGCACAACCTGCACCACGCCGACCCGACCGCGGCCCGGCACGGGGTGCTGCGCGGGCAGATCGACTCCTCGGCCCGGCTGATCCGCTGGTTCGAGCTGGCCGGCTGGGTCCGGGACGTCCGCTGGCCGGACGCGGAGCGGATCGCCGCCCGCCGCGCCGCATGAGGCGGCGCTTCCAGCATGATGTAGGGGTGAACGGGAGCAGCGCAGACAGCACAGGCGGTCACCACAGCACGCGGACGGACGCGGCGCCCGGAACGGCGCCGGCCCGTCCGCGGGCCGCTGCGGCGCCGGGCGCGGCCCCCGCCGGCGGTGCCCCCCACGGCGCGGCCGGCCAGGCCGCCGACGGGTCCGCGACCGCAGCGGCCCCGCGCCGCCGGGGCGGCCGGGTCCGGATGACCGGCAAGCAGCGCCGGGAGCAGCTGCTGGAGATCGGCCGGACGGTCTTCGCCGAGCGCGGCTACGACGGCACCTCGGTGGAGGAGATCGCCGAGCGCGCCGGGGTGTCCAAGCCCGTGGTGTACGAGCACTTCGGGGGCAAGGAGGGGCTGTACGCGGTGGTGGTGGACCGCGAGATGCAGCTGCTGCTGGACATGGTGACCGGGGCGCTCACCGGCGGGCACTCGCGCGAGCTGCTGGAGCAGGCCGCGTTCGCACTGATGGACTACATCGACACCTCGACGGACGGCTTCCGGATCCTGGTCCGGGACTCCCCGGTGGCCCAGTCGACCGGCACCTTCGCCTCGCTGATCAGCGACATCGCGACCCAGGTCGAGGACATCCTGGGCCTGGAGTTCAAGTCCCGGGGCTTCGACGCCCGGCTGGCCCCGATGTACTCCCAGATGCTGGTCGGCATGGTCGCGCTGACCGGCCAGTGGTGGCTGGAGGTCCGCAAGCCGGACAAGGCGACGGTGGCGGCGCACCTGGTGAACCTGGCCTGGCACGGCCTGGAGGGCCTGGAGCGGCACCCGAGGCTGGTCGGCGACCGCCTGGCCTGACCCCGCCGGGTGCCGCCCGGCCCGCTCACCGCTCGACCCCGACGGCCTACCGCTTGACCCCGACGGCGAAGATCCGCCGGAACGGGAAGACCGTCCCGTACGGCCCGGCCGGGTAGGCCTCGCGCAGCAGCCTCCCGTACTCGGCGAGGAAGGCGGCCCGCTCGGCCGGATCGGTGAGCCGGCCGAGGACGGGGCGCAGCGCGGTGCCCTTGACCCACTCCAGCACCGGGTCCGGACCGGGCAGCAGCGTGCTGTAGGTGGTCTCCCAGACGTCGACGGCGCAGCCGGCCCCGGCGAGGGCGTCCAGGTACCGCTCTGGCGGGTGGACACCACTGCGGACCGCCTCGGCGCCGAGGGCGTCGCGCCAGCGGGGGCTGCGGCGCAGGTCGGCGAGCAGGGTGTGGCTGGGGGCCTCGAAGTTGCCGGGCACCTGGAAGGCGACCACCCCGCCGGGCTCGAGGGCCTCCGCCCAGCGCGGCAGCACCGCGAGGTGCCCGTCCACCCACTGGAGGGTGGCGTTGGAGGCGATCAGGTCGGGCGCGACCGGGGCCGGGTCGTAGTGGCCGGCGTCGGCGAGCAGGTAGTCGGCGCTGGGCTCGCCCTCGGTGCGGGCGGTCTCCAGCATCGGGGCGGAGTTGTCGACGCCGGTGATCCGGGCCCGCGGCCAGCGTTCGCGCAGTACGGCGGTGGAGTTGCCGGGGCCGCAGCCGATGTCGAGGATCGTCGCGGCGGGTTCGTTCGGCAGGGCGGGGACGCGGGCGAGCAGGTCGCGCAGCGGGCGGGTGCGTTCGTCGGCGAAGCGCAGGTACTGCGCCGGGTCCCAGACGGGGCTGGTCATGGTTCACCTCGCAGGTATCTCGACATCAAGATATCTCCGGAAGCCTCGCTGGCATATTTCTCGATGTCAAGAGACTTCACATCGACACATCCACCGATACACTGATCGACATGGAGGACGAGGTCGACAGGCTGGTCGCAGCATGGCGCCGGGAGCGCCCCGACCTCGACGTGGAGCCGCTGGAGGTGCTCAGCCGGGTCAGCCGGCTCGCCCGCCACCTCGACCGCGCCCGCCGCACCGCCTTCGCCGAGCACGGCCTGGAACCCTGGGAGTTCGACGTCCTGACCGCCCTGCGGCGGGCCGGCTCCCCGTACCAGCTCTCCCCCGGGCAACTGCTCACCCAGACCCTGGTCACCTCCGGCACCATGACCAACCGGATCGACCGCCTCACCGGCAAGGGCCTGGTCAAGCGGCTGCCCGACCCCGACGACCGGCGCGGCGTGCTCGTCCGGCTCACCGACGACGGCCGCGACCGCGCCGACCAGGCCCTGGCCGGCCTGCTGGCGCACGAACGCGAACTACTGGCCCAGCTCAGCTCCGGCCAGCAGGGCGAACTCGCCGCCCTGCTGCGACTGCTGGTCGCCCCCTTCGACAACATCCCGGGCTGACACCGGACTCCGGCGGCTACGGCGCGGAGGCGATCGACGGCGGTACGGCCGGCTCCGCCGGACTGACCCCGGCCCGGCGGGCCACCGCGACGGCGGCCAGCGTGGAGTGCACCCCCAACTTCCCCAGCACGTTCTGCATGTGGGTGCGGACGGTGTGCGGCGACAGGTACAGCCGCTCCGCCACCGCCTGCCGGCCCAGACCCGCCACCATGCAGCGCAGGATCTGCTTCTCCCGCGGGGTCAGGGTGTCGACCAGCCGCTCGCTCTCGGTGCGGTCCCGCCGGGCGGTGGTGAGCTCCCGGATCACTCCGGTGAGCAGCGCGGGCGGCAGATGCGTCTCGTCCCGCAGCACCCCCCGCACCACCGCGAGCAGCCGGGCCAGCGAACTCTCCTTCGCCACCCAGCCGGTGGCGCCCGCGTGCAGCGCCCGGGCCGCGCGGTGCGGGTCGTCGGCGGTGGCCAGCACCACCGCGCGCAGCCCCGGGTGGGCCCGGCGGAGCCGGCCGAGCAGGGTGATGCCGTCCGGCGGCGGGGCGGCGGGGCGGAGCTGCTCGGCGCGCAGTTGGTCAGGGCGCAGTTGGTCAGGGCGCGGTTGGTCCGTACGCGACTGGTCCGCCGGTCGGGTGGCGAGCCCGGGCAGCGCGGGTGCGGCGCCCAGCCGGCGCGGCGGCGGCACCGCCGTGGCCTGGCGTCGGCGGGCCTCCTCTGCCGCGGGCCGCCCGCGCGGGGCCGCCCCGCCCACCTCGGTGCCCAGGTCGGCGTCGACCAGCACCACGCCGTAGGCCCGCCCCTCGGCGGCGGCCCGCTCCAGCGCCCGCTCGGCGGCGGCCGCGCTGCCGGCCGCGCCCACCTCCACGTCGGGCTCGGCGGCGAGGGCCGCGGCCAGCGCCTCGGCGAAGATCCGGTGGCCGTCGACCACCAGGACCCGGATCCGCCCCATCGTCACTACCCCCTGCTCAGAGCGCCCGAGCCCGGGAGGCGGGGACCGGTACGGCGTCCGCGTTCCGGACCCGCCGCTCCGCCCGCCCACCGGTGGCCGGTGAAGCCGAAAGGGCGCCGGCCCCCACCGGTACCGCGCTCAGCGTACGGGCCGGGAAACGCCCCCGTGGCGGTTCGGTGAAGTTTCGTCAGGAGGCTTGCGAGCGGCCGGACTTGTCCGGCCGGGCTACCCCGGGGGTGCCGTACGCGCCCCCGGGGCAGCCCGGCCGACCGGCTCGTCCGGGCAGGCGGCGGCTACTTCGCGCTCTTCTCCAGGGCGAACTTCCAGGCGTCGGCGACGATGTCGTCCAGGTTCGGGCGGCGCGGCGTCCAGCCCAGCTCCTGGTGGGCCCGCTCGGCGGAGGCCACCAGCACCGCCGGGTCGCCCGCCCGGCGGCCGACGACCTGCACCGGGATCTCCCGGCCGGTGACGCGCTTGACCGACTCGATCACCTCGCGGACCGAGAAGCCGCTGCCGTTGCCCAGGTTGCAGATCAGGTGCTCGCCCGGCTTGGCGGCGTCCAGCGCCAGCAGGTGCGCGTCGGCCAGGTCGGCGACGTGGATGTAGTCGCGGATGCAGGTGCCGTCCGGGGTCGGGTAGTCCTCACCGAACACCGCGATGTGCGGACGCTGCCCGAGCGCGGCCTGGAAGACCAGCGGGATCAGGTGCGACTCGGGGTCGTGGCGCTCGCCGTAGGCGCCGTACGCGCCGGCCACGTTGAAGTAGCGCAGCGAGACGGCGGCCAGGCCGTGGGCGACGGCCTCGCTGGTGATCATGTGGTCCATGGCGAGCTTGCTGGCGCCGTAGGTGTTGGTCGGCGAGGTCCGGGCGGTCTCGGCGATCGGCACGACCTCCGGCTCGCCGTACACGGCGGCGGTTGAGGAGAACACCAGCTTGCGCACGCCCGCCGTACGCATCGCGGTGATCAGCTCCAGCGAGCCGGCCACGTTGTTGCGCCAGTACTTCTCCGGGTCGACGACCGACTCGCCGACCTGCGAGGAGGCGGCGAAGTGCAGCACGCCGTCGAAGGAGCCGTCCAGCACCCGGCCGGCCTCCTGGATCCGGCCCTCGACGAACTCGGCACCCGCCGGGACGCCCTCGCGGAAGCCGGTGGAGAGGTCGTCCAGGACGGTCACCTGGTGACCCGCCTCCAGCAGGTGGGCGGCCACCACGCTGCCGACGTAGCCGGCGCCACCCGTGACCAGGTACTTACTCATGATGAGACCTCCAGCGGGCGATGGTCCGCCCGCTCGGCGGGGCCATCGACGGAATGCGTGCGTACGACTGGGGTCAATTGTCCCTGTCCGCCGGGGTGCTCGGGACCACCCGGGTGGTCGCCCGGGCGCATTCTCACCCACTCCTCAGGCGGTCCGGCCGGTTGTCCTCCGGCCGTTCTCCGGCTGCCCACAGGCCGTTCCGGGTCACCGTTCCGGGTGCCCACTGGCCGTTCCGGGTCACCGTTCCGGGTGCCCGTGCCGGGTCACTGTTCCGGGTGCCCGTTCCGGGGTCGCCGTGCCCAGCCGTCGCAGGTGGGCCGTGCTCAGCCGCCTCGGGCGGGCCGTGCTCAGCCGCCGGCCAGCCGCTCCAGCAGACCGGTGCGCGCGGCCACCGCGGCCGCCTCCAGCCTGGTCCGGGCGCCGAGCTTCATCAGCACCCGTTGGACGTGGGTCCGGGCGGTGCTCGCGGCGATCCGCATCCCGGCGGCGATCGCCGCGGTGTCCTCGCCGTCCGCGATCCGGGCCAGCACCTGCACCTCACGGCGGGTCAGCAGTCGCAGCAGCCGGACCGCCTCGTCGTCCGGTTCGGCCACCGGGCGCAGCAGTTGGTCGAAGGCTCCGCGCAGAACGTCCACCGTCACCGCGGCCTCGCCCGCCCGGGCCCGTCCGATCGCCCGCTCGACCACTTCGATCCGCTCGTCACTGGGCACGTAGCCCGCCGCCCCGGCCGCGAACGCACAGGCCACCCCCCGGAGTTCACCAACTGGCCCGAGCACGATCACGGCCACCTCGGGGCGCTCCCGGCGGATCCGGCGCAGCCCGTCGAAGGCCCCCGGCTCCCCCGGCGCGGCCACCCCCAGCAGGCACACCTCGGGCCGTCGCCCGGCCACCAGGTCGGCGGCGCCCCCGGCCGGCGAACCGACCGCGAGCACCCGGTGGCCGCGCAGCTGCAGCGCGGTGGCCAGCGCTTCGGCCAGCAGCCGGTGGTCGTCGACAACCACGAGTCGAACGCCCATGACGCCCTCCCGGTCGGGGTCCGGCTCGCGCCCGCACCCCTCGGGCGGGCGGCCGATGACGCACCATCACAACGCATTCCGTACCCGACCCGCTAGGCCACCGCGTATCGCCGGACGAGGTGCGGGAACGCGAAAGACCCCCGCCATGAGGCGGGGGTCTTTCAGTTGAGCCCCCATGCGGAATCGAACCGCAGACCTTCTCCTTACCATGGAGACGCTCTACCGACTGAGCTATAGGGGCTTGCCGGGTTTTCGTTTTCCCGGGCCGGTCGAACAAGGAAGACATTACACGGCCGTCGGCCCGGAAGGGAAATCGGCTCCGCTCCGCCCCTCGGGCACCCTCGGGCACCCCGCAGTCGCCCGCCCGCGCGCCTGCCAGGACCACCCGGACCACCCGGACCGGCGGGTCGCTAGCGGGGCGCCTCGGTGTGCGCCGCGTCGAACTCCTCGCGGGCCGCGAGCATCTGCGGAGCCCGCCGCTCCGTCCAGCGCCCGAGCGGCAGGACCAGCTCGGCCAGCTCCCGGCCCAGCGGCCGCAGGTCGTAGACCACTCGCGGCGGCGTCTCCGGGAAGACCGTGCGGAGCACCAGGCCGGCGCGCTCCAGGTTCCGCAGGGACTGGGTGAGCATCTTGCGGCTGACCCCGCCGACCCCGCGCTGGAGTTCGGAGAAGCGCTGGGGGCCGCAGGTGAAGAGGCTCATCAGGATCAGCAGGGACCACTTGTCGGTGAGCTCGGCGAACAGCTCACGACTGGGGCAGAGCTGGGCGAAGACGTCGCGCTCCTGCTCGTCGCCGCCCCGCTCGTCACTCTCCCACTCCCCGCAGCCCCGCTCTCCGCGGCCCCGCTCCCCGTGCCATCCGGCCCCGGTCCGGGCCGCTTCCTCCGTCGTCATACCGCCCAGGGTAGACCCACGGTCTCCGATCCACACCTGGTCTCCATTGGAGACCTGGTCTATATTGGAGACCGTTCGACGGTTCGGGCCGCACCGAGCCCCTCGGGGCCCGCTGCGTCCGCCCCGCCCGTCCCATCCGTTCCCCCTGTTCCTCCGCCCGCACAGGAGTGCCCGCATGACCGCCATCCGCCCGACCGTCGTCCTCGCCTACCACTCCGGCTACGGCCACACCGCCGTGCTCGCCGAGGCCGTCGCCCGGGGCGCCGCCGCCGCGGGCGCCGAGGTCACCCTGGTCTCCGTCGACACCATCACCGAGGAGCAGTGGGCCCAGCTGGACGCCGCCGACGCGATCGTCTTCGGCTCCCCCACCTACATGGGCACCGCCTCCGGCGCCTTCCACGTCTTCGCCGAGGCCACCAGCAAGCGCTGGTACACCGACGCCTGGAAGGACAAGCTCGCGGCCGGCTTCACCAACTCCGCCTCCAAGAGCGGCGACAAGGCCGGCACCCTCGGCTACTTCCAGACCCTCGCCGCCCAGCACGGCATGAACTGGGTCAACCTCGGTCTCAAGCCGGGCTGGAACGCCACCACCGCCTCCGAGAACGACCTCAACCGCCTCGGCTTCTCCAACGGTGCGGCCGCCTCCACCCCGGCCGACGCCGGCGTCGAGGCCGTCCACAAGGCCGACATCGCGACCGCCGAGCACCTGGGCGAGCGCGTCGCCCGGCACACCGCCGTCGTGCTGGCCGGCCGCGCCGCCCTGGCCGGCTGAACCACCCCCGCACGGCTACGCCGCCGGATCCGCCCCCAGCACGGGCGCCCGGCGGCGTCCGCCGTCCACCGCCGCCAACTCCGCACCCGTGGTGTCCGGCAGCAGCCACAGACAGCCCATCGCCACCGCGCCCAGCACCGCCAGGTACCAGCCGACCGGCTGCGCCGTCCCGTACGCCTCCGTCAGCCGGGTCGCCACCAGCGGCGTCGTCGCCCCGCCCACCACGCCGCCCAGGTTGTACGTCAACGCGGCACCCGTGTACCGCACCCGGGTCGGGAACAGCTCCGGCAGGAACGCCGCCACCGGGCCCATCAGACAGCCCAGCACCACCATCGCCCCGGCCAGCGCCAGGAACATCAACGGCCGGCGCACCGTCTCCAGCAGCGGGAACAGCACCAGCGACCACCCCGCCGCCAGCGCCGTCGCCCACCGCATCGTCCGCCGGCGGCCCCACCGGTCACTGCGCGAGGCGCTCAGCCACACCGTCACCGCCCCGCCCACCGCGCCGACCAGCAGCATCGACAGCACCAGCGTGCTCGCCACCCCCAGGCCGGAGGTCGCGTACGCCAGCGCGTAGGTGGTGGTCAGGTAGAACAGCGCGTACCCGACCGTGATCGCCCCACCGCCCGCCAGCACCGGCCGCCAGTGCTCGCGCAACACCTCCACCACCGGCGGTCGGTCACGACGCTCGTCCGCCCGGAACAACGGCGTCTCCGCCAGCCGCAGCCGCACGAACAGCCCCACCGCCACCAGCGCGAGCGAGGCCACGAACGGCACCCGCCAGCCCCACTCCCGGAACGACCGCTCGTCCAGCCCCAGTTGAAGCGCCAGGAACGCCCCGTTCGCCAACACGAACCCGCCCGACGGCCCCAACTGCAGGAACCCCCCGTACCGCCCGCGCCGCCCGGCCGGCGCGTTCTCCGCGATCAGCAGCGCCGCCCCGCCCCACTCCCCGCCCAACCCCACGCCCTGGCACACCCGCAACACCACCAACAGCGCCGGCGACCACCACCCCCACACCGCGAACCCCGGCAACAACCCCACCGCCGCCGTCGCCGACCCCATCAACAGCAACGACACCACCAGCGTGGCCTTCCGGCCCGCCCGGTCCCCGAAGTGCCCGAACACCACCGCCCCCAACGGCCGCGCCAGGAACGCCACCGCGTACACCGAGAACGCCGCCAGCAACGCCCCCACTCTGCCCAGCCCGGGAAAGAACACCGGCCCGAACACCAAGGCCGCCGCCGTCCCGTACAGGAAGAAGTCGTAGAACTCGATCGCCGTCCCGATCAACGCCGCAGCCGCCGCCCGCCGCAACTGCCCGACCCGCCCAGCACCCTCCGCATCCATACCACCCACCCTCGCCACCCCCGGGCCGCCCCCACCAGCCCCCACCCGAGTGACCCCGGCGCACACCCCCACCCCCACGCCCACCAAAAAGCCCGAGCGCCGCCCCACGGCGCCCGGGCCCATCCGGCCCAACCCGCCTACTGGGCATACGGGTTATCCCTCGGCGGCACCGGCGGCTGATTCGACGGCGGAGGCGGCAGAGTCGGCGCACCCATCGGCGGCACGGTCGCCTTCCGCCTCCGCACCACGGCGAACACCACCCCGGCCACCACGACCAGCCCGGCCACCACCCCACCCATGATCGGCAGCGCACTGCCCGAACCGGACGGCTCCTCCGCCTTCGGCTGCACGGTCGGAGCAGCGCCGGCCGCCGCTTCGGACGGGCTCTCGGTGGGAGTCGACGACGTCGGAACCGGCGAGGTGGGAACCGGCGAGGACGGCACGGCAGACGGCGTGACCGCATCAGCCGGGAGGGGAGACACATCCGCCGGACCGGGATCGCCGGGATCCGTCAGCGCGATCCGGGGCCGTACCGCGCCCCAACCCGCGTCATCCGTGCGGATGGTCCCGCCATTCGGCCTGCCTGCGGTGTTGATGAGCACCCGCAGAACCTGATTCGCCGACCAGTCCTTGTGAACCGCCCAGACCAGTGCTGCCGAAGCCGACACCAAGGCGGCCCCGTCGGACGTGCCATGGCTCTTGCAGTAACCGGTGGAGGCGGTACAAGCCGCGACGATGTCCTTACCGGGTGCCACAAGAGCAACTTGCGGCCCCCTCTCGGATTCCTCCGTCACGTTGCCATTTTGATCGAATGCCCCGACCCCCACGACATTCGGCAGTGCCCCCGGATATTCGACGGGGTTGCCCTTCTGTGCGGAGTTTCCAGCACTGGCAACCACGAGCACACCCTTCGCCCGCGCGTTCGCCAGAATCTGGTTGATCTTGGCCATGTCGCCAGGAGAAGCAGTGACTGCGGCCCTCCCCTGCGAGATGTTGATGACCTTGGCACCCTGGTCGACCGCATAGTTCACGGCCTGGCCGATCTGGCCAAGGAAGTCGGCCGAGATGACAGTTCCCTCAGACCCGTTGTTGATCTTCAACGGAAGGATCTTTGCCCCGGGCGCGAGACCGTAGGCTCCATTCCCTCCTCGGTTCTTGCCGATACCAGCAATGAGGCTGGCCATTCCCGTCCCGTGCCCTTCCGGGTCAGAACCCACTCCTCCCGAGCTGCCACTGAAATCCTTCCCCGGCAGGAACTGCCCCACCAGGTCCGGATGGTCCAGCTTGAACCCGCCGTCGATCACCGCAACGGTGATCCCCTCCCCCTTCGACACCTTCCACATCTCGGAGGCGTGCATCACATCCAGATGCCACTGATCCGCACGGATCGAGCCCCCCGCAACCGCCTGGCCCGCCGCACCCCCCACCACACACGCAGCCGCGACCCCCACGGCCACGATCCGCCGGGCCCACATCCAGCGGCTCCCCACCCGATCCCCCACCCTCACAACAGCTCGAACTACCTCGTGTACGGGTTGCCCCCCGGCGGAACCGACGGAGCCCCAGCACCCACCGGCTGCTGCGGAGGGACAGCTGCCCTCCGCCTCCGCACCACGGCGAACACCACCCCGGCCAACACCAGCAGACCGGCCACCACCCCACCGACGAGCGGCAGCGCACTACCCGCCCCGGACGACACCCCCGCCTTCGGCTGCGCCGTCGGCGCGCCGACCGCCACGTCGCTCGGGCTGTCGGCAGGACTCGGTGCAGACGACGCGGGAGCCGAAGAACTCGTGGGCATGGAGGGGCGCGCCGAGGGAACAGGATCCGCCACCGGAACCGGAGACACCTCCGCCGGACCGGGATCCCCCGGATCCGTCAGCGCAACCCGGGGACGCACACCTCCGTATCCGACATCGTTGTTGCGAGCGGACCCGTCAGTCGGTTTCCCTGCAGTGTTGATGAGAACTCGGAGAATCTGATTCGCGCTCCAGTCCTTGTGCACCGACCAAACCAACGCCGCCGCCGCAGACACCAAGGCGGCCGCGTCGGACGTCCCATGACTCTTGCAGTACCCGGTATCAGCAGTACAGGCCGCAATGATGTCCATGCCGGGCGCGGCAAGGATCACCTGCGGCCCCTGCTCGGATTCAGATGTTGCGACGGCATCGTGATCAAGAGCCCCGACGCCGACGACATTGGGCAGACCACCGGGATAGGAGACAGGGTTTCCCGACTGCGCCTCGTTCCCCACGCTCGCCACGACCAGAGACCCCTTCGCCCTCGCCTGGGCAATGATCTTCTTCAGCTTGTCGACGTCATCCGAAGCAAATCGGACTTCATCCAGGCCCTGCGAGATGTTGATGACCTTGGCCCCTTGGTCAACCGCATAATTAACGGCCTGACCGATCTGATCGAGGAAGTCGGTCGGCGAAATCGCCGAAGCCGAGCCATTGTTGATCTTCAGGGGAAGGATCTTGGCTTCTGGAGCCAGGCCGTACGCGCCTGTCCCTCCGACGCTCCTCCCGGTCCCAGCGATCAGACTCGACATCTCCGTACCGTGCCCGTCGGCATAGGACCCCACGCCACCGGAGCCACCGCTGAAATCCTTTCCTGGCAGGAACTGCCCCGCGAGATCGGGGTGATCCAGTTTGAATCCACCGTCAATGACCGCCACAGTGATTCCCTGCCCCTTGGAGACCTTCCACATCTCCGGCGCGTGCATGGCGTCCAGATGCCACTGCTTCTCACGGATCGATCCCTCTGCCGCCGCAGGCGCTGTCATCGGGCCGACTACGACTCCCACCGCCAGAAACGCCGCAATTGCAGCCCGGCAATGCGTTCGCGCGTCCATTCGCCCCATCCCAACTCCTCATCAGTCTCCCCGCAGACCGGGAAAGCACGTCCGAACAGGTCTGCCCGGCCGCTGAGCTGGCCCAGCGACCGGGCAGACTCGGCGCTCTACTCAATCACGTCCGGATTGCTGTGCGGCGTACCACTAGTCCAGGTCTCCTCGTCCTCGTGCAGGTAGTCCGCACGGTCGCGGCGGTCGCGCTCCTTCCGGCTGCCGTGACCGCCGGCACCCGGGGCCATCATGCCGTTCTGCCCGGACCGGGCACCGCCCTCGGCCGCTTCTGCCGCGGCCGCACGGTTGCGCAGGCCCGTACCACCCGGGGTGAACTCCCCGCCTGCGGAGGGCCCCTTGCGGCCGCCGACCGTACCGCCAGCGGTCGAGGTCAGGCCCCGGCCGCGCGAACCGCCGGTGCCGCCGACGACGCCGTGGCCGCCGCCCATGCCCGGGTGCATGCCGCCCATGGACGGTCCGCCGGCCCGGCCTCCGCCGGGCGCGCCCTCACGGCCGAAGACCGTTCCGCTCGGCAGGCCCGGGGTGCCGGACTTGCCGGGGATCGGGCTACCGCCGAAGGGGCCCGTGCGGAGCGGCACCGAGCCGCCCCCCTTGCCGGGGATGCTGCCGATGCCCCTAGTGGGAACGGGTCCGCCACCGGGCCCGCCCGGGAAGCCGGTGATCGGGCCGCCGCCGGGGAGTCCGGGCAGTCCTCCTCGGCCATCGGGCCCGCCCGGGTAGCCGGGGTTTCCGCCGGGGCCACTCGGCAGCCCGGGACCGCTGCCAGGACCGACCGGGGTGGTCTGGTCCGGCGGAGTCGGGATGCTGTCGAGGCCGGTGCCCGGACGGGTGACCGGGTCCGACGGGTGGGACGGCGGGACCGGGGTGCCCGGGTCCTGCGGCGGGGGCGGCAGCTGGCCTCCGCCGTACGGCGGTGTCGGGCCGGGGTGGGTCGGGTTGGACGGGTCCTGCCAGCCCGTTCCCGGATCGCGTTGCCGCATGGTGGCCCCGTCGTAGGAGCCCACGGACGGGTTGTAGCTTCCGCTAGTCCCGCTTCCCCCTGTACGAGGAGCGCGCAGGGAGCCACCGTAACCACCGGTGGTGCTCCCCTCGTCGCGGGAGATCGCGGTGGAATCGTTCTGGTTCGCCTCGGGCGTCCCCGGCAGCACCACGTTGTCGCCGAGCCCGGTCAGCGTGGTCGTCGCTGCGGCGTAAGCCTCACCCAGCTTCTCCATCTGCCGGATGGCTTCCTGGTGCGCGTCGTAGAGCTCCTTCGTTCCGGCCATCGCCTGGGTCTCGGAGACCCAGTTCGGGTTCTTGCGCTTCATGGCCGCATCGATGTCAGCCGTGGACGGGCCGTTCGGATACCAGCCGACCGTCTGCATCTGCCTGACCACCTCAGGATCAGGAGCCGCCTGCGTCTTCCGCCCGTTCACCCACTTGAGAGCGTCCGGTGGCACCGGCGGCATGGCAGCCTTGGCTGTGCTGAGTGCCTCACCGGCCTGATTCATGGCGTTGCCTGCGCCCACCGAATAAGCGCCGAGCTTCTCGGCGGACTGCTGCAGGTTCCCGGCCCACGTCTTGAAGTTCTCCGCAGCGTGGCCTTCCCAGGTGACCTTGGAGAGGTGCGATTTGAGTGCCTCGCTCAGCTCCTTCAGAACGCCGCCGGCCTGCTGCAGTTTCGCGGCGCGACTCAGAACCGTCTTGGGGTCGGTTCCGTTGACCATGTTCAGAAGTACTTCATGGTCCATGCCTTCGAACTTCGACTGGACTGCCACTATTTTCTCCCCGTTCCCCGTGAACCGTCTCCGTCGACCGCCGTCAGAAGCCCTTGGCGCCGGTCCGCTTCGACCCGGGTCCGCTCGTTCCCGTCAGACCCGCACTCTGAGCGACCGCGTTCTGATCGGCTGTCGCGTTGTCCTCGTTGGTCGAGTAGTTGTGCGCCGTGGACGTGACCGCGCTCTGCATCGCCTTGATCTGGGACGTGAAGTCCTTGTGCAGCTTGACGAGCTGGGTGTGGACCTTCTCGTAGGTCGAGGACAGCGCGACTGCTTCCACGAACTGATGGGCCTGGCCCCCGCTGACGAAGCTCTTCTGGGACACCTTCTGCGCCTCGAGCTGGTACGGCGCGGCCTCCGAGCCCTCCATCGCTGCAAGCAGAGCCTCGATCTTCTTGGCGAACTCTGTGAGGGTGTCGATCTCGACCTTGACGTCCTGCTTGCCGAAGGCCGCCACCAGATCGCCGGCGCTCACGTTCGTCTGCACGGTGCTGACGACAGGGGCGATCTTGACCCCATGCCCCCAAGGCAACGGGATCGTCGGCCCGTCCAGCATGAACGGCGTCGAGTCCGGCGAACCCGGCGGGTTCGTCCCCGCGGCCGGCGTACTCGGATCCGTCACAGCAATCCACCTCTCCCCCGTACGGCCGGCGCGCCCCGGGCGTCTCCCGGGGCCCGCCGTGCCACAACACACCGTCAACTTCTGCGTCTTACCGTCTTGGTCGGTCAGACCGCCCGCCCTGTGGGCGGTCCGCGCCCCTGTCATCGTAGCCACCGCCCCTGTCGGCCGGGCAGGGCCCTTGGGCGGCCCGGGCTCGATCGGTACGAACTTGACACGTACTGTCCGTGCCCCGGGCCGCTGGGTAGACTGCCCCGGTACGCCCCATCTGCCGCGCAATGTCGCACAGCAGCGACCCGAGGCCGCGGAACGGACGTGACGAGACATGCCGACCCCTACCCCCTGGTGGGCCCGTGCCGTGCGGCCGGTGAGGCCGCCGGTACCGGTGGTGTTGATGGTGCGGGCGGCGGTGGGCATGGCGGTGCCGCTGGTGGTGGGGCTGTGGGCGCACCGGTTGGATCTGGGGGTGTTCGCCGGGCTGGGGGCGATGCACGCGACGATGAACGACCGCCTGGAGCCGGTGCGGTTGCGGGCGGTCCGGATCGGGTCGGCGGTGGCGGCTTCGGCGTTGGGGATGCTGGCCGGTACGGCATTGCAGCATGCTCACGCGGGTGTGCTGGTGCTCGGTGCGGGGTTGACCCTGACGGCGTTCGTGTCGGGGGCGTTGAGTGCGACGGGTCCGCGGGGGTCGGCGGCCGGGATGCTGTTGCTGGTGTCGGCGGCGTTGGGCAGTGGGATGCCGCTGCCGGGCCCGTGGTGGGCGGCAGCGCCGATGATGCTGGTGGGGGCCGCGTTCGTCGCGCTGTTGGGTCTGCCCGGCCGTGCGGCCGAGCCGAGTCGTCGGGCGCTGGCCGCCGTGTACGAGGCGCTCGGCCGCACCCTGGGCGACCTGGGCACCGCCCGGGGTGCGGAGTCCCGCCGGGCGCTGACGACCAGCCTGAACCGGTTGCAGGACCTGCTGCCCGAGCAGCACCGGACCGGGACGGCCCTGCGCCCGATGTACGAGGCGGCACTGGCCGCCACCGAGGCCGCGACCGGTCTGCTGTGGGCCCGGCGCCCGGTGCCGCCGGAGGTGGCCGACGTCGCGAACCGGTTGGCGCGGGCCGTGCGGCAGGGCGGCGGCGAGGTGACGGTACCCGACTGGCGGCCGGACACCCCGGCCCGTCAGGCGCTGGACGTGGCGTTGCGCGCCGCCGCCGACACCGTGGCCGGGCGCGAGACCCGCCTCGGCACCGCCCCCGCGCCCCCGCCCGACCCCTGGCGGCTGAGGGGCCGGCTGTGGCGGGGCCCGTCGGTCCGGTACGGCCTGCGGGTCGCGCTGTGCATCGCGGTGGGCTCGGCGGTCACCGCCAACTACCCGCTCAGCAAGAGCTACTGGGTGCCGATGACGATCGCGTTCGTGCTGAAGCCGGACTTGGGGTCGGTGTTCCTGCGCGCGGTGAGCCGCGCGGTCGGCACGGTGCTGGGCGTGGTGGTGACGGCGGCGTTGCTGTCGCTGACCACCCAGGAGTGGGCGCTGACCGCGGTGGCGGCCGGCTGCGTCGCCCTGCTGCCGTACGTGACAGCGGCGCACTACGGGCTGAACACGGTGGCGATGACGCCGATGGCGCTGGTGCTGCTGCAGTTGGGCGGGCAGTCGGGCGCGGCCGAGTTCTGGCCGCGGGTGCTGGATTCCGTGCTGGCGAGTGTGATCGTGCTGCTCTTCGGCTACCTGCTGTGGCCGGAGCGCCCGCGCCACCGGATCGAGCCCCGGCTGGTCGCCGCGACGACCGCCCTGCGCGCCTACCTGGACGCCACCACCGGGAACGGCGGCGCCCAGGCCCAGGTCTGGCTGCGCCGTACGGCCTACCGGTCGTTGGCGGACGCCCGGCAGGAGGTGCGGCAGGGCCTGGCCGAGCCGCCGCCCACCGGCCGGCTGGCCGAGCAGTGGCTGCCGGCCACCGCCGCGCTGGAGCGGCTCGGCGGCGCGGTGGCGGCGTTCGCCGCGCAGATCCGGTACGGCGGCCGGGTGCCCGACCCCACCGAGACCGAGCGGGTCCGCCGGGCGCTGGACGAACTGACCGCCGCCGCCCGGGAGCACCGCCCGCCGACCAGGCCGGCGGCCCGGCCGGACGCACCGCACGACCCGGCGCTCAGCGCGCTGGGCCGTGCGGCGGACGAGCTGGAACTGCTGCTCAGGAAGCCGTAGTCCCGCACTCCCGCCAATGAAGCCGTAGCCGAGAACGCCGCAACCACGAACTCCCGCTCAAGAACGAGCAGTTCAGACCTGTTCGGCCAGCTCCAGCCAGCTCATCTCCAGTTCCTCCTTCTCCTCCCGGACGGCCCGCAGCTGCCCGTCCAGCTCGGCGACCTTGGAGAAGTCGGCGGCGTGCTCGGCGAGTTGGGCGTGCAGCTTGGACTCCTTCTCGTCCAGCTTGGCGATCTGCCGCTCGATCTTCTGCATCTCCTTCTTCGCCGCCCGCAGGTCCCCGCCGGACAGCGCCGGGGCACCGGCCTCCTCGGCCACCGGAGCGCCCGCGGAGCCGGACGGGGAGGATGCGGGAGCAGCCGTGGCCGCCATCCGCGCCCGCCGCTCCAGGTACTCGTCCACCCCGCCGGGCAGCATCCGCATCTTCTTGTCCCCGAGCAGCGCGTGGACGACGTCGGTGGTGCGCTCGATGAAGAACCGGTCGTGGCTGATGACGACCATCGATCCGGGCCAGCCGTCGAGCAGGTCCTCCAGCTGGTTGAGGGTCTCGATGTCCAGGTCGTTGGTGGGCTCGTCGAGGAAGAGCACGTTGGGCTCGTCCATCAGCAGCCGCAGCAGCTGGAGCCGGCGCCGCTCGCCGCCGGAGAGGTCGCCGACGGGCGTCCACTGCTTGTCCTTGCCGAAGCCGAACTGCTCGCACAGCTGGCCGGCGCTCATCTCGCGGCCCTTGCCGAGGTCGACCCGCGAGCGGACCTGCTCGACGGCCTGCAGCACCCGGATCTCCGGGTCCAGTTCGGCGATCTCCTGGGACAGGTAGGCCAGTCGTACGGTCTTGCCGACCTTGACCACGCCCGAGGAGGGCTGCACGTCACCCTCGGAGGCGTACGCGTCCCGGAGCGCCCGCAGCAGCGAGGTCTTGCCGGCGCCGTTGACGCCGAGCAGGCCGATCCGGTCGCCGGGGCCGAGCTGCCAGGTGAGGTTCTCGAGCAGCAGCTTGGGGCCGGCCTTGACGGTGACGTTCTCCAGGTCGAAGACGGTCTTGCCGAGCCGGGCGTTGGCGAACTTCATCAGCTCGCTCTTGTCGCGGGGGTCCGGCACGTCGGCGATCAGGGCGTTGGCGGCCTCGATCCGGTAGCGCGGCTTGGAGGTGCGGGCGGGGGCGCCGCGGCGCAGCCAGGCGAGCTCCTTGCGGGCGAGGTTCTGGCGCTTCTGCTCCTCGACGGCCTCGATCCGGGAGCGCTCGGCGCGGGCGAAGACGTAGTCGGAGTAACCGCCTTCGTACTCGTGCACCTCGCCGTGCTGGACGTCCCACATCCGGGTGCAGACCTGGTCGAGGAACCACCGGTCGTGGGTGACGCAGACCAGTGCGGAGCGGCGCTTCTGGAGGTGCTGGGCGAGCCAGTTGATGCCCTCGACGTCGAGGTGGTTGGTGGGCTCGTCGAGGATGACCAGCTCGGGGGAGCCGAGCAGCAGCTTGGCGAGGGCGATCCGGCGGCGCTCACCACCGGAGAGCGGGCCGATGACGGTGTCCAGACCGTCGGCGAAGCCGGGCAGGTCGAGGCCGCCGAAGAGGCCTTCGATGATGTCGCGGATCCGGGCGTCGCCGAGCCACTCGTGGTCGGCGCGGCCGGCGATGACCTCGTGCCGGATGGTGGCCTCGGGGTCGAGCGAGTCGTGCTGGGTGAGGACGGCCGGTTCGAGGCCGCCGCTCCAGGTGATCCGGCCGCGGTCGGGCTCCTCCAGCTTGGCGAGCATCCGGATCAGGGTGGTCTTGCCGTCGCCGTTGCGGCCGACGACGCCGATCCGGTCGCCCTCGCTCACGCCCAGGCTCACCGCGTCGAGCAGGGTGCGGGTGCCGTAGACCTTCGTGACGGACTCGATGGTGGCGAGGTTGACGGCCACGTGTGCTGCGCTCCTGGGTTCGGCGGTCGGGGCGGGCCCAGCCCGCCCCTCTCTCGGGGACGCCCCGATCACCCCAGCCTAATGGGCTGGCCGCAACACCCCCGCCGCCGAGCGGCACCCTCGCCGCGCAAGCGCACCCTCACCGGGCGAGACGCCGCGCAAGCGCACCCTCACCGGGCGAGACGCCCCGCGAGTGGCCCCCTCGTCGAGCGAGAGGCCCCTGGCCCCTGAACCTCCCTAGACCACCGACGCCCCCGGCACCGGCCCGTACGTGGCGTGCGCGGCCCGGCAGGTGCCGGAGGCCAGCAGTGCCGCGGCGACGGCGGTGGCCGCCTCGGCGTCCTTGGCCAGGAAGGCGCAGGTCGGCCCGGAGCCGGAGACCAGGGCGCCGAGCGCGCCGGCCTCGGTGCCGGCCCGCAGGGTGGCGGCCAGTGCGGGGCGCAGCGAGAGCGCGGCGGGCTGGAGGTCGTTGGTGAGCGCGGCAGCCAGGGCGACGGCGTCGCCTTCGGCGAGGGCGGCGAGCAGCGCCCGGTCGGCATCGGGCGTGGGCACCTGGACGTCGCTGGAGCCGGTGCCGGCCTCCTCGCGGAGCCGGTCGCACTCGCGGAAGACGGCGGGGGTGGAGAGTCCGCCGTCGGCGACCGCGAAGACCCAGTGGAAGGTGCCCTCGGTCGGCAGCGGCGCGAGGATCTCGCCCCGGCCGCGGCCCAGCGCGACACCGCCGAGCAGGGCGAACGGCACGTCGGAGCCGAGTTCGGCGGCGAGGTCGAGCAGCACCGGGAGGGGGGTGTCCAACTGCCACAGCGCGTCGCAGGCGACCAGTGCGGCGGCGCCGTCGGCGCTGCCGCCGGCCATGCCGCCGGCGACCGGGATGGCCTTGGCGATGTGCAGGTGCACGCCGGGGTCGGCGATGCCGTGGTGGGCGGCGAGCAGCCGGGCGGCGCGGGCGGCGAGGTTGCTGTCGTCCAGCGGGACGGCGTCGGCGTCCGGCCCGGAGCAGCTCAGCGTGACGCCCTCGCCGGGGGTCGCGGTGACCTCGTCACCCAGCGCGACCGCGAAGAAGACGTTGGCCAGGTCGTGGAAGCCGTCGGCGCGCAGGCCGCCGACCCCCAGCTGGACGTTGACCTTGGCCGGTACCCGTACGGTGATCACTCACTGTCCTTCGCGGGCTTGTGCTCGGCGATCGCGGCGAACTGTTCCACGGTCAGCATCTCGCCGCGCAGCTTGTGGTCGATGCCGGCGGCCGTGAGGGCCTGCTCGGCCGCGGCGGCGGAGCCCGCCCAGCCGGCCAGTGCGGCGCGCAGGGTCTTGCGGCGCTGGGCGAACGCGGCGTCGACCACCGCGAACACCTCGGTCCGGCTGGCGGTGGTCTTCGGCGGCTCTCGGCGGACCAGCGAGACCAGTCCGGAGTCGACGTTGGGGGCGGGCCAGAAAACGTTCCGGCCGATGGCGCCGGCCCGCTTCACCTCGGCGTACCAGTTGGCCTTGACCGACGGGACGCCGTACACCTTGTTGCCCGGCTTGGCGGCGAGCCGGTCGGCGACCTCGCTCTGCACCATCACCAGGGTCCGCTCGATGCTGGGGAAGGTCGCCAGCATGTGCAGCAGGACGGGCACGGCCACGTTGTACGGCAGGTTGGCGACCAGTGCGGTGGGCGCCGGGCCGGGCAGCTCGGTGACCTCCATGGCGTCGCTGAACACCAGGTCGAAGGCGTCGGCCTTGCCGGGCATCCGGGCCGCGACGGTGTCCGGCAGGTGCCGGGCGAGCACCGGGTCGATCTCGACCGCGGTGACGTGCCGGGCCACCTCCAGCAGCGCCAGGGTGAGCGAGCCGAGGCCGGGCCCGACCTCCACCACGGCGTCCTGCTCCGTCACCTCGGCGGCCCGGACGATCCGCCGTACGGTGTTGCCGTCGATGACGAAGTTCTGCCCGCGCTGCTTGGTCGGCTTCACGCCGAACGCGGCCGCCAGCTCGCGGATGTCGGCGGCGCCCAGCAGGTGGCTCTCAGGGGTGGGGTCGGTGGTGCTCACGCGCCAAGGATACGGGCGCACGGGGTGCCGCCCGGACGCGCCGATCCCGATGTCACGCCTCAGTAGCCGAAGGCCCGCGCCGTGTTCGCCGCGATCGCCGCCGACAGCTCGTCCTCGTGCAGCCCGAGGGTGGCGGCCATCGAGCGGACCGTGACCGGGATCAGGTAGGGCGCGTTGGGCCGCCCCCGGTACGGGTGCGGGGTGAGGAAGGGCGCGTCGGTCTCGACCAGGATCCGGTCGAGCGGGGTGGCGAGGAGGGCGTCGCGCAGCGGCTGGTTGGCCTTGAAGGTGACCGGGCCGGCGAAGGAGAGGTACCAGCCGTGCTCGGCGCAGACCTTCGCCATCGCGGCGTCGCCGGAGTAGCAGTGGAAGACGGTCCGCTCCGGGGCGCCCTCGGCCAGCAGGACGGCGATGACGTCCTCGTGGGCGTCGCGGTCGTGGATGACCAGCGCCTTGCCGTGCCGCTTGGCCATCTCGATGTGGCGGCGGAACGACTCCTTCTGGATCTCCACCCCCTCCGGGCCGGTGCGGAAGTAGTCCAGTCCGGTCTCGCCCACGGCGCGGACCTGCGGCAGGGCGGCCAGCGCGTCGATCTCGGCGAGCGCCTCGTCCAGCGCCGCCTGCCCGCCCGCGCGCCGCTGCTGGCCGGACCAGCCGTCGGCGTCGCCGAGGAAGATCCGCGGCGCCTCGTTGGGGTGCAGGGCGACGGCCGCGTGCACCTGCTCGTACTGCGCCGCCAGCTCGGCGGCCCAGCGCGAGCCGGGCACGTCGCAGCCCACCTGGACGACCGTGCCGACGCCGACCGAGGCGGCCCGGGCGAGCCCCTCGGCCGGGCTGCCGGCCTGCATGTCGAGGTGGGTGTGCGAGTCGGCCACCGCCACGGCCAGGGGTTCCGGCAGCGGCGGCGGGGTCGACCGGTCGTCGTCCTTCTTGGCCATCAGGAGGCGGGCTTCTCTTCGAGGCGCGGGAACAGGATCTCGCCCTTGGTGACGGTGGCGCCGGCGGGCAGCCGGCCCCAGTCACCGGCGGTGGCGACGCGCTGGTCGGCGAGCACGCCGAGGCCCTCGGCGGCACCCAGCGAGGTCCACAGCTTCTCGGCGGTGGACGGCATCACCGGGTTGAGCAGCACGGCGGTGCCGCGCAGCGCCTCGGCGGCGGTGTAGAGGATGGTGGCCAGGCGGGCCTGCCCCTGCTCGGACTCGTCCTTGGCGACCTTCCACGGCTCCTGGGTGGTGAGGTAGCCGTTGACCTGCTTGACGAACTCGAAGATCGCCGCGAGGCCGCCGGCGAAGTCCAGCTCCTCGCCGATCTTCGCGTCGGCGGCGGCGACGGCCGCGGCCAGCCCGTCCGCGACGGCCTGCTCGGCCTCGCCCGCGGCGGTGGCGGCCGGCAGCGTCCCGCCGAAGTACTTGCCGACCATCGCGGCGACCCGGGAGGCCAGGTTGCCGAAGTCGTTGGCCAGCTCGGAGGTGTAGCGGGCGGTGAAGTCCTCCCAGGAGAACGAGCCGTCCGTGCCGAACGGGATCGCGCGCAGGAAGTAGTAGCGGTAGGCGTCCACGCCGAAGTGCGAGGTGAGGTCGGTGGGCGCGATGCCGGTCAGGTTGGACTTGGACATCTTCTCGCCGCCGACCATCAGCCAGCCGTTGGCGACGACCCGCTTGGGCAGCGGCAGGCCCGCGGCCATCAGCATGGCCGGCCAGATCACCGCGTGGAAGCGCAGGATGTCCTTGCCGACGAGGTGGACGGAGGCCGGCCACAGCTCGGCGAAGCGCTCCGGGTCGCTGCCGTAGCCGGCCGCGGTGATGTAGTTCTGCAGCGCGTCCACCCAGACGTAGAGGACGTGCTTCTCGTCCCACGGCAGCGGCACGCCCCAGTTGAAGGTGGAGCGGGAGATCGACAGGTCCTTGAGGTCCTGCTCGACGAAGCGCAGCACCTCGTTGCGGGCCGAGGCCGGCTGGATGAAGTCGGGGTTGGCGGCGTAGAACTCCAGCAGCCGCTCGCCGTAGGCGGACAGCCGGAAGAAGTAGTTCTCCTCCTCCAGCCACTCGACCGGCTTCTTGTGGACGGAGCAGAGCTTCTCGTCCTCGGTGGCGCCGTCGAGCAGTTCGGCGGGGAGCTTGAACTCCTCGCAGCCGACGCAGTACGGGCCGGAGTAGCCGCCCTTGTAGATCTCGCCCTTGTCGAACAGGTCCTGGACGAACTCCTGCACCCGGGCGGTGTGCCGCTCCTCGGTGGTGCGGATGAAGTCGTCGTTGGCGATCTCCAGGTGCCGCCAGAGCGGCTTCCAGGCCTCCTCGACCAGCTTGTCGCACCACTCCTGCGGGCTGACGCCGTTGGCCTCGGCGGTCCGCATGATCTTCTGACCGTGCTCGTCGGTGCCGGTCAGGTACCACACCTTCTCGCCGCGCTGGCGGTGCCAGCGGGTGAGGACGTCGCCCGCCACGGTGGTGTACGCGTGGCCCAGGTGGGGACGGTCGTTGACGTAGTAGATCGGAGTGGAAACGTAGAACGCCGGGGCGCTCGCCCCGGTGGTGCTGTGGTCTGCAGTGGCCGCCATGGTCGGAAAGCTTAGTCGGGCCCGAACACACCCTTGAACCGAATAACCCGGGGGCGCCCGCACGCCCCCCGGACGAACCGGGGCCGCCCGCCGCACTGCTCGCGGCGGGCGGCCCCGGCTGCGCTCCCCGGGCCGGCGGTCAGCCCAGCAGCCGCGACCAGAACCGGGCCCAGCGTCCGCGCGGCCGGGTGGGTTCGGACACCGGGGGCGCCCCGGCCGGCTCGGCGTGCGCCGGGTAGCCGGGAGCGTGCTGCCAGGGCTGGTCGGCGGAGGCCACCCGGCCCTCGCGCATGATCCGGACGGTGTGGCCACCGCAGCCCGGGCAGGTCGGCTTGAGCAACGGGGACGGCACCCGGACGCCGTTGGCGTGGTACTCGAACACGATGTGGCCGTCCTTGGCCACGTGGTGCTCGATGTCGTACGCCTGCTCCCAGCCGTACCCGCAGCGCAGGCAGGCGAAGGAGTAGGCCTCCCGTACGGTCTCGACGGGAGTGTGCGCCCGCCCCGCCAGGCCGGGGGCGCTCAGCGCGTTGCCACTGCGGGGGCTACCGATCGTGTCGCTCATAGCCGTCTCCCAGTGCCCGTCGGGCGCTCGCCCGGCTGGGTCTTTCCATTCCAGCAAATGCCCGGACCGCTCCGCCCGACGCCCTTCTTGTGAAGACTTGGATGCGGGTTGGGGAGTCCTATACGAAAGGCCTCCCGGGGCCACGTGAACGCGGCCGAACCTTCAGCTCAGCGGGCGTTTAGCCGGGCCTTCACTCCAAGGTACGACTCCCCGCCCGCCACGCAACCCCCGGAATTCACCCCTTTTTCAGAGCCTCGCCGGAAGCGTCCTTCTTGGCCGCCACCACCGCGTCGAAGACGTCCCGCTTGGGCACGGACAGTTCGACCGCGACCGCCGCGATGGCCTCCTTGCGCCGCTCCCCGGCCTCCTCCCGGACGGCCACCAGCCGGGCCAGCTCGGCCGGGGTCAGCTCCTGGGGCGCGGCCGGCGGGGCGCCCGCGACCACGACGGTGATCTCGCCCTTGACGCCGTCCGCCGCCCAGGCCGCCAGCTCGCCGATCGGCCCGCGCTTGACCTCCTCGTAGGTCTTGGTGAGCTCCCGGCACACCGCGGCCGGCCGCTCCGGTCCGAAGGCCTCGGCCATCGCGGCCAGCGCGTCGGCGATCCGGTGCGGGGCCTCGAAGAAGACCATGGTGCGCGGCTCGGCGGCGACCGAGGCCAGCTGCCGGGCCCGGTCGCCGGTCTTGCGCGGCAGGAAGCCCTCGAAGGTGAAGCGGTCGACCGGCAGGCCGGACAGCGCGAGCGCGGTGAGCACGGCGGACGGCCCGGGCACCGCGGTGACCTTCACCTCCGCCTCGACGGCCGCCGCCACCAGCCGGTAGCCGGGGTCGGAGACCGAGGGCATCCCGGCGTCGGTGACCAGCAGCACCCGGGCGCCGCCGAGCAGCGCCTCGACCAGCTCGGGGGTGCGGCCGACCTCGTTGCCCTCGAAGTAGGAGACGACCCGCCCCGCCGGTGTCACCCCGAGCGCCTGGGTGAGCCGGCGCAGCCGCCGGGTGTCCTCGGCCGCGATCACGTCGGCCGTGGCCAGTTCGGTGACCAGCCGGGGCGGGGCGTCCGAGACGTCGCCGATGGGGGTGCCTGCGAGAACGAGTACTCCTGTCACGGGCCCCATCCTTGCAGTTCCGCGCCGCCGGGGCTTTTGGTGACGATTCGGGCAGCTTGCGAGGGACCGCTCACACGTACGAGGCGCGCCCCTACGATGTGGCGGATGAACGGCGACACGGCGGCGCAGGCGCCCACTGGTACGGACCACTCCGCGCAGGGCGGTGCCGGCCTGCCGTCCCCCCGCTCACCCGGATCAACCGGATCACCGCTGGACTGGCGGCAGCGCCTGGCCGGGTTCGGCTACCACACCCGCCCGGCCGGCACCCTCGCCGAACGCCTGGTGCCGCCGATGCCGGACGGCCCCCGGGTGACGCCGTCGGACGTCCCGCAGTCCCCGCTGCTGCTGCGCCTGGGCCTGCGGCTGCCGCAGGGCCTCTGGTACTTCCTGTGCCGCTGGTCCGGCTGGCTGGGCCCGATCGCGGTGGCGGTCTTCGCCGGACTGCTGCGGTTCACCGACCTCGGCCAGCCGAACGCGATCATCTTCGACGAGACGTACTACGCCAAGGACGCCTACGCGCTCTGGCACGGCGGCTACGAGATCAACTGGCCGGAGGACGCCAACACGACGCTCATGACGCCGGGCGCGGCCGTCCCCTACCGCCCGATGGCGTCGTACGTGGTGCACCCGCCGGTCGGCAAGTGGATCATCGGCGCCGGCGAGCAACTGTTCGGCATGCACCCCTTCGGCTGGCGGTTCTCGGTGGCCCTGCTCGGCACCCTGTCGGTGCTGATGCTGGCCCGGATCGCCCGCCGGATGTTCCGCTCCACCCTGCTGGGCTGCGTGGCCGGCCTGCTGCTCTCGGTGGACGGCCTGCACCTGGTGCTCAGCCGGACGGCGCTGCTCGACCTGGTGGTGATGTTCTGGATGCTCGCCGCCTTCGGCTTCCTGCTGCTGGACCGCGACCGCACCCGGGCCCGGCTGGCCGCCCGGCTGGGCGGGGTGGCGGACCCGCTCCTGGCCCAGCGGCTCAACCTGGGCTGGCGCCCGTACCGGATCGCGGCCGGCGTCTGCGTCGGCCTGACCTGCGCCACCAAGTGGAGCGGCCTGTACGTCGCGGCGGCCTTCGGCGTGCTGACGGTGCTCTGGGACGTCGGCGCCCGCCGGCTGGCCGGCGCCCCGCGGCCGTACCTGGCGGTGCTGGCCCGGGACGTGGTGCCCGCCTTCGTGTCGGTCGTCGTGGTCTCGGTGGCCGTCTACCTGGCCTCCTGGTGGGGCTGGTTCGCCAGCAGCAACGCGCCCGGCCGGGGCGGCTGGGGCCGGGACTGGGCGGTCGGCCGCACCACCGACTACCCGTGGATACCCGAGGGCCTGCGCGCCCTGTGGCACTACCACTCGACGGTCTACGAGTTCCACACCCACCTGACCGATCCGCACACCTACCAGTCCAACCCGTGGTCCTGGCTGGTGCTGGGCCGCCCGGTCTCCTTCTACTACGAGTCCCCCAAGCTCGGCCAGAACGGCTGCACCGTCGCCGACTGCGCCCGCGAGGTGCTGGGCATCGGCACCCCGCTGCTGTGGTGGACGGGCGTGCTGGCGCTGGTCTACTGCCTGTGGCGGTGGGCGTTCCGCCGGGACTGGCGGGCCGGCGCGCTGCTGTGCGGCCTGGCCGCCGGCTACCTGCCGTGGTTCCTCTACCAGCAGCGGACGATCTTCCTCTTCTACGCGGTGGTGTTCGTCCCGTTCCTGGTACTCGCCGTGACGATGCTGATCGGTGCCCTGATCGGGCCGCCCGGCGCCTCCCGGGACCGCCGGATCATCGGGTCGGCGGCGGCCGGGCTGCTGGTGCTGCTGATCGTCTGGAACTTCCTGTACTTCTTCCCGCTGTTCACCGGCCAGACCGTCCCGCTGCAGGACTGGCGCTCCCGGATGTGGTTCAACAGCTGGATCTGAGGCCGGCGGCCGGGTGCGGACCACCTGCACACGCTTCCCGCGAATCGTCCGTACCCGGTCCACGACACGTACCAGATCCGTCACAAGTCCCCGGCCTTTCGTCGGCGGACCGATCGGCCCTGCCTAGGGTGGGAGGCGTACCGCGTTTCCGGCCCCGCCGGTTGCGCCCGGCCGCGATACCCCTGGGGGCTCAGCACCATGCGCAGTGGCGCGAAGATCGGCATCATCACCGGCGTGTCCATCGCCGTCCTCGCGGGCGGCGGCTACGGGGCCTACAGCCTGATGGGCTCGGACTCCGGGTCCTCCGGCGACAAGAAGCCCCGCACGGTGGTGGCCGAACCGCCCTCGGCCGATCAGGCCGCGGCCGGTGCGAAGGACTTCCTGGCGGCCTGGGCCTCCGGCGACATCGCCAAGGCGGCCTCGCTGACGGACGACCCGGCGGCGGCCACCACCGCGCTCACCGCCTTCAAGGACCAGGTGAAGCCGAGCGCGCTGACCCTCGCTCCGGCCGGTCCGGCCACCCCGCAGGCCTTCGCCTCGGCCACCGGCACCCCGGCCCCGGCCAAGCCCGGCGGCGCGGCCTCGGCCACCCCGTCCGCGACCGGCACCCCCGGCGCCACCGACTCGCCGTCCGCCGCCGCCACCGGGCCCACCGGCGTGCTGATGGGCTTCAAGGCCCGCGCCGAGTTCGAGGGCACCAGCCGGGTCTGGGACTACAACGGCTTCCTCGGCGTCGTGAAGATGAGCGACAACACCCCGGCCGTGCACTGGACCCCCTCGGTGATCCACCCCCACCTGTCCGGCAACGAGACCATCGCCACCCAGCAGGTCTTCGCCCCGCCGTCCACCGTGGTGGACCGCAACGGCAAGCCGCTGCAGGGCGCCTCGCTCACCCCCGCGCTGATGGCCACTCTGCAGGACAACGCCCACAAGCTGCTGCCGCCGGACCCGAACAAGGACAAGGACGCGGGCAGCGCGGTGGTGATCACCGACCCGTCCGGCAAGACCGCCGCGGACAAGCTGTTCACCATCGTCGAACCCAAGCCCGGCCAGCCGTTCAAGGTGACCATCGACAACACCCTCCAGGCCGCCGCCGAGAAGGCGATGACCGACCTGGGCGGCAAGCAGGGCTCGATCGTCGCCATCGAGCCGAGCACCGGCCAGGTACTGGCCTTCGCCAACGCCCCGGCCACCGGCCAGAACCGGGCCTTCACCGGCCTGCTCGCCCCCGGCTCGACGATGAAGATCGTCACCTCGACGGCCCTGCTGGAGGCCGGGCTCACCCCGGACTCCACGGTGGCCTGCCCGGAGAAGAGCAGCAACCCGGTCGCGATCCCGAACGACTTCCCCGGTGCCTTCCCGGACAACACGCTCCAGAAGGACTTCATGGTGTCCTGCAACACCGCCTTCATCAACCAGGGCCTGACCAGCCTCAAGCCCGAGACGCTGTCCGGCACCGCCAAGGACGTGTACGGCATCGGCCTGGAGTGGAAGACCGGCCTGCCGAACGCCGACGGCAAGATCCCGGCTACCCCGGGCAGCAAGGACGAACAGGCGATGAACTACATCGGCCAGGGCAAGGTCCAGATGAACCCGCTGGCCATCGCCTCGATCACGGCGACCGTCCAGAGCGGCGGGTTCAAGCAGCCCGTCCTGGTCGCCGGCCTGCCGCAGCAGCAGGCGGCCCGGCAGATCTCGCCGGACGTCGCCGCCAAGCTGCGCGCGATGATGAACGCCACCGCCGTCGGTGGCACGGCCAGCCAGGTGATGGCCGGGATCACCGACAACGCGGGCGCCAAGACCGGCTCCGCCGAGGTCCAGGGCGCCTCCACCACCAACAGCTGGTTCACCGCCTTCCGCGGCAACCTGGCGGTCGCCGCCGAGGTCCAGGGCGGCGGCCACGGCGTCGACGCGGCGGGCCCGGCGGTCGCCTCGCTGCTCAAGACCGGCAACAAGTAGCCCGGGTACACCCACCGCCCCGAGCGCCCCGAAGAGGCGGGCGGGCGAACGACAGAGCCCGCTCCGCCGACCCGGCGGAGCGGGCTCCCCGCGTCCCCGGCCCGGCTCAGCCCCTCGACAGGGCTCAGCCCCTCGGCAGGACCGGTTCCGGCGCGTCCGGCGCGGGCCTCGGCGGCACCGGGCGGCGGCTGCTCCAGCGCCGGGCGGCCAGCCGGGGCCAGATCACCAGCACGGCCGGCAGCGCCAGGTACCCGAACCGCCCGGCCGGGGCGAGCGTGAAGGCGATCGCGAGCCCGGCGGCCAGCAGGTCGGCGGCGGCGATCGCGGAGACCGGCGGCCGGGCCAGCAGCCAGATCGCCACCCCGACCAGGGCCATGGTCATCAGCGCCAGCGAGACGGTGTGCCCGGTCGGCCCGAAGCCGGCCAGCACCTTGCCGGGCAGCGGGCTGCCGGCCGGGGTGCGGATCGCGGTCATCCCGAGCGGGAAGCGCACCACCTGGTCGCGCAGCGCCTGCGGCTGGGTCAGCACGGACGGCAGCAGCACCGCCGCGCTCACCCCGACCCCGATCAGCGCGGTGCGGGCGGCGGGCCGGCGGCCGTACAGCCGCCACAGCAGCAGGACGGCCACCGGCAGGGCCGGCCAGGCGGTCCACTTGAGGCTGCAGGCGAGGGCGAGCACCAGCCCGGCGGCGACCGTGCGGTCCCGCTCGGCGAGCGCCATGGCCAGGCAGCAGACCCCGATCAGCGGCAGGTCGACCCCGCCGACCACCAGGGCGAGCGCTATCAGCGGCGAGGCGGTGAGGACGGCCAGCGGCAGCAGCGGGGCGCGGTCCCTGGAGGGCCGCAGCAGCCGCCAGGCGGCCAGCAGGCAGACGACGAAGGTGAGGGCGAACCAGATCCGGGCGTCCCCGGCGACCCGGGCGAACGCGGTGGAGCTGCCGAGCAGCTGGCGGGGCAGTCCGAACAGGGACATTGCCGGGAGGTACGGGTTGTAGTCGGTGACCACCACCGGGTGCGGGAGGTAGACGTCACCGGTGGTGAGCAGCAGGTGGGCCGAGCGTTCGACCACCATGACCTCGGACTGGTGGCGGCCGGTCACGGCGAGCAGTCCGAGCGGCGCCAGGACGGCCCCGAGCAGGGCGACCACGGCGGCGGCCTCGGCCGCGAAGCGGCGCGGCAGGGTGAGGCAGAGCAGCCCGGCCACCACGTAGGCGGGGGCCGCGACGAGACCCCACAGCCGCTGGTTGGCCAGGTCGGAGACGAGCGGGAAGGCCGCGGCCCAGCCGGCCGCGATCAGACAGCCGAGCAGCTGCACCCAGCGCAGCGAGGCGAGCCGGGCGGGATTCCACCGATCGAGCGTGGGCGGGAAGGTGCTCTCACCACGCTGTCGGGGGAACGGGCGGGGCGTGGCGCCCCCCGCCGGTGGCCCGGGTCTGGCCGGAAGTTCGGTGCTGATGGTCGGGGCCGGCGTTCTGGCGCGGCCGGTGAAGCGGCCGCGCGGGCGGGAGAAGCCGGGCGTGCGGGTGCTCACCATGGTGGAAGGTTATGGCGGCCAACCGGGCCCTGTCGCCATCGCCTCGGGCCCCGTTCGGCACGCTACGCGCGTAGGGCCGCCGGGTGTCGTACCGGGCGGCGGCCCTTCACGATTGGGTAACGGCCGGTCGGCCGTCCGGTCAGCCGGCGTTGGTGTCGGCCGGGACGCCCTGCTGTCCGGCCCGCTCCAGCCGGGAGTGCTTGATGCTGTAGCCGAAGTAGACGACCACGGCGACGCCGAGGGCGATCGCCCCGGCCCGGAAGGTGTCGGCGTGCAGGCCGGTGATCAGGTAGACGCAGAAGCCGATGCTGATCAGCGGGATGACCGGGTAGCCGGGGACCTTGAAGCCGCGCGGCAGGTCGGGCTGGGTGCGGCGCAGGACGATCACGCCGATCGAGACCACCGAGAAGGCGATCAGGGTGCCCAGGCTGGTGATGTCGGCGAGCACGTTCAGCGGGATGAACGCGGCCAGGGCGCCCACGCCGACCCCGACCACCAGGGTGTTCCAGACCGGGGTGCCGGTGCGCGGGGAGAGTTCGGCGAAGCGCTTGGGCAGCATGCCGTCGCGGCCCATCGAGTACAGGATGCGGGTCTGGCCGTAGATCACCACCAGGGTGACGCTGAAGATCGAGATGATCGCGCCGACCGCGAAGAGCATCGCGGGCCAGCTCTGGCCGGTGATGTCCTGGAGGATCTGGGCGAGCCCGGCCTCCTGGCCCTTGAAGTCCTGCCAGGGCTGGGCGCCGATGCCGGCCAGGGCGACCAGGATGTAGAGCAGGGTCACCACGACCAGCGAGATGATGATCGCCATCGGCATGGTGCGGCGCGGGTTCTTGACCTCCTCGCCGGCGGTGGACACCGCGTCCAGGCCGATGAAGGAGAAGAAGATGCTGGAGGCGGCCATCTGCACGCCGCCGATGCCCAGCGGCATGAACGGGGTCAGGTTGCCGGAGCGGAAGCCGGTGAGCGCGATGCCGACGAACAGCAGCAGGATGACGATCTTGATCCCGACCATGGCCGCGTTGACCTTCACCGACTCGCTGACGCCGCGGACCAGCAGGAAGCAGATCATCGCGACCAGCAGCAGCGCCGGCAGGTTGAACCAGTGGGTGGCGTCCGGCGCGCCGGACAGCCGCTCGGGGATCTTGACCCCGAAGGCCAGGTCGAGGAACTTGTTCAGGTACTCGGCCCAGCTGACCGCGATCGCGGAGGCGGAGACGCCGTACTCCATCAGCAGGCAGATGCCGACGCCGAAGGCGACGCCCTCGCCGAGGGTGGCGTACGCGTAGGAGTACGAGGAGCCGGAGACCGGGATCGCGGAGGCCATCTCGGCGTAGCAGAGCGCGGTGAGCCCGGCGGTGACGGCGGCGATCACGAAGGACAGGATGACGGCCGGCCCGGCGTCCGGCACCGCGGTGCTGAGCACGAAGAAGATGCCGGTGCCGATGGTGGCGCCGATGCCGATCGCGGACAGCTGCCAGAGGCCGATCGAGCGGCGCAGGTGGATGCCGGAGCGTCCGCCCTCCTCGGGGGCGCCGGCCGGGAGGCCGTGGCCCTCACTCTCCGCGATCAGGGTCGAGACGGGCTTGCGTCGCAGCAGACGTGCACCAAGGGTGTTGCTGGCCAAAACGGCGGTCCTTCTAGGCGAGGGAGGGTGTCCTAGGGGCCGGTCACCCGTGGCACCGGGGGGTGCCTTCGGGGACCAACCGAACAAACATGGGACAGTACCCCGCGAAGACACCAGTGTCGCAAACAAACAATACCGATCGGCGCATTGTACGAATTGGCACATCAGACATAACAAACCAGACACTTCGCACTCGTCGTATCTCCAGCCGTTCCGGCAAAACGTCCAGCTCAGCCCGTCCGATTGGCCTCATCGGCCGAGCACCGCCCGCAACACCGACCGGGCGATCGGAGCGGCCAGCGCGCCACCGGTCACATCCGTGGCGTCACTGTCCGCGACCACCACGGCCACCGCCACCGGCGGCACCGCGTCCGAACCGGCCGGCTTGGCCCAGGCGATGAACCAGGCGTACGGCGTCCCGCTGTTGTCCACCCCGTGCTGGGCGGTGCCGGTCTTGCCGCCGACCACCGCCCCGTCGATCCGGGCGTTGCCGCCGGTGCCCTTCTCCACCACGTCGGTCATCAGCCGCCGCACCTGCCCGGCCACCGCCGGGGTCAGCGCCCGCCGGTACACGGCCGGCTTCATCCGCTCCACCTCGGTGCCGTCGCTCCTGGTCAGCCGGTCCACCAGCTGCGGCCGCATCACCGTCCCGTCGTTGGCGATCCCGGCCGCGACCATCGCCATCACCAGCGGGGTGGCCGCGGTGTCGAACTGCCCGATCGAGGAGAGCGCCAACTGGGACGGGCCCATCGCGGTGTCCACGTTGGAGCGGGCCGGGCGCACCGGCACGTCCAGCCTCGGGTCGTTGAAGCCGAAGCCCTCGGCCGTCGCCACCAGCCCGGACAGCCCGATCCGCACCCCCAGGTAGCCCAGCACGCTGTTGCAGCTGACGGTCATCGCCGTGTCCAGCGAGAGCCCCGGCCGGTCGCAGGCCGCGCTGTCGTTGACCAGCGGCGTGGTCGTCCCGGGCAGCACGTACGGGAAGGGCGCGGAGGTGGGCGCGTCCGGGTCGGTGACCACCCCGGCCGACAGCGCCGCGGCCGCGGTGACCACCTTGAAGGTCGAGCCCGGCGGGTAGGTCTGGCGCAGCGCCCGGTTGAGCATCGGCTGGTCGGTGTCGTCCTGCAGCCGGTTCCAGGCCCTCTGGTCGGCGCCGGCGGACCCGGCGAAGGAGCCCGGATCGTACGAGGGGGTGCTGGCCAGCGCCAGGATCCGCCCGGTGGCCGGCTCGATCGCGGCCACCGCGCCCTTCTGGTCGCCGAGCCCGCGCATCGCGGCCTGCTGGGCCGCCCGGTCGATCGTGGTGTACACGTCCCCGCCGGGGTTGCGCCGGCGGGAGACCGCGTCCCAGACCGACCAGCCGCTCAGCCGCCCGTCGGTGCCGGTCAGCAGGTCGTCCTCGGTGCCCTCCAACTGGCTGTTGCCGTACGCCTGGGAGGCGAAGCCGGTGACGGCGGCGTAGGTCGGGCCGTCGGTGTAGTCACGCTTGTACGCGTACCGGCCGCCGGTCGGGCGGGAGCCGGTCACCGCCTGGCCGCCGACCAGGATGTCGCCGCGCGGCTGGGCGTACCGCTCGACGGTGAGCCGCTGGTTGGCCTGGTTGCGGTCCAGTCCGTCGGCCTCGAACACCTGCACCCGGGTGGCCTGCACGCACAGCGCCCCGACCAGCAGCAGGCAGAAGGTGGCCGCCCGCCGGCCGGTGACCGAGATCCCGGGCAGCCCCTGCGGGCCGTTGCCGTCGGGCCGGACCCCTCCGGGCCGACCCGCTGGCCGGACTCCTCCGGGCCGGTTCCGGGCCATCACACCCCTCGGGAACGGGCCGCCGGGCGTCGTCGCTCATCCGCACCAGCAACGCCACGATGATCCAGTTGGTGACCACCGAGGAGCCGCCCTGGGCGATGAACGGCATGGTCATCCCGGTCAGCGGGATCAGCGCGAGCACCCCGCCCGCCACCACGAACACCTGCAGCCCGACGATCGCCGCCAGCCCGATCGCCAGCAGCCGCCCGAACGGGTCGCGCAGCGCGATGCCGGTGCGGAAGCCGCGCGAGACCAGCACCGCGTACAGCAGGAACACCGCGGTCAGCCCGGTCAGGCCGAGCTCCTCGCCGATGGTGGCGAGGATGAAGTCCGACTTGGCGGCGAAACCGATCAGCACCGAGTGCCCGTTGCCCAGCCCGGTGCCCAGCTCACCGCCCCAGGCGAAGGCGAACAGCGACTGGGCGATCTGGTTGGCGCCCCGGCCGGCCGTGATCGAGCCCAGCGGGTCCAGCCAGTCCACCACCCGGCTGTGCACGTGCGGCGAGAGCCAGCCCACCGTCACCGCGCCGACCGCCGCCAGCCCCAGCCCGATCGCGATCCAGCCGGTGCGCGCGGTGGCCACGTAGAGCATCACCACGAACAGGCCGAAGTACAGCAGGGCCGTCCCGAGGTCGGTCTCCAGCACCAGCACCCCGACGAAGGCCGCCCAGATCATCAGCACCGGCCCGAGCACCCGCCCGCGCGGCAGCTGCCAGCGCCAGACCCGGCGGCCGGTGAGCGCCAGCGCGTCCCGGTGCACCGCCAGGTACGCCGCGAAGAAGACGGCCAGCAGGATCTTGGCGAACTCCCCCGGCTGGAAGGACAGCGGCCCGACGACGATCCAGATCCGGGAGCCGTACACCGGAGGGAACAGGATCGGCACCACCAGCAGGACCAGCGCCAGCAGCGCCCCGACGTGGGCGTAGCGGCGCAGCCGCCGGTGGTCGCGCACCAGCAGCACCACGGCGGTGAACAGCGCCACCCCCAGGGCCGACCAGAGCAACTGGGTGGAGGCGGCCTCCCGGCCGGGGGTGGCCCGGTCGAGGCGGTAGATCACCACCAGCCCGATCCCGTTGAGCAGCACCGCGATCGGCAGCAGCAGCGGGTCCGCGTACCGGGCCCGCCACCGGATCACGCCGTGCGCCGCCAGGGCCAGCACGCCGAGCGCGGCCCCGTACTGGGCGGCGTCGGCGGGCGCCTCGCCGTCCAGGTCGACGCCGACCTCGACGTAGCCGAACACGGCGGCCAGGACGGCGGTCAGCACCAGCACCAGCTCGGTGGTGCGCCTGGTGGGCACCGGCCGGGCGGGCCGGGCGGCGGATCTCGTCACGGCGGAGGGTGTCGCCACGGACCGTCCTGGGAGGGGAGGCGGGAGTCGAAGGGGCCGACCGGGTCCGGGCACCGGCACCCCGGTTCGTCACCCTAACGAGCGTTGTCCCCGTGTATCGGCTGTTCGTCACGGTGTGTCCGCCATTGCCGCTTCCGCCCCCGCCGGGCCCTCACTCCGGCCGCCGCCCGGCCAGCGCCGCCACCCCGGCCCCGACCGCGGCCGCCAGGACGACCGAGAGCAGCAGTTCGCCCCAGGGCACGGCGAGCCGCCCGGTCCGGGCCGCCGCCACCAGCCCGCGCACCGCCGCGTTGGCCGGCGAGACCGGCACCACCAGCGCCGCCGCGGCCAGCCCGAGCGCCGTCAGGATGCCGTACGGCGAGCGGACCAGCACCGGGCGGTTGCCCAGTGCCCCGGCCAGCACCCCCAGCAGCGCGCACACCACCGAGGTCGCCAGCCCGGCCGGCAGCGCCCGGTCGACGCCCGGGTCCTGTCCCGCCCCCGGGTTCGCCACCGCCCCGCTGGTCCACCACAGCGCCGCCACCTCCCCCACCGCCAGCAGCAGAGCCGCCGTCAGCGCCGCCAGCAGCGCCCCCAGGTGCACCCGCGCCGGGCCCGCCACCGCGACCAGGCAGGCCCGCGAGGCCGGCGGCTCCGCGGTCAGCGCGCTGCGCACGAACCAGGCGCTCACCGGCACCAGCAGCCCCGCGCCGAAGCCCAGCCCGCCCAGCAGCGGGTCCCCCGGCGTCACCCCGATCACCAGCACCAGCGCGAACGCCAGGAACGGCGGCAGCCAGGCGTGCGAACGCACCAGCAGCTCCAGGTGGTACCGGGTCAGCGCCCCGACCTGCCTCACCGCGCCACCTCCCGACGACGCACCGCCAGCACCCGCACCGCCGGACGGCTCACCAGCAGGGCGCGCAGCAGCGCGTCCGAGTGCGCGGCCGGTACCACCAGCCGCACCGCCGTCCCGTCCAGCGGGGTCGGCTCCGGCCAGCCGGGCAGCCGCTCCGGCAGCGGGGCGCCGTCCGGGAGGTCCAGCTCGATCTCCATCACCGGCCCGCCCCGGTCCACCGCCACCGGCTCCTCGGCCGGTTGCAGGCCGCCGTCCGGGCCGACCCGGTACGCCGCGCTGGTCCGCCCGGCCAGCCGGGCCGGGTCGTGGTCCACGAACAGCACCGTGCCGCCCGCCGCCGCCCGCTCCGCGGCCGCGTCGTCCAGCACCGCCCGGGCCTGCGGGTCGAGCCCGGTCCAGGCCTCGTCCAGCAGCAGCACCCGGGCCTCGGCGATCAGCGCCTGCGCCACCGCGACCTTCTGGCAGGTGCCCTTGGACAACCGGCTCAGCGGGGTGCCCGCCCGGTCCGCGATGCCGAACCGGTCCAGCCACTCCCCGGAGCGCCGCCGCGCCGCCTCCGCCGACAGCCCGTGCACCCGGCCCACCCGCAGCAGGTACGACGCGGCGTCGAAGGGCAGCGCCGGCGGGAAGCGCTCCGGCACGTACGCCGCGGCCCCGGGCCGCACCACCCGGCCGGTGCTCGGCCGCTCGATCCCGGCCGCCAGCCGCAGCAAGGTCGACTTGCCGCTCCCGTTCGCCCCGGCGATCCGCACCAGCTCCCCCGGCCCGACGGCCAGCCGGACGTCGCGCAGGATCCACCGCCCGCCCCGCCCGTACCGCTTGCCGACCCCGGCCAGCTCCATCCGCACCCCGCCTCCATCCGGTCCCCCCGAAGGCTATCCACCGCGGGTAAGGCCGCCGTGAGCATCGCGTCGCGCAATCCCCCGGCCACGCGCCGGAGTTCACGCCGGGGCAGGTGGGGGCACAGCCCGGTCCCGTTTGGCCTTGACGAACTGATGATCCCTAGGATCGGCCGGGTGAATACCGGACGACGACCGAAAACCAGGCTCGGCAGCCTGCTGGCCGCCCTGGCGATAACGGGCGCCTCGCTGCTCCTCGGCCTGCCCGCCCAAGCCGACGAACCCTCAGCCGGCGCCTCATCCGCACCGAAGGAGGCCCCCAAGGTCGATCTGATCCTGGACGTCAGCGGCTCCATGAACATCGCCGACATCCAGGGCAAGAGCCGCATCTCGGTGGCCCAGCAGTCGCTGAACGAGGTGATCGACGCCCTGCCCGCGGAGACCGAGTTCGGCATCCGCACCCTCGGCGCCACCTACCCCGGCAACGACAAGAACGTCGGCTGCCAGGACACCAAGCAGCTCTTCCCGGTCGGCAAGACCAACAAGGTGGAGGCCAAGACCGCGGTCGCCACGCTGCGCCCCACCGGCTGGACCCCGATGGGCCTGGCCCTGCGCGGCGCGGCCCAGGACCTCGGCAAGGGCGACGCCACCCGCCGGATCGTGCTGATCACCGACGGCGAGGACACCTGCACCCCGCCCGACCCGTGCGACGTGGCCCGCGAGCTCGCCGCCCAGGGCATCCACCTGGTGGTCGACACCCTCGGCCTGGCCCACGACGACAAGACCCGCCAGCAGCTGCTCTGCATCGCCAACGCGACCGGCGGCACCTACACCGACGTCCGCACCCCGCAGCAGCTCACCGACAAGGTGAAGCAGCTGGTCGACCGCTCCAACGACACCTACACCGTCAACCCGGTCAAGACCGCCGGCACCGACAAGTGCGAGAGCGCCCCGGTGCTCACCCCCGGCGTCTACAGCGACCGGGAGAAGTTCTCCGAGCACCGCGTCTACAAGGTCCCGGTCAAGGCCGGCCAGGAGCTGCGCGCCTCGGTCAGCGTGGGCCTCGACCGCGCGGTGGCCCGGGACTACGGCGTCCTGCTCCAGGCCACCAGCGCCACCGGCCAGGAACTGGTCCGCGGCACCGACGCCGGCAGCAACCGCACCGACGTCATCTCCACCGGCCTGCGCTGGTCCACCGCCGACTCCAAGGGCTACGTCACCGCGAGCCCGACCGCCTCGGCCAAGGACAAGCCGGACACCGCTGTCTGCCTGGTCGTCAGCAACTCGCTGGCCCCCCAGGCCGGCGTCCAGGCCGACCCCGGCATGCCGCTGGAGCTGACCGTGGACCTCGCCTCCGCCTCGCCCGCCCCCGAGGGCGCCGCGATGGGCCTCGGCCGCGGCTGGATCCTGCTGCTCACCCTCACCCTGGCCGGCCTGGTCTTCGGCCTGGTCTCCGGCTGGATCGCGCGCTGGCGGATCGCCGTCTGGCGGGAGAACTGATCATGCGTACGACGATCCGCGGCGCCCTCGCCGCCCTCGCCCTGCTGCCCGCCCTCGCGCTGGGCACCCCGGCCGCCTCCGCCGCCTCGCCGTCCCCCACGGCGACCGCGAGCGGCACTCCGGCCCCGGTCACCAAGGCCGGCACCTCCTTCCTGACCGCGGTCAACCTCTCACCCGGCCAGGACGCCGACGTCGCCGCCTCCACCGGCGACTACCTGTACTGGGCGTTCGGCGCCTCCGAGGGCCAGACCCCGACGGTCAGCCTGACCGTCAACCTGGCCCCGGCCGCCGACCGGCACGGCCCGCAGACCTGGAGCGTCGAGGTCTTCGACGGGCTGCGCCGCCGCCAGGCCTGCACCGCCGGCGTCCAGAACGCCACCGGCGACCAGAGCGCCACCAGCGTGGCGCTGAACTGCACCCTGCGCGAGGTCCGCACCTGGGCCGAGCCGTGGTCCGGCGACCCGCTGCCCGGCACCTACTACGTCCGGCTGTCGGTCACCGACGCCCCGCAGCCCGACCTCGGCCTGGCCGCCACCGCCCAGCTGCACGTCGCCGCCAAGGGCGACGCCGACAACGCCCAGCCCGAGGGCGGCGAGCTCAAGGCCCCGCTGGTCCCGCCGGTCGGCGGCGGCGCCAGTACGGCCAAGGCCGCGGCCCCGGTCGCGGAGAAGGAGCACTGGTACACCGGCTGGTTCTCCGGCTGGAACAGCCGCTGGTACTGGACCGTCGGCGGCGGCTTCCTGGCCGCCCTGGCCGGCGTACTCGGCTACCACCTGACCCGCCACCCGCGCGGGCGACGCCCCGGCCACCACGGCGCCGTCCCGCCCCAGGGCTCGCACCAGCACGACCACTACGCCGAGCGCCCGTAACCCCGCCCGCCCGAGGGCCGGCCGGACACCTTCCGGCCGGCCCTCCGGCATGTCCACGCTCGAAGCATGCAGCCGCTCGGCCGGATCGTGGTCGGCGTGGACGGCTCCGCCGCCGCCCGGTGGGCGGCCCGGCTGGCCGGCCTCACCGGTGGCCTGCTGGAGGCGGTGGCCGTCTGGGACTTCCGCTGCCTGTTCGGCGAGCGGTCTCGTCCCGCCCGCCCTGGACGGCTTCGAGCCGGAGCGCCGCGCCGCCGAGATCCTCGCCGAGACGGCGGCCTACTGCGCCCGCCCCCTGTGCCGCCGCCTCACGGCCGGGCCACCGGGCCCCGCCCTGGTCACCACCGCCACCGGCGCCGCCCTGCTGGTCCTCGGCAACCGCGACCACGGCACCCCGCCGGACGCCCCGCCGGGCACCGTCGCCCAGTACTGCCCGTGCCACGCGCCCTGCCCGGTGGTCATCGTGCGCGCGGCCGGGCTCAGCCCTTGAACAGGTTGTGCCCCACGTCGGACGGCACCTCGTCCTGGACCGGCTTGCTGCCCGGCCCCGGCACGTGCTCGCCGGGCACCGGCTGGTCGCCCTCCCGGTGCAGCAGCACCACCCCGTCCTGGGCCCAGATCTGCCGGTAGCCGTGCGCCAGCAGCAGCTGGATCCGCTCGGCCTGCTCCTTGTCCGTCTTGAACGGGAAGGACCGCTTGTCGGAGCGGGTCAGCACGTAGTCGCGGCCCCGCGGCGTGCCGTCCACCAGCACCACGTCGGTCCGGGCGGTCAGTCGCGGCGCGATCTGGTTGTCGGCCTCCACCGAGGCGCCGTCCGGGATCAGCGCGGCCGCCCGGACCAGCGCGGCCTCGCTCGCCCTGGGCTCCCAGGAGGACGGCACCGCCAGCTGCAGCAGCCCGATCGGCACCGCCGCCACCAGCGCCACCCCGACCGCGCCCAGGCCCAGCAGCCGGGCCCGCCGCCGGGTGTGCTCGGGCCGCTCGGCGCTGCTCAGCCGCCCCAGCACCTCGAGGGTGGCGGTGAGCAGGACGGGCCAGAGCATCGAGTCGTAGTGCCGGGCGATCGACCAGTGGTTGGGGTTGCTGGAGAGGATCCGCTCGGCCAGCAGCGGCAGCATGCACAGCACGGTGGCGGAGCGCAGCGGCAGCAGGAACAGGGTGCCGAACAGCCAGAGCAGCAGCAGCGGCTTCAACGGCTGGTCGAAGGCGGTCTGCACCAGCAGGAACGGGTCGTGCAGCAGGTTGGTGACCGCCTGGCCGCCGTCCTTGCCGAGGGTGTCGTAGTTCCAGTAGTAGCCCGGCTCCCCGCCCATCGCCGGGATCAGCCACTTGATCGCCACCGCGGCGGCGACCGGCCCGCCCAGCAGCAGGCCGATCCCGGTGAAGCGCCCGGCGCGGTCCGCGGTGCGCCGGGTGCGCAGCAGCAGCACCAGCCCGTACGCGCCGACCAGCAGGCCCAGGTCCTCCTTGGTGCAGCACAGCAGCACCGCGGCGAGCAGCACCGTGCCGTAGCGGCGGGCCAGCCCGCGCTCCAGCATCAGCAGGGCCAGCGGGACGGCGAAGGCCACCTCGTGGAAGCCGACCCGGGAGGCGACCAGCAGCGGCCAGCCGAGCGCGTAGGTCAGCCCGGCCAGGTCGGCGGCCCGGCGGGCGGTGCGCGGCTCGGCGGCGGCGAAGGAGTGCGCGGCGATCCGCCGGATCAGCGGCACCCCGAGCGCGAACAGCAGCGCCTGTCCGATGATCAGCGAGCGCGGGTCGTCCCAGATCCAGTACAGCGGCGCGAGCAGCGCCAGCACCGGGGAGAAGTGGTCACCGAGCAGCGAGAACCCGGGCGGGAACTCGTGGTGGTAGGACTTCAGCGTGGAGACCGGCAGCCCGAAGTGGGCGTAGCCGCGTATGCCCTGGTCGAAGATGCCGAGGTCGAAGCCGCCGAGCGAGACGGAGGCCCAGCCCTGCATGCCGATGGCGCACATCACCGCGAAGCACAGCAGGCTGAGCAGCAGGGTGCGCCGGGCGGGCGTGCCCAGGACGGTCGCGGCCCTGCGGGCGGCGGCGGGTACGGCGGCCCGGGGCGTCGGCGGGATCGCGGTCTGGGTGGTCACGTCGGCTCTGGTCCGTCTCTGGTCCGTCAGGACCGATTGGTCAGGGCGGGGTCACGTTCGGGCTCGTGGCCGGGCTCGTGGTCGAGCTTGGCGCCGAGCAGCGCCCAGGCGCCGGCCGAGGCGTCGACCGCCTGCCGCCGGGCCCGGTAGAGCCGCACCCCGATGACGAGCAGGACGGCGATGGCCAGCGGCGGGTAGATCGAGCCGGGCAGCTGCCAGTTCCAGGTGACCCCGCGGCCCCAGCGGTGCGGCACCAGCCACATCACGTGGGAGAGGAACACCAGCAGCGTCACCCCGAGCAGCACCCGGCGGCCGGTGCTGCGGGCCTCGGCGGCCAGCAGGGCGATCAGCGGGATGCACCAGACCCAGTGGTGGGTCCAGCTGATCGGCGAGACCAGCAGCGCGGTGAACGCGGCGCAGACCCCGCCCCAGGCGTCGGCCCGGCGCAGCACCCGGACGGAGCGCCCGGCGAGCACGGCCACCCCGAGCCCGAGCGTGGCGACCAGCGCGGAGGCGATCAGCCCGACCAGCCCGGGGTCGTTGACGTCGAGCAGTCGGCAGACGGCCCCGCGCAGCGACTGGTTGTCCACCAGCACGGTGACGCCGACCCGGCTCGGGTCCCACAGGTACTGGGTCCAGAACCCGTACGAGCCGTCCGGCAGCAGGATCCACCCGATCAGCCCGGCCGCCAGGAAGGTGCCCATGGAGACCAGGGCGGCCCGGATCCGGCCGGTCAGGAACAGGTAGACGGCGAACAGCCCCGGGGTGATCTTGATCGCGGTGGCCAGGCCGATGCCCACGCCCTTGGCCCGGCTGCGGTCGGGGCGGGTGAGGTCCCACAGCACCAGGCAGAGGATGCCGAGGTTGACCTGGCCGTACTGGAAGGTGGTGTAGACCGGCTCCAGCCAGACCGCGAGGCCGGTCCCGAGCACGGTGAGCGCCGCCCGGTGCCGCCGGGCGGGCCAGCCGGCCAGCTTGAGCGACAGGAACACCGCAAGGCCGAGCAGCGCGTAGTTGCCGAGCATCACCAGGACGCGCAGGGTGCTCACGTCGAACCAGGTGCTCGGTACGAACAGCATCGCGGCGAACGGCGGGTAGGTGGCCGGCAGGTCCCAGCCGGGCAGCCGCATCGCGTACAGGTCGTCGCCGTTGACGACGGCCTGGCCCTCGGCCCGGTAGACGAGCATGTCGACCATGGTGGCGCCGTGCAGGTGCCGCTGGACGACGAAGGCCGCCACCGACAGCACCGCGACACAGGCCGCCGCGATGGTCCAGGAGTTCGGTCTTCCGTTCGCCGGGCGGCCGTCGGGCCCCTCCGGGTCCGCTTGCCGCGTCCAACGTTTCAGACCGAACTCGCGCACCGCGATGGCACCCCGTCGAGATAGACCAGATCGTTCCCTCGTCAGCGTCTGGGCCCACCCACCATAACCGACCCCTCCGAGACTCCCCCGAGTCCCAAAGCACGTCAGATTCCGCCCTGGTGAGAGCGGTGTGACCTCGGTCACGGGCACCGCCGCCCGGCCTCGCGAGCCGCAAAACGCGAAGTCCCGCCGGGAGTTGACTCCCGGCGGGACTTGGTGGACCGATCGGAACCGGTCCGTTGGGTGGAGCTGAGGGGATTCGAACCCCTGACCCCCTCGATGCGAACGAGGTGCGCTACCGGACTGCGCCACAGCCCCAACGAGAAGAAACTCTAGCACCTTCCGGAGGGGGTCCGTGACCACCCCCCTGGTCGGGGGTGGTCACCCACCTCATTCGTTGGCGGCGCGGGGGCGGGACTCCGGAGCCGGGGCTTCGGCGTACTGGTCGAACAGCGGGGTGCTGCGGGACTCGGTGGGGCGACCGGCGGTCCAGGTGCCGGGGGCCGACAGGTCGAGGCCGCGGGACACCCGGGGCGCGACCGGCGCGGTGACGTAGGTCGGCAGCGGAACGGGCACCGGCTCCCAGGAGTCAGGGCCGGCCGCACCGCGCTCGCGCATGCCGTCGACCCACTCCTCGTGCTCGGTCGCCTCGGCCACCGCGGAGGCGGACGGCACCGCGACGGTGACCTGCTCGGGATCGGCGGCCAGCCGCAGGTGCGCCCGGCCGGGCCGGTGCCCGGCGGCCGCGGACGGGGCCGGCTCCACCGGGGCGGGGGCCTCGACCGTCGGCCGGTCGTCCACCGGGGCCTCGGCCCGCTGCCGCTCGCGCTGGCGCAGCCGCTCGGCCGCCTGGGCAGCCCGGCCACGGTCCAGCTTCACCTCGTACCGCTCGCGCTCCAGCTTGCGCAGGTGGCCGATGTAGAAGGTGAGGAGGAGTGCCGGGACGGCCGGGACCCAGAGGAAGGCGAGGCCGGCCACCGCGGCGACCACCGCGCCGAGCGCGAACGCCAGGAAGAGGACGGTGACCATCCGGCGCCGGCGGGCCAGCAGCCGCGCCCGGCGCTCCCCGTTGCCCTGCCGCACCGGGGCCGGCCGTTCGGCCGGGCGCTCCGCCGGGGGTTCGGGCTCCCGCGCCACGGGATCGCCGGGGGCGGCCCCGTCCCGTTCGGGAGGGCCGTCGTTGCTGTGCTCGTCGTCACGCGGTTCGTCGCCCAGGGCCCGGGCTGCCCGTCGCTCCAGCGCCGAACGCCCGGCCAGCAGGCGGATTGCGGTGCTGAAGCGTTCCGTCGGGCGCGCCTCGTTGAGTTCGTCCTGCCTGCGGAGCCACATCGGCACCAGATAGGCGGCCCAGGCCCCTACGATGACGGCGTAGATAAGGCCGCTACTGCTCACGATTCACACCGTACGGGCGCCGGGGAAGGCCTGGCAGCAATTTGGCGCGGCGTGTCGTGTGATCAAGCTGATTCTCCGACTATTTTGCCGGCGTTTGTGACGGTCCGCCACCGCGTCGATGCCATATCGATATTCTTTTCGAACATATATTCAATTACGCGGCTCGCGACCGGAACTGATCGCCCGCCAGCGCTCCAGCATCCCCTCCGGGACCTCCTCGGCGGTCAGGACGTAGACCAAGTGGTCCCGCCAGTCCCCGTCGATGTGGAGATAGCGCGGGCGGATTCCCTCCGAGCGGAAGTCGAGCTTTTCCACCACCCGTCGGCTCGGCCCGTTCTCCGGGCGGATGCAGACCTCGATCCGGTGCAGTCCGAGGGTGTGGAAGCAGTAGTCCACCGCGAGCGCCACGGCCGTCGGCATGATGCCCCGGCCGGCCACCGCCTCGTCGATCCAGTAGCCGACGTTGGCCGAGCACATCGAGCCCCAGGTGATCCCGCCGACGGTCAACTGGCCGACCAGCTGGCCCTTGTAGAGCACCACGAAGGGCAGCATCCGACCGGCCGAGGCCTCCCCGCGCAGGAACCGGACCATCTGCCGGTAGGTCGGCCGGGGCCCGGCCGCCTGGCCCGGCGGGCCGGGCGGCACGGTGGCCTCCCAGCGGCGCAGCCAGTCCCGGTTGCGCCGGCTCACCTCCTGCCAGTCGCGCTGGTCGCGCGCCCGGATCGGGCGCAGCACGACCTCCCCCTCGTGGAGCTCTACCGGCCAGCCGGCGTTCAGTGCGCTCTCCTAGGTGCTGGGGCCCCGGAGCCTGGTGCGTCGGGCCGGGGGTGGTCCCCGCCGCCGAGCTGGTCGACGGCGTGGGCGAGCAGCGGCTCCAGCACGGCCAGGCCGTCCTTGACGCCGCCGGTCGAGCCCGGCAGGTTGACGATCAGGGTACGTCCGGCGAGCCCGGCGAGCCCGCGGGAGAGCGCCGCGGTCGGCACCTTGTCGCGGCCCTGGGCGCGAATGGCCTCGGGGATGCCGGGGATCTGCCGGTCGATCACCCGGGCGGTCATCTCGGGGGTGAGGTCCATCGGCGAGATGCCGGTGCCGCCGGTGGTCAGCACCACGTCGTACCCGGCGGCGACGGCCTCGCGCAGGACGGTCTCGACCGGCTCGCCGTCCGGGACGACCCGGGGGCCGTCGGCGGTGAAGCCCATCGCGGTCAGGCCCGCCACCAGCAGCGGGCCGCCCTTGTCCTCGTACACCCCGGCCGAGGCCCGGTTGGAGACGGTGACGGCGAGCGCCGTCATGCGCTGCGCCGTCATGCGCCGGCCTCCGGCGCGAACCAGTCGCCGCTCTTGCCGCCGGTCTTGCTGAGCACCCGGACGGACTCGATGCTCGCGCCCTTGTCGACCGCCTTGACCATGTCGATCACGGTCAGCGCGGCGACCGTCACCGAGGTCAGCGCCTCCATCTCGACGCCCGTGCGGTCGGCGGTCTTCACGGTGGCGGTGATCTCGACCGCGTCGTCCACGACGGCGAGGTCGACCTTGACGCCGGAGACGGCGATCGGGTGGCAGAGCGGGATCAGGTCCGGGGTCCGCTTGGCGCCCATGATCCCGGCGATCCGGGCCACGGCGAGGGCGTCGCCCTTGGGCACGCCCTCGCCGCGCAGCAGTTCCACGACCTTCGGGGAGACCTTGACCCGCCCGGCCGCGACGGCGGTGCGCGCGGTGGTGGCCTTCTCGGAGACGTCGACCATCCGGGCCGCGCCCTGCTCGTCGACGTGGGTGAGGCGGTCGCCGGGGTTCGGTGTCGTCACGGGTAACTCCAGGGGCGCGCAGGTCGAATACCGCGCTACCGTACCGCTCGGTCACCCGCCCGCTCGCCCCGGGCGCTCTTGACCCGCCGCCGACGGCCGGCGGTGCGCCGATTGCTCAGGCGTCCAGCAGGACCACGTCGACCTCGCTGCCGGCCGGCAGCTCGGTGACCTCCTCGGGGACGGTGATCAGACAGTTCGCCCGGGCCAGCGCGCCGACCAGGTGGGAGTCGGCGCCGCCCACCGGCTCGACCGTGCCGTCCGCGGCGGAGTGGCGGCCGCGCAGGAACTGCCGTCGCCCGGCCGGGGAGCGCAGCGCGGACGGGCAGAGCGCGCGCACCACCGGGCGGTGGACGTCGGCCGCGCCCAGCATGGTGCGGATCACCGGGCGGACGAAGAGTTCGAAGGAGATGTAGGCGCTCACCGGATTGCCCGGCAGGGCGAGCAGCGGCACCCCGGCGCCGGCGCCGATCCGGCCGAAGCCCTGCGGCTTGCCGGGCTGCATCCGCAGCTTGCGGAACTCGACACTGGCGGCTCCGCCGCGGGCCACGCCCCCGTAGGACTCGAAGACCTCCTTGACCACGTCGTACGCGCCGACGCTGACCCCGCCGCTGGTGACGATCAGGTCGGCCCGGCCGAGCTGCTCCTCCAGGACGGCGCGCAGCCGGTCGGCGTCGTCGGGGACGGCGCCGACCCGGTAGGCGATGGCGCCGGCCTCCTGGGCGGCCGCGGTGAGGGTGAAGCTGTTGGAGTCGGCGATCTGGCCGGGCCCGATCGGCTCGCCGGGCTGGACCAGCTCGCTGCCGGTGGAGAGCACCACCACCCGCGGACGCGGGCGGACCTTCACGGTGGCCCGGCCGATCGCGGCCAGCAGGCCGAGCTGGGCGGGGCCGAGCCGGGTGCCGGCAGCCAGGACCAGGGTGCCGGCCGCGACGTCGCTGCCGGCCCGGCGGATGTGCGCGCCCTCGGCGACCGGGCGCAGCACCCGGACCTCCTCGTCCGCCACCGGCGCGGTCATCGCGGCGGCGGCGACCCCGGTGCCGGTGCCGCCGTCGGTCCACTCGACCGGGGCGACGGCCTGGGCACCGGGCGGAAGCGGGGCGCCGGTCATGATCCGGGCGGCCTGGCCGGGGCCGACCTTCGGCAGTTCGCCCGCGCCGGCGGCGATGTCGCCGACCACGGTGAGCACCGAGGGGTAGGTCTCGGTGGCTCCCCGGGTGTCGGCGGTGCGGACGGCGTAGCCGTCCATCGAGCTGTTGTCGAAGGGCGGCAGGTCGCCGTCGGCGACCACGTCCTCCTCCAGCCGGCAGCCCTGGGCGTCGAGCAGCTGGAGCTCGATGGCGGGCAGCGGGCCGACGGCGGCCAGCACGTCGGCCCGGTGCTCGTCCACCGTCCAGAAGCGAGGAGCCGCCGGTGCCCGGTCCGCGGACCCGTCGCAGCAGGCTGCGGGGGTGGTGCTGTGCTCCGTGGACCCGGTCATCGGCGGCTCGCTCTCTGTGTCGTGGGCCTGTCCCATGGATTTTGTCGGATCAGGCGAGGATCCATGGGACAGGCACTCGTCAGTCCTGCAGCTCGGAGGCGACGAACTCCCGCAGCCAGGAGCGGAACTCCGGGCCCAGGTCCTCGCGCTCGGAGGCCAGTCGGACGATGGCGCGCAGGTAGTCGGCGCGGTCGCCGGTGTCGTAGCGGCGGCCCTTGAAGAGCACGCCGTGCACCTGGCCGCCGGCCTCGGCCTCGCGGTTGGTCAGCTCGCGCAGGGCGTCGGTGAGCTGGATCTCGCCGCCGCGGCCGGGCGGGGTCTCGCGCAGCACGTCGAAGACCAGCGGGTCGAGGACGTAGCGGCCGATGACGGCGTAGTTGGAGGGGGCCTCGCCCGGCTCGGGCTTCTCGACCAGGTCGGTCACCTGGAAGACGTCCTCGCCGAAGCCGTTGGCCTTGACGGCGGCGCAGCCGTAGAGGTGGATCTGGGAGGGGTCGACCTCCATGAGGGCGACGACCGAGCCGCCGAGCTCCTGCTGCACCTCGATCATGCGGGCGAGCAGCGGGTCGCGGGGGTCGATCAGGTCGTCGCCGAGCAGGACGGCGAAGGGCTGGCCGGCGACGTGCTGCTCCGCGACGGAGACGGCGTGGCCGAGGCCCTTGGGGTCGCCCTGGCGGACGTAGTGCATGTTGGCCAGCTCGACGGACTCGCGGACCCGGCGCAGCCGGTCCTCGTCGCCCTTGCGGACGAGCAGCTCCTCCAGCTCGTAGGCGCGGTCGAAGTGGTCCTCCAGCGCGCGCTTGTTACGGCCGGTGACCATCAGTATGTCGGACAGGCCCGCGGACGAGGCCTCCTCGACGACGTACTGGATGGCCGGCTTGTCCACGACGGGCAGCATCTCCTTCGGCGTCGCCTTGGTCGCCGGAAGGAAGCGGGTGCCCAGTCCGGCCGCGGGCACCACGGCCTTGGTCACCGGAATTCGGGGAGTGGTCGTCGTCATGCGTTTACCTTACTCAGGCACGTTTTCGCCCGGCCGAGCGCGTTCGGACGGCTAGGACAGCACGTCGCGGGGCACGGCCACGGTGGCGGGCGGATGGGAAGCGACCGGCTGGGCCGAGGGGCCCCCTCCGGTACAGGCCGACACACTACCCGGCTTTTCCGAACGGTCACGTTCGGCAGCCGGGGCGGGCTGCGGAGCGGAAGCGGGCTGTTCACGGGGCCGGCCGGGCCGGGGCGCGATCCGCCAGCAGTCGCCGCCGGACGCCCGCGCCGCGGCCAGCGCCGCGTCGGCGGAGCGCAGCAGGACGGCGGCGTGGGTGCCGTCCTCGGGCAGCACGGCGATGCCGACGGCGGCGGTCAGGCCGTTGCCCCGGGCCGGGCGGGGCGCCCGGGTGCCGGAGGACCAGTCGAGCAGCAGGTGCCGGCGGACCGACCAGACCAGCCGCTCGGCGACCTGTACGGCGCCGTCGGCCCCGGTGTCCGGCAGCACCACCAGGAACTCCTCGCCGCCGTAGCGGCCCAGGGTGTCCGCGCGCCGGATCTCCATCGCGAGCCGCTGGGCGAGGTCGCGCAGCACCGCGTTGCCGCGGGCGCGGCCGAGCTCGGCGGTGACGGCGTCGAAGCCGGCGATCTCCAGCAGCAGGACAGCCAGCGGGCGCGGGCCGTCGGCCTGGTCGGTGTGCTCGGCGCGGCGGGCCCGTTCGATCTCCCGGTCCAAGGTGAGCTGCAGGTGGCGGTAGTTCCAGACCCCGGTGAGCGGGTCGCAGGAGGCGGTGCGCTCCAGTTCTGCGCAGCGCTCCTCCAGCTCGCCGATCCGCCCGGTGAGCCGCTCCCGCTCCTCGGCCGCCTCGGCCCGCTCCCGGCGACCGCGCAGTCCGAGCACGGTGGCCCCGGCCAGCGCGGGGGCGCTCAGCGCGGCCAGGGCCTGGACCAGCAACGGGGTGGACAATCGGGGGCCCTTTCGCGTGTCAGGCTCTGCGCGTCACGGTTTTCGGACGCGGAGGATCCGGTGCACAACGAGAAGAGCGACCTGAGGACACGGCTGTTGACGAAGCGCCGCGCACTGACCGCCGAGGGGCGCGCGGAGGCGGCGGACGCGCTGGCCGGGCACGCCTGGGAGCTGGCGGCGCGCGGCAGCACGGTGGCCGCCTACGTCTCGGTGGGCACGGAGCCCGGGACCAGGCCGCTGCTGGACGCGCTGCGGGAGGACGGCGTGCGGGTGCTGCTGCCGGTGCTGCTGCCCGACAACGACCTGGACTGGGCCGACTACGCGGGGCCCGGGACGCTGGCTCCGGCCGGGCGCGGGCTGCTGGAGCCGGTCGGGCCGCGGCTCGGGCCGGCCGCCGTCACGGGGGCCTCGATGGTGCTGCTGCCGGGCCTGGCGGTGGACCGGGGCGGGCGGCGGCTGGGCCGCGGCGGCGGCAGTTACGACCGGGTGCTGGCCCGGCTGGAAAGGGCCGGGGTGCGGCCGGTGCTGGCCGTGCTGCTGTACGAGCACGAGCTGCTGGAGCGGGTGCCGGCCGAGCCGCACGACCTGCCGGTGGACCTGGCGGTCACGCCCTCGGGGGTGCGTGCGCTCGGCTGAGGGCGCACGGGCCGGGGCTCGGCCCGACCGACGACGGCGGCCCGCCCCCGGTGCGGGGGCGGGCCGCCGTCGGCATGTCGTACGGGCGTCAGCCGGTGGTGAGCACCAGCTTGTGCTTGGTGGCCTTCTCGACCGCGTCCGGGGTGAACGCCCAGGTCAGCAGCTTGCCCTTGAGCCAGAGGTCGGTCTGGTCGTTGTAGTTCTGGTGGAAGGCGTGGCCGGAGGCGCCGCCGACGTTGACCCAGCGCGAGGAGTCCAGGTCGTTCAGGTCGACCACCATCCGCATCGACGGGATCCAGTCCACCTGGTAGCCGGCCGCCGCGTTCCAGCCCGCCGCGTCGACCGCCGCCGAGCCGCCGGAGAGGCGGTAGGGGCCGCGGTTGAGCAGCTTGTGGACGACGCCGGAGGCGATCGAGGAGTTGTCGGTGCCCATGGTCTGCTCGCGCAGCTCCAGCTTGTGCAGGCGGCCCCAGCTCCAGGTGGAGATGTCCTTGCCGAGCAGCGAGGTCAGGTCCTGGCGGGCGTTCTTCATGGCCTCCTTGAGGAGGTTGTCCAGGCCCTTCTGCTCCTTGTGCTGGGAGTCGATGTACGTCCACCACGAGCTGTCGGGCTTGTCCAGCTGGGCGCGCACCACCTCGGTCCAGCGGTCGCCGCCGTCCGGCTGGGCCTTGCCCGGGTCGCGGGTGCCGCACTCCGTGACGATCTTGCTGGAGCTGTCCGGCTTGGTCGGGTCGTCCTGCTGGCGGACCAGCAGGCAGTTGTCCTTGGCGCGGATGTCGGCCGGGAACTTCTGCCCGAAGGCGAGGCTCAGCAGGTTGCGCCAGACGCCGTTGTAGTAGGCGGCGGCGGCCGAGTCGGCGTCCTGGTGGAAGTTCCAGTCCTTCAGCAGGTCCTGGGCCTCGCGCACGTACGGGTCGTCGATCTGCTGCTTGAGCAGCAGCGGGACCAGCGTCTTGGCCATGATGCTGGTGTTGTCCAGCTGCAGGGTCTGCATGTCGTCCGGCGAGATCTTGCCGTTGTTCTTGAGCAGGCCCTCGATCTGGTCGGTGATCTCCTTGGCCCGAGTGCCGTACTCCCAGTCCTTGGTGAGGGTGTACTTGTAGCCCGGGTCCACCACGGCCTGGTTGGCGGTGACGATGTAGCCCACGGCCGGGTTGAAGCTGTACGGCAGGGCGGTGAAGGGGACCGGATCCGGCTTCCACTGGTAGGAGGAGTCCCAACCCGGGGCCGGCATGGAACCGTCGCCCTTGCCGCGCACCGGGATGACACCCGGGGCCTGGTAACCGATGTTCTTGGCGTCGGCGTAGATCAGGTTCTGCGCGGGGACGGCGAAGTCCTTGGCGGCGGCGCGGAACTCGTCCCAGTTGCGGGCCTTGTCCAGCTCGAAGACGGCGTCCATGGTCTTGCCCGGGCTGAGCGCCGTCCACTGCAGGGCGACGCCGTAGCCGCCGGTGCCGCGGTCCGGTGCGGAGCTGCCGTTGGGGGCGTACTTGCCGACGTTCTGCTGCTCGGTGCTCACGTCGGAGATGAGCGGCGCGCCGGTCCGGGTGGTGCGGACGGTGATGGTGCGGTCCTCGCCGCCGGCGACCTTGATGGTCTCCTTGCGGAGGTCGAACTTCTCGTCCTTGCCGTCGACCTGGTAGGTCTCCGGGCCGGTGACCTTCTCCAGGTAGAGGTCGGTCACGTCGGCGCCCAGGTTGGTGAAGCCCCAGGCGATGTCCTTGTTGTGTCCGATCACCACGCCGGGCATGCCGGCGAAGGTGAAGCCGGAGACGTCGAACTGGCAGGCCGAGGAGACGGTCCGGCAGTGCAGGCCCATCTGGTACCAGACCGAGGGCAGGCCGGGGCCGAGGTGCGGGTCGTTGGCCAGCAGCGGCTTGCCGGTGGTGGTGTGCGAGCCGGCGACCACCCAGGAGTTGGAACCGATGCCCTGGCCGGGGCGGCCGAGCAGCTGCGGCATCGCGTCGATCCGGTCGGTGAGGCCCTGCATCAGCGCCTTGGTGGTGGCCGCGCCCTGGGTGGTGCCGCCGCCGGGGGCCGTACCGGGCTGGGCGGAGCCGTCCGCCGGGCGGTAGGTGTCACCGCTGACGGTGCCGGTCTTCACGATCGTGCCGTTGCGCGAGTACGGGTAGTCCGGGTACAGCTCGGCGATCTTGTCCGGGCCGAAGTCCTGGGCCAGCAGCGAGCGGTCGATCTCCTCCTGGAGGTTCCCGGAGAGGTTCCAGGCCATCGCCTTGAGCCAGGCCACCGAGTCGACCGGGGTCCACTGCTCGGGCTGGTAGCCGCTGTTGACGGCGCCGAGCAGGGCGTACTCCAGCGAGGCCTTCTCGCCGCCGGGGTGCTCGCCGAGCCAGGCGTTCACGCCGTCCGCGTAGGCCTGGAGGTACTTCTTGGCCTCCGGCGAGAGCTTGGTGTCGTACTCCTTCTGCGCCACCTGGCGCCAGCCCATGGTGCGGATGAAGGAGTCGGTGTCGACCTGGCCGTCGCCGAACATCTCGGACAGCCGGCCCGCGGTGATGTGCCGTCGGACGTCCATCTCCCAGAACCGGTCCTGGGCCTGGACGTAGCCCTGGGCGCGGAACATGTCCTCGGGGGTGTCCGCGTACAGCTGCGGGATGCCGTTGGCGTCCCGCTTGACGTCCACCGGCGCGCTCAGGCCCGCCACCTTGACGGTGCCGTCGACCTCCGGGAAGGAGGCGCGGACCGCGGTGACCCCGCGGTAGCCGCCGTAGCCGACGCCGGCCACCAGCAGCACGACCAGCACGATCACGATCAGACGGGCGCGCCGGAACTTCTTCGAGCGGGGCATCTGGGTCCTTGCGGTCCTGACTTCGGGGCGGGCGGGCGTGTCCGGGACCTGGGGCCGGGACAGGGCACCACATTAGGCCGAGTCGGCGGAGGGCTGTGAACGGGGGACCGAGCTGGAGCCGAGCCGGAGTCGATCAGGAGCTGACCAGGAGCCGATCAGGAGCCAAGCCGTGAGACAAGCTAAAGGTATGGCAAAATGTTAGACTGAGTAACGATCCGCAACAGGAGCATTGACGACTTCTTAGCGGTCCGGTGCCCGACAGCACCCGCCCCGTACCAACGGACCACCTTCAGCACCACCTGACACCCCGCCCGCCCATGCCTGCCCGAGGTGCCACTGCGTGAACGTCGCCCATCTGAACCAGCTCCTGCTCGAAGCCTCCGTGATCCTGCTCTTCGCGGTGGTCGCCGTCCGGTTCTCGACCCGATCAGGACTGCCCAGTCTGCTGATCTACCTCGGGATCGGCGTGGCACTGGGCCAGAACGGGATCGGCGTCACCTTCAACAACGCCGAACTGACCCAGGTGCTCGGCTACGCGGCACTCGTGGTGATCCTGGCCGAGGGTGGCCTCAAGACCAGCTGGCGCGAGGTCAGGCCGGCGATGCCGGCCGCCACCGTGCTGGCCACCGTCGGCGTCGGGGTCAGCGTCTTCGTCACCGCGGCCGGCGCGCACTGGCTGGTCGGCCTGGACTGGCGGACCTCGCTGCTGCTCGGCGCGATCGTCTCCTCCACCGACGCGGCGGCCGTCTTCTCGGTGCTGCGGATGGTCCCGCTGCCGCACCGGCTCACCGGCCTGCTGGAGGCCGAGTCCGGCTTCAACGACGCCCCCGTGGTCATCCTGGTCGTCGCCTTCGCCTCGGCCGGCGAACTGGACTCCTGGTACGTGCTGCTCGGCACGATCGCCGCGGAGCTGGCGATCGGCGCGGCGGTCGGCCTGGCCGTCGGCAAGCTCGGCGCCTACGCGGTCAAGCACGTCGCGCTGCCCTCCTCGGGCCTCTACCCGATCGCCGTGGTGGCGCTCACCGTGCTCGCCTACGCCGGCGGCTCACTGCTGCACGGCTCCGGCTTCCTCGCCGTCTACATCAGCGCGGTGATCCTCGGGAACTCCAAGCTCCCGCACGGACCGGCGGTGCGCGGCTTCGCCGACGGACTGGCCTGGATCGGGCAGATCGGCATGTTCGTGCTGCTCGGCCTGCTGGCCGCGCCCGAGAGCATGGGCGACGCGGTGGTCCCCGCCCTGGTGATAGGCGGGGTACTGGTCTTCCTGGCCCGGCCGCTGTCCGTGGTGCTCACCCTGACCCCGTTCAAGGTGCCCGCCCGCGAACAGGCGCTGCTGAGCTGGGCCGGGCTGCGCGGGGCGGTGCCCATCGTGCTGGCCACCATCCCGGTGGTCTCCGGCGCGCACAAGGCCGAGGACGTGTTCAACATCGTCTTCATCCTGGTCGTCGTCTTCACCCTGCTCCAGGGCCCGACCCTGCCCTGGATGGCCAAGCGGCTGCGGATCGGCGAGGGCGCGATGGGACAGGACCTCGACATCGAGTCCGCGCCACTGGAGAAGCTGCACGGCCACCTGCTGTCGGTCGCGCTCTCGCCGACCTCGCGGATGTCCGGCGTGGAGATCAGCGAGCTGCGGCTGCCCAAGGGGGCGGCGGTCACCCTGGTCGTGCGGGAGGGGAACTCCTTCGTGCCGGACAAGACGACGATGCTGCGCGGCGGGGACGAGCTGCTGGTGGTCACCACCGACGAGGTCGGCGAGGCGGCCGAGCGGCGGCTGCGGGCCGTGGACAAGGGCGGCAAGCTGGCGGGGTGGCTCAACGGGCGGGGTGACTGAACGGGCCGGGTGACCGAACGGGCGGGGAGCTCCTGGGAACGGGGGGCCGGTCGCGGCTCGGACGGCCCGTGTGTCTTGCGGGCCGGGTGTTCCGGGTGCTCGGGGCACTCCATGTGCTCCGAGCGACCTGCGAGGCCTGCGAGGCCTGCGTGATCCGGGTGGCCTGGCGTTATCTACGCGCGTAACTGTATGCTGGTTCGACTACGCCGTATGACTACCGTTAGACCACCCCAGCATCTGCCTGACGCAGAGTTGGCGCGACCGCTCGGCGGCCGCGGTCCGGCACCGGCCCACCAGGCCCGGCCGACCCGGTATCTACCCCGGTCGACGCGCGAGAGGACGACTCTCGGCGCCGTCGGGGCCACCCCATGCCCTGCCGCGCTACCAGGCAGCAGGAAGGACCGACCGTGACGGCCCGCCGAACGGTCGAGATCGCCGCGGACTCCGCTCCGGAGACCACTCCGGACTTCGCTCCGGACTTCGCTCCGGACACCGCGCGCAGCACTGTCGACACCACCGCCGAGGCGCCCGCCAGGGTCGGGTACGGGGAGCTGCTGCGCACGCCCGGCGCCTGGACGTTCCTGTCCCCCGCCCTCGTCGCGCGACTGCCCTACGCGATGCTCAGCATGGGCATCCTGCTGCTCGTCACCCAGACCACCGGCTCGTACGGCACCGCCGGCACGGCCGTCGCGGTCGCCGCCGTCGCCCAGGCCCTGATCGGGCCGCAGACCGGTCGGCTGGCCGACCGGTACGGCCAGGCCGCGGTGCTGGTCCCGACGGTGCTGGTGCACGCGGTCTCGGTCGGCCTGCTGATCGCGCTGGCGCTCGGCCACGCGCCGGCCTGGAGCGTCTACCTGGCCGCCGTCCCGGCCGGGGCGAGCGTGCCGCAGATCGGCGCGATGGTCCGGGCCCGCTGGGTCTCCACGTTCACCGGGGAGGGCGCCTCGCCCGCCGCCGGCGCCAAGGTGAGCACCGCCTTCGCCTTCGAGTCCGTGACGGACGAGTTCACCTTCGTGGTCGGCCCGATCCTGGCCGCCAACATCGCCGCCTTCGCCAGCCCGGCGGTCGCGCTGGTCGTCGAGGCCTCGCTGACCCTGGTCGGCGGTCTCGCCTTCGCGGCCCAGCGGCGCAGCGCCCCGGCCCGGATCCTCCCGCAGCCCGGCGTGCGGCGCGCCTCGGCGCTGGCCTCGCCCGGCGTCCGGCTGCTGGTCGGAGCCTTCCTCGGGGTCGGCGCGGTGTTCGGCGGCATGCAGGTGTCGGTCAACGCCTTCGCCGACTCGGTGGGGCAGCACGACTCCGGCGGCACGGTGTACGGGATCTTCGCGGGCGGCTCGATGCTGGCCGGCGTGCTGTACGGCGTGATCGCCTGGCGGCGGCCGGTGCAGCAGCGGATGGCCATGAGCTACACGATGCTGGTGCTGGGCTGCTCGGTGCTGTGGGCGATGCCCAACCTGGTCGCCCTGACGGTCGCCGGGCTGGTCTGCGGCCTGGCCATCGCCCCGACCCTGATCAGCGGCTACACCCTGGTCGAGACCCTGGTCGCGGACGGCGCCAAGACCGAGGCCTTCACCTGGCTGACCGGTGCGATCGGGCTGGGACTGGCGTTCGGCTCGATGGCGGCGGGCAAGCTGCTCGACGGCCACGGGCCCTCGGTCGGCTTCCTGGTGCCGGCCATCGGCGCCGGCCTGGGGCTGATCGCGCTGCTGTCGATGCGGCACCTGCTGGTGGCCCCGGGCGGGCCGGGCCGGGTGGTGGCCTCGTCGGCCGAGCGCGGCAACGCGGCGCAGCTGGTCGGCGCGGCCAAGGGCTGAACGCTCGGTGGGCGGTGACGCGGTACCGGCTCATCTCACACCGGATTCGCTGGACTGATCCAACGGAATACCGCATCATTGACCATCGTTAGCACTCATCAGGCGAGAGTGCCAGGAGGAAGACAAGTGCCCACGTACCAGTACCAGTGCACCGAGTGCGGCAGCGGCCTGGAGGCGGTGCAGAAGTTCACCGACGAGGCGCTGACCACGTGCCCCGAATGCCAGGGACGACTCCGCAAGGTCTTCTCGGCCGTGGGCGTCGTGTTCAAGGGCTCGGGCTTCTACCGGACCGACAGTCGCTCGTCCTCCAGCAGCTCGGTGGGCGCGGGTTCGTCCGCCAGCTCCTCGACGTCGTCGACCTCGGGTTCGGGCTCGGGCTCGTCCGGTTCGTCGAGCTCTTCCAGCTCGTCCAGCTCATCGACCAGCCCGGCTCCGGCCGCCGGCTGACCTCGGTCTCACGAGAAGGCCCGTCGGCCCCGCTTCGCGCGGGGGCGGCGGGCCTTTTCGCGCACCATCGTCAACCTTCGAGGGTCGGATTAGCTCGTGTGAGTGTACGAAGTTATCCACAGGGGCGGGTTTTCCACAGGCTGTGGGAATCGATTTCCCAGCCGAGGCGGGAACGCGCAGGGTAGGGGTCACCGAGCAAGACCCGACCGAGTCCGGAGGCCCCCATGACGACCACGAGCCTGCCCTTCTCCCTGCCCCTGCCCGCGCCCTCCGTGCCGCCCCGGCGGGAGGTGCCGAGCTTCCCGCCGATCCGGCGCGGGTGCGGCGGCTGGTACCGCTGGCGCCGGGCCGTCCGACGGCGGGGCGGGGTGCCCGCGCTGGTGCTGCTCGCGGTCGCCGCGGCGCTCGCCTCCGGGCCCCTGCAGGCCGGACTGCCACCGCCCTCGGGGGCCGCGGTGGGCCGTACGGGTTGTCAATCCGGGCTCCCGGAAGATCACCCGTAACCCCGGAACGACTTCGTCGTTCGAGGCGGCATGAAAGGCTTCAAGGAATTCCTGCTGCGTGGAAATGTCGTCGAACTCGCCGTCGCCGTGGTCATCGGTGCGGCCTTCACCAACATCGTCAACGCCTTCGTCAAAGGCGTGATCAATCCGATCGTCGGCGTGTTCGGGACGAAGGACCTGGCGTCCTACAGTTCCTGCCTCAAGGGGCCCTGCGGGGTGAGCGCCACCGGTGAGGTCACGTCCGGAATCCTCATCCTGTGGGGGACGGTGCTCAGCGCCGCCCTGCAGTTCCTGATCACCGCCGCCGTCGTCTACTTCGTCCTGATCGTGCCGATGAACCGGATGGCGGCCAGGCGCAAGAGCGTCGCCGAGGTGGCGGCCGAGGCCGAGGCCAAGGAGGTCCAACTGCTGACCGAGATCCGCGACGCGCTGGTCACGGCGCGTTAGAACAACGTCTTCAGTCCCCGTGGTGCGGCGGGCGCTGGCTCAGGTACCAGTCCAGCCCCCGCCCACCACTCTCCCCAGCACCCGGGCGGTCGCCCCAGCCGGCGTCGGTGTCGTCCCGGGACTGCTGGTCCAGCGGGTCGCGGAAGACGAGCCGGGCCTTGGCGGGGGCGGGGGTGGAGGGAGGGGAGGAGGGGGAGGGAGGGGCCGGGGTGCCCCGCTCGCCCCGCGTCCCGTCCCGGCCCTGTTCGCGTCCCGGTTTCTGTGCTTGCTCTTGTTCCTGCTCGCTCACCTTGTCCACTCCCCTACTCGCGGTCCGACCCTGTCCTTTCAGCCTAGAAGCCTTGCGAGGCTCCCGATGACATGCGCCGGCCCGGGTGCGGAGCACTCCGCACCCGGGCCCGGGCGGTCGACCTCGGCCGTCGGTCATCAGGCGGCTTCGAAGCCCGCGTGGTCCGCGATCTTCTTCAGTTCGGCCAGCGCGTGCTTCTCGATCTGCCGGATCCGCTCGCGGGTGAGCCCGTGCTGCTTGCCCACCTCGGTGAGGGTGCGTTCGCGGCCGTCCTCCATCCCGTAGCGGGAGCGGATGATCGAGGCGGTGCGGTCGTCCAGCCGCCCGATCAGGCCGTCCAGCTCCTCGCGGCGGAGCATGACCATCACGGCGTCCTCGGGGGACGTCGCCCCGGTGTCCTCCACCAGGTCGCCGAACTGGGTCTCGCCCTCGTCGTCGACGGACATGTTGAGGCTGACCGGGTCGCGCGCCCAGTCCAGCACGTCCTTGATCCGGGCCTCGGTGGTGTCCAGCTCGGCCGCGATCTCGGCCGGCTCGGCCTCCCGGCCCAGCTCCTTGGACTTCTCCCGCTGCACCCGGCGGATCCGGCCCAGTTCCTCGACCAGGTGCACGGGGAGCCGGATGGTGCGGGACTGATCGGCGATCGAGCGGGTGATCGCCTGGCGGATCCACCAGGTCGCGTAGGTGGAGAACTTGAAGCCCTTGGCGTAGTCGAACTTCTCGACCGCGCGCACCAGACCCGCGTTCCCCTCCTGGATGAGGTCCAGCAGGGGCAGGCCACTGCGCGGGTAGCGCCGGGCGACCGCCACCACCAGGCGGAGGTTCGAGCGGATGAAGACGTCCTTGGCGCGCTCGGCGTCGGCGGCTATCGCCTCCAGCTCCTCATGGGTGACGCCGTCGGGGAGTTGACCGTCGGGGCGTTCGCTCTCGTCCAGCAGGTGCTGGGCGTACACACCGGCCTCGATCCGCAGCGAGAGCTCGACCTCCTCGGCGGCATCGAGCAGGGGCGTCCTGGCGATCTCGTCGAGGTACATACCGACCAGGTCGCGGTCGGCCTCAAGGTTGGTCGGGCGGGCCGCGCGAGTCCGGTCGGCCCTGTCTCGAACGACGGCACGGGTGGCCATGCTTGCTCCCTTTGACTGGTGTTGCCGAGGTCTGCTGCCTGCCCCCCAGGAGGGCAAGAAGTGCGGGCCCCTGGGGGCTCACACGTAACGATCCAACGAACAGATTCCGGACAACATTCCCAAGTCGTTCAGATTCTTCCTCGCGATGCAGTATCCTGCCGGTTTTCACTCCGGTCTTCGACAATCGGTGACCGACCGGGCACCTCTGGTGCTCGCGGACGACCACCCCGAAAGGGGTTCTTCACCGTCCGCACACCCGATCGCCGCCCCTTGGTTGAACAGGCGGACGATCGCGGGCGTTCCCGTGCGCCCCCGATTCCCGCCCGCGCCCACCCCCCGGCGCACGCAGTCCCTCCGCACAAAAGATGCCGAATCGCTATCACTCCAGCTCCCGATCGGCACGGGACGCTGGGAAGGTGTCAGGCATGCACCTGACCAACAGCACGACTCCCGTCACCGTGCGTCACCGCCGTCTCCTCCGGGACGTGTCGCTCGCGCTGGGCTGTGCCGCGCTGTTCGGCATCCTGGCGATGCTGGTGACGGGCCACTGGCACCCCCTGCACGAGTTCGACCAGGACTGGATCGGCGGACTCCACAGCTACGCGAGGGAACACCGGATCTGGACCGCCGCGGTGCAGACCCTCTCCGACATCGGCGGCCCCGTCACAATGCGTTCACTGCTCGGCCTCGCCGCTGCCTGGCTCTGGCTGATCGGCGCCCGGATGCTGGCCGGCTGGGTGGCCGCCCAGGCACTCGTCGGCTGGGGTGCCCAGTGGGCGCTCAAGCTGGCCGTCGACCGGCAGCGGCCAGCCTTCTCCGACCCGGTCTCACACGCCGGCGGCCCGGCCTTCCCCTCCGGACACGCCATGGCCTCGGCGATCACCTGTGCCGTCCTGGTCGGCCTGATCTGGTACCGGGTCGACCGCCGCGGCCGGACCGCCGCCTGTTCGGTGGCCGCCGTCACCGTGCTGACCATCGGCTGGACCAGGACGGCCCTCGGGGTGCACTGGCCCAGCGACGTGGTGGCGGGCTGGCTGGCCGCCGGCGCCGTACTGGGCGTCGTGACCGCCGTGATCGAACTCTGGCGGCCGGGCGCGCTGGCCCGGGACGTCCGGCGGGTCAACTGGCGCACCAGGCCCAGGGTCCAGCGGGTCATCGTGCCGTCCGTCCGGGCGCCGCGGGCCGACGAGCCGCTGGAGGCCGCCGAGTTCGACGGTCGCGGCGCCGACGGACCACGCGGGAACCGGAGTTGACGCCCAGGAACGCCTCAGGTCCCCCGCCGGAGCCGACGGAGGGCCTGCGAGCGGACGGTGGCGGTCAACCCTTCGCGGGGACGGTCCGCACCGTGCGCCAGGCGTAGCCGAGCAGGACGGCGGTCAGCACCAGGAAGACGGCTCCGGCGACCAGTCGGGCCTCCCAGAAGTAGCCGTCCGGCTGCTACGCCACCGACGCCCCGCCGTCCGCGAACCTGCTCTGCGAGGTCTGGTGCCCGTCCGGGACCGCGCCCCGGTAGTGGGTCACCCCCCCCCGCCCGAAGGTCGCGGTGGTGGTGGGCGCGACCATCGTCGCCAGCTACGGCACCACCAGGGTCAGCTACCGCTTGCCGGCGCCACCGCGAGCGGGACAGGGGATTCCGAGCTCCGTCAGGGGCCCCGGCCCGGTGCGGCCGGGCGATGTCCGGTGGGACGGGCGGGGTGGCACGTGGGGTGGCAGGAGGGCGGGAATGCCGCAGGCCCTCCGTCCCGAGTGGATGGAGGGCCTGTGAGCTGCGGTTCTGTTGTGCCCCAGACAGGAATCGAACCTGCGACACCGGCTTTAGGAGAGCCGTGCTCTATCCCCTGAGCTACTGAGGCGTGGCCGGTCGGTGACCAGGCCGTTCACAGCGTACCGGATCGGGGGTCGGCTGGGGGTGGCGGTCCGGGTGGCTGACGGGAGGAGGGCTGAGGGGAGCCGGGCGGGCCGGCTCCCCCTTCGGGGTTGCTGCGGGGAGGGGTCAGAGGAGGCGCAGCAGGCGGGACTGGATGGACGGCGGGTTGAGGTCGTTCTGGAGGGCGACCCGGACCTCGGTCTTGCCGTCGCCCGCGCCCACCCGCAGGGTGCCGACCTCCTTGCCGGCCTTCTCGTTGTGGTGCAGCGCGTACGGGTCCAGGGTGATCGTGCCGGTGACGCCGGGGAAGCCGGGCACCACGAGGTCGTTGGTCGCGACGACCGGGACCTTGCCGCCGAGCCCGTCGTCCACGCTGCCGACGACGTCGCCCTTCTTCACCAGGGTCTGGCCGGTCAGCCCGTTCTGCGCGGCCTGGATCTGCTTGCCGCTGACCTTGAGCACGGTGGGCAGGATGCCGTCGCCGGGGTTCGGGGAGGTGGCCTGCTGGCCCAGGGTGACGCCGAGGATCAGCCGCTTCACGCCGCCGATGTCCTTGTAGGCGGCCCACATCAGGCAGCCGCCGGCCGGGGTGCTGGAACCGGTCTTGACGCCGATCACGCCGGTCTTCGGGTTGATCAGGTTGTTGGTGTTGGAGATCTTCGTGTTGTTGAAGTTGGTCTCCGGGGTGGCGACGATCTGCCGGAAGATGTCGTCCTGCATCACCTGCTCGGCCAGCTTCAGCTGGTCCTTCGCGGTGGACTTGGTGTCCGCGTTGAAGCCCGCCGGGTCGGCGTAGGTGGTGTTGGCCATGCCGAGCTTGGCCGCGGTGTCGTTCATCAGCTTGACGAACGCCTCCTCGGAGCCTGAGTGGTAGCGGGCGAGCAGCCGGGCCACGTTGTTGGCGGACGGCAGCATCAGCAGTTCCAGTGCCTGGTACTCGGTGAGCACCTGGCCCTCGGTGAGGGTCACCCGGGACTCGTCGCTGTTGCCGGACTCCTGCGCGGCCTGCTTGTCGACGACGATCTTCGGGCCGCTCTCCCCCTTCTTCAGCGGGAACTTCTGCAGCACCAGGTAGGCGTTCATCACCTTGGTGACGCTGGCGATCGAAGCCGGGGTCTCCTGACCCGAGCTGCCGAGGTTGCCGACGCCGACCACCTCGGCGGCGGACTGGCCCTTGGCCGGCCAGGCGAGGTCGAGCTGGTCGCCGGCGAAGCTGAAGCTGCCCGGGGTCGTCATCCGCAGTTCCGGGTCCGGCAGCGGACGCAGCAGCTGGGCCACCACCACGGCACCGAGCACCACGGCCAGGAAGACCGTCCAGATGGTGACCCGCTTGACCGCGCGCCGCAGCGGGGAGACCGGGCGGGCGTTGAGGGTGGCCAGCACCTCCATCGCCTCGGCCGTGTTCTCGGGCGAGGGCAGCGGCTGGGGCTCGGACGTCGGCGGCTGGGTCGGCTGCTGCGGCTGCTGCGGCTGCTGGGACGGCAGTGGCTCGGGCCGGGGCAGCGGTGTCGGCGCGGGCGGGGGCACGGGGCCCTGGACCGGCTTCGGGGCCGGCTCGGGCATCGGAGCGGGCTTCGGCGGCTCGGGCGCGGTGACGGCAGCCGGGGAGGCGGCCGGGGCGCGCAGCGACTCGGGCTTCTCCAACTTCTCGGCCCGGCCCGGTTCCTGGCCCGGTTGCCCGTTCTTGGTCAGGGGGGCGGACGCGGATCCCGGCGCAGGCGCGGGCGCGGCGGGAGCGGCCTGCTCCGGCGTGTCGGCCTCCTCGGCCCCCTCGGCCTTGTCGGCGGTGCCGGCCGTGGAGGTGTCGGGTGTGGAGGTGTCGGGTGTGTCGGCCTTTTCGTCGGCCTCCTCCCCTTCCTCCTCCGCGGCCTTCCCGACGGCCTTCCCGACGGCCTTCTGGGCGGTCTCGGCGGCGGGGCCCGCCTTCACCGCAGCCGTCCGCATGGCGAGACGCGGGTCGGCGACGGACGGCCGTTCGGCGGCCGGCTGCTCCTCCTCCGCGACCTCGGGCGAGTCCTTCTTCTCCTCCGTCGGATCACCAGAACCACCGTCGTCGGCGGGCTTCAGCAGCTCCTCCGGCAGCCGCAGCGCGGTGGTCTTGTTGTCCACCGGCAGCCGCAGCATCGTCGTCCGGCTGTCCACATCCCGGACACGGAGCTGTACGGTCGAGCCGCCCTTGACACCCGCCTTCGGCGCGTCGGCAGAAGCGTCGACGGAGGCATCGGTGGAAGCGTCCGCGGGGGTCTCCGCAGAGGCTCCGGTCGACGCCTCGACAGTCGCCTCGACAACCGCATCGACAGCCGGCTCGGCCGACGACCCGGCGGGACTCGCCGCCGGGCTCTCCCCGGCGGCTGCGCCGGCTGACGCCCCGCCAGCCGCCGGACCCGTCCGTTCGCGTTCGCGCCCCTGCTCCCGCTCGCCGTCCCTCAGCACCCTGTCGGGGGACTCGCCCACGTATCCCAGCCTCCTCAACGCCCGGCGGGGCATCGGCAGACCCGATTTCGGGAAGCCGAAGCCCCGCCCCGTGTACCTGTACAGTCTCCGCCACCGACGGCCGTCCAGCCGCGCACACCCCGCCCGACCGGCGCATATTGCCGTCGCAAGGCCGCAACGTGGTCTGTTCATGGGTCAGACGCCGGGCCTGTGGCCGCCGGTTCCGCGCCTTCACCGCAAGGTCACGATTCGGAGGCGTACTCGACAAGCCCGTGTGAGAGGCGTCACCCTGTCTCTCATCCACGCGGGGAGGCTTGGATGGGCAAGAGCCGCAGAACTGTTCCCGAGGAACTCTTGCTGCTCGCTTTGGACCCGACCACGGGTACCACGGCGCAGCCGCAGACCCTCGACCTCGGACTCGCCGGGGCGCAGCTCGTCGAGCTGTCCCTGGCCGGACGGATCGTACCGGAGGGCGACCGGATCGCCGTCGTGCTCGCACGGCCGACCGGCGACCCGACCCTGGACCACGCACTGGAACTGCTGCGCCGACGCGGCAGTCCGGTCCGCGCGGCGCACTGGATCGGCGGGCCGCGGCTGGGCCTGCGGCAGACGTACCTGGCACACCTGGAACGCTGCGGCATGGTCACGGCCGTGCCGGGGCAGATGTGCGGGGTGCTGCCGACGACCCGGTACCAGGCGTCCGACGACTGCACCAACGCCGCGATCAAGCAGCGGCTGGACACCGCGATCCGCACCGGCGTGCCGCCGGACCCGCGGACGGCCGCGCTCGCCGCCCTGGCCCACTCGGTGGGGCTGGGCAAGCACCTGTACCCGGGCAACGAGGGCCGGTCCTCGCGGTCGCGGCTGCGCGATCTGATCCGGTACGACCCGCTGGGCGGGATGGTCGCGCACGCCGTGATGGACGTGCAGAACGGCCTGCCGACACAGCAGAACCGTTCTTCCCAGGATTCCGGGGCCGGTTCCGGTCGCTCCGGCGCCCGGGCGACGGGCCGGGCGCCGGGCGGACGGGTCTCCGCTCCCCGGGTCGGGGTGCGCTGAGCCCGACAGTCCGAACAGCGCGACAGCCTGAACAGTCCGACCGCTCCGGCCGGTCCGACCGCACGAACAGTTCAACCGGCCCGACGGGGCCGGGCAGCCCAACGGCGCACACCGCCCGGTTCACGCCCCCGGAGGGCGCTGGACCACCGGCCGCACCGCTGCGCACCATCCGAACCACCGGCACGACCCGGCATCACCGGCGCCACGAACGGCACCGAGGGGCGGTCGCCCCGCGACGCAAGTCGCCCGGCGACCGCCCCTCTGCCGTTCCCTGAGGCCCGTCGAGGCCCATCGCAACTACCGGTCCTAGTCGCCGAGCCGCATTACCACCCGGGGGCCGTCGCTGTCTCATGGACGCGCTTTTCCGATGGTCTGTTCTACTGCGCTGCTGTGATTCCCCGGCGCCGACCTGGCCCAAGGTGACATGCTGCTCCAGTCAGGGGGGTTGGTCCCAATGTCCGAAGTGTCCCGAGGGCTGCCGTTCCAACGATCACCAGAGGTCCGGCCGGAGGTCGACGTGTCCGCGAACATCAATCCCACCGTGCGCCGCCGGCGCCTGGGCTCCGAGCTGCGCAAACTCCGCGAGGGCCTCGGGATGACGGCCGAGGAGGTGGCCGGCCGCCTGATGGTCTCCCAGTCGAAGATCAGCCGGCTGGAGAACGGCCGCCGCAGCATCAGCCAGCGTGATGTGCGCGACCTCTGCGACGTGTACAACGTGGCCGACGAGCAGATGCGCAACAGTCTGATGGAGATGGCCAAGGAGTCCCGTCAGCGCGGCTGGTGGCACGACTTCAACGACATGCCGACCCCCTACAGCGTCTACATCGGCCTGGAGGCCGAGGCCTCCTCGATCCGCGCCTACGAGTCCTCCTTCATCCCCGGCCTGCTGCAGACCGAGCACTACGCGCAGGCGGTGGTCGAGGGCACCCAGCCGGACACCGACGCGAACGCGGTGCAGCGCCGGGTGCAGGTGCGAATGAAGCGCCAGGAGCGCGTCCACGGCGACAACCAGCTCGGCAGCCTGTGGACCGTCATAGACGAGGCGGCGCTGCGCCGCGAGGTCGGCAGCCGCGAGATCATGGCCCGCCAGCTGCGGCAGATGCTGGAGCTCAGCCTGCGCCCGAACATCACCATCCAGGTGATCCCGTTCTCGCACGGAGCCCATCCCGGAATGACCGGGACATTCTCCCTGCTGGAGTTCCCGGAGTCAGCCGATTCCACGGTTGTCTACTTCGAAGGTGTGACGAGCGATCTCTACCTGGAGAAGGAGGCCGATGTGCGCCGCTATACCGGTCTCTACGACTACCTGAGAGCGGCCGCGCTCGGTGTCGCGGAGAGCCGGTCGCTGATAGCCGACATCGAAAAGGGATACCACGAATGAGCACCCCCGCCGAGCACGGAGTCCGTTGGCGAAAGAGCAGTCACAGCGGAGGCCAGGGCGCCTGCGTGGAGATCGCCGGACCGGCCGCGGGAGCGGTCGCGGTCCGGGACTCCAAGGACCCGGCCGGCCCGCAGCTGCGCTTCTCCACCCAGGCCTGGAACGCGTTCGCGTCGGCCGCGGCGGCGGGGTCCTTCGGCGAGGTCTGACCAGACCGGTTCCGTGCTCGGCCCAGTTGCCCGTAGCGCTGTCCGTCGCCCAGAGCGGCGGACAGCGCTACGGGCAACTTGCGTTACGGCGACTTGCGTTCCGGGCGGCTGCGTTCCGGGCGCCGCGCGCGGATACGGCGGCGGGCCGGGTTCAGTGCGCCACCGGGTACCGGCCGGCCCAGTCGGCCCCCTCCGGGCTCCGCCGGTCGTGCAGTTCGGTGCCGTGCATCAGCTCCAGGGCGAAGTCGTCGGCGAGTTCGAGGATCGCGCCGCGCCCCTCCAGCCCCGCCACCAGGCCCGGCGGCAGCGCGGTGTCGCCGTGCAGCACCCCGAGCAGGTTGCCGCAGATCGCGCCGGTGGAGTCGCTGTCCCCGGAGTGGTTGACGGCCAGCAGCAGGCCCGAGCGGACGTCGTGGGCGACCAGCGCGCAGTAGACCCCGATGGCCAGCGCCTCCTCGGCGACCCAGCCCTCCCCCAGCGCCTCGACCCGCTCGGCGGACGGCTCGCCGGCCCGCACCGCGTCCAGCGCGGCCCGCAGCGCGTTGGTGGTCTCCTCGTGCGCCTGCCGTTCGGAGAGCAGGGCCAGCGCCAGGTGGACGCCCTCCTCCAGGGTGCCTCCGCGGGCGACCGCCTGGACGATCACCGCGAGCGCGCCCGCCGCGAGGTAGCCGGTGGGGTGGCCGTGGGTGAGCACCGAGCACTCCACCGCGAGTTGGAACACCAGGCCCGGCTCCCAGGTGGTGAGCAGCCCGAACGGCGCCGACCGCACCACCGTTCCGCAACCCTTGGAGTGCGGGTTCTTGGGGTGTTCCAGGGTGCCGAGCCGCTCGCCGTCCGGCCCGGTGAGGCCGGTCAGGCAGCCCTGGCCGGGGGCGCGCTGGGCGTACAGCCACTCCTCGCGGCCGAGCCAGCCGAGGTCGGGGCGGCGCTCGTCCGGGCCCCAGTCGCGCTGGGTGGCGGCCCAGCGCAGGTAGGCCAGGTGCAGGTCGGTGGGCGGGTGCCAGCTGCCGGTGTCGCGCCGGATGTGGGCGCGGATCAGGCCGTCCACGGTGAACAGGCTGAGCTGGGTGTCGTCCGTTATCGCGCCGGTGCGCCCGTACGCGGGGACGTAGCCGGTGACACCCTGCGGGCCGTGCTGGGCCCGGATCTTCTCCAGGGGCTCGAACTCGACGCCCGCGCCGAGCGCGTCACCGATGGCACCGCCGAGCAGGCAGCCGCGGACCCGGCTGCGGAAGTCCTGCTGCTGGGCTCGTGACCACAGTGGCATCACGGCGGGGCGCCTTTCGTCGGGTTCGGGGGCCGCACGCGGCACCCACGGCGGCCGACGCGCCCTGGCACTGTACTTCGAAGGTTCGAACGGAGAGACGGCATCCCTGGTTGTCCGGCACCCCCGTTGTCCGGCGCCCCCGGGGGCCCGGCCCGCCGGTGGTGCGGCGGACCGGGCAGGCGGACGGGCGACCGGCCTCAGTCGAGGACCGGCAGCAGTTCCGGCAGGTGCCCGTCCGAGGCCAGCGCCGCCGCCCGCCGCTCGGCCGGCACCTCGCCGTAGAGGGTGGTGCGCTGGCGGTGCGGGCGGCCGGCCGCCTCGGCGATCGCCTGGAGGTCGCGCACCGACTTGTAGCTGCCGTACGCCGAGCCGGCCATCCGCGAGATGGTCTCCTCCATCAGCGTGCCACCGAGGTCGTTGGCGCCGGAGCGGAGCATCTCGGCGGCGCCCTCGGCGCCCAGCTTGACCCAGCTGGTCTGGATGTTGGGGATGTGCGGGTGCAGCAGCAGCCGGGCCATCGCGACCACCGCGCGGTTGTCCCGGGCGGTCGGGCCGGGGCGTGCGATGCCGGCCAGGTAGACCGGGGCGTTGGTGTGGATGAACGGGAGGGTGACGAACTCGGTGAACCCGCCGGTGCGTTGCTGGATCCGCGCGAGCAGCCGCAGGTGCCCGAGCCAGTGCGCGGGGGTGTCCACGTGCCCGTACATCATGGTGGAGGAGGAGCGGATGCCCAGTTCGTGGGCGGTGGTGACGACCTCGACCCAGGTCGCGGCGGGCAGCTTGCCCTTGGTGAGCACCCAGCGGACCTCGTCGTCGAGGATCTCGGCGGCGGTGCCGGGGATGGTGTCCAGGCCGGACTCCTTGGCCCGCTGGAGCCAGTCGCGGATCGACAGGCCCGTCCTGGTGGCGCCGTTGACCACCTCCATCGGGGAGAAGGCGTGCACGTGGATGCCGGGCACCCGCTCCTTCACCGCGCGGGCGATGTCGAAGTAGGCGGTGCCGGGCAGGTCCGGGTGGATGCCGCCCTGCATGCACACCTCGGTGGCGCCCACCTCCCAGGCCTGGGCGGCCCGTTCGGCGACCTGCTCGAGGGAGAGGGTGTAGGCGTCGGCGTCGGTGCGGCGCTGGGCGAAGGCGCAGAAGCGGCAGCCGGTGTAGCAGACGTTGGTGAAGTTGATGTTCCGGGTGACGCAGTAGGTGACGTCCTCGCCGACCGCCGCCCGGCGGACGTCGTCGGCGATCCGGCACAGGGCGTCCAGGGCAGGGCCGTCCGCGTGGAACAGGGCCAGCGCGTGGTCGTCGGTGAGCCTCTCCGGGTCGTCGGCGGCCACCGCGAGCGCCTCGCGGAGGTCCCCGGAGAGGCGCTCGGGCGCGCCCTTGGCCAGTACCTGTTCGCGCAGCACCTCCCAGTCGCCGTAGACGTCCTCGAAGTCGGCCCGGCGGTCGCCGGTGCGGCCCTCGGTGTCGACGGCGGTGTGCAGGTCGGTCCGGCCGTACGACTCCGGGAGGTCCTCGGGCTCCTGCCAGGGGTGGCCCTGGACGGTCGCGTCCGGGTTCGCCAGTCCGGTGGCCGGGTCGGCCAGGGCCCGGACGTGCGGCAGCACCCGCGGGTCCAGCCAGGGTTCGCCGCGCAGCACGTACTCGGGGTAGACGGCGAGGCGCTCGCGCAGGGCGAAGCCGGCCGCGGCGGAGCGGTCGGCGAGCCGGTCGATCTGCGGCCAGGGGCGCTCGGGGTTGACGTGGTCGGGGGTGAGCGGGGAGACGCCGCCCCAGTCGTCGATGCCGGCCGCGATCAGCCGCTCGTACTCGCCGTCGACCAGGTTGGGCGGCGCCTGGAGGCAGGCGGTCGGGCCGAGCAGGTGCCGGGCGACGGCCACCGTGGCGACCAGTTCGTCCAGTTCGGCGTCGGGCATGCCGCGCATCGCCGTGTCCGGCTTGGCGCGGAAGTTCTGAAGGATCAGTTCCTGGACACCGTGGTAGGCCCGGGAGACCTTGCGCAGCGCGAACAGCGACTCGGCTCGCTCCTGGTACGTCTCGCCGATGCCGATCAGCAGGCCGCTGGTGAAGGGGACTGAGCTGCGGCCGGCGTCCTCCAGCACCCGCAGCCGGACGGCCGGCTCCTTGTCCGGGGAGCCGTGGTGCGGGCCGCCGGGCTCGCTCCACAGCCGGGTGGCGGTGGTCTCCAGCATCATGCCCATCGAGGCGGAGACCGGCTTGAGCCGCTGGAAGTCCGTCCAGCTCAGCACCCCGGGGTTGAGGTGCGGGAGCAGGCCGGTCTCCTCCAGGATGCGGATGGACATCGCCCGGACGTAGGCGATGGTGTCGTCGTAGCCGTGCGCGTCCAGCCACTCGCGGGCCTCCGGCCAGCGGTCCTCGGGCTTGTCGCCGAGCGTGATCAGGGCTTCCTTGCAGCCGAGTTCGGCCCCGCGCCGGGCGACGTCCAGCACCTCGTCCGGGGACATGAACATCCCGTGCCCGGCCCGGCGGAGCTTGCCGGGGACGGTGACGAAGGTGCAGTAGTGGCACTTGTCCCGGCAGAGCCGGGTGAGCGGGATGAACACGCTCTTGGAGTAGGTGATGACACCGGGCCGGCCGGCCGCCTCCAGGCCGGCGTCGCGCACCCGGGCGGCACTCGCGCAGAGGTCCCGCAGGTCATCGCCTCTGGCCTGGAGCAGCACGGCGGCCTCGGTGAGGTCGAGGGCGACGCCGTCCCTGGCGCGGCGCAGGGCGCGCCGCATCGCGTTCGCGGTCGGAGGGTTGCTTGCGGCCGTAGCGGTTCCGTCCATGGCGCGACCCTATGCCAGGGTCGTACGACGGGAGTACACAACCCTGAGGCCGTCTCAGGGTCGGCGTACCCCGTCAGGTTCACCTCGAAGTGCCCCCGCAGGGCGATGACGTGGCGACGGCGGCGGCCTCTAATGGAGGGGCAGGGCCAAGCGCACGTGTTCGAAGAGGAGTTGAGGACGCCATGACCAATGAGACGGCGGTGGACGACGCCATGGACGGCGGGGTCCCGTACCGCTCGCGACGGCGCACCCTGGTGCGGGCCGGGGTACCGCTGGCGGTGGGGGCGGTGATCGCCGCCGGAGTCGGGCTGGTGCCGGCGCTGGCCGCCGACTCGCCGCCGAACCTGCCGCAGCTGTCCGCCGAGCAGGTGGTGGCCAAGGCGCTGGGCTCCGACGCCCAGTCCCTGTCCGGGACGGTCTCCGTCGCCACCGACCTCGGCGTGCCCAGCCAGCTGCTGGGCGCGGCGGCGGGCGGGCTCGGCGCGGCGGCCGGCCACGGCGGCGGCCAGGGCCAGGGCGCGTCCGCGGACCCGCAGGCCAAGCTGCTCGGCCTGCTCGGCGGCGACCAGACGCTGCGGGTCGCGGTGGACGGCCCGGACCGCCAGCGGGTGGACCTGATGGAGAACATGGCGGGCTACACCCTGGTCCGCAACGGCGACCAGAGCTGGGCCTGGGACAGCTCGACCAACACCGCGCTGCACATGACCGGGCGCCCGGCCGGGCACGCGGAGGCCGGGAAGTCGCCGAAGGCGCCGCTCACCGGGGTGCCGACCACCCCGCAGGAGGCCGCCGAGCAGTTCCTGACCGGCAGCGCCGGCACCACCGCCGTCACCGTCACCGGGACGGCCAACGTGGCCGGGCAGAAGGCCTACCAGCTGAGCGTCAAGCCGACCCAGTCCGGCTCGACCATCGCCGAGGTGCGGATCTCGGTCGCCGCCGACAACGGGGTGCCGCTGGCCGTGGTGGTGAAGGCCACCGACGGCTCCACCGTGCTGGACGTCCACTTCACCGACGTCTCCTTCGCCAAGCCGGCCGCCAAGACCTTCGACTTCACCGCGCCCAAGGGCGCCAAGGTGACGGAGAAGAAGGCGGACGAGGCGGCCAAGGGCGCCGAGGCCGAGCACGCCAAGGGCCGGGGCGAGCCGGGCAAGGGTGAGCAGGGCAAGGGCCACGACGGGGTGAAGGTGATCGGCGAGGGCTGGACGGCCGTCGTCTCCACCCAGCTGCCCGCCACCGTCGAGGAGCCCGACGCGGCGCCGAAGGCCGACGGCAAGAAGGGCAAGCACCAGAGCCGGGCGATGAACCCGCAGGCCCTGGTGAAGTCGCTCGGCAAGCCGGTCGGCGGTGGCACCCTGATCAGCACCAAGGTCGTCAACGTGCTGCTCACCGACGACGGCCGGGTCTTCGCCGGCGCGGTGACCCTGCCCGTCCTCCAGCACGCCGCCGGGGTGAACTGACGGATGACCGAGACTCCCGTAACGGGGGACGTTACGGAGTCGGCCGGGGGCTCGGGCGCGGCGTCGCGCCCGGCCCCCGTTCCGTCCCCGGCCACCCCTCCCGGTCCCGTTCCCCGCTCCGCTCCCAGCTCCGCCGATGACGTGATCAGGACCCGCGGCCTGACCAAGCGCTTCCGCGGCGGCCAACTCGCCGTCGACGGCCTGGACCTGAGCGTGCCGCGCGGCTCGGTGTTCGGCTTCCTCGGCCCCAACGGCTCCGGCAAGACCACCACCATCCGGATGCTGATGGGCCTGATCGCCCCCACCTCCGGCGTGGCCACCGTGCTCGGCGAGTCGATGCCGCAGTCCGTCGCCGGCGTGCTGCCCCGGGTGGGCGCGCTGATCGAGGGTCCGGCGCTGTACGGCTTCCTGTCCGGCCGGGACAACCTGGTCCGCTTCGACGCCGCCGACCCGACCGCCGACCCGCGCACCCGTCGGCAGCGGGTCGAGACCGCGCTGGAGCGGGTCGGCCTGAGCGCCGCCGCGGGCAAGAAGGCCCGCGCCTACTCGCTCGGCATGAAGCAGCGTCTGGGCCTGGCCTCCGCGCTGCTGCAGCCGCGCGAACTGCTGGTACTGGACGAGCCGACCAACGGGCTGGACCCGCAGGGCATGCGGGAGATCCGGGCGCTGGTCCGGGAGGTCGCGGCGGAGGGCACCACGGTGTTCCTCTCCTCCCACCTGCTGGACGAGATCGAGCAGGTCTGCACCCACGCGGCGGTGATGTCCCGGGGCCGGCTGGTGGTGCAGGGCACCGTCGCCGAGCTGGCCGCCCGGGCGCAGGGCCGGCTGGTGGTCCGCACCCCCGACGTGGCGCAGGCCGCCGAGGTGCTGGCGGCCCACCAGGTGGTCGCGCTGGCGCCCGGCGAGGGCCGGGTGGACGGCGAGCTGGGCGCGAGCGGCGACGAGGCGCTGCCCAAGCTGTGCGCGGCGCTGGTCGAGGCCGGGGTCCGGGTGCACGGGTTCGGGCTGGAGCGGGGCACGTTGGAGGACGCCTTCGTGGCGCTGACCGGGGAGGGCTTCGATGTCGCAGGCTGAGGCTCCGCAGGCGGAGCCGTCTCAGGCGGAGCCGTCTCAGGCGGAGCCGTCTCAGGCGGAGCCGTCTCAGGCCGGGCCGGTGCTGGTGACCGGTCGGCGGCCGCAGACCGCGTCCGGCTTCCTGGCGCTGTTCCGCAACGAACTGCACCTGACCTTCCGCCGGATGCGCACCAAGGTGCTGCTCGGCATCCTGGCGGTGCTGCCGATCCTGATCGGGGTGGTGGTCAAGCTCAACACCGACAGTCCGCGCGAGGGCGGCGGTCCCAGCTTCATCGCGCAGACCACCCAGAACGGCCTGTTCCTGGTGTTCACCGCGCTGGCGGTGGCGCTGCCGGTGTTCCTGCCGATGACGGTCGGCGTGGTCGCCGGGGACTCGGTGGCGGGCGAGGCGGCCACCGGGACGCTGCGCTACCTGCTGGTCGCCCCGGCCGGGCGGACCAGGCTGCTGGCCGCCAAGTTCACCGCCGGGCTGGTGTTCTGCCTGGCGGCGACGGCGGCGGTCGCGGTCACCGCGCTGGCGGCCGGCGCCACGCTGTTCCCGCTCGGCGAGGTCACGCTGATCTCCGGGGACACCATCGGCTTCGCCGACGCGCTGCTGCGGGCGGTGCTGGTGGCCGGGGTGGTCGCGGCCTCGCTGGCCGGGCTGGTGGCGATCGGGCTGTTCGTCTCCACCCTGACCGGCAGCGGCATCGCGGCGATGGCGGCGACCGTCGGGCTGGTCATCACGGTGCAGATCCTGGACGCCTTCCCGCAGCTGGACGCGATCCGGCCGTTCCTGTTCACCCACTACTGGATGAGCTTCTCGGACCTGCTGCGCCAGCCGATGTACTGGGACGGCGTGTGGAAGGACCTCGGCCTCCAGGCCGCCTACGTCGCCGTGTTCGGCTCGGCGGCCTGGGCCCGGTTCACCAGCCGGGACATCAGCGCGTGACCGACGCCGGCGGGAGCCGCCTCAGCGCGTGACGGCTTCCCGGACGGCCTCGGCCGGGACGGGCTGCGGCAGCGCCGCGGCCCGCCCGGCGCGGTCGGCCCGCACCTGGCGCAGCGCCTCCCAGGTGAGCAGTGCCAGCGCGGCCCACACCAGGGCGAAGCCGGCCCAGCGCGCCGGCGGCATCGACTCGTGGAACACCGCGACGCCGATCAGGAACTGGAACACCGGCGCCAGGTACTGCAGCAGGCCCAGCACGGTCAGCGGTACCCGGACGGCGGCCGCGCCGAAGAACAGCAGCGGGATCGCGGTGATCACCCCGCTGAGCATCAGCAGCCCGGAGTGCCCCCAGCCGTACGAGCCGGCCACCGTGTGCCCGAAGGTGCCGCGCCCGCTGACCTCCAGGTAGACGAGGTAGCCGAGGGCGAAGGGGAACATGAAGGCGCTCTCCGCGGCCAGGCTCTCCAGCCCGCTCAGCCCGACCTGCTTCTTCAGCAGGCCGTAGGTGGCGAAGGAGAGCGCCAGGGTGAGCGCGATCCAGGGCAGCTGGCCGAAGGCGGCGGTCAGCACCACGACGGCGGCCGCGCCGATTCCGACGGCCGCCCACTGCACGCCGCGCAGCTTCTCCTTGAGCACGAGGACGCCGAAGCCGATGGTGACCAGGGGGTTGATGAAGTAGCCGAGGCTGGTCTCCACGACGTGGTCGTTGTTGACGGCCCAGATGTAGACGCCCCAGTTGACGGAGATCACCATGGCCGCGCCGGCCAGCATGGCGACCCGGCGGGGCTGGCGCAGCAGCGGGCGTATCCAGCCCCAGTGCCGCTGGGCGACCAGCATCAGCACCACCGCGACCAGGGACCAGACCATCCGGTTGGCGAGGATGTCGTCGGCGGCGCCGGGCTCCAGCAGCGGCCAGAACAGCGGGAACAGGCCCCAGATGCCGTAGGCCGCCACGCCGTACCAGAGGCCTCGGCCGTTGTCCTGCTGGGTTGTCTGTGGCATGGCCGAGTGCCCTCCCGCGCGCGCGAATATCGAGGTGACGGTAGCGGGCGGGAGGGCAGCCTGTCATCTCCGTTTCCGGATTTTGGTCATGACAGCGCTTGGATGCTGGACCGTTGCGGCGTCTTCGCTGGTCAGACGACAACCAGAGGGCGGCCGGACGACAACCGGACGGCGGCCGGACGGCGGGCCAGTCGGGCAGCCGACCGGCTGCCTCAGGCCCCGAGCGCGGTACGGACGGACTCCGCCAGCGGAACGGTCGGGCGGCCGATCAGCCGGGCCAGGTCGCCCGGGGTGCCGGCCAGCTCGCCGCGCGCGATGCCCGCGTCCACGTCGACCAGGGCCTCCGCGAAGCCCTGCGGCAGGCCCGCGCCGACCAGGACCTCCAGGTGCTCGGCCGGGGTCACGTCACGGTGGGCGACCGGCCTGCCGGAGGCCTGTGCCAGCTCCGCGGCGAGCTCGGGCAGGCTCCAGGCGGTGTCCCCGCTCAGCTCGTAGGCCTTGTTCTGCTCGCCACCGCGCAGCAGGACGGCGACCGCGGCGTCGGCGTAGTCCCGGCGCGGGGCGGTGGCCACCCGGCCGTCCCCGGCGCTGCCGAGCACCACACCGCGCTCGACCGTGCCGGCCGCGTCGCCCAGGTAGTTCTCGGTGTACCAGCCGTTGCGCAGGAAGGCGTACGGCAGTCCGGAGGCGATGATCAGCTCCTCGGTCGCCTTGTGCTCGTCGGCCAGCCCGAAGGTGGCCGCGGCCGGGATGCTGGTGTAGGCGAGCAGGGCGACCCCGGCCGCCCGCGCGGCCTCGACGACGGCCCGGTGCTGGGGGATCCGGCGGCCGACCTCGCTGCCCGAGATCAACAGCACCCGGTCACCGGCGGCGAAGGCGCCCGCCAGGGTCTCCGGCCGGTCGTAGTCGACCACCCGGACGTCGACCCCGCGCGCGGCCAGGTCGGCGGCCTTCCCGGCGGAGCGGACGGCCACCGCCACCTCGTTCGCGGGGACGGCGGCCAGCAGGCCTTCGAGGACGAGACGGCCGAGCTGGCCGGTGGCTCCGGTGACGACGTACATGGGGTGCTCCTACTTCTGGGGGCTTCTGACCTTCGAACTCACCCTAGGGGCCGTACTAACCTTTCGAAAGTACGCACTTCGAAGTAGGGTACTGATATGAAGGTAAGCACGAGGGTTCCGGACGGGCTCCCGCCCGCGAACGTCTTCGACCGGATGTGCCCGTCCCGGGGCGTGCTGGAGCACGTCACCAGCCGCTGGGGCGTGCTCGTCCTCGGCGCGCTGCGCGAGCGCGGCTACCGGTTCAGCGAACTGCGGCGCCGGGTCTCGGGGGTCAGCGAGAAGATGCTCGCCCAGACCCTGCAGACGCTGGAGCGGGACGGCTTCGTGCTGCGCGAGGCGCACCCGGTGATCCCGCCCAGGGTCGACTACAGCCTCACCCCGCTCGGGCGGGAGGCGGCGGAGCTGGTCGCGGCGCTCGCGCACTGGTCGGAGCAGCGGGTGGCCTCCGTGGTCGCGGCCCGCGAGGAGTACGACGGGCGGGCCACCGCCTCCTGAGACGGCGGGCCACTGCTCCCCGAGGCCGGGCTACTGCTTTCCGATCAGGGCCTCCAGGCCGTCCAGGACCCGGGCCAGCCCGAAGGCGTACGCGTGGTCCGGGCTGTACGCGCCGCCGTGCGCCTCCCCGGCGGCGGCCCCGACGCGGGCGGCGACGGGGTGGCGCTCGGGGTCGAAGACCCGGGCCAGCAGTTCGGCGTTGGCCTGCCACCACTGGGCGTCGGTCAGCGCGCTGTCCTGCTGGGCGGCCCGCTCGTCGGCGGCCATCCGGGCGCAGGTCTGGACGAAGCCGAGCAGGTGGGTCAGCGCGGCGTCCAGTTCGACGTCGGGCAGGCCGGTGCCCTCCAGGGCGCGCAGCTCGTACTCGTACTTGGCCATCAGGCCGGGGCCCAGCGGCGGGCGGCTGGTGGACACGGCCGCGACCCACGGGTGGGCGCGGTACAGCTCCCGGTTGTCGTCGGCGACGGCGGTGGCCCGGGCCCGCCAGCCGTCGTCCGCCGGGGTGCTGCGGGGCATGGTGGCGTAGACCGTGTCCAGCATCAGGTCCAGGAGTTCGGCCTTGCCGGGCACGTAGGTGTAGAGCGCCATCGCGGACAGCCCCAGCTCCTGGGCGACCCGGCGCATGGTGACGGCGTCCACGCCCTCGGCGTCGGCCAGGGCGATCGCTACGGCGGCGATCTCGCCGGTCGAACGGGCCTGCCGGGGGCCGCGCCGGCCCGGCTTCTCCTCGGCGGTCAGCCCCCAGAGCAGGGCGAGGGTGCGCGCCGGATCTCCTGCGCTGCTGCGGTCGGTGGCCATGCGGAGGATCCTTTCACGGCCGACGGCCGCTACCGTCTCTCCATGACCAGCCCCGAGCCACTGCCCGGCACGGACACCACCGAGGCGCTCCGCCCCCGGGTGACCTGCCGACGCTGCCACCGGCCGCTGCACGACCCGGAGTCGCGGATGCTGCGGCTGGGGCCGGAGTGCCGCGATCCGGCGGAGCGGGTCGCGCGGTTCGACGTGGAGCAGGAGACCCTGCCGGGGGTGTGACGCCGGGCCGGAGCGTCACGAGCGGACACCGGGTCGGCGCGTCAGGAGCGGCCGAAGAGGCGGCGGAACAAGCCGGGGCGGGGTCGCCCCGGATCCCGCGCGGGCCCTCCGCCGGTCTCCTGGGCATCATCCGTGCCGCCAGTGCCGTCGGTCCCATCCGTGCCGCCAGTGCCGTCGGTGCCGTCAGTACCGTCGGTGCCGTCGGTGTCCGCCGGTCCCTCGGCGTCCCGGGCGTCCGCCTCCGCCAGCAGCTGCCGGGCGAGCGCGAGGTCGGCCGGCTCCGCCCACGGCGCGGCCAGCACCAGGGCGCAGTAGGAGCGGAGGATGGTCACCACCCGGCTGCGGCTCGCCCGGGCGCTGTAGTGCAGCCGTTGCCGCAGCAGGGCGGCGATGTCGGCGCGGGCGGCGGGGTGGGTCCAGCCGATCGCGACCAGGGCGAAGCCGGCCGCCTCGACCACCCAGTCCTCCGGCCCGAGCAGCAGGTCGCGCAGCACCCGGCGGCGCTCGGAGCCCTCCCAGGGCTGGTCGGTGCGGTGATGGGCGATGCCGAGGCAGGCGAAGGACTGCACGGCGCGCACCCACAGTTCGGGCTGGTGGGCGAGCAGCGCGCGGCCGAGGTCGTCCTCACGGGGCGCCGGCGGGTGGACGAGCACGCCGAGCAGTTCGTCCAGTGGCAGCCCGGCCAGCCGGACGGCGTGGTCGTAGGCGGCGGGCACGGTCGGCCAGACGATCTCGGCGGTGGCGCGGACGAGTTCGGAGCTGGACGGGGCGGGCGCGGCGACGGCCGGGCGCGGGTCGGTGCCGTCCCAGGCCCAGATCCGGGTGGTCGGCTCGGTCAGCGGCAGCCGGGGGTCGGGGTCGCCGACGGACCGGTAGGACACCGTGGAGCGCGGCAGCGCGAGCCGGACGGCCAGCACCGAGCTGGGCGGCTCGACGGCGGAGGCGGTGCAGTCGATCTCGGTGCCGGTTCCCGTGCCGGTGCCCGTGCCCGTGCCGGCCGAACCGAGCACCTGGTGCAGCACGTTGACGGTCGCCTCGGTGGCGCCGGTGACCATGCCCAGCCAGGGCTCCCGGTGGCTGAGCCGCTCCAGCAGGTCCTGGGCGTACGCGTGGTCGGGGTGGTCGCGGTGGTGGTCGGCGAGGGCGAGCAGATGGGCGGCGTCGCCGTCGACGGCGTGTCGCAGTCCGTGCCGGGCGGGGGCGGCCTTGGGGTGGTCGGGATCGGCGGCGAGGACGCGCTCCAGCCAGGGCAGGCCCTCGGCGGGGCGGCCGAGGGTGCCGTACAACTCGGCTACGTCCACGGCGAGGTAGCCGCTGGAGTCGCCCTCCTCCGGGGCGGCCCGGGCGAGTTCGGCCTCCCAGACGGCGAGCGCCTCCTCGGGGCGGCCGTCGGCACGCAGGGCGTTGCCGAGCATCACCGCGGGCAGGTAGCCGGGGGCCAGCCGGTGGGCCCGCTCGGCGAGTTCGACGGCGCGAGTGGTGGCGCCGAAGCGGCGGGTCAGGCCGGAGGCCATCGCCAGTAGCAGCGGGTGCTCGGGGTGGCGGGCCACCACGGCCCGCAGGAAGCGCTCGAAGGGCCTTACGGTGTCGGCGATTTCGGCGGGCAGCGGGTCGGGCAGCGCACCGGCGGCGCGGGCCACCGCCTGGGCGACGGCGTCCGGGTCGACCAGGGCGGGCAGGTCCTCGCGGGCGAGCCAGGCGGCGTGCGCCCAGGGGCGGCCCGGCTCGTACTGGATCGCCGAGGCGAGCAGGCTGACGGCGGTGTCCCAGTCCCCGGCGGCGGCCTCCACGTGGGCCCGGCAGACGACCGTACCCAGGTAGACCTCGCCGTCCAGCGGGAACAGCTCGCGCGCTTTGGCGGGCCCGCCCGCGGCGGCGGACAACTCGGCCAGCGCCTCGTGGAGTTCGGGCAGCTGGGGGTCGGCGAGGATCGCGTCGGAGAGGTGGTCGGCGGCGTGGGTGAGGTCGCCGGAGTCGATGGCCAGCCGGGCGACGGCCACCTCTCCCTCCGCCGCCAGCCGCTCGTCGCCCCCGTCGTCGGTGTGCGCCATGCCCTGTCCCCCGGTCCGCTCTCGTGCCGTGCGCGGATGAGGCTATCCGGTGCGTATGACGGACGGATGATCACCCCGCAGTGGGCGCGACGACAACTACCCGGCTGGATAAGACCCGTACGAGTGGTTTGGACCTCGGCCCGGTTCGAACCGGGGACGGCGGCCACCACGATGGCTCCGGTACTTCGAGAGCGAAGCACCCCCCGCCCCTGACTCCCGACGAGGAACGATGAAGCTCTCCCGCACCCTCTCCGCCGTGGCCTCCGCCGCCGTCCTGAGCACCCTCGCCCTGACCGGCCCGACCACCGCCCCGGCCTTCGCCGCGGGCTCATTCGTGGTCAGCGAGGCCCAGTTCAACAAGATGTTCCCGAACCGGAATTCCTTCTACACGTACAAGGGCCTGACCGACGCGCTGGGCGCCTACCCGAAGTTCGCCACCACCGGCGACGACGCCACCCGCAAGCGCGAGGCGGCTGCCTTCCTCGCCAACGTCAGCCACGAGACCGGCGGGCTCCGCTACGTCGTCGAGCAGAACACCGCCAACTACAGCCACTACTGCGACACCACCCAGCCCTACGGCTGTCCGGCCGGGCAGTCCGCGTACTACGGGCGCGGGCCGCTGCAGATCAGCTGGAACTTCAACTACAAGGCCGCGGGCGACGCCCTCCACCTCGACCTGCTGCACGACCCGTACAAGGTCGAGAAGGACCCGGCCGTCGCCTGGAAGACCGGCCTGTGGTTCTGGGACGCCCAGAAGGGCGCCGGGACGATGACCCCGCACGACGCCATCGTCAACAACAAGGGCTTCGGCGAGACCATCCGCAGCATCAACGGCGACCTGGAGTGCAACGGCAAGAACCCGGACGAGCGTAACGACCGGATCAACCTGTTCAAGCAGTTCGTCGGCGTACTGGGCACCAACGTGGGCGGCGGCGACATCTCCTGCTGAGCCGGCCTCAGACGGCCTCCGACGGCACGCGCGGAGCGGGAAGTCGGCCGGGCCGACGGCCCGCTCCGTGACACGGTCGATCGGGTGAACGGTGTCAGTCGAGCCCCGCCAGGCGGCGGTGCCGGTGACGGAGAAGGCGAGCCGATCGGCTCCGGACCGCGGTCTGGCTCAAGTCCCCTTCGTGGCGGCGGGGGCGGGCCGGGACCGGTGGACACCGTCGGGGCGGAGCTGGAACGCTGGGCGGCGGGGGATCTCGCGGCACCCCCGGCCCCGAAGCGGCAGGACGGCAGGACGGCAGGAGCGATGAGCGGTTCGATCGAGTGGGCGGGCGACCGGGTCTCGTTCCGGCCCGCCGCGCCGGAGCACACCGGCGAGGTGTTGGACGTGCTGGACGAGGCGGCCGGGTGGCTGGGCGGGCGGGGCATCCGCCAGTGGCCGGGCAGCTTCCCGCCCGAGTGGGTGGCCGACGCGATCGAGCGCGGCGAGACCTGGCTGGTGGACGTCGGGGACAAGACCGCCGGGACGGTCACCCTGGACTGGGCCGACGACCTCTGGGCGGACGTCGGCGGCGAGGCCGGCTACGTGCACCGGCTGGCCGTGCGCCGGTGGGCGCGCGGCCTGGGCGGGCTCGTCCTCGGCTGGGCCGAGGAGCGGGCCCGGCAGCGCGGAGTGGACGCGCTGCGGCTGGACTGCGTCGCCCACAACCGCTCGCTGCGCGACTACTACGAGGGGCGCGGCTTCGTACACCGCGGTGACGCCCGCTGGCTCGGCCTCCCGGGGCAGTCGCCGGAGGACGTCCCCGTCCTCTGGATGAGCCGCTACGAGCGACCGGTCCCCGGCTCCCGAACCTGAATATTTCAGGACGAGAAATATTCAGGTGGAGACCGGCGTTCCGGTAACCGTCGGCGCGGACGGTCCGCGCGGGACCGGAAGGAGTACGGCGCCGTGCGCGTGGAGATCTGGAGCGACATCAACTGCCCGTGGTGCTACATCGGCAAGGCCCGGTTCGAGCAGGCCCTGGCGGTGTTCCCGCACCGTGACGAGGTGGAGGTCGTCCACCGCTCGTTCGAACTGGACCCGCACGCGCCGCGCACGGCCCGTCCGGTGATCCCGCTGCTCGCCACGAAGTACGGGATGAGCCTGGAGCAGGCCGAGGCCGCGGAGGCCCGGATCGCCGAGAACGCGCGCGGCGAGGGCCTGCCCTACCTGGACGACGGGCGGGACGCCGCGAACTCCTTCGACATGCACCGGCTGCTGCACTTCGCCAAGGAGCAGGGCCGCCAGGCCGAGCTGCTGGACGCGCTGTACCGGGCCAACTTCGCCGAGGAGCGCTCCGCCTTCGACACCGGCCGGCTGGCCGAGCTGGCCGTCGAGGCCGGGCTGGACGCCGCCGGATCGGCCGCCGTGCTGGCCGACCCGGAGGCCTACGCGGCGGCGGTGCGCGAGGACGAGGAGACGGCCGCCGCCATGGGGGCGACGGGCGTGCCGTTCTTCGTCCTCGACCGGCGGCTCGGGGTCTCCGGCGCCCAGCCCGCGGAGACGTTCACCCGGGCGCTCGAGCAGGCCTGGGGCAGCCGGGTGCCGGCGCCGCTGATCCCGCTGGCCGAAGGCGGGGGCGACGCGGAAGCCTGCGGCCCGGACGGCTGCGAGCTGCCTCCGCGGTGACCGCCCCGGCCGCCGGCCGTCAGCCCTTCCCGACGGTCCGGGTGAGCCAGGTGAACACCGCCGGCACCAGCGGCTGCCAGGTGGAGGTCAGGTGCGGACCGTTGACCTCCTCCAGGGTGACGGCCGTCGGCGCCTTGGCGTTCTTCTGCAGCGCCAGGGCGTCCTCGTAGCCGTCGCCCTTCTTCCCGGTCACGTACAGGGCCACGTTCGGCGGCGTCTGCGCGTGCTGCAGCAGGTAGACCGGGTTGGAGACCTCGCGCAGGTGCGGGTCCTTGGCGGTCAGCGAGTCCGGCTCCCCCATCGGGTCGTTGTACCCGGACAGGCTGACGCCCGCGTGGTACCGGTTCGGGTGCCCCAGGGCCAGCCGGACGGCACAGTGCGCGCCCGCCGAATAGCCGGCCACCGCCCACCGCTCCGGGCCCGGCTCGGCGCGGAAGTTGTCCAGCACCATCTGCGGCACGTCGCGCGCCAGCCAGGTCTCGGCGTTGGCCTGGCCCGGCACGTCCGCGCAGCCGGTGTCCACGTGCCCGGCGAGCAGGACGACCCGCGGAGACACCAGGATGAACGGCGCGACCTGCCCGGACTTCATCAGCGGCTCCAGTTGCTTGGAGACGTTCATGCTGCCGAACCAGGCGCTGGACGAACCGGGGAAGCCCGCCAGCAGCTCCACCACCGGGAACTTCTTGTCCTTGTAGGCCGGGTCGGCGTACTGCGGCGGCGTCCACACCAGCACCTCGCCGTCGACGCCGGACACCCGGCCCTTCAGCTGGGTCGTCCTCACGTCCTTCGGCACGGCGGGGTCGTCCACCGGCCCGAACTGCTGCGTCACCTTGGGCTGGTCCGGTGCGTTGGCCGCCGCCGTCGCGTCCGCCGGGGGCGGTACGGGCACGGCGCGGACGTGGCTGCCGGTGCCGAGCAGGTCGTCCCAGCTGCCGTACAGCTGGTTGTCGTTGTTCACCACCACGAACACCAGCGTCACCGCCGTCAGCTGTGCGAAGGCCACCATCAGCAGCCGCGACCCGAAGCGCAGCGCGTGCGGCCCGCGCACCCGGTTCCACAGGTACATCAGCAGCCCGATGGAGATCGGGACGAGGACGAGCGCGAGAACGAAAAACGGGGTGCCGGTGAGCTTCACACCAGCTGAAACGGGTAACACGGGTGTTCGGTTGCACCCGAGCCGGGTCGGTTGCGGAGCGGGAGGTCGGCGGGTCCGACTTCCCGCTCCGGGGCGTCATCAGTCGTAGAAGAACTGCCGGAGGTCCTCGACGGAGCCCGGCCCGAAGAGGAAGGCCTCCGCCCGGCCGACTTCGGCCACCGGCGGCGGGCCCTGCGTGCGGAGGGCGTCGAGCCAGATCTCGCCCTGCTCCCCGACGGCGTAGACGGCGGAGAGCAGGGTCGCCATCCCGGCGGGCCGGGCCGGGGCCGCGCCCGCGACGGGCACCAGCTCCCAGCCGCCGGCCCGGGCGGCGAGCCGCAGCACGGCGGCCCAGCGGACGATGCGGGCGAGCCGGGCCCGCCAGGGGAGTTCACCGGCCGGGTGCGGACAGCCCACGGTCGCGGCGGCGATGTCGTCGATCGTCCGGCGTTCGGCGTCGGTGCGGATCCACCTGCCCTCCTGGGAATCCTCGATGGCGGCGTGCCACCACTCCCAGGCGCCGTCCAGGCGGCGCGTGAACTCGTCCATGGGGCGAGGGTTTCACACCGGCGAGCGCGGGTGGAGCCGGGCGGCGGGCCAGGGGGCGTTGCGGCCGGCGGCCTCGCGGTAGGCGATGCGCTGGACCACTCAGGGGCGCCGGGCTTCCCAACGTAGATCTCCAGGTGCTGCCGTTCACCGCCCCCGAGAGCCCGCCCTTCTCCGGTTCCTTCGTCTTCAGCGATCCGGGCTGCCCTGAACTTTCGACGGTCATCACGGATGGCCCCGAGCAGGCAGAGCACCTCATCGATCAAGCTGAACTGGCCGCCCACAGCCAGATGTTCCAGCAGCTCACCGCGCACGCTCTACCGGCCGCAGACCGGGAGACGGCACTACACGGGCTCGTACGGCAACGCGGAGGGAGGCGATGACCGCCTTGAGCCGGCTCCCGGATCAGACGACCTTCGCCACGTCCGCGAGTTCGACGCCCCCTCCCTCGTCATCACCACGACCACCGCCGAACTCCGCGCCCTCCTCCTCGGCGTGAAGCCCGGCGAGTTCGACCACCTCGCCTGACCCTCCCTGCCCGCTCGCCGCCCCGGCGAGCGGGCAGGCCTCAACGTCCTGTTTATCTTTTGTCTACCGCCCTCGGCCATGATCCGTACACCACAGGGCGCCCGCCACCTTCACGGGCGCACCCACACGTGAGAGAGGCAGCACGGGGATATGAAGACGATGCGGCACATGGCCATGGCAGCAGCAGCGGGCGCCCTGGCGCTGGCCGGGACGATGACGGCGACGGGGACCGCCCAGGCGGACACCATCGTCAACCCCGACCTGGCCCCCAGGGTGACCCAGAACGCACCCGTGACGCTCCTGCCCGGCCAGGCCATCGACACCGGCTACACCCGGCTGATCCTCCAGACCGACGGCAACCTCGTCGTCTACCGGACCGACAACCGGTACGTCGCCAAGTGGGCCGCGCCGGGCAGCTGGGGCTGCGGCACCCGGGCGACCCTGCAGACCGACGGCAACTTCGTCGTCTACGGCGCCAACGACCGCGTCTGCTGGAACAGCAACACCTTCAAGTCCAACCCCAACGACGGGGTCAAGCTGGAGGTCTGGGGCTTCGGCGGCGTCAAGATCGACTACATCTCCCAGTTCGAGAGCGGCCCGAGCTACTCGGTCATCAGCAGCACCGACCCGTACTAGGAGCACCACCGCGGCCCGGCCCTCACCCCCGTTCGGCGAACCTGGTCACCAGGTCCGCCACCGACCACCAGGGCCGGGCCGCGAGCCGCGTCGCCGCCGTCCGCAGCAGGACGGGAAGGTGGCCGCAGATCCCGGCCAGCTCCTCCACCGCGGCCGGCTCCCGGCCGATCCGCTCCACGCCCACGATCCGCGCCAGCAGCTCGTGGGCGTCGTGCGGTTCCAGCGCCCCGACCGTCAGCCGGACCGCGTCGCCCGGCAGGGCCCCCGGCTCCGCCCCCGTGACCACCACCGCGCACCCGCTCGTCGCGGGCAGCAGCGGGCCGGGGTCGGCCACTCCGTCGAGCACCACCAGCACACGCCGTCCGGCCAGTGCGGAGCGGTACCGCACGGACAGTTCCCCGACGGTGTCCGAACCCGCGGGCCGCTCCCCCAGGGCCCGCAGGAAGGCGGCCAGGACCGTGCCCGGCTCACCCCCGCTCGCGTACAACTGCCCGTCCGGGAAGGCGTCCTGGGCAGCGTGGGCGATGTGCACCGCCAGTGCCGACTTCCCGCTGCCCGCCGGACCGGACAGCCCCACCACCGGCGAGCCGCCGACCGCCCGCAGCGCCCGTTCCGCCTGCCCCGCCAACCCGGCCCGCCCCACCAGGTCGGGGATGTCGGGCGGCAGCTGGCTCGGCCGGGGAAGCCGCCGCAGCGACACCGGGGCCTCCCCGCGCCGGATCCGGTCGGCCAGCTCCACGACCGCGACGGCCGGTTCGAGCCCCAGCTCCCGGCCCAGCCGCTCCCGCAACGCCCCGTACTCGGCCAGGGCCTGCGCCGTTCGGCCACAGCGGTGCAGCGCCAGCAGGTGCAGCCGGTGCACCTCCTCGTCCAGCGGGCACTCGGCGGCCAGCGCGCCCAGCTCCTCCAGCGCCTCGACGTGCCGCCCGAGCGCCAGGTCCAGGTCGTACCGCACCTTCCGCGCCGCCAGCCGCCCGGCCGCCAGCCGCTCCCGGGCCCGCTCCGCGAGCGGCCCCGGCACGCCGTCCAGCGCCCGGCCGCCCGCCCAGGCCCCGAGCGCCTCGCCCAGCAACTCCCACGCCCGCAGGGGCTCCTGGTGACGCAGCGCAACTGCCTCGGCCACCGCCGCCTCGTAGCGGAACAGGTCCACCGAGCCGCGCGGCACCGACAGCCGGTACCCGCCGGCCGCCGCGACCACCAGTCCGGGCGCGCCCAACGCCCGCCGCAGCCGGTGCACATGGGTGCCGATCTGGCCCACCGGATCCTTCGGCCAGCGCGCGTCGTCCTCCCCCCACACGCCCTCGACCAGCCGGTCCGTCGACACCAACTGCCCGGGCGCCAGCAGCAGCGCCGCAAGCACGGCCCGCTGCTGCGGTCGCCCGAGGTCGACCTCCACGCCCTCGCACCGGGCCCGCAGGGACCCCAGCACGCGGAATTCGAGCACCACTCCCCACCCCTCGGAATTCCGACGTCCGGTGCACAATCTGTGAGCAGAGCATACGAGGCCGGGACGGGGGGCGCCGCAATCCGGACGGAAGTGGCGGGATCCCGGCACGGGACGACTCATCGGGACGGGACGACATGGTGGACAAGGGGGGCCCCGGGCTGCGCTTCGCGCTGCTCGGCCCACTGCGGGCCTGGTACGGGACCGAGGAGGTGGAGCTCGGCCGCCCCCAGCAGCGCGCCGTGCTCGCCGTACTGCTGGACGCCGCCGGACGGACGGTGGCCACCTCGGTACTGATCGAGGGCGTGTGGGGCGGCACCCCGCCGGCCGACCCGCGCAAGGCCGTCCAGCTCGCCGTCTCCCGGCTGCGCGCCGCGCTCAAGCCGCACACCGGCGACGCCCCGGAAGACATGCCGCTGCTGCGCGTCGGGGACGGCTACGCCCTCCGGCCGGTACCGACCGACGCCGACGAATGGCAGGCCCTGCTCGCCGAGGCCGAACGACTGCGCCGGGCGGACGCACCCCCGCAGGACGTCCGGGACGTCCTGCACCGCGCCCAACGGCTCTGGGTCGGCGAGGCGCTCGCCGGGCTGCCCGGACGGCACGCCGAAGCCGTCCGGGCCCGACTCGCCGAACAGCGGATCTCGGCCAAGGAGACCCAGCTCGAACTCGACGCCGACCTCGGCGACCGCACCGACCTCATCGCCGAGGCCACCGCCCTCGCCCTGGAGCACCCCGGCCGGCCCCGGCTCACCGCCGTCCTGATGCGCGCCCTCTACCGGGCCGGCCGCAAGGCCGAGGCACTCGCCGTCTACGAGGACGCCCGCCCGTACCTGCCCGCCGACGACCACGGCCCCGCCGAGCTCCAGCTGCGCATCCTGCGCGAGGACACCGCCCTGCTGCCGCCGAAGGCCGACCCCGAGCCCGCCGCCGACCGCTGGCAGGCCCCCGACCAACTCCCCTCCGGCCTGCCCGACTTCACCGGCCGAGCCGAGGAACTCGACACCCTCGCGGAGCAGCTCGCCGGCGCCGGCGGGCGGGCCGTCATGATCTCCGCCCTGGACGGCATGGGCGGCGTCGGCAAGACCACCCTCGCCGTGCACCTCGCCCGGCAGGTCCGCGACCGCTTCCCCGACGGGCAGCTCTTCGTCGACCTGCGCGGCGCCGACCGCACCCCGCCCGACCCGGGCACCGTCCTGACCGGCTTCCTGCGCGCCCTCGGCATCGCCCCCGACGAGATCCCCAACGACACCGGCGAACGCAGCGCCCTCTACCGCTCGGCCCTGGCCGGGCGACGCGTCCTCGTCGTCCTCGACAACGCCGCCACCCGCGACCACGTCGAACCGCTGCTGCCCGGCGCGGCCGGCTGCGCCGTCCTGATCACCAGCCGGCTGCGGCTCACCGGCCTCTCCGGCGCCCACCACCTGCGACTGGACACCCTGCCGCCCACCGAGGCCCTCGACCTGCTCACCCGGATCGTCGGCGCCGAACGCGTCACCGCCGAACCGCAAGCCGCCGAGGAGGTCGTCCGGGCCTGCGGGCTGCTGCCGCTCGCCGTCCGCATCGCCGCCTCCCGGCTCGCCGCCGACCCCGGCCTCACCCTCGCCGCTCTCGCCGAAGGACTGCGCCGGGAACACCGGCTCGCCGAACTCAGCGACGGCGAACGCACCGTGGAAGCCACCTTCGCGCTCTCCTACCACCGCCTCGACCCGGAACTCGCCCGCGCCTTCCGCCTGCTCGCGCTGCCCGAAACCCCCGACCTGCCGCTGCCCTGCGCCGCCGCCCTGCTCGGCCGCACCGAGGACCAGGCCGACCAGCTCCTCGAAACCCTCGTCGACCTCAACCTTCTGCACTCCCCCCGCTTCGGCCGGTACGGCTTCCACGACCTCGTCCGCGACTACGCCCGCGGCCGGCTCGCCACCGAGGAGCCCCCCGCCGAACGCACCGCCGCCGCCGCCCGGCTCACCGACTTCTGCCTGGCCACCGCCCGCAACGCCGACCGGGCCGCCCGCAAGGCGGAACCCGCCGAACTCAGCCTGCTCGGCGTGTCCGTGACCGCGGCCGGCCGGCCGATCACCGACGGCGCCGAAGCCGTGCGCTGGATGCGCGACCAGGCCGAGGTGCACGCCGCCGCCATCGTGCTCAGCTGCGCCGACCCGGCCCTGCCGCTCGACCGGGCCGCCGAACTGGCCGACCGGATGGGGGCCGTGCTCTCCGAACGCGCCCAGACCGGCATCCTCGGCGACCTCGCCGGACGCATCGCCCAGGAGGCCGAGGCCCGCGGCGAGGACGGCCCGCTCGCCCTCGCCCGCTACCTGCGCGGCACCATGCTCTGGCACATCAACCGCTACGCCGAGTCCGAGCAGGAGATCCGCCGGGCCGTCGACCTCTGCACCGACCCGCGAACCGAAGGCGTGCTCGCCAAAGCCCTGATCAACCTCGGCAGTAACGCCCGGGTCCAGGGCCGCTACGCCGAAGCCGCCGAACACGCCGGCCGCGCCGCCGAGCTGTTCCACCGGGTCGGCGCCCAACGGGCCGAGGGCAGCGCGCTCGGCGAGTTCGCCTTCAGCGCCGCCCACACCGGGCGCCTCGCCGAGGCCCGGGACGCCGCCGAACGCAGCGCCCGCCTGATGAGCGGCTCCGGACCGGTGTCCGCCGCGATCGGCCGCTACTACCTCGCCCGGGTCCTGCGGCTGTGCGGCGACCCGGAGGCCGCCCTCGCCGACGCGCTCGGCGCCCGGGACGAGTTCGCCGTCCTCCAGGTCACCGTGTTCGAAGCCGCCGCCGGAGACCTCGCCGCCCGCATCCACGCCGAAGCCGGGCGCTGGCTGCTCGCCGCGGACCTCGCCGAAGCCGTCCTGCCGCAGGCCCGCCGCACCAGCGCCGCCCTGGAGGCCGCCCTGCTGCGCACCCTCGGCACCGCCCTCGCCGGCCTCGGCCGCCCGCGCCAGGCCCGCGCCTGCCTCACCGACGCCCTGGACGGCTACCGGCGGCTCGGCCTCGACGAGGACGCCGCGCAGGTCGAAGGGCAGCTGGCCGGCCTCGGCTGACCGAGCCCGGCCGACCGGGCCAGCGCAGGTCGAAGGGCAGCCGGCCGACCTCGGCCGACCGAGCCCGGCCGACCGGGCCAGCGCAGGTCGAAGGGCAGCTGGCCGACCTCGGCCGACCGAGCTCGACCGACCACCGGCTACGCGCGTTGACCGGCTGTCTACCGTGGTCCGGGACCGTACTCCTCGTCCGGCCCCGGACCGCGCCGCCCGCGGCCCGGGGCGACACCCGAGGAAAGGCGCGACCCATGACCACGCTCGTGCGCAACGGCCGGATCCTGACACCCGCGGCCACGCCCTGGACCGCCACCGGCGGCGACTTCCGCACCGAGATGCTGACCTCCGCCAACTTCCGGCGCGTCCACGCCGGCGCCCGACTGCTCAACCTGGACGAACGGCTCAACACCGCCGCCCAGCGCCACGCCGACGACCTCGCCGCGCACGACCTCCTCCAGCACGACGGCACCGACGGCAGCACGCCCTGGCGCCGGATCCGGACGGCCGGCTTCGCCTTCCGCTTCGCCGCCGAGATCGCCGCGGCGGCCAACAGCGTGCCCGAGGCCATGCAGCGCTGGATGCACAGCCCGCAGCACCGCGGCGCCCTGCTCGACCCGCGCTTCAACCACCTCGGCATCGGCCGCGCACCCCGCCGGGGCGACACCCGGGGCCGCTACGTGCTGACCCTCGGCCAGGTCTGACCCGGCTCGGCCACCCCGCGGCCTGGTCCGTCCGTTCACCGACGGACCAGGCCCAGGGATCGTTCAGACCCGCCCTAAGCTCGACCCCGTGCCCCTCATCAGCCTGCACGACCGCGCCGCGCTCGCCGAACGGTTCCGCCCCGACCCGGCCCTGCACCTGTTCGAACTCGGCGACCTGGACGACACCCTCTGGCCCAACACCACCTGGTACACCACCGATCCCGACCGCGGACCGGTCGCCCTGCTCTACAGCGGCGGCGACACCCCCGTACTGCTCGCCTTCGCCCGGCCCGCCGCCGTCCCCGCCCTGGAGGAACTGCTGGGCGCGCTGCGGCCGTTCCTGCCGCGCCGCTTCACCGCCGGGCTGCCGGACGGCGCCGAGCGGGCCCTCGCCCCGGACTACAGCGTCGAGCGGCGTACCCCGCTGCTGCGGATGATCCTCCCGGCCCCGGGCCGCCTCCCCGCCGAACCCGTCCACCGGACCGAGCAGTTGACCCTCGCCGACCTGGACGCCCTGCACACCCTGCTGGCCGAGGCCTACCCCGAGTCCTGGTTCGACCGGCGACTGCTGGCGGCCGGCGGCTACGTCGGCGTCCGCGAGCACGGCCGACTGGTGGCCGCCGCCGGGGTGCACGTCCACTCCCCCGCGCACCGGGTCGCCGTGCTCGGCAACGTGGTCACCCACCCCGACGCCCGCGGCCGCGGCCTGGCCCGCTCCTGCGTCACCGCGCTGGCCCGGCACCTCGCGCCGACCACCGACCACCTGGGCCTCAACGTCCGTACGGACAACGCCCCGGCGATCCACCTCTACCGGCGGCTGGGCTTCGGCACCGTCACGACGTACAACGAACTGGTGCTGCGGGCCGCTTAGGGCGTGTCCGGTGGATCGTCCGAGGTGGCAGGCGGTTCGGGTACCACTGATCACGACTCGGCATCCCTTGTCACGGACCCGCGCAGGACTCGTCACGGCAGCGTCAAGACCACCTGGAAAGCGTGGCGTCCCGCACGGCCCCTGCGCTATGAACATCCCACAGGAGGACCGTCGCGACGGCGGTCCGCAATAACGGGGGACATCACGTGAAGACCATCCGCAACAGTCGCACCTTGGCCCTGGCCGGCCTGGCCGTGGTCGGCGCGCTCACCATGAGCGCCTGCAACGACGACGCCGCTTCGTCCGACAGCGCCACCACCCCGCCGGCCACCCAGGCGCCGGCCGCGCCGACCGCCGCGCAGACCACCCCGGCCGCCCCCACCTCCGCGGCCGCGCCGACCGGCGGCGCCACCGGCGGGGCGACGGGCGGCGCCACCGGCGGGGCCCCGGCCCAGGCCGGTCCGACCGCGGCGCCCGGCACCACGGTGAAGATCGGCCAGGCCGCCACCATCCCGTTCTCCTCGGGCAGCACCAAGGGCACCGTCTCGCTCACGGTCACCTCGATCGACAAGGGCGACCCGGCCGACCTCACCCCGCTGAAGCTGGGCGACAAGGCCGCGGGCATGGTGCCGTACTACGTCCGCTTCAACGTCACCAACACCGGCAGCACCGACCTGTCCTTCTCCAGCCTGACCCAGGTGAAGGGCACCCTGCCGGACGGCTCGGAGGCCTCCGAGGTGATGCTGATCGGCACCTTCGACAAGTGCCCGCACCCGTCCTTCCCGAAGGGCTTCACCAACGGGCAGTCGATCACCTCCTGCGTGCTGGCCCTGGCGCCGCAGGCGACCAAGGTCTCCGGCGCCGAGTACTGGGGCGAGCCGTACACCCTGGGCAAGGGCGTCAACTGGAAGTGACCCGCGCCTTGAGGTGACCGCGTCTTGAGGTGACCTTCGCGCGACGACCGGTGGGCGGAGCGGCCCGATGCCGCCCCGCCCACCGGCGTGTGCCCGGCCTGCCCGCCCGGTCAGCCCGGTCAGCCCGGTCAGCCCGGTCAGCCCGGTCAGCCCGCGGCAGGGCCGTGGATCGTCAGGAAGGCGTCCACCCCCTGCTCCGCGACCCGCTCGACTTCCGCCCCGGCCACCGGCAGCGCGCCCCAGAAGGAGCGTTCGGCCACGCCGTGGAAGGTCAGCAGGGTGAACTGCTCGGCGGCCAGCTCCGGGTCCCGCACGGCCAGCAGCCCGCGCTCGGTGAGCGCCGTGAGGCGCTCCGCGAGGTCGCGTTGGGAGGCCACCGGACCAGCCTCCAGCCAGGCCTCCAGGACGTCCGCCGGGATGTTGGCCACCTCGGCGCGGATGGCCCGGCCGAGTGCCCCGTGCTCGCCCGCGGCGAGCACGGCGTTCGCCCGCTCGACCGCGAAGGCGACCAGGTCGCGCCGCAGGTCCAGCACCCGGTCGAGGTGCCGGGCCATCAACTCGCGGATCAGCTCGGTCAGTTCGGCCGAGTTCTGCAGCGCCACCGACAGGAAGAGGGTCTCCTTGTCGGCGAAGTGGTTGTAGACCGTGCGCTTGGACACCCCCGCCTCGGCCGCGATCGCGTCCATGCTGGCCCGGACGTAGCCTTCGCGCCCGAACACCGTGGTCGCGGCCCGGGTGATCGCCTTGCGCTTCTCCGGTCGTCCCGCTCCGCCCGTGGTCGCCACGACGTTCTCCTTCTCCGTCGGCACCCGCGCCGACCCCTCAGAAACTGCCCGGTGTAGTGTATGCAGGCCTGTTCACGAACGGACTTGCCACCGAACAGGCGTGCTCTATGCTGCGTACGATCTCTACACCTCTGTAGAGCAAATCCGAAAACGTGCCTGCCCCCGAGCAGCAGCGGGAAACCGAGAACGGGAACCGGCCGGCCGACCACCAGCGTCCCGTACTGGCAGCGCCGCTACCGCTCTTCCACAGCAGACCCGGCGCGGCGCCGAGACGGCGCACCAGGCACGGGAACACCGGGGGTGAGTGAGTGGCGGGGCAGCGAGGACGGTCCACCGACCAGGGATCACGGCGGCGGCCGGCGAGCCGGCCCGCCGGCCCCGCGCGTCCCTTCTCCGGCGGGCCCACCCTGCCCGCGGTCGCGGCCCTCGGACTCCCGCTGGTCGGGGCGGTGGTCGACGAGCTCTCAGGGCCGGGCATGGGCCTGGTCTTCGCGCTCTGCGCGGCGCTCGGCACCGGCCTGGCGGCCGCGCTCTGCACCCACCGCGGCTGGTGGTGGGTGCTCGCCGCCTCGCCGGTGGTCGTACTCGGTGTGACGGCGGTGGTCGAATTCTCGGCGAACAGCGAGAAGTACCAGGGCAACGGCCTGGCCACCGGCTCCGCCAAGTGGGTGGTGCACGGGTTCCCCGTGATGGCGCAGGCCGCGGCGGCGGCCCTGCTGGTGATCGTGGTCCGGGTGGTCCGGGACCGGAGGAGGCGGCATGGCTGAGGACCGTGAGCAGCAGGACGGCGGCCGTACCGCCGGGCGCCGGGGCGCGAAACCGGCGCCCCGCAAGGGTTCCCCACTGCTGATCGCCGGGCGGGTGGTGGCCGCCACCGTCGGCTTCGCGGTGTTCGCGGCGAGCGGGGTGGTCTGGTACGAGTACACCTCGCTCACCGACGGGATGACCACGTCCAACGCCATCTCGGAGACCAAGAAGGACGCCCCCAAGCACCTGGACAACTCGGTCAACCTGCTGCTGATCGGCCTGGACAGCCGCAAGGCGATGGACGGCTCCGACCTGCCCCCGCAGTTCGTCCAGGACGAACTGCACGCCGGCCACAGCTCGGACATCGGCGGCTACAACACCAACTCGCTGATCCTGCTGCACATACCGGCCAACGGCGGCAAGGTGCAGGCGATCTCCATCCCGCGCGACGACTACGTCATGACCTACAACGGGGACGGCACCCAGCAGGGCATGCACAAGATCAAGGAGGCGTACGGGATCGCCAAGGAGAAGGCGAACCCGGGCCTGCAGAAGAAGGGCCTCAAGGGCGCCGACCTGGAGAAGGCCGGGCGCGACGCCGGCCGCGCGGCCACCATCCGCACCGTCCAGACCTTCGTGAACCAGCCGGTGGACCACATCGCCGAGGTCAACCTGATGGGCTTCTACGACATCGCCAAGGCCGTCGAGCCGATCCAGGTCTGCCTGACCCACGACACCAAGGACCCGGCCATGGAGGGCCAGGGCTCCGGCGCCGACTTCAAGAAGGGCATCAACACCCTCAACGCCTCCCAGGCGCTCGCCTTCGTCCGCCAGCGCCACAACCTGGACGACGGCAAGGGCAACACCGGCGACTTCGCCCGCACCCACCGCCAGCAGGCCTTCATCTCCTCCGTCGTGCACAAGCTCAAGCAGGACGGCATCATCAGCGACCTGGGCAAGCTCAAGGACCTCTTCGGCGTCGTCCAGAAGGACCTGGTGATCGACAACGAGTGGAACGTCCTGGACTTCGCCCAGCAGGCCCCGGCCCTCACCGGCGGCAACGTCGAGTTCAACACCCTGACCTTCGACGGCTTCGGCACCAAGAACGGCCAGGACGTCAACCTGGTCACCCCGTCGAAGATCCAGAAGGTGGTCAAGCAGTTGTTCGGCTACGCCGACGCGGCCGCGCCCGCCGCCCCGGCCGACGGCGCCACCGACGCCCCGGCCACCGACGCCCCCACCCCGGCGCCGACCGCGACCACCCCGACCAAGGCCGCCTCCCCGACCACCGTCGACGTGTACAACGCCTCCTCGGCCGCCGGAGTCTCCTCCGGCAACGAGGCCAAGGCACTGGTCGCGATGGGCTTCAAGGAGGGCGCGACCGGCCCCGCCCGCACCAAGCAGAAGACCACCACGGTCACCTACGGCAAGGGCGGCAAGGACGCCGCCGACCAGGTCGCGGCCCGCTACGGCGTCACCGCCACCGAGTCCGCCACCACCGCCGCGGACCACGTCGTGGTCACCCTCGGCACCTCCTTCACCGGCGTCGCGGCCGACAAGCCCACCACCCCCGGCCCCGCCCCCACCGGCGACCCGGCCGCCAACCTGCCCATGCAGGGTCCGGGCGTCGACGCCACCTCCGACGGCGGCATCCCCTGCGTCTTCTGACGCCACCGGCACCACTCCTGAGGGAGGTCCCCCATCGGGGGGCCTCCCTCAGGCCTTTCCGGGCGGAGCTCTGGCGAGATTCTCCGTACTATGTATAGTGTACTGCGTACGGGATAACCGTGCGCCATGACGAGAGGGCTCCGCCATGCAGATCACCACCACCGTCGTCACCCTGACCGTCGAGGACACCGCCGCCTCCGCCGCCTTCCTCCAGCGGCACTTCGGCTACACCGAGCAGATGTCCGCCGACGGCTTCGTCTCGCTCGGCCACCCGGGCGGCGGGGTCGACGTCGTCTACCTGCGCCGCGGCCTGGAGGTGCTGCCCGAGGACCAGCGGGACCGCACGGCGGACGGAGTGATCCTGGCCTTCACCGTCGAGGACCTCGCCGCGCAGGAGCGGCGGCTGCGCGAGGAGGGGGTGGAGATCACCATGGCGCTGCGCGAGGAGCCGTGGGGCGAGAAGCTGTTCCAGGTCGCCGACCCGAACGGGGTCGTGATCGAACTGGTCGAATGGGCCGCCGCCGACAGTCAGTAGTAGGGGCCGGAACGTGCGTCGGCGCCCCCGCCCGGTGAGGGGCGGGGGCGCCGAGGGGCGCGGCGGAGCGGTCAGTCCACCGTCCAGGTGTCGCCGCCCGCCAACAGGGTCGCCAGGTCGCCGGGGCCGCGCTGGGCGACGGCGGTGGCCAGCTGGTCCTCCATCAGCTCGTCGTAGACCGGCCGGCGGACGTCCCGCAGCACGCCGATCGGCGTGTGGTGCAGGGTGTCCGCGTCGGCGATCCGGGAGAGCGCGAAGGCCGTCGCCGGGCCGGCCGCGTGGGCGTCGTGCACCAGGACGTCCGGCTCGTTCGAGGGCGTGACCGGCGCGACGAACAGTTCGCCGTCCGGGCCCCGGAAGACGCCCTCGGCCGCCTCCGCGCCGAACCGGATCGGCCGCCCGTGCTCCAGCCGGATCAGCGCCTCGTCCCGGGTGCCGGCGTCCTTGAGCACCTCGAAGGCGCCGTCGTTGAAGATGTTGCAGTTCTGGTAGATCTCCACCAGCGCGGTGCCCTCGTGCTCGGCCGCCGCCCGCAGCACCGACTGGAGGTGCTGGCGGTCCGAGTCGATGGTGCGGGCCACGAAGGAGGCCTCGGCGCCGATCGCCAGCGACAGCGGGTTGAACGGCGCGTCCAGCGAGCCCATCGGGGTGGACTTGGTGATCTTGCCGAGTTCGCTGGTCGGCGAGTACTGGCCCTTGGTGAGGCCGTAGATCCGGTTGTTGAACAGCAGGATCTTCAGATTGACGTTCCGCCGCAGGGCGTGGATCAGATGGTTGCCACCGATCGACAGCGCGTCGCCGTCCCCGGTCACCACCCACACGCTCAGGTCCCGCCGGGAGGAGGCCAGCCCGGTCGCGATCGCCGGCGCCCGGCCGTGGATCGAGTGCACCCCGTAGGTGTTCATGTAGTACGGGAAGCGCGAGGAGCAACCGATGCCGGAGACGAACACCGTGTTCTCGCGCCGGATGCCGAGCTCCGGCATGAAGGACTGCACCGCCGCCAGGATCGCGTAGTCCCCGCAGCCGGGGCACCAGCGCACCTCCTGGTCGGTCTTGAAGTCCCGGGCGCTCTGCGGACCTTCCGACTTGGGCACCAGCTTCAGCGACGGGAAGCCACGCCCCTCGACGGTTCGCTCGCTCCGCTCACTCATCGGTGGTCCTCCTCGTCCAGGCTGCCGATCGCCGCCCACAGCACGTCCGCCAACTGCGCCGCCTTGAACGGCAGCCCGCGCACCTGGTTGTAGGACTCCGCGTCCACCAGGTACTTCGCCCGCAGCAGCAGCGCGAGCTGGCCCAGGTTCATCTCGGGCACGATGACCTTCTCGTAACTGCGCAGCACCGCACCCAGGTTGGCCGGGAACGGGTTGAGGTTGCGCAGGTGCGCCTGGGCGACCTCGCCGCCGTCCGCGCGCACCCGGCGCACCGCCGCCGTGATCGGGCCGTAGGTCGAGCCCCAGCCGAGCACCAGCACCCGGGCGTCGCCGGTCGGGTCGTCGACCTCCACCGGCTTGACGGTGATCCCGTCCACCTTGGCCTGCCGGGTGCGCACCATCAGGTCGTGGTTGGCCGGGTCGTAGGAGATGTTCCCGGTGCCGTCCTGCTTCTCGATGCCGCCGATCCGGTGCTCCAGCCCGGCCGTGCCGGGCACCGCCCAGGGCCGGGCCAGGGTGTGCGGGTCCCGCAGGTACGGCCAGAAGGCGCCGTCCTCGCGGTTCGGGGCGGTGGCGAACGCCGGGTCGATCTCCGGCAGTTCACCGACCTCCGGGATCCGCCAGGGCTCCGAGCCGTTCGCCAGGTAGCCGTCCGAGAGCAGGAACACCGGGGTGCGGTAGGTCACCGCGATCCGGGCCGCCTCCAGGGCCGCGTCGAAGCACTCGGCGGGCGTGGCCGGGGCGACGATCGGCACCGGTGCCTCGCCGTTGCGGCCGAACATCGCCTGCAGCAGGTCCGCCTGCTCGGTCTTGGTCGGCAGCCCGGTTGACGGGCCGCCGCGCTGGATGTCCACCACCAGCAGCGGCAGTTCCAGCGAGACCGCCAGGCCGATCGTCTCCGACTTGAGCGCCACGCCCGGCCCGGAGGTGGTCGTCACGCCCAGTGCTCCGCCGAAGGCCGCGCCGAGCGCCGCGCCGATGCCGGCGATCTCGTCCTCGGCCTGGAAGGTGCGCACCCCGAAGTCCTTGTGCCGGCTCAGCTCGTGCAGGATGTCCGAGGCCGGGGTGATCGGGTACGAGCCCAGGTACAGCGGCAGGCCGGAGCGCTGCGCGGCGGCGATCAGCCCGTAGGACAGCGCCAGGTTGCCGGAGATGTTGCGGTAGCGCCCGGCCGGGAGCCGGGCCGGCGGCACCTCGTAGGAGACCGCGAAGGACTCGGTGGTCTCGCCGAAGTTCCAGCCCGCCCGGAAGGCGCTGATGTTCGCCTCGGCGATCTGCGGCTTCTTGGCGAACTTGCCGCGCAGGAAGGTCTCGGTGCCGTGGGTGGGCCGGTGGTACATCCAGGACAGCAGCCCCAGGGCGAACATGTTCTTCGCCCGCTCGGCGTCCTTGCGGGCCAGCCCGCTGTCCTTGAGCGCCTCCAGGGTCAGCGCGGTGAGCGGCACCCGGTGCAGGTGGAAGCCGTCCAGCGAACCGTCGCCGAGCGGGTCCGCGGCGTAACCCACCTTCGCCAGCGCCCGCTTGGTGAACTCGTCGGTGTTGACGATGATCTCCGCGCCGCGCGGCAGGTCCGGCAGGTTCGCCTTCAGGGCCGCCGGGTTCATCGCCACCAGCACGTTCGGGGCGTCGCCCGGGGTGAGGATGTCGTGGTCGGCGAAGTGCAGTTGGAAGGACGAGACGCCGGGCAGGGTACCGGCGGGGGCCCGGATCTCGGCCGGGAAGTTCGGCAGCGTGGAGAGGTCGTTGCCGAACGCGGCCGTCTCCGAGGTGAAGCGGTCACCGGTGAGCTGCATGCCGTCACCGGAGTCGCCGGCGAATCTGATGATCACCCGGTCGAGTCTGCGGATGGGCTTGGCCCGCCGCTCCGGTGCGCCGTCCGGGGCGTGCGCGCCGACGGGCCCGGTCGCTCCGGGGTGTCCGGCATCGTCACCGGTACGACCCTCGTCGCCGTCCGATCCGTCCACTGCCTCTGACTGATCGACCTGACTGGTCACTGCCGCGGACCTCCTCGTGGGCACACCACCGCGGGCGCGGCCCCGTGCCCCGTCCGCCTGGTGCACCGCTCGCATCCTATGCGCGCGAACTCGGCCCAGGCCGGAACTCCGGCAGGTTTCACCCGCCCACGCCGGTACCTCTCCTCCGCACAACATCCGGCCGCCGGAGATCATTCCGCACACGCCCGAACGGGCCGCCGCCCGGGCCTCGGCGGGCCGGCCCGGGCGGCGGGCCTCAGGAGTCGGCGGGCCTCAGGAGTTGAGGTAGGTGAGCACCGCCAGCACCCGGCGGTGGTCCTCCGGGCTCTGCGCCAGGCCGAGCTTGAGGAAGATGTTGCTGACGTGCTTCTCCACCGCGCCGTCCGAGACCACCAGCTGCTTGGCCACCGCCGCGTTGGTGCGCCCCTCCGCCATCGCCGCGAGCACCTCCCGCTCGCGCGGCGTGAGGTTGGCCAGGACGTCGCCCTTGCGGCTGCGGCTGAGCAACTGCTGCACCACCTCCGGGTCCAGCGCGGTGCCGCCGTCGGCGACCCGCACCACCGCGTCGGCGAACTCGCGCACCTCGGCGACCCGGTCCTTCAGCAGGTAGCCCACGCCCCGGGTGGAGCCGGCCAGCAGCTCGGAGGCGTACCGCTCCTCCACGAACTGCGACAGCACCAGCACGCCCAGCCGGGGGTAGCGTCCGCGCAGCTCCACGCAGGCGCGCAGGCCCTCGTCGGTGTGGGTCGGCGGCATCCGCACGTCCGAGACCACCACGTCCGGCAGGGCGTCGGAGGCCGCCAGGTCGTGGATGGTCTTCACCAGGGCGGCGCCGTCCCCGACCCCGGCCACGACTTCCAGGCCGCGGTCGGTGAGCAGCCGGGTCAGACCTTCCCGCAGCAGTACGGAGTCCTCGGCGATGACGACGCGACGCATGGTGACCTTCCGGGCAGGCGTGAGCTGACGGGTGCCAGTCTCCCCCATCCCGGCGGGGCGCCGGGGCGGTAGCGACGGATCGTCCCCGGCGTCAGCTCCTGGCGTCAGCCCCCGCGTCACACGGCGCGGACGGCCACCGCGTCACATGGTGCGGATGGCCACCGCGTCGCAGAGCCCGTCCAGGGCCGCCTTGGCCGCGCAGTCCGGCAGCGGGGCCAGCAGCGCCCGGGCCTCCTCGGCGTGCCGCAGGGTCTCCCGGCGGGCGCGCTCCAACGCCGGGTGGGCGCGCAGCAGGCGCAGCGCCTCGGCGTGCAGGTCGTCGTCGGAGAGGTCCTGGGTGAGCAGTTCGCGCAGCCGACTGTCGTCCGGGTCGGACGGGTCGGCGGGCATCTGCTCCAGCAGCAGGGTCGGCAGGGTCGGCACGCCCTCGCGCAGGTCGGTGCCGGGGGTCTTGCCGGACTCATGGCCGTCGCTGGCGATGTCCAGCACGTCGTCGGCCAGCTGGAAGGCGATGCCGATCCGCTCGCCGAACTCGCCGAGGGTCTCCACCAGGTCCGGTGCGGCGCCGGCCATCAGCGCTCCTATCCGGCAGGAGACGGCGATCAGCGATCCGGTCTTGCCCGCGAGCACGTCCAGGTAGTGCAGCAGCGGGTCCATCTCCGGGCCGGGGCCGCGGGTCTCCAGGATCTGGCCGGTGACCAGCCGCTCGAAGGCCTCGGCCTGCATCCGCACCGCCTCCGGGCCGAGGTCGGCCAGCACCTGGGAGGCCCGGGAGAACAGGAAGTCGCCGGTGAGGATGGCCACCGAGTTGTCCCAGCGGGAGTTGGCGCTCTCCGCGCCGCGCCGCACCGGGGCCTCGTCCATCACGTCGTCGTGGTACAGCGTGGCCAGGTGGGTCAGCTCGACGACCACCGCGGCCGGCACCACGCCGGGCGCCCCCGGGTCGCCGAACTGGGCGGCCAGCAGCAGGAGCAGCGGACGGAAGCGCTTGCCGCCGGCCTCGATCAGGTGGCTGGCGGTGACGGTGATGAACGGGACGTCGCTCTTGACGGCCTCGGAGAGCGCCGCCTCCACCGCGTCCAGTCCGGCCTGGACGTCCCGGGTCAGGTCGCGGTCCTGCACGCTGAGCCCGAAGGGTCCCACGACGGTCACGAAGACCACTCCTCTGTCCCTGGTCGATCTAGCGGCCTGGTCCCTGAGTGCCGCCGCTGGCCATACAGGCAGGGTATCCGGTCACGAGTGGATCACTGCACGGGCGTGCGGATCCTGTCATGCCCGAACCGGAAGGCCTGGTCAGAGGGGCTCCGCGGGCAAAGCGGCGGTGGGGGCGAATTCCACTGGAAACAAAGGCGGAAGGTCGGCCCGGACTTCCGGACCGACCTCCGGCAAACCGAGCGGCGCCGACCGGCGCGCGCATCGGCGCACCGGTCGGCGCGTCGATCAGCGCACCGATCGGCAGGCGGATCAGTACGCGGATCAGTAGGCGAACAGCGAGGCCTTGGACGCGAGGTCCAGGAAGTACTGCGGCAGCAGGCCCAGGCCCAGCGTGACCAGCACCCCCACCCCGATCGCGGTCGCCGTGAAGGCGCTCGGGATCGCCACCGTCGGGCCGCCCGGCTTCGGGTCGGAGAAGAACATCAGCACGATCACCCGGATGTAGAAGAACGCGGCCACCGCCGAACTCAGCACACCGACGATCACCAGCGGCGTCGCCCCGCCGGCCGCCGCCGCCTGGAACACCGCGAACTTCCCGGTGAAACCGGAAGTCAGCGGAATCCCGGCGAAGGCCAGCAGGAACAGCGCGAACACCGCCGCCACCAACGGCGAGCGCCGCCCCAGCCCGGCCCAGCTGGACAGGTGGGTCGCCTCGCCCTTGGAGTCGCGCACCAGGGTGACCACGGCGAAGGCGCCGAGCGTCACGAAGGAGTACGCCGCCAGGTAGAACAGCACCGAGGACAGGCCCTGCTTGTTGACGGCGATCACCCCGGTCAGGATGAACCCGGCGTGCGCGACCGAGGAGTACGCCAGCAGCCGCTTGACGTCCTGCTGGGTCACCGCCAGCACCGCGCCCACCACCATGGTCAGGATCGCCACCCCCCACAGCACCGGCCGCCAGTCCAGCCGCAGACCCGGGAAGGCCACGTAGAACAGCCGCAGGAGCGCGCCGAACGCCGCCACCTTGGTGGCCGAGGCCATGAAGCCGGTCACCGGGGTCGGCGCGCCCTGGTAGACGTCCGGGGTCCAGGAGTGGAACGGCACCGCGCCGACCTTGAACAGCAGGCCCACCGCCAGCATCGCCAGGCCGGTCAGCAGCAGCACGTCGCTCCGGGTGCTGCTCAGCAGCGCCGGGGTGGTCATCGCCTTGCCGGAGATGACGTCCGCGATGTCGCCGAGCTTCACGCTGCCGGCGTAGCCGTACAGCAGCGCCGTGCCGAACAGGAAGAACGCCGACGCGAAGGCGCCCAGCAGGAAGTACTTGACCGCCGCCTCCTGGGAGAGCAGCCGGCGGCGCCGGGCCAGCGCGCAGAGCAGGTACAGCGGGAGGGAGAAGACCTCCAGCGCCACGAACATGGTCAGCAGGTCGTTGGCGGCCGGGAAGAGCAGCATCCCGCCGACCGCGAACATGGTCAGCGGGAAGACCTCGGTGGTGGTGAAGCCGGCCCGGACCGCGGCCCGCTCCTGCTCCCCGCCGGGGGTGGCGGCGGCCTGGGCGGCGAACGCGTCGGCGGGCAGGCCGCCGGCCTTGGGCTCCAGCCTGCGCTCCGCGTAGGTGAGCACCGCCACCACGGCGACCAGCAGGATCACACCCTGGAGGAACAGCGCCGGGCCGTCCAGCGCGACCGACTCCATGGCCAGCAGGTCGATCCGCGGCGCGCCGTGGCCCTGCGTTGCCAGCACCACCACGGCGGCGAAGGCACCGGCCAGCGCGACCAGGGCCAGGGTGACCTGGGTCCAGTGCCGCAGCCGGCGCGGGACGAAGGCCTCGACCAGGACGCCGGCCACGGCGGCGCCGAACACCACCAGCATCGGGGAGAGTTGGCCGTACTCGAGGTGCGGGGCCGGGATGCTCGGGGTGTTGCCGCCGGCGGCGGCGAGCACTGCGCTGGCACTCACTTCTGCTCACCTCCTGAGGTGGCGGCGACCGGGTGGGCCGGCGCCGGGTCGGTCCGGTGGACCTGCGAGAGCGTCGCGTCCACCGAGGGGTTCACCAGGTCGGTGAGCGGCTTGGGGTAGACGCCGAGCAGGATCGTCAGCGCCACCAGCGGTGCCACCACGGCGAGTTCGCGGACCTTGAGGTCGGGCATCGCGCGCACGCCCTCCTTCACCGGGCCGGTCATGGTGCGCTGGTACAGCAGCAGGGCGTACAGCGCGGCCAGCACGATGCCGAAGGTCGCGACGATCCCGATCGCCGGGTAGCGGGTGAAGGTGCCCACCAGCACCAGGAACTCGCTGACGAACGGGGCAAGCCCGGGCAGCGACAGGGTGGCCAGGCTGCCGATCAGGAACGTCCCGGCGAGCACCGGGGCGACCTTCTGCACACCGCCGTAGTCGGCGATCAGCCGCGAACCGCGGCGGGAGATCAGGAAGCCGGCCACCAGCATCCACGCGGCGGTGGAGAGGCCGTGGTTGACCATGTAGAGGGTCGCGCCGCTCTGCCCCTGGCTGGTCAGGGCGAAGATGCCCATGATGATGAAGCCGAAGTGCGAGATCGAGGCGTAGGCGACCAGCCGCTTGATGTCCTTCTGGCCGACCGCCAGCAGCGCGCCGTAGACGATCCCGATCAGCGACAGGACCAGGATCGCCGGGGCGAAGGTCTTCGAGGCGTCCGGGAACAGCCCGAGGCAGAAGCGCAGCATCGCGAAGGTGCCGACCTTGTCCACCACGGCGGTGATCAGCACGGCGGTGCCCGCCGTCGCCTCGCCCATCGCGTTCGGCAGCCAGGTGTGCAGCGGCCACAGCGGGGCCTTCACCGCGAAGGCGAAGAAGAAGCCCAGGAACAGCGCGTTCTGGGCGGTGCCGGACAGCTTCAGGCTGCCGTCGGCGATCGCGGTGGTGAGGGTCCGCAGGTCGAAGGTGCCCAGGCCCTGGTCCTGGGCGATCACGTACAGGCCGATCACGGCGGCCAGCATCACCAGGCCGCCGAGCAGGTTGTACAGCAGGAACTTGACGGCCGCGTAGGAGCGCTGGCGCGCGGACTCGGGGCCGCCGGCCCGGTCGCCGAAGCCGCCGATCAGGAAGTACATCGGGATCAGCATGGCTTCGAAGAACACGTAGAACAGGAAGACGTCGGTGGCGTAGAAGGAGACGATCACCATCGCCTCCACCGCCAGGATCAGGGCGAAGAAGGCCTGGGTGCGGCGCCCCCCTTCGAACGTGGCAGCCTCGAAGGTGCCGTCGGGGCCCGGCGCGGCCGGGTCGGCGTCGTGCCAGGAGGCCAGCATCACCATCGGCACCAGGACGGCCGTCAGCAGGGCCAGCACCGCACCGATGCCGTCCACGCCGAGCGAGAAGGTGATGCCGAAGGAGCGGATCCAGCTGTACGACTCGGCCAGCTGGTAGCGGGCGCCGTGCGGGTCGAACCGCAGCGCCACCACCGCGGCCAGCACCAGGGTGACGGCCGAGACCCCCAGCGCGACGGCCTTGGTGGTGCGCCGCCGGGCCTCGTTCGAGCCGGCCGGAAGCGCGGCGGTCAGCACCGCACCGGCCGCCGGGACGGCGCAGGTGACGGTCAGCAGCGTGCTCATGCCCCCACCCCTCGACGTGTTTCCCCGCCCCGAGCCGAAGGGCGCGCCGGTGCCGAGAGCGACGAGCGACCAGCGAGCGGCGAAGGAGGGAGCGCCGGAGCCTGGGGGCACCTCCCGGCCGCCAGGCCGGGGAAGAGTGTCGGCGCCGGGACAGCGCGCCCGGAGGCGAGCGGGCGAGTGACTGTCATCACACGGACCTCATCAGGAGAGTCGAGGCGACCAGCACCAGCGTGCCGCCGAACATGGAGAGCGCGTACGAGCGGACGAAGCCGTTCTGGACCCGCCGCAGCCGGCCGGACAAGCCCCCGATGAGGGCGGCCAGGCCGTTGACGAACCCGTCCAGGCCGCGGCTGTCGAAGTAGACCAGGGTCGCGGTGAGCGCCGAGCCCGGCCGCACCAGCACGGCGTGGTTGAAGTCGTCCTGCAGCAGGTCGCGGCGGGCGGCCCGGGTGAGCGGGGAGCCGACCGGCGGCACCACCGGGACGGGCGAGCGCCCGTACATCGCGTACGACAGGCCGACGCCGGCCAGCATGCAGACGGTGGTCAGCCCGGTGACGGTCCAGGTGCCGAGCGGGGAGTCGCCCTCGCTGTGGCCGGTGACCGGCTCCAGCCACTTCAGGAAGGAGCCGTGGAAGGCGAACAGCGCACCCGCGAACACCGAGCCGAAGGAGAGCAGGACCATCGGGATGACCATGGTCTTCGGCGACTCGTGCGGGTGCGGGAGGTTGCCCTCGTCGTCGGGCTGCCAGCGCTTCTCGCCGAAGAAGGTCAGCAGCATCACCCGGGTCATGTAGAACGCGGTGACGGCCGCGCCGACCAGCGCGCACAGGCCGAGGATCCAGCCCTCGGTGCCGCCCTTGGCGAAGGCCGCCTCGATGATCTTGTCCTTGGAGAAGAAGCCGGACAGGCCCGGGAAGCCGATGATGGCGAGGTAGCCGAGGCCGAAGGTGACGAAGGTCCACGGCATGGACCGCCACAGGCCGCCGTAGCGACGCATGTTCACCTCGTCGTCCATGCCGTGCATGACCGACCCGGCGCCGAGGAACAGCCCGGCCTTGAAGAAGCCGTGGGTCACCAGGTGCATGATCGCGAAGGCGTAGCCGATCGGGCCGAGCCCGGCCGCCATCACCATGTAGCCGATCTGCGACATGGTCGAACCGGCCAGTGCCTTCTTGATGTCGTCCTTGGCACAACCGACGATCGCACCGAACAGCAGCGTCACCGCACCGACCACCACCACGGCGGTCTGCGCGTCCGGCGCCAGGTCGAAGATCGCCGAGGAGCGGGTGATCAGGTAGACCCCGGCCGTCACCATGGTGGCCGCGTGGATCAGGGCCGAGACCGGGGTCGGGCCCTCCATCGCGTCCCCGAGCCAGGACTGCAGCGGCACCTGGGCCGACTTGCCGCAGGCCGCCAGCAGCAGCATCAGGCCGATCGCCGTCAGCTTGCCCTCGCTCGCCTGGTGCGCCCCGTCGAAGACCGGGGTGAAGGCGAAGGAGCCGAACTCGGCGAACATCAGCATGATCGCGATCGACAGGCCCATGTCGCCGACCCGGTTGACGATGAAGGCCTTCTTCGCCGCCGTCGCCGCGCTCGGCTTGTGCTGCCAGAAGCCGATCAGCAGGTACGAGGCGAGCCCCACGCCCTCCCAACCGGCGTACAGCAGAAGGTAGTTGTCCGCCAACACCAGCAGCAGCATGGCGGCCAGGAACAGGTTCAGGTACGCGAAGAAGCGGCGCCGGCGCTCGTCGTGCGCCATGTAGCCCACCGAGTACAGGTGGATCAGCGTGCCGACACCCGTGATCAGCAGCACGAAAGTCATCGACAGCTGGTCGAGCCGGAACGAGACGTCGGCCTGGAAGGCGTTCACCGGCACCCAGCTGAACAGGTGCTTCGTCACCGCCCGGTGCTCGGTGTCCCGGCCCAGCATGTCCGAGAACAGCGCCAGGCCGAAGCCGAACGAGAGCGCGGCGAGCGCGGTGGCCAGCCAGTGGCCGAACCGGTCGAGGGCCCGGCCGCCCAGGAGCAGCAGGGCGGCACCGGCCAGCGGGGCCGCCACCAGCAGCGGAATGAGAGAGTTCACCGAAGGTCCTCCGCCTACAGCTTCATCAGGTTGCTGTCGTCGACCGAAGCGGAGTGCCTGGTCCGGAAGATGGCGACGATGATGGCGAGGCCGACCACGACCTCCGCCGCCGCGACCACCATCGTGAAGAACGCGATGATCTGGCCGTCCAAGGTCCCGTGCAGCCGGGAGAAGGTCACCAACGCCAGGTTCGAGGCGTTCAGCATCAGCTCCACGCACATGAACAGCACGATCGCGTTGCGTCGGATCAGCACCCCGGAGGCGCCGATGGTGAACAACAGGGCAGACAGATAGAGGTAGTTGACCGGGTTCACTGAGCGTCCTCCTCGCCGGCCTCGTGGTTGGGCACCGGCTCCAGGGACTTGCGCGGAGCCGCCACCGCCGGCCGCTCCGAGGACGGACGGCCCAGCCAGTCCGCCGTACTGTTCTCCAGCTCCGCCATCCGCTGGAGCATCGCCTGGCTGACGTCCCGCACCTGGCCGCGCTCGCGCAGCGTCGCCATCACCGAGTCCTCGGCGATCGTGCCGTCCGGCAGCAGCGCCGGGACGTCCACCGCGTTGTGCCGCGCGAACACGCCCGGGGCCGGCAGCGGCGGCACCTGGAGGTTGTCCCGCACCCGCTGCTCCGCCAGCTCGCGCTGGGTCTTCGGCGCCCTCACGTGCTCCCGGTGGGTCAGCACCATCGCGCCGATCGCCGCGGTGATCAGCAGCGCTCCGGTGACCTCGAAGGCCCACACGTACCGGGTGAAGATCAGCCGGGCCAGGCCCGGCACATTGCCCTCGGCGTTCGCCTCGGCCAGCCCGGTGAAGTGACCCAGCCTCGCATCGGCGATCCCCGCGATCAGCAGCACCCCGAAGCCCAGCCCGCACAGCACCGCCGCGAACCGCTGCCCCTTCAGCTGCTCCTTCAGGGAGTCCTCGCCGGTCACGCCGACCAGCATCACCACGAACAGGAACAGCATCATGATCGCGCCGGTGTACACCACGATCTGCACCACGCCCAGGAAGACCGCGCCCTGCGCCATGTAACAGACCGCCAGCGCCAGCATCGTCGCCGCCAGGCACAGCGCGCTGTGCACCGCCTTGCGCATCAGCAGCATGCCCAGCGCGCCACCGACCGCGATCACCGCGAGCACCCAGAACTGGACGGCCTCACCCGTGGAGGTCGTCCCGCTCGCCGCCGCCAGCTGTGCGATCACTGCCGCACCTCCTTGTCCCGGTCGGTGCGCTCCTGCTGGACCGTCCCCGGCGCCGCCGCGGTGATCTCGCCCCGGTAGTACGCGCCCTCGTCGGTGCCCGGGAAGATCTCGTGCGGGGTGTCCACCATGCCCTCGGACAGGCCCACCAGCAGCTGCTCCTTGGTGAAGATCAGGTCCTTGCGGGAGGAATCGGCCAGCTCGTACTCATTGGTCATGGTCAGCGCCCTGGTCGGGCACGCCTCGATGCACAGCCCGCACAGGATGCAGCGGGCGTAGTTGATCTGGTACACCGCGCCGTAGCGCTCACCCGGCGAGTAGCGCTCCTCGTCCCGGTTGTCCGCGCCCTCCACGTAGATCGCGTCGGCCGGGCAGGCCCACGCGCACAACTCGCAGCCGACGCACTTCTCCAGGCCGTCCGGATGCCGGTTCAGCTGGTGGCGGCCGTGGAAGCGCGGAGCGGTGGGCTTCTTCTGCTCCGGGTACTGCTCGGTGAGCCGCTTCTTGAACATGGCCTTGAAGGTCACGCCGAAGCCGGCGGCCGGACCGAGGATCGACGGCCGGTCGGCCCGCTCGGGCCGGCCCGTCTGGTCGGACGACATCGCGGATCAGCTCCCTTCGGAATGGTCGGCCCCGTTGAGGGCGTCCTGGAGTTGCTTCGGGGCGCGGCTCGGCCGGCGCGGCACCGGCGGGAGCACCTGACCGGGCAGCGGCGGCACCGGGTACCCGCCCGCCATCGGGTCGAACTCCGCGTTGGGGGGCGGCTGTTCTTCGACCGGCTGCTTCCTCAGGAAGTCCCGGACCAGCGCCAGCAGCAGGATCGCGCCGACCGGCGCCCCGACGTACAGCACCACCGAACCGGAGCCGTACCCCTCGTTGCGCAGCGCCCGCACGCTCGCGATCAGCACCAGCCAGACCAGCGAGACCGGGATCAGCACCTTCCAGCCCAGCTTCATGAACTGGTCGTAGCGCAGCCGCGGCAGGGTGCCGCGCAGCCAGATGAAGAAGAACAGCAGCAGCTGGATCTTCAGCGTGATCCACAGCATCGGCCACCAGCCGTGGTTGGCGCCCTCCCAGAACGTGGACACCGGCCACGGGGCCCGCCAGCCGCCCAGGAACAGGGTCGAGGCCACCGCCGAGACCGTCACCATGTTGACGTACTCGGCCAGCATGAACATCGCGAACTTCAGCGAGGAGTACTCGGTGTTGAAGCCGCCCACCAGCTCTCCCTCGGCCTCCGGGAGGTCGAACGGCGCCCGGTTGGTCTCACCGACCATCGCGATGATGTACACGATGAACGACACCGGCAGCAGCACCGCGAACCACCTCGGCTGCTGGTTCGCCACGATCTCCGAGGTCGACATCGACCCCGAGTAGATGAACACCGCCGCGAAGGACAGGCCCATCGCGATCTCGTAGCTGATCATCTGCGCGGACGAGCGCAGCCCGCCCAGCAGCGGGTACGTCGAACCCGACGACCACCCCGCCAGCACGATGCCGTAGATGCCCACCGAGGCCGTCGCCAGCACGTACAGCAGCGCCACCGGGAAGTCCGTCAGCTGCAGCGGCGTCCGGGTGCCGAAGATCGACACCTCGTTGCCGGGCGGACCGAACGGGATCACCGCGAAGGCCATGAACGCCGGGATCGCGCAGACGATCGGGGCCAGGATGTAGACCGCCTTGTCCGCGCCCTTGACCACCAGGTCTTCCTTCAGCGCCAGCTTCACGCCGTCCGCCAGCGACTGCAGCAGACCCCACGGCCCGTGCCGGTTCGGCCCGATGCGCAACTGCATCCAGGCCACCACCTTGCGCTCCCAGACGATCGCGACCAGCACCGTCAGCAGCAGGAACGCGAAGCAGAACACCGCCTTCAACAGCACCAGCCACCACGGGTCCTGGCCGAAGAAGTGCAGCGTCTCGTACGGCTTCGGGGTCATCGGACCTCCCCTTCCCGGTCCCCGCCCCCGACGACGACCGGCGCGAGCTCCGCCGCCGCGATCGTCACCAGGTGGCCGACGGTCGTACCGAGCGCGCGGTGGGCACCGCCCGGCGTGGAGTTGAGCGGGATCCAGACCGTGCGGTCCGGGATCGACTCGGTGACCTCCAGCGGCAGCGTCAGCGAACCGGCCGGACCGGTCAGCCGCAGCGCCCCCGCCGCACCGGCGTCGACCTCCTTCGCGGTGGCCGCCGACACCCGGGCCACCGCCCGGTGCCGCGTACCCGCCAGATGCGGATCGCCGTCCTGCAGCGAACCCCCGTCCAGCAGCAGCCGCCAACCCGCCAGCACCGCCTGGCCGGTGGCCGGCCGCGGCAGCACCCCCGGGTGCGCCGCCGGATCCGCCGCACGGTCACCCCGCCACGGCTCGAAGCGGTCCAGCTCCAGCCGGGCCGCCCGCACGTCCGCCAGCCCCAGCCGGTGACCCAGCGCGTCCGCCAGCATCGCCAGCACCCGCAGGTCCGACTGCAGATGACGTCCCATCTGCTGGTCCGGCTTCAGCGCGGCCTCGAACATCCGCACCCGGCCCTCCCAGTCCAGGAAGGTGCCCGCCTTCTCCGCCACCGCCGCCACCGGCAGCACCACGTCGGCCCGCTCGGTCACCGCCGACGGCCGCAGCTCCAGCGACACCACGAACGGCACCGCCGCCAGCGCCTCACCGGCCAGTGCCGGATCCGGCAGGTCGTCCGGATCCACCCCGCCGACCAGCAGCGCGTCCAGATCGCCCCGCGCCGCAGCGGTCAGGATCTGGCCGGTGTCCCGACCCGGACGCGACGGCAGCTCCGCCACCCCCCACACCGCGGCCGCCTCCGCCCGCGCCGCCGCGGCCGCCACCGGACGGCCGCCCGGCAGCAGCCCCGGCAGCGCACCCGCCTCCACCGCGCCGCGCTCCCCCGCCCGGCGCGGCACCCAGGCCAACGCGGCCCCGGTCGCGTGCGCCAGCCGCAGCACCGCCGTCAACGCGCCCGGCACCGACGCCAGCCGCTCACCCGCCAGGATCACCGCACCCGGCTGCCGCAACAGCTCGGCCGCCCGCCCGGCGTCGTCGTTCAACGGCTCGTCCGCCGCCAGTGCCGCGAACCATTCCGGCTCGGTGCCCGGAGCCGCCGGCAGCAGCGCACCGCGCAGCTTCGCCAGCCCACGGGAGGCGAACGCCGCCACCGAGAAGACCTTCAGGCCACCCGCCCGGCTCGCACCTCCACGGCTGGCCTTGCGCAGCCGCAGGAAGACGATCGGCGACTCCTCCTCCGGCTCCAGGCCCGCCAGCAGCACCACCGGAGCCTGCTCCAGCCGCTCGTAGCTCAGGCCGGCGCCGTCCACGTCCACCCCGCGCCCGGCGACCGCCGCGGCCAGGAAGTCCGCCTCCTCACCGCTGTGCGGCCGGGCCCGGAAGTCCACGTCATTGGTGCCCAGCACCACCCGGGCGAACTTCGCGTACGCGTACGCGTCCTCCACCGTCACCCGGCCGCCGGCCAGCACCCCCGTACGGGCACCGCGCAGCCCCTGCGCCGCCCGGGCCAGCGCCTCCGGCCAGGACACCGGCACCAGCTCGCCGTCCACCCGCACCAGCGGGGCGGTCAGCCGGTCCCGCTGCTGGGCGTAGCGGAACGCGAACCGGCCCTTGTCGCAGTTCCACTCCTCGTTCACCGCCGGATCCTCGCCCGCCAGCCGGCGCAGCACCTTGCCCCGCCGGTGGTCGGTGCGCTGGGCGCAGCCCGCCGCGCAGTGCTCGCACACGCTCGGCGAGGACACCAGGTCGAAGGGGCGCGAGCGGAAACGATAAGCCGCCGAGGTCAGCGCGCCCACCGGGCAGATCTGGATGGTGTTCCCGGAGAAGTACGACTCGAAGTCGTCCCCCTCCCCGGTGCCCACCTGCTGGAGCGCCCCGCGCTCCACCAGGTCGATGAACGGGTCCCCGGCGATCTGCTGGGAGAACCGGGTGCAGCGCGCGCACAGCACGCAGCGCTCCCGGTCCAACAGCACCTGGCTGCTGATCGGCAGCGGCTTCGGGTAGGTGCGCTTCAGCCCCTCGAAGCGGGAGTCCGCGTCCCCCGTGGACATCGCCTGGTTCTGCAGCGGGCACTCGCCGCCCTTGTCGCAGACCGGGCAGTCCAGCGGGTGGTTGATCAGCAGCAGCTCCATCACGCCGCGCTGTGCCTTCTCGGCCACCGGCGAACTCACCTGGGTGCGCACCACCATGCCCTCGGCGACCGGGATGGTGCAGGAGGCGACCGGCTTGCGCTGGCCCTCGACCTCCACGATGCACTGCCGGCACGCGCCGGCCGGATCCAGCAGCGGATGGTCGCAGAAGCGCGGGATCTGGGTGCCGATCGTCTCGGCGGCCCGGATCACCAAGGTGCCCTTGGGGACCTTCACTTCGGCGCCGTCGATGGTGAGCGTGACCAGTTCTACCGCGGCTCCGTCGTTCATGGAGGCGGTCGGCTCGGTGATCGTCACGCGTGCACCTCCCTCTCGGTGGCGGACTGGTGGCCGGGGCGGGGGCCGTCGGCCCAGACGGTGGAGGCAGCCGGGTCGAACGGGCAGCGGCGCTCGGCCAGGTGCTGCTCGTACTCGGCGCGGAAGTGCTGGAGCGAGGAGACGATCGGGCTCGCCGCGCCGTCGCCCAGCGCGCAGAAGGACTTGCCGTTGATGTTGTCGGCGATGTCGAGGAGCTTCTCCAGGTCACCCTCGACGCCGCCGCCCGCCTCGATCCGCTTCAGCAGCTGGACCAGCCAGTAGGTGCCCTCCCGGCAGGGGGTGCACTTGCCGCAGGACTCGTGGGCGTAGAACTCCGTCCAGCGGGTCACCGCCCGCACCACGCAGGTGGTCTCGTCGAAGACCTGCAGCGCCTTGGTGCCCAGCATCGAACCGGCCGCGCCGACGCCCTCGTAGTCCAGCGGGACGTCCAGGTGCTCGTCGGTGAACATCGGGGTGGAGGAACCGCCCGGCGTCCAGAACTTCAGCCGGTGCCCGGCCCGGACGCCGCCGCTGAGGTCCAGCAGCTGGCGCAGCGTGACGCCCAGCGGGGCCTCGTACTGGCCCGGGTTGGTGACGTGGCCGGAGAGCGAGTACAGCGTGAAGCCCGGGGACTTCTCGGTGCCCAGGCCCTTGAACCACTCCTTGCCCCGGGCCAGGATCGGCGGCACCGAGGCGATCGACTCGACGTTGTTGACCACCGTCGGGCAGGCGTACAGGCCGGCGATCGCCGGGAACGGGGGCCGCAGCCTCGGCTGGCCGCGCCGGCCCTCCAGCGAGTCCAGCAGCGCCGTCTCCTCGCCGCAGATGTACGCGCCGGCGCCGGCGTGCACTGTGATGTCCAGGTTCACCCCGGAGCCCAGGATGTTCCGGCCCAACAGCCCCGCCTCGTACGCCTCGGCGACCGCCGCGTGCAGCCGGCGCAGCACCGGGACGACCTCGCCGCGCAGGTAGATGAAGGCGTGGTCGCAGCGGATCGCGTAGGAGGCGATCACCATGCCCTCGATCAGCGAGTGCGGGTTGGCGAACAGCAGCGGGATGTCCTTGCAGGTGCCCGGCTCGGACTCGTCCGCGTTGACCACCAGGTAGTGCGGCTTTCCGTCGTTCTGCGGGATGAACTGCCACTTCATCCCGGTCGGGAAGCCCGCGCCGCCGCGGCCGCGCAGCCCGGAGTCCTTGACCAGGGCGATCACGTCGTCCGGGGGCATCGCGAGGGCCGCCTTGAGGCCCTCGTAGCCGTGGTGGCGGCGGTAGGTGGCCAGCGTCCAGGGGCGGCTGTCGTCCCAGGAGTCGGACAGGACGGGGGTGAGCAGCTTCTCGGCCGGCTCGGCGGAGGTCATCACGCTTCGGTCCCTTCCTGGCCGCTGGCCTTGCCCTCTTGGCCGGGCTCGTCGTGGCGAGGTTCGTCGTGACGGGGGGCCTCGTGGCGGGGGGCGACCACCTTGGTGCCGCCGGTGCCGGGCAGGGCCTCGCCGCGGGCCAGCCGCAGGCCGGCCAGCGAGGGGGCGCCGCCGGCACCGGACTCGTCGTTGGCGCCGGGGCGCTCGTCCGGGAAACCGGCCAGGATCCGGGCGGTCTCCTTGAAGCCGCACAGCCGGGCACCGCGGGTGGGCCGCACCTCGCGGCCGGCCCGCAGGTCGTCGACCAGCCGCCGGGCGCTCTGCGGGGTCTGGTCGTCGAAGAACTCCCAGTTGACCATCACCACGGGGGCGTAGTCGCAGGCGGCGTTGCACTCGATGTGCTCGATCGAGATCTCGCCGTCCTCGGTGGTCTCGTTGTTGCCGATGCCCAGGTGCTCCTGCAGCTCGGCGAAGATCTGGTCGCCGCCGAGCACCGCGCACAAGGTGTTGGTGCACACCCCGACGTGGTACTTCCCGGCCGGGCGCCGCCGGTACATCGTGTAGAAGGTGGCGACGGCGGTGACCTCTGCGGTGGTGAGGTCCAACTGCTCCGCGCAGAACCGGATCCCGGTCGGGCTGACGAAGCCCTCCTCGGCCTGCACCAGGTGCAGCAGCGGCAGCAGCGCCGAACGGGCCTGGGGGTAGCGGCCGATCAGCTCGGCGGCGTCCGCGGCCAGCCGGGCGCGCACCTCCTCCGGGTAGGGCGGGGCCGGCAGCGCCGGCAGTCCGAGTTCGACGTTGGTCACCGGTCCACGCCTCCCATCACCGGGTCGATCCCGGCCACCGCGACGATCACGTCGGCCACCTGGCCGCCCTCGCACATCGCCGCCATCGTCTGCAGATTGGTGAACGACGGATCCCGGAAGTGCACCCGGTACGGGCGCGTCCCGCCGTCGCTGACCACGTGCACGCCCAGCTCGCCCTTGGGCGACTCGACCGCCGCGTACGCCTGCCCCACCGGGACCCGGAAGCCCTCCGTGACCAGCTTGAAGTGGTGGATCAGGGCCTCCATCGAGGTGCCCATGATCTTGCGGATGTGGTCGAGCGAGTTGCCCATCCCGTCCGGGCCGACGGCCAGTTGGGCGGGCCAGGCGATCTTCTTGTCCGCCACCATCACCGGGCCCGGACGCAGCCGGTCCAGGCACTGCTCGACGATCCGCAGAGACTGCTTCATCTCCTCCAGGCGGATCAGGAAGCGGCCGTAGGAGTCGGCGGTGTCGGCGGTCGCGACCTCGAAGTCGTAGTCCTGGTAACCGCAGTACGGGTCGGTCTTGCGCAGGTCGTGCGGCAGGCCGGCGGCGCGCAGGATCGGTCCGGTGGCGCCGAGGGCCAGGCAGCCGGCCAGGTCGAGGAAGCCGACGTCGACCAGGCGGGCCTTGAACACCGGGTTGCCGGTGGCGAGTTTGTCGTACTCGTGCATCCGGGAACGGAAGGTGCGCACCGCCTCCCGGATCTGGTCCACCGCGCCGGGCGGCAGGTCCTGGGCGAGGCCGCCGGGGCGTACGTACGCGTGGTTCATCCGCAGGCCGGTGACCAGCTCGAAGACGTCCAGGATCAGCTCGCGGTCCCGGAAGCCGTAGATCATCAGGGTGGTGGAGCCGATCTCCATGCCACCGGTCGCCAGACAGACCAGGTGCGAGGCGATCCGGTTGAGCTCCATCATCATCACCCGGATGACGTCGGCCCGCTCCGGGACGTCGTCGGTGATGCCGAGCAGCTTCTCGACCGCCAGGCAGTAGGCGGTCTCGTTGAACAGCGGGGTCAGGTAGTCCATGCGGGTCACGAAGGTGGTGCCCTGGACCCAGCTGCGGAACTCCATGTTCTTCTCGATGCCGGTGTGGAGGTAGCCGATGCCGCAGCGGGCCTCCTTCACCGTCTCGCCGTCGATCTCCAGGATCAGCCGCAACACCCCGTGGGTGGACGGGTGCTGGGGGCCCATGTTGACGATGACGCGCTCGTCGTCCGCCCGGCCGAGCGCCTCGACCACCTCGCCCCAGTCGCCGCCGGTGACGGTGAAGACCCGGCCCTCGGTGGTGTCGCGGGCCTGCGCCTCCTCGGTCCCTTCCTGGGACTGGGCCTGGGCGCCTTCGTAGTGCTGAGTGCTCATCAGCTGTACGACCTCCGCTGGTCGGGTGCCGGGATCTGGGCGCCCTTGTACTCGACGGGGATGCCGCCGAGCGGGTAGTCCTTGCGCTGCGGGTGGCCCAGCCAGTCGTCCGGCATCATGATCCGGGTGAGCGCCGGGTGGCCGTCGAAGACCAGGCCGAAGAAGTCGTAGGCCTCGCGCTCGTGCCAGTCGTTGGTCGGGTAGACGCTCACCACCGAGGGGATGCGCGGGTCGGCGTCCGGCGCGGTGACCTCCAGCCGGATCAGCCGGCCGTGGGTGATCGAGCGCAGGTGGTAGACCGCGTGCAGCTCACGGCCCTTGTCGCCGGGGTAGTGCACGCCGCTGACGCCCAGGCACAGTTCGAAGCGCAGCGCCGGGTCGTCGCGCAGGATCCGCACCGCCTTCAGCAGGTGGGCGCGGTCGAGCTGGAAGGTCAGCTCGCCGCGGTCGACCACGGTCTTCTCGACGACCTCGGCCGGGTCCAGCCCCTGCTCCTCCAGAGCGCCCTCGAACTCGTCGGCGACCTCGTCGAACCAGCCGCCGTACGGGCGTTCGCTCGGGCCGGGCAGCACGATCGGGGCGGCCAGACCGCCGAAGCCGGAGGTGTCGCCGGTGCCCTGGGCACCGAACATGCCCTGGCGGCGACCGACCACCTCGACCGGGATCTCGCGGACCGGCTGCTCGCGGCGGGTCTCGGGTACCTGCTCGTTCATCGCAGCTGCCCCCGCATCTCGCTGACCGGGGTGGCCTTGAGGGCGAGCGCCTCGCCGAGCTCCTCGGCCCGGCGCCGGTTCACGCCCAGCGGCTCGTGCTGGATCTTGTCGTGCAGCTTCAGGATGGCGTCCATCAGCATCTCCGGGCGGGGCGGGCAACCGGGCAGGTAGATGTCCACCGGCACGATGTGGTCGACGCCCTGGACGATCGCGTAGTTGTTGAACATCCCGCCGGAGGAGGCGCAGACGCCCATCGAGATGACCCACTTCGGATTGGCCATCTGGTCGTACACCTGGCGCAGCACCGGGGCCATCTTCTGACTCACCCGGCCCGCCACGATCATCAGATCGGCCTGCCGGGGGGAGCCCCGGAAGACCTCCATGCCGAACCGGGCCAGGTCGTAACGGCCGGCACCGGTGGTCATCATCTCGATCGCGCAGCAGGCCAGACCGAAGGTGGCCGGGAAGAGTGACGCCTTGCGCACCCAACCGGCGGCCGTCTCCACGGTCGTGAGCAGAAAGCCGCTCGGCAGCTTCTCCTCGATTCCCATCAGATCCCTCTCAATGCCCTCAAGTCCTGTGGTACGTCCGGCGGTACGCCCGGGAGCGCCCGACGGCGCCCCGGGGAACGTCCGGCCCGTTCGAGTTTGTCCACTCGTTCACAAGGGGCGGCGGCACCGCCCCCGACTCAGTCCCACTCCAGGCCGCCGCGGCGCCAGACGTAGGCGTACGCGACGAAGACGGTGGCGATGAACAGGAGCATCTCGACCAGCCCGAAGATCCCCAGGGAGTCGAAGGTCACCGCCCAGGGGTAGAGGAAGACGATCTCGATGTCGAAGACGATGAAGAGCATCGCCGTCAGGTAGTACTTGATCGGGAACCGACCGCCGCCCACGGGCTGCGGGGTCGGCTCGATGCCGCACTCGTACGCCTCCAACTTGGCCCGGTTGTAGCGCTTGGGGCCGGTGAGTGAGGCCATCACGACGGAACCGACCGCGAACGCCGCCGCGATGGCACCGAGTACGAGGATCGGCGCGTAGGCATTCATAGCCTCCGCTCCCTCCGTCCAGTCGTCCTTGACTGCAGATCGGAACCGGCGGGTCACGCTGTGGTGAACCCGCGTTCCAGTTCCCGGGATCCACCTCATGTGAGGCAGTTCACAAAGCCTGGAACGAGCGCATCCTATGCCCGGCGGCTTGTGATCTGCGACACGCAGTTCATCGTCATCTTTGTGATCTACGACACCATGTGAATGGTGGCGAATGTGAACATGCCCAGAGTTGTCAACGCAAAGGAGTCAAATGGTCACAAGCAGTCGCATTTATCTTTGAAGCGGCTGGTCAGGGGCGGGTTTCTATATCAACTATGCTCCGGAGATAGCAAATTTCTGGGCGCCATGTTGACGTGTTATAGGGGCTCACTCGGAGGGGTGGTGGGGGGATGAACGCTTGCTTGACCCTTTGTTCACAAGCGCGCGAACTCGTCGTGGGGTCCCCTCCCCCACCCCGCCCGCCGCCCGCCGCCCGCCGCCCGCCGCCCGCCGCCCGCCGCCCGCCGCCCGCCGCCCGCGCCAGGGTTGCCCACCAGCCGCCGGTGTCACCTGCGCTGGGCCGGCCGGTCCCAGCGCGGAGCTGCTGCGCGCTCGCAGCCCCGGCGGCATGTGAGCCCCTGGGGGCCTGCCCTTCGCCCTCCTCCTCGCCCTCCGCCTCCGTGTCCGCGGCTCCGCCTCCCGTTGTGGGCAGGCCCAACTTCTCTTCCCAACGCGGCCCTCACGTCCCTGGGCCCGCCTCCACCTCAGCCTCCTGCCCTGCCTTCCTCTCGTCCTTGGGCCCCGCCCCGGTGCGGGCCGCCTACGCTGTTCCGCTCTCGCCTGTGGATCAGAGCCGGTTACCGGCTCCCGACCGCCTGTTCCCACACCCACGCCGCGACGCCCACCCGGTTTCGGGCGCCGAGCTTGCGCTGGATGTTGGCGAGATGGTTCTTCACCGTTCCCGGTGAGATGAAGAGCCCAGCGCCGATCTGGGCGTTGGTCGCTCCATCGGCCACCAGCTCAGCGATCTCTTTTTCTCGCTCGGTCAGTTCCTCCATCGGGCCGGCTATCAACGGGCCCGGAGGGCCCATCCCGCTCGCGGGACCGGGCGTGGGGGCAGAGCCTGACAGCGCCATGTGCTGCAGCAGTCGGACGGTGATCTGCGGGCTGATCAACGCATCCCCGGCCATCGCCGCCCGAACGGCCTCGATCAGCAGCACCGGGCCCGAACGCTTCAGCAGGAAGCCAGCCGCACCGTTTCGCAAGGCCGTGTGCACGTATTCGTCCAGGTCGAAGGTGGTCACCACGATCACCTTGCATTGCCCGGCCAGTTGCCGTGTGACCTCCAGGCCGTCGAGTTTCGGCATCCGGATGTCCGCGAGCACCACGTCCGGCCGCAGCCTCTTCGCCTCCTCCACCGCCGCGGCACCGTTCGCCGCCTCGGCCACCACCACCATGTCCGGTTGGACGTCCAGGATCATCCGGAATGCGCTGCGGACATCTGCCTGGTCATCGGCGACCAGGATCCGAATCGGCCCCGCACTGCTGCTCATCCGCTCTTCTCCCCTGCACCCGCGCTGGTCCTCATCAAGCCTTCCGGCTGTTCCCGCTCCTCCCGGCCTGCCAACGGCAGCCTCGCCGTCACGCGCCACGCCTCCTCCTCGTACGCACCGGCCTCGAACGTGCCGCCCAGTGCCTCCACTCGCGCGGCCAGCCCCGGCAGTCCGCTGCCACCGCCTCGGCGGGGGCGGCCGGTCGGCCCCGGTGCCCGGCCGTCGTTCGTCACGGTCAGCTCCAGCCATCCGCCGACGCGGCGTGCCCGGACCTCGATCCGATGGGCGTCCTGAGCGTGCCGACGGACGTTGGTCAGTGCCTCGACCACGATCCGGTGAACAGTCCCGCCCACTTCCCGCGGTACCGGCTGGTCCGACAGCTCCAGCCGGACTTCCGCACCGCCCGAGGCCGTGAACCGCTCGGCCACCTCGGCGAGTTCCGAGAGACCCGGTTGTGGGCTGCGCCCGCTCCCCTCCTCCGTGCGCAGCAGCTGGACCGTCCGGTCCAGCGATGCCAGGGCCCGCTGGCCGGCCTCCTCTATGCGTTCGAACAGGGCGACGGCTCGGGCCGGATCGACCGAGGCCAGATAGGCGCCCGCCTGGGCCTGAGCGACCATCCCGCTCACGTCGTGTGCCACGAAGTCGTGGAGGTCGTGGGCCAGTTCGAGTCGCTGCGCGCGCCTCGCCTCGACCACCGCCTGCTTGCGCCCTTCGTCCAGGCCTCGTAGGTAGAGCCCGATCAGGACCGTCGGCAGCGAGAGCGTCGAGCCGAACCCGAAGACCGTGAACATGTCCCCCGGCCCTTCGACGAACGCGAACCGCGTCAGCCACAGGGCGACCGCTCCGCACGCCGTCCAGGCCGCCGCGGCGCACCGCGGGCCGTCCTCGGTGCGCAGGCTGATGACCACCGACAGCAGCAGGGCGGCCAGTTCGATCAGGCCCAGCAGCCCGGCCCAGCGGTCCCCCTCCAGCCAGCGGCCGAGGAACCAGACGGTGACCGTGACCGCGATCGACGCGACCCCGAGGGCCGTGGTCATGGCCGCCACCCCGTAGCGCGATCGCGCCAACCAGGCCGGCAGCACCAGGACGAGGACCACCCCAGCCAGGATCTGAGTCATCGTCACCGCCTCCTCGACTCTTCGACTGCCGTCACACTACGACGGCGCCCGAGCGGCACACCTGTGCCGATCGGCATATTTCAAAGGCCGGTTGAGCAGGAGGAACAGCCCGATTGGCATCTGCCGCGTGCCCTGGTGGACCTCCAGTCTTGAGACATCGCACCGGCCACGGAGGTCGGAGCCGAAGGGAGTCCACCACCATGTCGAAGCTCATGATCAACCCCCGCAGCACCGCCCGCCGGCCGGCCGGCACTCTCTCCGCCATCCCGCCCGCACCGCGCTGGGCCCAGCTCGCCGCCAAGGCCGCCGTCCTCACCACCGTCCCCTCGGGGCTGTGGCGGGTCGCCTTCGGATTCGGCGTTCCGGTCGGCTTCACCGGCGCGACGGCCGCAGCGTACGCCGCCCACCAGCCGGGCTGGGGCACGGTCTACTGCGTGGCGCTGAGCAGCCTGGCCGAAGCCCTGGCCTTTCTGACCCTCGGCCTGGTGCGCCCCTGGGGCCAGGTGTTTCCGCGCCGGATCCCACTGATAGGCGGCCGTCGGATTCCGCCCCTCGCCGTGATCGTCCCGGCCCTGCTGGGATCGGTGGCGCTCACGCTCCTCGGCCTGGAGGGGCTGTTCGGCCGCTGGGCCCACAACCTGGCCGAGCCGGACTCGCCGCATGGCGTCGCGGCCATCGTGATGACGCTCGCCTACCTGCCCCTGGTCACCTGGGGCCCGCTGCTGGGCGTGGTCACCGTCGACTACGCCCGCCGGACGCTGCGACGGCGCCGATGACCAGAGCGAGGGTCACACCGGAGTCGGCTCCGGGCTCGCCCCCTCCGCATCGGGCGACCTCTCGCCCCCGCCGCTGGCCGGGCGCGGCGCGGGGGCGGTGCGCCGGCCCCATTCGGTCGCGACCAGTACCAGGGCTCCGCCGACCAGGGCGAGCGAGCCCATCCGGTTCCCGGCGAGGGTGATGCCGAAGACGGCGGCCCACAGCGGTTCGGTGCCGAGCAGCAGGCTCACCCGGGACGGGGCGGTGGCCCGGACAGCCCACATTTGGACGAAGAAGGCGAACAGGGTGCAGAACAAGGAGAGGTGCAGCAGCCAGGCCCACTGGCCGGCTCCGTACGAAAGGGCGACGCTCCACGGAGTGGGCCCGACGGCCAGTGCGACGATCATGAACACGGCGGTGGCAACCGCGAGTTGGACCCAGGTGACGGCGAGCATGTCGGTGTTGCGGACGGCCCGGGTGCGGGCCATGGCGAGGACGTACGCCGAGCGGACCAGCGCAGCGCCCAGCACTAGCAGGTCACCAAGCGTCGGAGGGCGCAGTCCGCCGTCGCCGGTGAGCAGGGCGACGCCGAGGACGGCCAGCCCGGCGGCCACGAGAAAGGCGCGCGGTGGTGCGGTGCGGCCCAGGGCGCTCTCGCCGAGCGGGGTGAGCACCATGGCGAGGCTGATGATCAGTCCGGCGTTGGTGGCAGAGGTGTGGACGGCGCCGTAGGTCTCCAACAGGAAGATCCCGCTGAGGACCAGGCCCAGTACAGCGCCGCCGAGCCACTCGGCGCGGCCCAGCTTCCGCAGGGCCCGCCAGGCGACCAGGCCGAGCAGCGGCAGCACCAGCCCGAAGCGCAGGACGAGCATCGCCACGACCGTCCCCGGCTCGGCCACCCGCTGGACGGCGAGGAAGCTCGACCCCCACACCACTGCCACGAGCAGGACCGGCAGATCACGAAGAACCGATGAGGACGAGGACGGGGAGGCAGACATGAGGAAGATCCCTCCGAGCGAACGGAACCGACGGGTGCGAGGACCGTACGGCGTCGGACGGACCCAGAGGCTGGGCGTGTGGCTCAGCGGTGGACGGGGTGAGGGAAGGAGCAAAGGTGCGCCATCTTCGCGCACCGGCCCGCCGGTGATCAATGCCCCTGGCCGGTGCCGACGGATCAGGAGGCGAGCACGCCGTTCGTCTCGGCGATGGCCTCGATGTCGGCTGGGGTGCCGGACATGATGGCTCGGACGTGCTCGGTGACGAGTTCGACCGGCCAGTCCCACCAGGCCGCACGGAGCAGGCGTCCGATGTCGGCATCGTCGAAGCGGCGCCGGATCGGGCGGGCGGGGTTGCCGCCGACGATCGTGTAGGGATCGACGTCGGCGGTGACCACCGCGCCGGCCGCGATGATCGCCCCGTCGCCGATCCGGACGCCGGGCAGGACGGTGGCTCCGAATCCGAACCAGACGTCGTTGCCGACCACGGTGTCGCCACGGCTGGGCAGGCCCGTGACGATGTCGAGGGTCTGCTCGGTCCAGCTACCGCCGAACATCGTGAAGGGGAAGGTGGAGACGCCGATGGCCGGGTGGGCGGCCCCGGCCATCAGGAAGCGGGTTCCGGTGGCGATCGCGCAGTACCTGCCGATCACCAGTCGCTCGGGGCCGTAGGCGTAGAGAACGTTGCGTTCCTCGAAGCGGGTGGCTCCGTCGGGGTCGTCGAAATAGGTGAACTCGCCGACCTCGATCCTCGGATCGGTGACGAGCGGGCGCAGCAGGACCACCCGGTCGTGGCCGGCGAGCGGGTGGAGGACGGTCGGGTCCGGGATGGCGCGGGCGGTCAAGCGAGCTCCTCTCATAATGCGACGAAAGTCGCATTATGATGAGCATGGCAGAACAGCCACCCCGCAGCAAGCACTAATGCGACTGGAGTCGACTTTGAGCGAGGCCGCCCGCCCTGATCAGCAACCCCGTACACCGACCCCGCGCCCGGGCGGCCGAAGCGCCCGGGTCCGTGCGGACGTGGTCGCCGCCACGCTCGCCGAGGTCACGGAGACGGGCTACGACGGACTCACCGCCGAGGCGGTCGCAGTACGCTCCGGCGTCCACAAGGCCACCCTCTACCGGCGATGGGGAGGGGTTGACGGCCTGATCGCGGACGCCTTGACCGCCTCCGCCGACCAGCTCTGGCCCCTACCCGACACCGGAGACCTCCAGCAGGACCTCCGCCGGATCACCCAGGAGGTGTTCAGCGTCTTCAGCGACCCCGAACGGAGCCCCACGCCCATCGCGCTGATCTCCGCCGCCCAGCGCTCCGACACCGGCGCGGCCGCCCTGCGCGACTTCTTCGCGGCCCGCCACCGCCAGGCCGCCGAAGTAGCCGAACGGGCGGTCGCCCGGGGCGAGTTGCCCATCGGGACGGACGGCGCCGAGGTGGTGCGGGCCGCCACCGCCCCGCTCTACTGCCGACTGTTCGTCACCGGCGAACCCCTGGACGCCCGCACCGCGGAACGGGCCGCCGACGCCGCCGCCCTGGCCGCCCGCGCCGGGCTGTTCGCCTCGACCCCGCCGAACCCCGACACCACCCCGAACACCCCCGCCCCGTAGAGCTCGTACCCCGCCCCGTAGAGCTCGTACCCCGCCCCGAGCCTCACCCCAAGGCCCACCCGGCGCCGCCCCTAAGGTCCACCGGCGCCGCACCCCGAGGCCCGGCAACCGCCGGGTACCCGACCGCACCTGACCCTCGGCCCCGACAATCCCTCATGCACCCTCATGCACCCTCATGCACCCTCACACGCCCTCACGCACCCTCAAGCCATAGGAGCCCCGACTGCCCCAACCCCTACCGGAGACCCACCCGGCCGTGGATGATGCCTCCATGACAAACATGCCGTCCACCACCCCCCGGAAGGCCCGTCACATGAAGCGCAAGTACTGGGCCCTGGTCGCCGCCACCACCGTCCTCCCGCTCGCGGCGAGCACCGGCACGGCCGTCGCGGCCCCCTCCGCCACCACCACCGCCCAGAGCGCGGCCTGCGCCTACACACCGGCCGCCCCGGCCGACAACTTCAAGGGCATCCCGGTCTTCGACGCGCAGAAAGCCGCCAGCCCCTACCACGCGACCCTGCGGACCAACCAGGGCCCGATCACCTTCGAAGCACTGACCGACAAAGCGCCCTGCACCACCTTCTCGTTCCGATTCCTCGCCGAGCACGACTACTTCGACCGCAGCCACTGCCACCGCCTCACCACCCAGCGGATCTACGTCCTGCAGTGCGGCGATCCGACCGGGACGGGCAGCGGCGGTCCGGGCTACTCCTTCCCGGACGAGAACCTCACCGGCGCCACCTACCCAGCCGGCACCGTGGCGATGGCCAACGCCGGTCCGAACACCAACGGCAGCCAGTTCTTCATCGTCTGGAAGGACACCAAGCTCTCCCCCGCCTACACCCCGTTCGGCCGGATCACGGTCGGCCTGGACGTCCTGCAGAAGATCGCGGCCGCCGGCGAGGACGACCAGAACGGCCCCGGCGACGGCTACCCCAACGTCCCCGTGAACATCCGCCATGTGAAGATCAGCAAGCACTGACCTCCGGGGCAGGCCCACCCCGGCGGTCGACCGGCCCAAACGGCGGACGGGCCCGGCGAACCGTCCGGCCCGCCCCCGTCGCCGCTCCCGTACGGTGGCAACACCACCGACACCGCAGGGAGCAGCACCACATGGACAGCCGGATCTGGGAGAGCGTCGACCACCTGGTCGCATGGCTGGACGAGCACAGTACCCAGTCGCCGCAGGAGGAGCGCCTGCTGCGGCTCCTCAAGCTCTCCGAGGAGATCGGCGAGGTCGGCGCGGCGGTGATCGGGGCGACCGGCCAGAACCCTCGCAAGGGTGTCACCCACACCTGGGAGGACGTCCAGCACGAGCTCTGCGACGTCATCTTCAGCGCCCTCGTCGCCCTCCGCACGCTCACCCCCGACGCGGCCCGGGTGTTCACCGAGCGCCTCTCCTACGTCGAGCAGCGCTCCGCCGACTCCCGCTCGGCTGGCTCCCGCTCCGCCGACTCCCGCTCGGCTGGCTCCCGCTCCGCCGACTCCCGCTCCGCCGACTCCCGGCCAGCCACCTCTAGCGCGGCCGCCTCCGACCCCGCTGCCTCCCGCGACACCGTGGATCGGGAGGCAGCCCCGGAGGCAGCAGCGAAGACCGAACCGGAGGCACACCAAGCACCCGAGGCCCGCTAGGCGCCAAGTACTGCCCCCGCCCCTCGCTCGACGCCAGCGCCCCCACCCCCGGCGTCAGGCGTTGGGCGCGACCTTCGCCAGCCCGTTGATCAGGCGGTCCATCGCGTCACCGCCCTGCGGGTCGGTGAGGTTGGCGAGCAGCTTGAGGGTGAAGCGCATCAGCAGCGGCCGGGGCAGGCCGTGCTGGGCGGCGAGCTGCATCACCTTGGGGTTGCCGATGAGCTTCACGAAGGCGCGGCCGAGCGTGTAGTAGCCGCCGTACACGTCCTTGAGGATGCGCGGGTAGGCGTGCAGGGCGCGCTCGCGGCCGCCCTCGGTGACGCGGGCGTGGGCCTGGACGATGACGCCGGCGGCGATCTGGCCTGATTCCATCGCGTAGGCGATGCCCTCGCCGTTGAACGGGTTGACCATGCCGCCCGCGTCGCCGACGAGCAGCAGGCCTCGGGTGTAGTGCGGCTGCCGGTTGAAGGCCATCGGCAGGGCGGCGCCGCGGATCGGTTCGGTCATGTTCTCGGGGGTGTACCCCCACTCGGCCGGCATGCTGGCGCACCAGGCCTTGAGCACCTCACGCCAGTCGAGTTCGCCGAACGCGGGCGAGGAGTTGAGGATGCCGAGGCCGACGTTGGAGGTGCCGTCGCCCATGCCGAACACCCAGCCGTAGCCGGGCAGCAGCTTGCGCTGGCTGTCGCGGGTGTCCCACAGCTCCAGCCAGGACTCCAGGTAGTCGTCGTCGTGGCGCGGCGAGTTGAAGTAGGTGCGGTAGGCGACGCCCATCGGGCGGTCCTCACGGCGGTGCAGGCCCATGGCGAGGGAGAGCCGGGTGGAGTTGCCGTCGGCGGCGACCACCAGCGGGGCCCGGAAGGTGACGGGGCGCTTCTCCTCGCCGAGCTTGGCGGTCACGCCGACGATCCGGCCGGTGCGGTCGTCCAGGACCGGCCCGCTTACGTTGCAGCGCTCGTAGAGCCGGGCGCCGGCCTTCTCGGCCTGACGGGCGAGCAGTTCGTCGAAGTCGGCACGCTTGCGGACCAGGCCGTAGTCGGGGAAGGAGGCCAGCTCGGGCCAGTCCAGCTCCAGTCGGACGCCGCCGCCGATGATGCGCAGGCCCTTGTTGTGCAACCAGCCGTTCTCGGTGGAGACGTCGATGCCCATGTCCACCAGCTGCTTGGTGGCGCGCGGGGTGAGGCCGTCGCCGCAGACCTTCTCGCGCGGGAAGGCGGTCTTCTCCAGCAGCAGCACGTCCAGCCCGGCCTGCGCGAGGTAGTAGGCGGTCGTGGCGCCGGCCGGGCCCGCGCCGACCACGATGACGTCGGCGGTGCTCTCGACCGTGCTGTCCGGCTTCGTCAGATCGGCTGCGGTCTCGGACACGTGGACACACTCCTGGAGCTGCGGCGGGGGGTGGCGGCTTCTGTTTCCGGCAGTCTAGTTCCGCTCACGCCGCCGGAAGCCCCCGCGGCCCGTCCTGGAACCGCCACCCGCCGACCAGGAACCGCCCCCGCCGCACCGCACCGCTACACCGTTACGCCGCGAAGCCGCTACGCCTGCTTGTACCCGCGGTGCAGCGCGACGATTCCGCCGGTCAGGTTCCGCCAGGCGACCTTCGACCAGCCGCTCTCCTGCATCCGGGCGGCCAGCGCGGGCTGGTCCGGCCAGACCCGGATGGACTCGGCGAGGTAGACGTACGCGTCAGGGTTGCTGCTGACGGCGGTGGCGACCGGGGGCAGGGCGCGCATCAGGTACTCGGTGTAGACCGTCCGGAACGGCGTCCAGGTCGGCGTGGAGAACTCGCAGATCACCAGCTTGCCGCCGGGCTTGGTGACCCGGTGCATCTCGCGCAGCGCCTCGTCGGTCTCCTGGACGTTGCGCAGCGCGAAGGAGATCGTCACCGAGTCGAAGGTGTCGTCCGCGAACGGCAGTCGGGTGGCGTCGCCGGCCGTGAGGGGCAGCTCGGGGTGGCGGCGCTTGCCCTCGGTGAGCATGCCGACCGAGAAGTCGCACGGGACGACCTTGGCCCCGGCCTCGGCGAAGGGCAGCGAGGAGGTGCCGGTTCCGGCCCCGAGGTCGAGCACGAGGTCCCCCGGTCCGGCGGACACCGCCTCGGCCACCGCCCGGCGCCAAGCGCGGGCCTGGCCGAGGGAGAGCACGTCGTTGGTGAGGTCGTACTTGGCCGCGACGTCGTCGAACATGGCGGCGACTTCGTGCGGCTGCTTGTCCAGGGAGGCTCGGGTCACGCCCCCATTGTTCACCCTGGGACGGACACCCCGACCAACGGGGCACACCAACGGGGCACACCAGCCGGCCCCGAGGGCGCGTCTTCACGCGCCCGGGACACGCCCTCGTTGTATTGACCACGAGCGTTGCCGACGACGCTCGGGCTTGATCACGGCGAAGACCTCCGGTGTGGTGGAGGTGTCTAGGCCCCACACCACACACGGAGGTCATCGTGTCCCACCGTAACGCCCGGTTGACCGTGCACGGCAGGCGGCTCCTGGTCGAACGGGTCCAGGCCGGCCGACCGGTCGCGCAGGTCGCCGCCGAGACGGGCGTCTCCCGGGCCACGGCCCACACGTGAGTGCGGCGATGGCGGACCGAGGGCGAAGCAGGCCTGCTCGACCGCTCCAGCTGCCCGCGCACCACCCCGCACCGCACTCGGAGGCAAGCCACCGATCTGCCGCGTGAACAATCCTGCGGGTCAATACACCTAGTGCGTCCCCCGGCGGCCGCCCGCCCGCCGCCGGCGCCGCGAGCGCTTGCCCTGGGTTATCGCGGGCATCCCCTCGGCCAGCGCCCCGGTGGCCATGGCGAGGTTGGCGGCGATCCGGCCCTGCCCGGTGCGGACCGCGACGGCCCGCCGGTGGCGCCGGATGCGCAGGATGCAGATCACGAAGAGCACGACGGCGACCGGCACGCTGAACCGGGCCAGGCCGACGCCGACCGGCTGGGGGTAGGTGTCGCCGCAGATCCGCACCGCACCGGGGTCGTCGGCGGCGTGTTCCAGGCAGACCGCGTCGCCGACCTTGGCGCCGTCGGAGAGCGGCAGCGCGGCCGCGGTGTGCGGCTGGCCGCTGACCTTGTAGCTGACGGCGCTGTACGTGCCACCGCCGGTCGGCAGTTGGGTGACGACGCCCTCGACTCTCACCGGGTGGGCCGCGATCCGGTCGGCCTGGTCGGCCTGGCGCCAACCGAGCAGGCACATCCCGACGGCCAGCACGGCGCTGAGCACGGCGGCGAGGTACCAACCACGGCCCAACCGCGGGGAGCGCGGCGGGGAGACGGTCGCGGTTCGCATGGTTCCTGTCCTGGCTTGCCTCCGGGGCCTGGGGCACGGCCCCGCCGCCCGCGGGCACGGGTGGTGGTGTGGTGAGGGTACGGAGTGAGCTGTCCGGGATCGTATCCGCTGGCGGGCCCTCAGGTCACGGCGAAGGGACAATCATCGCCCTGAGTGGGCACGGCAGTTCGAGTGCACACGAAGGAAGTCCCGTATGCGGCAAGGCAATCCGCCTACTGATGAGTACGTCACATCGGGCCGGTCCCCGACCCCGGCCGGTCCTCACCGCCGCCGGTACACCAACCGTCCGCCCAGCACGGTCGCCAGGCTCCCGCCGGACGCCGGCTCCACGCCGGCCGCGCCAGGACCCGCAGCCGCAGCCGAAGCCGTAGCCACACCCACCCCCGCGCCCACCGGGAACACCGCGAAGTCCGCCCGCCCACCGGTCGCCACCCGCCCGTGCACGGCCCGCATCAACGGCAGCACAGTCAGCGGATCCAGCACAGCCAACGGTTCCAGAGCCAACGGATCCAGCACAGCCGACGGCTCCGGCACAAGCGACGGCTCCGGCAACGCCACCACCCCCGACCGCGCCACCGCCGCCCGCACCGCGGCCCGTTCGAACGGCCCGGCCACCGCCGTCACCCCGAACCCGAGCATCCGCTGCAGCCCGCGCCGCGCGCTGGCCCCGCACCGGGTCTCGTCCGTGCAGCCCACCAGCCCGTCCGCGACCGGTTCGACGCCGGTCTCCTCCCGCGGGTCCGGGTGGTAGTCCCGCTCCAACAGCCGCTGCCCCCAGGGGTTGCGCAGCCCGGGTGTGAGCACGGCGGTGCCCCAGCCCCGGACCCGCGCCGCCGGGTGAGCCGCCGCCAGTTCCGGGTACGGCCCGACGGCCTCGACCAGTTCGCCGCGCACCACCACCGCCCCGTCGGCGAAGGACGGGGCGGTGGGGTCGGCCGGGTCGGGCAGCAGGAACGCCGCCCGGTGGAGGGTCAGCACGGTGGCCGGGGCGCCGGGCTCAGTTGTCCAGGATCTTCAGCTCGGGGTGCGCGGTGCCGCCCTCGATGGCCGTGGAGGCGATGTGGGAGGCGACCCGCGCGTCGACCGGGTCGTTCGCCGGGTCGTCCAGCACCCGCAGGTGCTCGTACGTGGTGGAGCGCTGGGCCGGGACGCGGTCGGCGGCGCGGATGAGGTGGATCAGCTCGGTCAGGTTGGAGCGGTGCTTGGCACCGGCCGCCGAGACGACGTTCTCCTCCAGCATCACCGAGCCGAGGTCGTCCGCGCCGTAGTGCAGCGACAGCTGGCCGGCCTCCTTGCCGGTGGTGAGCCAGGAGCCCTGGATGTGGGCGACGTTGTCGAGGAACAGCCGGGCGATCGCGATCATCCGCAGGTACTCGAAGACGGTGGCCTGGGTCGAGCCCTTGAGGTGGTTGTTCTGCGGCTGGTAGGTGTACGGGATGAAGGCGCGGAAGCCGCCGGTGCGGTCCTGCACGTCGCGGATCATCCGCAGGTGCTCGATCCGCTCGGCGTTGGTCTCGCCGGTGCCCATCAGCATGGTGGAGGTGGACTCCACGCCGAGGCCGTGCGCGGCCTCCATGATCTCCAGCCAGCGCTCGCCGGACTCCTTGAGCGGGGCGATCGCCTTGCGCGGCCGCTCCGGCAGCAGCTCGGCGCCGGCGCCGGCGAAGGAGTCCAGGCCCGCCTTGTGGATCCGGGTGATGGCCTCCTCGATGGAGACGCCCGAGATCCGAGACATGTGCTCGACCTCGGAGGCGCCCAGCGAGTGGATCACCAGCTGCGGGAAGTCGGCCTTGATCGCCGAGAACGCGCGCTCGTAGTACTCCACGCCGTAGTCCGGGTGGTGGCCGCCCTGGAACATGATCTGGGTGCCGCCCAGCTCGACCGTCTCGGCGCAGCGGCGCAGGATCTCGTCGAGCTCGCGGGACCAGCCCTTGTCGCTCTTAGGCGGCACGTAGAAGGCGCAGAACTTGCACGCCGTCACGCACACGTTGGTGTAGTTGATGTTGCGCTCGATGATGTACGTCGCGATGTGCTCGGTACCCGCGTAGCGTCGGCGGCGCACCGCGTCGGCGGCGGAGCCGAGCGCGTGCAGCGGCGCGGAACGGTAGAGCTCCAGCGCCTCCTCCGGGGTGATCCGGCCGCCGGCGGCGGCCCGGTCGAGCACGGCCTGCAGGTCGGTGCTGGACGCATCGAGGGTGGTCGCTGCGAGCTCGGTCACCTGGCGGCCTTCTCTCTCTCAAGTGCTACTCGGGTACGGCCGAACCAGCCTACGCCAGGCGTTTCGGGCGCCCGCGTCAGCCCGCTGAACTGCACCTCGACCCGGCTCGCCCGCTTGACCGACGCCCCCACCTCAACCGCGCCCACCTCAACCGCCAGCGCCGCCGACCCGGCGCAGCGTGCCGGCCGGGTTGCCGGCGGCCGGGTCGGCGGAGGTGAAGCGGATCGTCCCGTCGGACTGCAGGGTGAGCGTCTCCGAGTTCGAGCCGCCGGTGCAGGCGCCGGGAATCGAGGAGCGCACCAGCCGGGACTGGAACACCAGCGTGCTGCCGGAGACGGACTTGAGCGTCCAGGCGCCCTCGCAGCTGATCGAGATCAACCCGGAGAGGGCGTTGCGACTGGTGGTGGCCTCCTGACCGAGCGCCGCCTGGTGGACGGTGATCGTGGTGGTGCCGCCGGGCAGCCCCTTGTCGGTGACCATGTCCCCGCTCCAGGTGCCCAGGAACGCCGCCGGCACCGCGTCGCCCCCGCCCGCCCCGGGCACCGGGGAGACTCCCGACGGCGCTCCGGCCGCAGAGCCGGACGGCGCCGCCGAAGCGGATGCGGACGCGGACGCGGACGACCCGTCCGGCACGAAGGTCCCGGGCGACGCGATGGCCGCACTCGGGTCGATCGCCGGGACCGGCCCGACGGAGGGCACCGACACCACCGGATCGGGCCGCTGGCTCATCGCGTACAGCCCGTACCCCACGCCCCCGATCAGGGCGACCGCCAGCGCCACCGCCCCCGCAGTCACGGCCCGTCGACGCCGGCGCCGGGCGGTCTCCGGGTACGCCCCCGGTACGGGCGGGTAGCCGTACGGCGGCCGCGGACCCGACCCCTGCCCGTCACCAGAGGCCCCCGAGTCCCCCGAGGCCCCCAAGTCCCCGAAGTCCCCGAGGTTCCCCGGGCCCCCCGAGTAGGCCGAGCCGTCCGAGCCGTCCGGGTACGCCGGGTCGTCCCCCGCCTCCCCCTCCAGGTCCAGCAGCTGCACCGCACTGCGCCCTACCCCCGCCGCCAGCGCCGGCGGCAACCAGTCGCCCCGCGCGAGCCGGCCACCGGCCGCGCCGTCCGGGTCCAGCCAGGCGCTCAGCTGTTGCGGGGTGGGCCGGGCGGCCGGGTCCTTGGCCAGGCAGCCGAGGACGACGGTCCGCAGCGCGTCGGGCACCCCACTGACGTCCGGTTCCTCGTGCAGCACCCGGTAGAGCAGGACGGCCGCGCTGACCCCTTCGCCGAAGGGGTGCACGCCGGTGGCGGCGAACGCCAGGACGGCGCCGAGCGAGAAGACGTCCCCGGCCGGTCCGGCCGGCTGCCCGTTCGCCTGCTCGGGCGACATGAAGCCGGGCGAGCCCACCACATACCCCGAACGGGTGAAACCGCTGGTGGCGTCGAGGGCCCGGGCGATCCCGAAGTCGATCAGCCGGGGCCCGTCCAGGGTGAGCAGCACGTTGGAGGGCTTGACGTCGCGGTGCACCAGGCCGAGCCCGTGCACATGGGCGAGGGCTCCGGCGAGCCCGACGCCGAGGGCGCGGACGGCGGCCTCCGGCAGCGGGCCGTGGTCCTGGACGGCGGCGGCGAGCGCGGGGCCGGCGACGTAGCCGGTGGCGACCCAGGGCGGCTCGCCCTCGGTGTCGGCGTCCAGGACGGGTGCGGTCCAGGCGCCGCCGACCCGTCGGGCGGCGGCCACCTCCTGGCGGAACCTGGCCCGGAACTCGGTGTCGTCGGCGAGTTCCGTCCGCACCACCTTGACGGCGACGGCGCGTCCGCCGGCCGTCCGGCCGAGGTAGACCCGGCCCATCCCGCCCGAGCCCAGCCGCCGGAGCAACCGGTAGGCGCCCACCCGGCGCGGATCGTCCGGTCCCAGTGCCCGCATGCCCCGCACGCTCCCCTCGCACGCGCCCGCGCGGCCCGGGCGGGTGCCCGGCCGCTACGCCGCTCCCGAGCCGCCTCCCGCGCAGTACCCCGCCGGACCCGCCTCGGGAGCAGACCGTACCGGGCCGGGCCGACCCTCCGCCCGGCCCCGCCCACCGCGAAAGCCCCCGCCCGGGCGGGAGAGCCCCTGCCCTACGGCCCGACCGGCAACTCCGCCGGCTCCAGCAGCCGCACCGTCACATCCGGCGCGAACCCGCTGTCGTGCGCCACCCGGCGGGCGAACTCGGCGACCCCGGCGAGCTGCCGCACGCCGAGCGAGAAGTCCAGCGCCTCGCTGAAGTACCGCTCCAGCACGTCCGCCCCGAAGGCCTCCCAGCGGGCGGCCTGTTCGGCGACCTTGGCCGCCTCCACCAGCGACAGGTCGCGGGACTCCAGGAAGGCCCGGTGGACGGCCGCGGTCAGCTCTGGGCGGCGCTCGGCGAACTCGCGGCGCACGGCCCAGACCGCGAAGACGAACGGCAGGCCGGTCCACTCCTTCCACATCTCGCCGAGGTCGTGGACGGTCAGCCCGAGGTCTTCGGCCTGTCCGAGGTAGGCGCGCAGCGCCGGGTCGCCGATCAGGACGGCGGCGTCGGCCTCGGCGAGCATCGCGCTGAGGTCGGGCGGGCAGCTGAAGTAGTCGGGGCGGACGCCTTCGCGCTCCTCCAGGAGCAGCCGGGCGAGCCGGACGGAGGTGCGGCTGGTGGAGCCGAGGGCGACCCGGCGGCCGTCGAGGTCGGCGAGCGGCACCTTGCTGACGATCAGGCAGGACATCACCGGGCCGTCGCTGCCGACGGCGATGTCGGGCAGGACGAGCAGGTCGTCGGCGTTGCGCAGGTACTCCACGCAGGTGATCGGCCCGATGTCGAGGGAGCCGCCGACGAGCTGGTCGCTCAGCTTCTCCGGGGTGTCCTTGGTGAGGTCGAGGTCGAGCAGATTGCCGGTTCTGGCGAGGCCCCAGTAGAGGGGGACGCAGTTCAGGAACTGAATATGGCCGACCCTGGGCCTGACCGGGGTGTTCTCCTGGAGTTCGAGCTCCCGCGTTTGTCCGTCCGGTGCTGCCACTGCGCCGCTCCCTTGCTGTTCGTGCGCTTCCCCGCAGCGTATGCCCGGTGTTCGTGGGGGCTCGCACCGGCCACCCGACACGCGCGCGGAGGTCTGCCGTCCGCTCCGGTGCGCGCCCCCAACACGCCTTCCTGCGCCCGTTCCCAGCCCACTCCGGGCCCCGCTCCGGGGGCTCACGACACGAGCTGTCCGGAGGGCGAGTGACCTCTGGTCGTCACAGCGACCGCATGCTAGCGTTGCCCTCAGTTGCAGTTTGATTCCCCTTGCAGTACTTGAAGCCTGCGGAGCATGTAACCGCAGGCTTTTTGTAATTTTTCAGCAATATCGAAAAACTTCGGACTCGTCCGGAGGCAGGGCGATCAGCGCAGCGGACCGGGGACCACACGGTGTGGCCCCCGACACGCATCGCAAGGAGAACGGCATGGCTCAGGGAACCGTCAAGTGGTTCAACGCTGAGAAGGGCTTCGGCTTCATCGCCCAGGAGGGCGGCGGCCCCGACGTCTTCGTCCACTACTCCGCCATCAATGCGAACGGCTTCCGTTCGCTGGAGGAGAACCAGGCGGTCACCTTCGACGTCACCCAGGGTCCGAAGGGCCCGCAGGCGGAGAACGTCACCGCCGTCTGACCATCCTCTGATGTTCTGATCGCTCGGGACCCCAACGGGTCCGCCGGCGGCTCCCGACAGCCGTCACCATGAGCACAAGAGCAGCACCCAAGGGGGCCTGCCCATCATGGGCGGGCCCCCTGCCTTTTCGGGCCGCGCCCTGGGCGCCGCGCCCTGAGCCCCTGCAGCCGCCCCCGAACAGGCACCGAACAGGCACCGGGGAACGCCGGAGGGCCCTCCCCCGTCACCCGGGGAAGGGCCCTCCCGCATGTCCGTCCGGAATCAGGCCGCTGCCGGGACCACGGCCTTCGGCGCGTCCTCCTCGTACAGGTCCCCGGAGGGATTGTTGTACGCGGCCACGTCCAGGATCCGCTCCCGCGCCGCGACCACGACCGGCACGACCACCTGGCCGGCGACGTTGGTGGCGGTGCGCATCATGTCCAGGATCGGGTCGATGGCCAGCAGCAGGCCGACGCCCTCCAGCGGCAGGCCCAGGGTGGACAGGGTCAGCGTCAGCATGATGATCGCGCCGGTGAGACCGGCGGTCGCGGCCGAGCCGACGACCGAGACGAAGGCGATCAGGATGTAGTCCTTGATGCCCAGTTCGATGTTGTAGACCTGGGCGACGAAGATCGCGGCGACGGCCGGGTAGATCGAGGCGCAGCCGTCCATCTTGGTGGTGGCGGCGAACGGCACCGAGAACGACGCGTACTCGCTCGGGACGCCGAGGCGCTCGGTGACGCGGCGGGTGACCGGCAGGGTGCCGACCGAGGAGCGCGAGACGAAGGCCAGCTGGATGGCGGGCCAGGCGCCCTTGAAGAAGTGCACCGGGTTGAGGCCCGCGGCGAAGCGCAGCACCAGCGAGTAGACGACGAACAACACCAGCGCGCAGCCGACGTAGATGTCGAGGGTCAGCGTGGCGAAGGGCTTGAGCAGGTCCCAGCCGTACTTGGCGACGGACTTGCCGATCAGGCCGAGGGTGCCGAGCGGGGAGAGCCGGATGACCCACCAGAGGGCGGTCTGGGTCAGCTCCAGCACGGACTCGCTGATCTTGAGGACCGGCTCGGCCTTGGCGCCGAGCTTGATGATCGCGGCGCCGACCACGACCGCCATGAAGACGATCTGCAGCACGTTCACCTTGACGAAGGCGTCGACGATGTTGGTCGGGAAGATCCCGGTCAGGAAGTCGATCCAGGTGCCCTTGGAGTCGAGCGCCTTGAGGCCCTCGGTCTTCAGGTTGGTGCCCTGGCCGGGGTTGGTCAGCAGACCCAGGCCCAGGCCGATGCCGACCGCGATCAGCGAGGTGATCATGAACCAGAGCAGCGTGCGGGTGGCCAGGCGGGCCGCGTTGGTGACGTTGCGCAGGTTGGCGACGCTCACCACGATCGCGGTGAACACCAGCGGCGGCACGGCCAGCTTGAGCAGCTGGACGAAGATCTTGCCGATGGTCTCCAGGGTGGTGGCGAGCCAGGAGATGTCGGCGGCGCGGGCCAGGTAGCCGAGGCCGATGCCGAACACGAGGCCGGCGACGATCTGCACCCAGAACGGCGTCTTGCGGATGCGGGTGAGCACGGACGGCGACGAGGTCGCCTCGGGCGCTGTGGACATGGGGGTGCGGCTCCGGGGGAGGGCGTTGCTGACGGTGGGAGGTGGAGCGGAGGAGGCGGCACGGCGCGGAGCCGGACGGGAGAGGGTCGCCGACCCCGTTTCAGGGGCGTGCCGCCGCGATACAGCTCATGGCTGCACAGCTCATGGCGCGACAACGGCGCGGGCTGTCCACAGCACCGGTCAGAGCACCTGGGCGGGCGACGCCGGGCAGCTGGCCCGGGCCGTGCATCCGCAGTGCTTCTGGAGTGGTCACGGCCGACACGTTAGCAGCAAAGGTTTGAGATGTTCAAAGTACTTGTTTGAGATCAGGCCACTCCGGACCCGCATCCAGGAGTGGGACGGGAGGGGGATCCGGACACGAACGAGGCTGATGTCCCATCAGATCCACCTTCCGGCCAGATTGACCGACCGGCAGTTATACGTATAACTTTGACAGCGCCCCGCCCTCCCCTGCCCTGACCGGAGAAGACCACCGATGGGCTACCTCGCCCTGCTCCGCGCCCCGCACGTCACCCGACTCCTGCTCGGCACCCTGCTCGGCCGCCTGCCCGCCGGCATGACCGCCCTGGTGATCGCCCTCGCCCTGCGCGAGGCCGGCGTCCCCTACGGCCGGATCGGCCTGGCCACCTCCGTCTACGCGCTCGCCGCCGCCGTCGGCGGCCCGGTGCTCGGCCGGATCGTCGACCGCACCGGCCAGCCGCGCGTCCTGGTCGCCTCCGCCGTGGTGGCCGGCGGCGGGTACGCCCTGCTCGCCCTCGCCCCCGGTTCCGCGCTCGCCGCCCCCCTGGGCGCCGCCGTCGCCGGCCTGGCGATGCCCCCGCTGGAACCCTGCCTGCGCTCGCTCTGGCCTGACGTGGTCGACGAGGACCAGCTCGACACCGCGTACGCCTTCGACTCCGCCTCCCAGCAGATCCTCTACGTCGCCGGACCGCTGGCCGTCGCCGGCATCGCCGGACTCTTCAGCCCGGTCGCCGCGCTCTGGGTGGCTGCCGGACTCGGCCTGGTCGGTGCGCTGGTCGTGGCCACTGCGGAGCCCGCCCGGACCTGGCGCGCCCCCGCCCGCGAGCAGTCCGCCGGACTCCTCGGCCCGCTGCGTTCCCCCGGCCTGGTGCTGCTGCTGATCGGACTGGCCGGGGCCGGCTGGGCGGTAGGCGCCCAGAACGTGCTGTTCATCGCCTACGCCGAACAGCACTCCGGCACGCTGCCCGGCGGCGGGGGCACCCTGCTGGCGCTGGCCGCGCTCGGCGGACTGCTCGGCGCGCTGGCCTACGGCATGGTCGAGTGGCGGCAGAGCACCGCGACCCGCACCTGGATGATGGCCCTCGCGATGGCCGCCTCCTACCTGCCGCTGGTCACGCTGCCCGGCCCGTACCCGATGGCCGCGCTGGCCTTCCTCTCCGGCATCCTGCTCGCCCCGCTGCTGGCCGCCGCCTTCGTCCTGGTCGCCGAACTGGCCCCGACCGGGACGGTCACCGAGGCCTTCGCCTGGCTGGTCACCCTGTTCGCCACCGGCAACTCGCTCGGCTACGCCGTCTCCGGCCACCTCGCCGAGGGCTCGCTGCGCTCGGTCGCGGTCTGCGCGGCGGGCGGGATCGCGCTCGGCGCACTGGTGCTGTTCGGCGCCCGGCGCTGGTTCCGCGGCGCACCGGTCGCGCCGCTCGCCGAACCCGTCCCGGTGGGCTGACCGCCCACCCCCACAGACGACTGCGCCCGCCGGGGTCTGGCCGGCGGGCGCAGTCATGTCCTTCCACTCATCCGGAGCGATCGCCGGAGCGATCAGCTGTGGCGGCCTCGACGACCCCAGGCGATCACGGTGAACAGCACACCGCTGCCCAGCACACCGGTCGCCAGCAGCACCGGCACCAGCCCGGACCCACCGGTGCCGGGCAGCTCACCGCCCCCGTGGCTCCGGGACGGCGACGGGCTGTGCGTCGGACTGTGCGACGGGCTGTGCGACGGGCTGTGCGACGGGCTCGGCGAGGGCGACCCGGACGACGTCGGGGACGGCGACGACGTGGGCGAGGGCGAAATCGTCGGAGACGGCGACGAGGTCGGAGAAGGGGACGACGTCGGCGAGGGGGACGACGTCGGCGAAGGGGACGACGTCGGCGAAGGGGACGACGTCGGCGAAGGGGACGACGTCGGCGAAGGGGAGGAGGTCGGCGAAGGGGACGACGTCGGCGAAGGCGAAGGCGAAGGCGAAGGCGAAGGCGAAGGCGACCCCGCCAGCACCAGCCCCATGTCCAGGTTCAGGTCCCGCTGCCCGCCCGACAGCCGCACCGTCTGGGTGGTCCCCGTGACGGGGTCGGCGTCCGAGTCCAGCGCCGGGTCCGTCCCGGCATGCTGCACGGTGACCTTGGCCCCGGACGGAATGGTCGTCAGGTCGAAGCGCACCGCGTACTCCCCGTCCGGCAGCTTGTCGAACAGGTAGTGCCCGGAGGCGTCGGTGACCGTCGTGACCGGCTTGCCCATCTTGTCGCGGACCGGCTGCCCGGCGCCGTCCAGAAGTTCGACCCGGACGCCCGGTACGCCGGCCTCGCCGGGCTGCTGGATGCCGCTGCCGTCGCGGTCGGCCCAGACGAGGTCGCCGAGCGCGTTGTTCGGCGGGACGGGCGCCTGGACGCCGACGCCGACCTTGGCGGGTTCGGCGGGCAGCAGCGGGCTGCCGCTGGAGTCGGTGGCGGTGTAGGCGAAGCTGTTCCAGGCGAAGTCGGCGTTGCCGGCGTCCACCGAGGCGACCATCGGCCAGGTCAGGGTGAAGAGGGCGCCGGGCGCCAGGGTGCCGGGCCGGCGGACCCGGAACCAGGTGGTGGTGCCGGGGCCGGGGAAGGTGCCGCTCCACTGGGCGTTGGCGTCGCACGGGCCGGGCACCGTGATCGCTCCGGAGACGCACGGGGTGGGCGAGGTGGTGTACTCGATCACCACGGTCGGGTCGCTGGAGGTCAGCGGCTGGGTGAGCGAGGGCGTCCAGGCGGAGCCGCGCTGGATGTCGGGCCGCAGCACGTAGGAGTCACCCGGGGTGGGCAGCTTGTCGTACGCGATGAACTCGGTGACCGGGTCGGGCGAGTCGTTGCGGACGGTCAGCCGGTAGGAGATGCCGCCGCCGGGGGTGGTGGTGCCGGTGGTGGCGTAGTCCTTGTCGAGGTCGCCCTTGACCTCCTTGAAGGACCGCAGCACGGCCGGGACCTGCACCTCGACCTGCGAGGAGGCGTGGCACATGGTCTCGGTGGTGTTGCCGTCGCCGTTGAGGTCGAGGGTGTCCGGCACGCCGCTGTCGGTGCCGAAGTAGGAGCAGCGGACGGGGGCGGTGGCGCCCTCGGTGGTGACGTACACGTCGTTGGTGAGGGTGCCGGGCTGGGCGCTGCCGGCGACCTGGGCGTCGATCAGGGTGCGGTACGCCTTGCCGTCGTTCTGGTACATCATGTCGGGCGCACCGGCCGGCCAGGTCATCTTGAGCAGCTGGCGGCCGTCGGGGCCGGGCAGCACCTGGACGGACCGGGGGGCGACGGAGTCCGGGTAGGCGGGGTTGCGGCGGGCGCTGCCGTCGACGTAGACCAGGCCGGGCGGCAGCAGGTCGTAGAGGACGAGCGGGGTGTCGAGGGTGCGGCCGGTGCGGTTGTACGGGACCACCTCGAACGTGGCGGTACCGCCGGGGGCGAGGACCGCGCCGGCGGTGGTGGTCTTGGCGGCGCCGAGGTTGACGGCGGCGGTGACGGTGGTGTCGGCACAGGCGGCGGCCGCGGAGGTGTCGCCGGCCGCGTCGGTGCCGGTGACGTCCACGCAGTTGTGCAGCGGGGTGGGCGCCGGGCGGCCGTCGTGGCCGGGGGTGACCACCTGGGCATGGACCTGGACGGCGTCGCCGGGGCTCCAGCCGGTCGGGATGGGGCCGTTCCACTCGAAGCGCAGCCCGTCCAGCCAGCGGCCCGCCGGGATGCCGATCACGTCGTAGTCGGGGTTGCCGGCGCCGGTGGCGAAGGTGATCCAGCCGGGCCTGGAGCCGTTGAACGGGTTGGTGGGGGTGAAGGTCTGCCAGGTCGGGTCGCCGTTCAGCCGGTACTGCAGGGTGAGGACGATGCTGGTGGGGGTCCACGTCGACCACTGGACGGCCTGGGGGATCAGCCAGTCGTAGAGGCCGGGGGTGGTACCCGAGCCGGGGTCGGTCATCACCAGGCTGGTGGCGGGCCCGGCGGCGTTGCCGGGACGAATCCCGAAGGAGGCGATGTCACCGGAGACGACCTGGTCCCGCCAGGCCTTGGAGGCGGTGACCTGGATGCCCGTGGCGGGCGGCTGGAAGGTCGGGGTCTGCGCGGTGTCGGTGGACAGGTCGCGCATCGGCTCGGGGCCGAGCGGGTCGCCCTGCAGGACCACCGAGTTGGTGGAGGTGGTGCCGCTGGGGAAGGGCGGGTCGGGGTAGTTGACGACCAGCACGCCGGGGATGCGGCAGCCGGCCTGGCCGTTGCCGGCCCGGAACTCTCCGATGTCGTAGATCCAGCGGTCCGGGTCTGCCGGGTCCTGGGCCCAGCCGGGCGAGCGCCCGGTGTCGACGACCGCGCCCGGCGGCAGGGTGTCGACCAGCCGGGCGGCGTCCAGGTCGACGTTGGGGACGCCGGCGGTGGAGCAGGCACTGAACTGGTAGGTGACCGAGCGGCCGTCCTGGCTGCTGGTCTGGACGCCCTTGGTGACCTTGTAGTCGGGCTGGACGTGCGCGGTGGTGGAGGCGGAGCCGGTCTCCGGGGGCTCGCCGTCGGCGGTCAGGGTGGCCGAGTTGACGGTCCGGGTGTTGTTCGGGGTGGTGAAGTTCGGGAACTTGAGCACGACCTTGACGGTCGCGGTGGTCCCGGGGGTGAGGGTGAGCAGCTTGATGTCGAGGGCGCCGGCGACGGTGCCCGCGGCCGGGACGGTGGAGCCGGCCACGTCGACGGTGCTGGCGTCCGGGACCCAGCCGACGAACTCCATCCCGGCGGGCAGTGAGTCGGTGATGTGCCCGCTGGTGCAGTCACTCACCGAGCAGGTGTAGCGCAGGGTGTAGGTGACGTTCTCGCCGGGCACCACGGTGGCCTTGTCGACCGTCTTGGTGAAGGTGACGGCCGCCTCGGCGGGCGGGGCGGTGATGGTTCCGGTGAGCAGGGTGCCCGCGAACAGGCCGAAGGCGGTGGCCAGTCGGGCAGCTCTGGACAGGCGTGGGGATCGTGGTCGGGGCGTCCGCATAGGCGGAATCTCACCGTCCGATTAAACGTCCGAGGCCACGGCGCGAGAGGAAAAGATCCGGATTCACCTGATCGGATTAGTACTAACGGGCACGCCGTCGGACACCGGCCCGCCGGGGCCAGCTCGCCGAAGGCCCGTCAGTCCGAGCTCGGAGCCGGGTCCGAAGCAGAGGCAGGGGCTGAGGCAGGCACAGGGGCCGTCGAGGAGCGCCGCACCAGCGAGGTGGCCAGCGGCGCGAGCGGCTCCACTGGCTCCCCGCGCAGCAGTCCGGCGAGCGCGGCCGCCCCTGCCCGACCCAGGTCCTCACCGGGCAGGTCGACGGTGGTCAGCGGTGGGGCGAGCAGCCCGGAGACCGCGATGTTGTCCATGCCGACCACCGACAGGTCCTCCGGCACCCGCAACCCCCGCTCGGCGGCGGCCTGGTAGACGCCGGAGGCGACCACGTCGTCGTCGCAGATCACCGCCCGCGGACGGTCCGCCCGCTCCAGCAGCTCTCCCGCCACGATTCTCGCGGCCGCATAGCCCTCGTTCAGGCTCACGCCCAACTCCACGACCTCCAGACCGAGTTCGCGGACGGCCTGCTCGAAGGCGGCCTGCCGGACCCGGAAGGTGTAGGCGGCGTGGGTGGAGCGCAGGTGCCCGATCCGGCGGTGCCCGAGGGCGGCCAGGTGCTCGACGGCCGCCCGCATCCCGCCGGCCACGTCGAGTTCGACGGTCGGGCGGGCCCGGTCGGTGCCGGGGTCGGCGTCCAGGAAGACGGCGGGGGTGTCCGGCGGCAGCTCACCCAGCTGGCTGTCGTCCGGGGAGCAGATCAGCAGGCCGTCGAAGCGGCCCGCGGTGGCGGCCTCGGCGAGGGTGGCGCTGCCCCAGCCGGAGCTGACCACGACCGCCAGCCCGTGCCGGCCGGCCTCGTGGTGGACGCCCTCCAGCACCCGGCCGAAGAACGGGCCCTGGAGGTTCGGCACGGCCAGCATGATCATCCCGCTGCGGCCCAGCCGCAGCTGCCGGCCGGCCGCCTGCGGGCGGTAGCCGAGGCTGCGGGCCGCCTCGCGGACCCGCTCCCTGGTCGCCTCGGAGACCCGGCGGCCCGCCTCGGCCCCGGAGAACACCAGCGAGACGGTGGCCTGGGAGACCCCGGCGAGCCGGGCCACGTCCCGCCCGGTGGGCCGGCGCACGGGGGTCGGCCACGTCCCGGCGGGCCGCTCGGCCCCGGCGCCGGTCCCGGTCCCGGTCCCGGCCTCGACGCCGGCTCCGGCTCCGGAGTCGACGTCCGGGCCGGGGTGCGGCTCAGCGGGCTCAGCGGGCACGGCGGGCTCAGCGGGCTCAGCGGGCACGCGGGTTGCGCCCGGGATCAGTTCTGCCGGGAGGCGGCCGCGCGGACGGCGTCGTCCACGGCGTCCTCCTCGGCGTTCTGCGCGGCGATCCGCTCGGCGGTACGGTTGCGCATCCCGGCGACCTTGCTGTTGATCTGGGAGGACATCTCGTCGCGCTGCTTGCTCAGCAGCACGTAGCTGAGCGGCGCTGAGGCGATCGCGGCCAGCAGGACCAGGAAGATCACCCCGGCCTCACCGCTCACCGGGATGATCCCGAAGTGCCCGAGCAGCAGGGCCACCAGCAGGCAGCCGAGGAAGATGCTGGCCCGCATGGAGGTGTAGCGGAGCGTGGCGTGCGACTTCTGCGGGCCGTTGCTGCTCACTGGGACACATCCTTCTGGTCGAGCCGGGGCGGGTCTTCCAGTCAAGCATGCCTGACACCCGGCGCGGGCCAGGGGGCACCGGTCACCTCTCCGGGGCGGGATCAGCGCAGGTCGAGCCACATGGTGATGTCGTCGCGGTCGTCCCCGGGGGCGACCCGGATCGCGGCCGGCACCCGGCCGACCTCGCGGTAGCCGCAGCGCTCGTAGAAGCGCTCCAGGCCCAGGCCGCCGCGGGCGGTGAGCCGCAGTGACTCCAGGCCCCAGGCTCGGGCCACCCGCTCGGCCTCGGCGAGCAGTTCGGCTCCGTACCCGAGGCCCTGGAAGTCGGGGTGCACCATGACCCGCTTGAGCAGCCTCCAGTGCTCCATCGGCTCGAACCGCATCGACGCGAAGAACAGCACCCCGGCCAGCCGACCGGTCGCGCCGTCGTGCGCGACCAGCAGCCGGTCGGGGCCGTCCGGGGCGAGCCCGGCGAACTGCTCGTCGGCGGTGTCCCAGACCTCGTCCTCGGTGACCGGGGCCACGAAGCCGACCGCGCCGCCGGCGTTGGTCACGTCCGTCCAGAGCCGCACCACGGCGCTGCGCAGGTCGGGGTCGGGCTTGGGGTCGAGGGTGAAGGTGAGCGCCATGAAGCGGAGCCTAACCCTCCGATCGGACACCGCCCCGAGAACACCGGGAGCCTCAGGACAGGGCGGGCACCACCCGGTCCGTCGGCCGTCCGGTGCGCAGCGCCAGGCAGAGACCGACCGCGACCGCGCACAGCGCGCCGGCGCCGTACCAGGTGAGGTCGTAGTTGCCGAGCGCGTCGCGGGCCAGGCCGGCCAGCCCGGCGACCACGGCGGCGCCGATCTGGTGGGCGGCGAGCACCCAGCCGAAGACGATCGGGGCGTCGTCGCCGAAGTGCCGGCGGCACAGGGCGACGGTCGGCGGCACGGTGGCCACCCAGTCCAGGCCGTAGAAGATGACGAAGGCGAGGATCGGCGGCTGCAGCGAACCGGCCAGCAGCTGGGGCAGCAGGAGCAGGGAGAGGCCGCGCAGCCCGTAGTAGACGGTGAGCAGCAGCCGGGAGTCGACCCGGTCGGTGAGCCAGCCGCTGAACACGGTGCCGACCACGTCGAACAGGCCGATCAGGGCGAGCAGGCTCGCGGCGGTGGTGACGGGCATGCCGTGGTCGTGCGCGGCCGGGATGAAGTGGGTGCCGACCAGGCCGGCGGTGGTGGCGCCGCAGATCGCGAAGGAGCTCGCCAGCAGCCAGAACGACCGGGTGCGGGCGGCGTCGCGCAGCACCCGCAGGGTGCGGGCCAGGGCGCGGGCGTCCCGCACCGGCGCGGGCGGGGCCTCGGTGGCGCCGTACGGGAGCAGGCCGAGGTCGGCGGGGCGCTCGCGCATCAGCAGCAGGACGGGCACCGCGACGGCGCTGGCGGCGAGCGAGACCACCACCACGGCCGAGCGCCAGCCGTGCTGTTCGACCAGCCAGGCGCCGACCGGCAGGAAGACCAGGTTCCCGGCGGCGCCGGCGGCGGTGAGCACCCCGGTGACCAGGCCCTGGCGGGCCTGGAACCAGCGGCCGGTGATGGTGGTGGCGAACGCTCCGGCCATCGAGCCGCTGCCGAGGCCGACCAGCACGCCCCAGCAGAGGACCAGCTGCCAGGGCTGGCGCATCAGCATGGTGAGGCCGGCGCCGACCGAGATGGTGAGCAGCGCGCAGACCACCACCAGGCGCACGCCGAAGCGGTCCATCAGGGCGGCGGCGAAGGGGGCGGTGAGGCCGTAGAGGGTGAGGTTGACGGAGGTGGCGCTGGAGATCGTCGCGAGCGACCAGCCGAACTCGTTGTGCAGGGCGTCCATCATCAGGCTGGGCGTGGAGCGGAAGCCGGCCGATCCGAGCAGGACGAGCAGGGCGACGGCGGCCACCACCCAGGCGTAGTGCACCCGGGGGCGCCGGCCGGGGCCGGGTATCGAGGTGGTGGGGGGCGTCGTGGAGGCGGCGAGGGCACTGCGTTCGGTCACATGGACGAGTCTCCCGAGCGGGCGCGGTCCGGACGAGTGGCCCGAATGACAGCTTTCGCAAGAATCGGGCCACGCCCGGCGCGTACCCTGGCCCGGACCCGCCCCACGGGGAACCACCGGGGGAACCACCGGGGGAACCACCGGGGGAACCACCGGGAGCCGCTGGGGAACCACCGGGGATGGATCGGGAACGGGAAGGAACGGCATGGCGCACCTGGTCGCGGTACTCGCCCTGGAGGGCGTGATCGCCTTCGAACTCGGCATCCCCGCAAGGATCTTCGGCAACGCCCGGGACGACGCCGGCCGCCCGCTCTACCGGGTGGCCACCTGCACTCTGGACGGCGGGCCGGTCGCCACCAGCGCCGACTTCCGGATCACCGTCGACCACGGGCCCGAACTGCTGGAGCGGGCCGACACGGTGGTGGTCCCGGCCTCCCACGACGCCACCCCGGACGACGTGGACGCCGCCTTCACCCCCGAACTGGCCGCCGCACTGGGGCGGATCCGGCCCGGCGCCCGGCTGATGTCGATCTGCACCGGCTCCTTCCTGCTGGCCTCGGCCGGCCTGCTGGACGGCCGCCCGGCCACCACCCACTGGCGCTACACCGAGCGCTTCGCCCGGGCGTTCCCGAAGGTCCTGCTGGATCCGGACGTGCTCTACACCGACGACGGCGACGTCCTCACCTCCGGCGGGGTGGCCGCCGGGGTGGACCTGTGCCTGCACGTGGTGCGCCGCGACCACGGCAGCGCGGTGGCCAACGCGGTGGCCCGCAACTGCCTGGTGCCGCCGTGGCGCGACGGCGGCCAGAAGCAGTACGTGGAGGCGCCTAGCCCGGTGGACTCCGGCGGCTCCGGCACCGCCGCCGTACGCGCCTGGGCGCTGGAGCACCTGGACGGGCCGCTGCCGCTGAGCCGGCTCGCCGACCGGGCGGGGATGAGCGTACGGACCTTCACCCGGCGCTTCCGCGAGGAGACCGGGGCCAGCCCCGGCCGGTGGATCACCACCCAGCGCACCGAGCGGGCCCGGCAGTTGCTGGAGCGCACCGACCTGAGCATCGACCAGGTCGCCCGGGAGTCCGGTTTCGGAACGGCCGCCTCGCTGCGGCTGCAGCTGCGCGACCGGCTGGACGTGGCACCGTCCACCTACCGTCGCACCTTCCGGACCACCCCGGCGCAGGCCGGCCCCCAGGAGCGGAACCCGGCCCGGTCCCGCGTCCTGGCCGAAGCCGAGTAGAGCCAAGTGAAGCCGAGTGAGGCCGAGTGAGGCCGAGTGAGGCCGAGTGAGGCCGAGTGAAGGCAGGTGACGGCAGGCAAGGCCGAGTGAATCCCGGGAAAGGGCGGGCCGCCGGCCGGAATCCGCCTCACCGGGGCCAGCGCACCGGACGGCGGCCGACCGCGTACGCGCCGAGCGCAACGTGGCGGGCCGCCGTCCGAGCGCGGCGCACGGGCCCTGAACCCGCGCCACGGCCTCCGCACTCGCCGAGGAGTGGGCCGCGCCCGGCAGTCCACGATCCCCCCTGCTGACGCGATCCCCCTGGACAGCAGCACCGTGGCGGCGGACGGACGTCCCCTCGGCGTCCCCTCGCAACGGGAGCCGCACCCAAGCGTGATCAGTCGGATACGTCACGTCAATGGGTAGTCCGAAATTCGGAATGATTGCGTCAGCTTTCGGCCGGTGATCGACACCGGCCGTGCCGGAAGCCGTTATTGCGCCAGAGCCGCCCAGTCCATCCCGGCCAGGGGATCCGCCGGGCGGGCCTCGGCGCCGATCTCGCACCAGACCCGCTTGCCCGAGCCGTCCGGGTACCAGCCCCAGCGCTCGCAGAGCAGCTCGACCAGCTCCAGGCCGCGCCCGTTGGTGGCGTCCTCGTCCGCGCCGGCGTGCCGGGGGGCCGGGGCGGCCTGGCTGGCGTCGGCCACCTCGACCCGCAGCGGGCCGGGCGGACCGGCCGGCGCCGCACCCTCGGCCACCGGCAGACAGAGTCTCAGCACGGCCGGACAGCCGGTGTGCACCACGGCGTTGGTGACCAGCTCCGAGACCACCAGCACCACCGTCTCGGCCATCGGCGCGTCCGGGTCCACCCCGTGGTTCAGCAGCCGCGAGCGCACCCACCGGCGGGCCCGGCCGACCTCGGCGGGGTCCGCCTGCACCGCAAGCTGTACCTGAAGAACCTGCACCGCTCCACCACCCGCACTCGCAGTTCGGCCAACGTCCCGATCGGGCCGGATCAGCCGGCCGGCGGGGCCCTCGCACTTCGCCCGGTGCCACCCGGCTCGCCCGGGCGTTCGCCGACCCGTTCGCCCGCGCCACTCGCCCGCGTCAACTCGTCGGTCGCGCACCGGCCACGACACGAATACGCCTCAGGATGGGTGGGCGGACGGACCGCAGCAAGCGCTTCGGGCATATTCCGGCGATCGGGGGACAGGGCAGTGCATACTGTCCCGCTCACTCTCACGAGCCTCGCACCGGTACTCGTCCGGCCCGGGCCGACGCCGGTCCCGCAGGGCGTGTCGGACACGCCCTGGGCGGGAACCTACCGCCGGACACCCCCGTCGCCCCGCCCGCCACTCGCGAACCACCCGTGCGACATATGTCCAGCGGTTCTCGAACAGCGCCATCGGCGGACCCTCCCACCACGGGAGGAGCCGCTCCGGTGCCGACCTGCCGTCCGCCGACCTCCCGTCCGCCGACCCGCCGTCCGCCGACCCGGCGCCACGGATCCGAACCACGAGGCGGGGTTCCGTTCTTGGCGGATTCCCCTCCGCCGCCGACCGGCCAGGGGATACCGTTGGGTAACGCCAACGAGCCGGGCAGGAGGGTTGGTTCTCGATGGCCACCCCGGACCGGATCCCGCGTTGGGACGAGCAGTTGCAGCGCCGCCTCGCCCGCGGCGAGGAGACCGCGCTCGGCGAACTCTACGACCGGCTCGCCCCGATGGTGCACGGCCTGGCCGGGCGGATACTCGCCGACCAGGCGGCCGCCGCCCAGCTCACCCGGGAGGTCTTCGCCCACGTCTGGGAGCACCCGGAGGACTTCGACCCCGCCCAGGGCTCGCTGCGCTCCTGGCTCGGCTCGCTCACCCACCGCCGCGCGGTCGAACGGCTGCGGGCCCGGCGCGCCACCGGACCGGACGCGGGCCGCGGCACCGGCGCGGGCGAGGAGGAGATCCGCGCCGTGGCCACCGCCGCGCGGATGCAGTACGTGGTCGACTCCCTGCCCCAACCCCTGCGTGAGACCATCGCGGTGACGTACTACGACGGTCGCACCTACCAGGAGACGGCCCGGCTGCTCGGCATCAGCGAGCAGGCCGCCAAGCAGCGGATGCGGCTCGGACTGGAGCTGCTGGCCACCGAACTGGCCGACGAACGCGCCCGCCAGGAGCACACCGACGGGGACGGGGGCAGGTGAGCGTGCGCGAGCGAATCGTCGAGAGGTGCGCGGGCGGATGAGCGAGGAGCGGCACGACGCCCTGCGCTCGCTGCTCGGCGCGTGGTCCCTCGGTGCCTGCCCGCCGCGCGAGGCCGCCGAGTTGGAGCAGCACCTGCGAGACTGTCCGGAGTGTGCCGAGGAGGCGGCCCGGCTGCGCGAGGCGGCGGGCTGGCTCTCCCTGGACGAGCCGCTGGACCAGCCGGGTTCGCTGCGCCGGCAGGTGCTGGACTGGTGCCTTGCCCGCCGCCCGGCGGAACTGCCCGTCCCCGCCTGGGGGATGCCGTACACCGCGGAGACCGCCAAGCTCGACGCGCTGCTGCGCGACCTCGGTCCGGAGGAGTGGCAGGAGGTGGCCGAACTGCCGTGGTACGGCGGCACCGAGCGGCTGCACCCGGCCGAGGTGCTGGGCCGGCTGACCGCCGTGGACGGCTTCCTGGCGCTCGCCCTCGGTCTGCCCGACCCGGTGCCGGCCGCCGCTGTGGCCGGCACCGGGCCGGCCGCGGAGCGGCGGGTGCCGCCGCAGGAGGCCTTCGTCCCGGCGCCGCGGGTGCCACGGGTGCCGCCGCAGGGCGGACCGTACGCGGCGGTCGGCGCGCGCACCGCCCGGCTGCTCGCCGACCAGGCCGGTCTGCCGCCGCAGTCGGTGCGGGCGCGCTGGCGCCAGCAGACCCACGACCTGGTGCGCAGCGCCGCGCTGGCCCCGCAGGGCAGTACCCCGGTCGACCTCGGCTTCGCGGTGCTGCCGCTGCGCGACGCCTTCGTGGACCGCGCCCTGGAGTGCTTCGTGCACGGCGAGGACGTGGCCCGCGCCGTCGCCTACCCGTACGCCCCGCCGTCGCCGCAGCACCTGCGGCAGATGGTGGAGCTGGTGGTGCGGCTGCTGCCGCGGGCGCTGGCCGGGCTGCGCGCGGGGCACCCGGAGCCCGCCGGGGTGCCGGACGCGCCCGTGGCCGCCCCGGGCGGCCGGCGGCTGCGGCTGGTGGTGGACGGTCCGGCGGCCGGCGAGTGGCTGGTGCCGCTGGACGGCGGGCCGGCGGGGGCTCCCGGCGGGGAGCCGGTGGCCTCGATGGTGCTGGACGGCCTGGAGCTGTGCCAGTTGGCGGCCGCGCACCGCGACCCGGACCGGCTGCCGGTGGGCGAGCACGGTGACCGCGCCGCGGTGCGCGAGGTGCTGCACGCGCTGCCGCTGCTCTCCCGGCGCTGACGGCCGCGCGGCTTCCGCCGCAACGCAACGGCCGCGGCCGGACCGCGGGCCTCAGCCGAAGACGACCGTCCGGGTGCCGTCGAGCAGCACCCGGTGCTCGCTGTGCCACTTGACCGCGCGGGCCAGCGCCTGGCACTCGACGTCCCGGCCGAGCGCGACCAGCTGGTCCGGGCTGACGTCGTGGGTGACCCGGGCCACCTCCTGCTCGATGATCGGGCCCTCGTCGAGGTCGGCGGTGACGTAGTGCGCGGTGGCTCCGATCAGCTTCACGCCGCGGGCGTGCGCCTGGTGGTAGGGCTTGGCGCCCTTGAAGCTCGGCAGGAAGGAGTGGTGGATGTTGATCACGCGGCCGGACAGCTCGGTGCACAGCCGGTCGGAGAGCACCTGCATGTAGCGGGCCAGCACGACCAGTTCGACGTTCTCCTTCTCGACCAGGTCGAGCAGCTGCCGCTCGGCGTCGGCCTTGGTGTCCCGGGTGACCGGGATGTGGTGGAAGGGGACGCCGTAGCTCTCGGTGAGGTCCCGCAGGTCGGTGTGGTTGGAGACCACCGCGGCGATCTCCACCGGCAGGGCGCCGATCCTGGTGCGGTAGAGCAGGTCGTTCAGGCAGTGCCCGAACTTGCTGACCATGAGGACGATCCGCATCCGCTGCTCGGTCGGGTGGATCTGCCAGTCCATCCCGAAGGAGGCGCCGATCGCGGCGAAGCTGGCCCGCAGCTTGTCGGCGGTGACCGGCTCGGGGGCGGAGAAGTGCACCCGCATGAAGAACAGTCCGGTGTCCCCGTCGCCGAACTGCTGGCTGTCGATGATGTTGCAGCCGGTCATGAAGAGGTAGCTGGAGACAGCGTGGACGATGCCCTGCTTGTCGGGGCAGGACAGCGTGAGGACGTACTGGGCGCTGGCCGGCTGCTGTTCCACTGCGGGTATCCCGTTCTGAGCTCGTACGAATGCGTCACGCGCGTGCGTGAATGGTCCAGCGTGTCACATCGTGGACGGTCGCCGCCCCGCTGCCCGTACTGCGGGACGGCGCCGACCGGCGGGCGGCCTCAGACCTGGGTCAGGATGCGCAGCACGTCCAGCGACCTGGGGGTGGCGTCCGGGTCGTCCCCGTCGCCGGTGGCCAGGGCGACGTGGGCCTCGCGGGCGGCCCGGACGGTCTCCGGCCAGCCGGGGTGGCCGAGGTAGGCGGAGGCCGGGGCGTCGGCGCCGACCTCGTGCAGCAGCTGCACCGCGCGCAGCACCGCGACGTCGACCAGGGCGGCCTCGGCGGAGTCGCGGAACATGGTGCCCACGTACTTCTCGGCGGACCAGCGGTCCAGCCAGGTGTCCTCCACGAGCCGGTAGACGGCGTCGGTGACGTCCCCGTAGCCCTCCCGGCCGGTCAGCCAGGCCTCGTGCTGGAAACCGGGGTCGGACAGCATGTGCAGCGCCGAGCGCAGTCGGGCTCGCCAGCGCCACCAGGGCAGGTCGTTGAGCGGCATGCCGCCCATCGTGCTGGAGCGGTGGCCCGGACGAGAAGGGTTTCGGGCGGACCGGTGCGAAGAATCTGTGCTGGCGGACATGGTGAACGATCGTACGTTCCCCGTCTGTTCGTGCTCCACTCACGATCTACACGCGTACCGACCCGGATTTCGGCGGCCGTTTGCCGGGCGTTCGCATTTCTGCCCTCTCGGCTTGCGGCGCCGGGGCTTGGCTTGTTCCCCGGTGCGCCGGATGGCGCCCCAGAGAGGGAAGACCGATGACCAGCCGAAGGGACTCCTCCCGGGCCCGGCCCACGATCAGCGGACGCCGCCCGCGGCGCCCGATCGCCGCCGCGGTGACCGCCGCGGTGCTGTTCCCCACCCTCTTCTCGGCCTCCGCGTGCGGCGGACCGGCCGATGCCTCCACCAACGCCGACGACCTGACCGTGATGACCTGGTCGCCGTCCGGCACCGGCTCCGCGGACCGCCCCGGCATGACCGCGCTCGCCGAGTCGATCGGCCGCGACGTCAACGTCAAGGGCGGGCTGAGCGGTCACCGGCTGCACGTGATCACGTGCAACGAGCACAACACCGCGGACGGCGCCAAGGCCTGCGCCCAGCAGGCGGTGGACGCCAAAGCGGTCGCCGTGCTCGGCTCCTACAGCCAGTGGGGCGACGCCTTCATGCCGGTGCTGGAGCGCGCCGGCATCCCGCTGATCGGCGGGTACGGCCTGTCCCAGCCCGAGTTCTCCAGCCCACTGTCCTACCCGGTGGACGGCGGCATGCCCGCGCTGATCGCCGGCAGCGGCCGCCAGTTGGTCGACGCCGGCTGCAAGGCCGTCTCGCTGATCCGCCCGGACACCCCGGCCGGCGACAACCTGCTCGGCTACCTGGGCAACGCGCTCAAGCCGGCCGGGATCAAGCTGCTGGACGTCAAGGCGCCCGAGCAGTCCTCGGACTACGGCCAGGTGGTCCGCAAGGCGATCGGCAAGGACGAGCCGGGCAACTGCGTCACCAGCGCCCTGGCCGCCGAGCCGACGGGCAACCTGCTGGACGCCTACCGGCGGCAGAACGCGAAGAACACCCGGATCGCCTCGGTGATCGGCAGCGTCCAGCAGTCGGTTGTCGACTCCACCGGTGGCGACTCCGGCCCGCTGGCCGGCGCGTTCGTCACCAGCTGGTACCCGCCGGAGTCGGCCAAGACCTGGGACGCGCTGCGCGCGGTGGTGCGCTCCCAGGCCACCGACGGGCACAGCATCGACGTCGCCGACCCGGGCGTGGAGACCACCTGGGTCGCCTACGAGGTGTTCCGGGTGGTCACCGAGAAGCTGGCGGCGGCCGGCAAGCCGGTCAGCGCGAAGACCATCGCCGCCCTGCTGGACAGCGGTGAGGGCATCGACGTCGGGCTCACCCCTCCGCTGAACTGGGGCACCACCAACATGCTGCCGAGCACCGAGTCCCCGCGGCTGGTGAACACCTGGGTCACCTACCAGGTGGTCAGGACCGGCCGGATGACGCTGCAGCAGCCGGGCTTCGTGGACGTCCGCTGGGTGCTCACCGGGGCCCGTTCCCCGGGCTGACCGGGCACGGCACCGAGGGCGGGCCCGGCGCGGGCCCGCCCTTCCGCACTGCTAGAGGCCGTTCCGCACTGCTAGAGGTCGCCGTCGCTGCGGCTGGGCAGCCCGGTCTGGGTGGCGATCGCGTTCCACAGGGTGGAGGCCTGCTTCTTGGCGGTGGTCGCCGTGCCGCTGGCCTGCACCGCGTTCTTGTAGTGCTGGTTGCCGGTGTCCGGCTTCTTCGGGTCGCAGGAGGCCTGGGCGTCGGTCGCCCAGGCCGCGTACTCGTCATCGGCCTGGGCCGAGGCAGTCCAGGCGGCGTTGAGCTGCTCGACCAGCTGCTGGGCGCCGGGCAGCTTGTCGGTCTTCAGCTGGCCGAGCTTGGTCTGCAGCTCGCGCCGCTTGCCGGCCGCGCCGGACAGCGCCTGCTGCGAGTCGGGCAGCTTGTCGCACTTCTGCACCGAGGCGACCGCGGAGACCACCGCGCTGCGGCTGTCGCTGGCGGTGCCCAGCAGGTCGGACAGCGGCTGGGCCTGGGCCTTGACCTCCGGGTCGGCCGCCGCGCCGGAGCCGCTCGCGCTCGCCCCGCCGGGGGCGCTGCTGCCGGTGGCGGCGACCGGGGCGGTCTTCTGGTCGGACTTGGTGGTGGTGTCGTCGCCGTTCATCAGCACGGCGACCAGCACGCCGGCCACCGCGAAGCCGGCCACCACGCCGCCGATGACCAGCTTGTTGGACGAACGGCCGCCGCGGCCCGAGCGGCCCGCCTGGGTGGCGTCCCGCTCCGGCCCGTAGCCGTCCTGCTGCCCGTAGCCGTCCTGCTGTGGGTAGCCGTCCTGGGCGTAACCGCCCTGCTGGGGGTACCCGTGGCCCGGGTACCCCGGCTGCTGCTGCGGCACGGCCTGCGGGTAGCCCTGGTGTCCCTGGTAGCCGGGCTGGGGCGCGGGGTAGCCGCCCTGCGGGTCGCCGGCCGGGTACGGCGGCAGGTGCTGGGTCTCCGGGGCGGCCTCGGCCTGCGGCGGGACGCCGTAACCGGGCTGCGGCGCGGCGCCCCACGGGGGCTGCTGGGCGGGCGGGGCCTGGGTCGGCAGCGCGTGCGCGCCCTCGCCCAGGTACTCGGGCTGCCCGGACGGCTGGCCCACCGGCGGCACGGCCGTGGGGCCCTGCGGCTGGCCCGGCTGGCCCTGGGGCTGGCCGGGCTCGGGGCGGAACAGGTCGTCCAGGTTGAAGTCACCCGAGTTGGGATACGAGCGGCGCTGACTCAACGCGATTCCTCACCTGTGCAGGACCGCGCACTGGCGGCGGACCACATCTCGTCGGTTCTTGGGAGCATCACAGTTCCTTGGACGTCGCGCCCACGCTACCGGTTCGCCTCACCGGGTGACCACGTGGGCGTGACAATCCCACACGCTCCCTGCACAGACGATCGGACGGTCCTCAGGCCGCCTCCGCGTCCGCCCTGGCGTGGAACTCTCGCACCACCCGCTGTTCGCGGTAGGGCTCCAGCCGGCGCCGGAACTCGTCCAGGTACTCCACGCCCCGGTTGGAACGCAGCCCGCTCAGCAGCCGCACCGCCTGGGTGCCCGTCTCGCAGGCGCGTTCCAGGTCGCGCTGCTGGAGTTGGGCGGTGGCGAGCAGCACCAGGTCCACCGCGCGGCGGCGGACCCGGGTCGGCGGGTGGAGGTCGAGCGCCCGGCGGGCGTAGTGCTCGGCCGGCCCGGCCTGTTCCAGGTCCCGGTGGCAGTGGGCGAGTTCGTCGGCGAGGTAGGCGTCGTCGAAGTGGACGATCCAGTCCGGGTCGTCCTCCGGGCGGCGCTTCTCCATCATCTCCAGCGCCTTGGCCGACACCGCCTCGCAGGAGCGGGCGTCGCCGAGCAGGGCGTGGCCGCGGGCCTCGGCGGCGTAGAACATCGCCATCGCCGTCGGGGTGGCCACCGTCCGGGCGCCCTCCTGGGCGGCGCGAGCGAGTTGCGCGATCTCCCGCGGGTTGCCGAGGGTGGCCGCCAGGTGGCTCATCGAGGCGGCCAGCACATAGCCGCCGTAGCCGCGGTCGTCGGCGGCCTGGGCGAGCCGCAGGGCCTGGATGTAGTAGCGCTGGGCGAGCCCGGGCTGCCCGGTGTCCACCGCCATGTAGCCGGCCAGTTCGGTCAACCGAGCCACCGCGGCGAACAGTTGGCGGCCGGTCTCCTCCCGGTAGGCGCCGCCGAGCAGGCCGGAGACCACCGAGTTGAGGTAGTGCACCACGACCGGGCGGACGTGACCGCTGCCGAAGCGGTGGTCCAGGTCGACCAGCATCGCGGTGGTCGCCTTGATCGCGGCCACGTCGGTGGGGCCGACCCGGGGGCCGCCGGCGCGGGCCACCACCGGGTCGGGCGGGGTGATCAGCCAGTCCCGGCTGGGCTCCACCAGCGCGGAGGCGGCGACCGTCGCACCGGTCAGGAAGTCCCGCCGGCCGACGTCACTGCGCCACAGCTCGCACACCTGCTCCAGGGCCGCGTTCAGGGTCGGCGCGAACTGCAGCCCGATGCCGGAGCTGAGGTTCTTGCCGTCGGCCATGCCGATCTCCTCGACCGACACGCTGCGGCCGAGCTTGCGCCCGAGCGCCTCGGCGATCACGGCCGGCGCCTGCCCGCGCGGCTGCTGCCCGCGCAGCCAGCGGGCGACGGAGGTCTTGTCGTAGCGCAGGTCCAGTCCGTGCTCCGCGCCGCACAGGTTGACCCTGCGGGCCAGACCGGCGTTGGAGCAGCTGGCCTCCTGGATCAGTTGCTGCAGGCGCTCGTTGGGCTGTCGTGCGACGAGTGGTCTCGCGGCCATTGGGCTTCGCCTCCCCACACCCTCCGGTCCCGGCCGGCGGGCGACGATGTGCTGATCTGTTGCCGACTGTCCGACCGTCCAAGGAATCTGACCCCAGGTTAGCGATCAGCAACGCCAGCGGGATACCCACGGTGACGAACCGCACCCCCCGCGCGCCCTGGGGAATGCTTCCGTGCGCCCCCGCTGCGCCCGCCTCCGCCCGCCCCAACTCGCTTGAGTCACCGGTTCGGGTGACATTGCCGGGATGCGGCCGACCGGGGCCCGCCGGGCCGTAACCAGCCTCACACACGGTAGTTGAGCAGCCCGTGGAAGACATCCCCGACGCCCCCGGCCAGGACAAGAACGCCGGCCTGCCCCCGCTGCTGATCGAAGCCGTCGGCTACGCCGAGAACCGCCACTGGGAGGTGGCCCCGGGCGCCTGGCTGATCGACGGCGACGGCCCCGCCCGCTGCTCCTGCGGCGACCAGCGCTGCACCCAGCCGGGCGCCCACCCGCTGGACGCGGACTGGGCCCGCAAGGCGAGCGCCGGGCCCGGTGCGGTGCGGCGCTGGTGGACGGAGCGGCCCAAGGCCTCGATCCTGCTGCCCACCGGCCGGTCCTTCGACGTCCTGGACGTGCCGGAGACGGCCGGGTGCCTCGCGCTGGCCCGGATGGAGCGGATGGACCTCCAGCTCGGGCCGGTCGTGGTGCTGCCCACCTCGCCCGGCCGGGTGGGGCGGCGGCTGCACTTCCTGGTGCTGCCCGGGGTCGCGGCCAAGCTGCCGGAGATGCTCCGCAAGCTCGGCTGGCCGCCCGGGCGGCTGGACCTGGTCGCCCGCGGCGAGGGGGACTGGACGGTCGCCCCGCCGTCCCGGATCGGCTCCACCGGCTACGCCCAGTGGGCCCGCTCCCCCTCCGAGTCCAACCGCTGGCTGCCGGACGCCGCCGAGCTGATCAGCCCGCTCGCGTACGCCTGCGGCCGCGAGGCGCCCGCGCAGCCCGTCCCGGCCGCCCAGCCGGCGGGCGTCTGACCGGACCACGCCCCGCCGCGGGCCCGAGGTCCGGTCCGGGCCGAAGCCTGCCGCCCTGCGCCGATCGGGTGAGGGTGCGCACCGCGCGACACAACGCGCGCGAGTGACGGGCCTTGTCTCCCACCGGAGACGAGGCCCGTCATACGCATGTGCGGATAAGGCCTCGGTCTACCCGCTGGTCAACCGGGAAAGCCCCCCGTACGAGTGACTGCGCTCAAGGATTGCCAAGATCGACCGAGGGGAGGAATGGCGGTGTGGGGGTCGCCGGAAGGGTCGCTCGGACGGGGAAGCCGGGCGAGGCGATGGAGGGGAGCGGGAGGGACAGGAGGGGCCGGGGAGGACGAGAAGGGCCCGCTGCACGGGGAGCAGCGGGCCCTGATCGTCGGTACGGAGCGGGCGGCCCCGGCCGACCGGGGTCGGGCGACGAGGCGGGGCACCAGGTCAGGCGGTGGGGTCAGGCGGTGGGCTGAGGCGGTGGGGCGGTGACTCAGGCCTGGGCGACGAAGACGTGCTGGGCGATGTCCTTGCCCAGCTCCGCCGCGTTCTCCCCGGTGCCGACCAGCACACCGCCGACGCCGGCGCCCATGGTCACCTTCACCGTGGAGCCCGGCCGGATGCCGGCCCGGCGCAGGGTGCTCATCAGCGCGCTGTCGGTCTGGATCGGCTCGCCGATCCGGCGGACCACCACGTCGGCCCCGGCCTCGCCCGGCTTGACGGAGTCCAGCGGGACGAGCGCGGCGTCGAAGCCCTCGCCCTCCGCCTTGGTGTCGCCCAGCTCGTCCAGGCCCGGGATCGGGTTGCCGTACGGGGACTGGGTCGGGTGGCCGAGCATGGCGAGCACCTTGCGCTCGACCGTCTCGCTCATCACGTGCTCCCAGCGGCAGGCCTCCTCGTGCACCTGCTCCCACTCCAGGCCGATCACGTCGACCAGCAGGCACTCGGCGATGCGGTGCTTGCGCATGACGCGCACCGCGAGCCGGCGGCCCTCCTCGGTGAGTTCGAGGTGGCGGTCCCCGGCGACCTGGAGCAGCCCGTCGCGCTCCATCCGGCCGACCGTCTGGCTGACCGTGGGTCCGCTCTGCTCCAGCCGCTCCGCGATCCGGGCACGCATCGGGACGATGCCCTCTTCCTCCAGCTCCAGGATGGTGCGAAGGTACATCTCTGTGGTGTCGATCAGCCCAGACATCGCCGCTGGCTCCGTTCTTCGGTGTCCTCACCGCCAATTCTGACGTACCGCACCGACAACCGGGCCCGCCCCGGGGTTTCCGGGACCGGTTTTCGTTCCTGTTGACAGCGGTGCCGCCGGGGCGCGACCGTGCTCGCCGTAGCTTTCTCCACTGGCGGTCCGGGCCATCCCGGCCGCCCCACCCGGCCGGCGCCCCCACCGGCAGAGAGCGAAGGCACCCGATGAACGACCTGGTCGGCAGGTACTTCGACGCCGCGATCGCCCACCTGAACCGGGTCCGCGAGGAGGAGTCCGACACCATCGAGGCGGCGGCGGCCCTACTGGCCGAGGCGGTCTCCGAGGGGCGGCGGGTGTTCGCCTTCGGCGCCGGGCACTCCTCGCTGCCGGCCCAGGACGTGGTCTACCGGGCCGGCGGACTGGTCCCGATGAACCTGCTGAACGTGCCCGGGATGGCCGGGGTGACGATGATGCCCGCGCCGCTGTCCAGCGCGCTGGAGCGGGTCTCCGGGCTCGCCACCGCGACCCTGGACCTGACCCCGGCGACCAGCGGGGACCTGCTCTTCCTCATCTCGCTGTCCGGCCGCCAGGTGATGCCGGTCGAGCTGGCCCGGTACGCCCGGGACCGCGGCCTGAAGGTGATCGGGGTGACCTCGCTGGCCTACCCCGGCGAGGTGCCCTCGGCCCACCCCTCCGGCACCTACCTGAAGGACCACTGCGACGTGGTGCTGGACAGCAAGGTCGCGGTCGGCGACGGCGAGCTGAGCCACCCGGGCGCCGAGACCTCCTTCGGCCCGGTCTCCACCATCGTCACCAGCGCGCTGATGCAGGCCGTGGTCGCCTCGGCGGTCGGCCGGCTGGCCGACCGGGCGGCCGCCGGGGACGCGCCCGCGCCGCCGCTGTTCCGCTCCGGCAACGTGCCGGGGGGCACCGAGTGGAACGCCGAGCAGATGGCCGAGAACGCCGAGCGCATCCTCTACACCTACTGATAGCGGCAGGACCGACGGATCCCGATCGGCCCGCCTCCCCTGCACGCCCGCTGACGGCGAGTGCCGGTGCGACTACGGGGCGTACCGGACAATCCAGCGGGCCTTCCCGGCCATTGCGGACCGCTCCGGCCACCGCCAGGCGTACCGGGAAGCCGCCCGGGGCAGGAGAGCCGAGGGACCTGAGCGACGGGTGGGGGCCGAGCATGGCGTCTGGTGCGGGACCGACCGGGTGGGTGCGCGAACAGGAGCTGCTGCCCGAGTTCTTCTGGGCCGCCGACGCGGCCTCGCTGCGCGGCCAGCGCCGCGCGGTGCTGCTCTCCGCCGGGGAGCTCGCCCTGCTGCTGCTCGCCGCCGCGACCGGCTCGGCCGACGGCGAGCCGTGGGCCTGGTCGGCCGCCGCCGCGTACCTGGGCGCGGTGGGGTTGGCGGTGGTGATCGGCCGGCAGAACCCGCAGGGCCTCTGGTACGAGGGCCGGGCGGCCGCCGAGTCGGTGAAGACACTGGCCTGGAAGTTCGCCGTCCGGGCGGACGCCTACCGACCGCCGCCGCGCAGCCTGCCGGACGCCGAGGGGCTGTACCGCTTCCAGCTCACCAGGGTGCTGGGCGCCTTCCGGGACAGCCCGGTGCCCGTGCCGGCGAGCGGGGTCGAGGTCACCGAGGCGATGCGCGACCTGCGCGGCCAGCCGCTGGCGGTGCGCCGCGAGGTGTACCTGAACGAGCGGATCCGGGTGCAGCACGACTGGTACCGCCGCAAGGCCCGCTACTGCGCCCGCGCCGGGTACTGGACCGGCGTGCTGGGAGTGCTGCTGCCGGCGCTGGGTCTGGCGCTGGCGGTGCTGCGGGCGCTCGGCGCGTTCACCTACGACGCGCTGGGCACGGTCTCGGCGGTGGCCGCCTCGGTCACCGCCTGGGCGCAGCTGCGCCAGTACCGCCCGCTGGCCGCCGCGTACGCGCTGGCGGCCGAGGAGTTGGAGCTGATCCGCCTCCAACTCGCCCGGCTGGACCTGGAGTCGGTGGACGCCGAGGAGCTCTGGGCCCGGCTGGCCCGGGACGCCGAGGACGCGGTGTCCCGCGAGCACACCACCTGGCAGGCCCGCCGGGAGGTGCGCACCACCACCGACCCGGAGTACTAGGAGGAACGCGTGGCGTTACGGATGGTCAAAACGGCGGACGGCCGCGCCCTCGCCGTCGAGTCCCTCGGCGACCCGCGCGGCCGTCCGGTGTTCCTGCTGCACGGCATGCCGGGCAGCAGGGTGGGGCCGCACCCGCGCAGCACCGTGCTGTACCGGCTGGGGGTGCGGCTGATCTCCTACGACCGGCCCGGCTACGGCGACTCGACCCGGCTGTTCGGCCGCCGGGTCGCCCACGCGGCGGCCGATGTGCGCACCATCGCCGACGAGTTGGGGCTGGACGGCTTCGCGGTGCTGGGCCGTTCCGGCGGCGGCCCGCACGCGCTGGCCTGCGCGGCGCTGCTGCCGGAGCGGGTCAGCCGGGTGGCGGTGCTGGTGGGGCTGGCCCCGCGCGCCGCGACCGGCCTGGACTGGTACGCGGGGATGACCCCGTCCAACGTCCGCGCCTACCGGGAGGCGGAGCGCGGGCACGGCCGGATCGCGGACGCGATGGAGTTCCGCTCCCGGCAGATCAAGGACGACCCGGTCCGGCTGCTGAACGGGCTGCGCACCGAACTCTCCCCCGCCGACCGGGAGGTGGTGGCGGACAGCGGGCTGCGCCGGATGCTGCAGAGCAACTACCGGGAGGCGTTCCGGCACGGCGCGGACGGCTGGATCGACGACGTGCTGGCCTTCACCGCGGAGTGGGGCTTCGAGGTCGGGTCGATCGGGGTGCCGACCTGGCTGTGGCACGGCGCGGACGACCAGTTCTCGCCGGTCGACCACTCCCGCTGGCTGGCCGACCACATCCCGGGCTCCGAGCTCTTCCTGGAGCCCGGCGCGGCGCACTTCGGGGCGTTCCGGGTGATGACCACGGCCCTGGCCTGGGCGGCGGGTTAACTCCGGATCGGGGTCAACGGCCCGGAACCGTCCAGCACCGCCAGGATGTTGTCCACCGCGAGGTCGCCCATCGCCTGCCGGGTGCGCACGGTGGCGCTGCCCAGGTGCGGAACGAGCACCGCGCGCTCCTGGGCGAGCAGCGCGGACGGGACGGCGGGCTCGTGCTCGAAGTTGTCCACGGCGGCGGCGAACAGCGCGCCGGACTCCAGGGCGGCGGCCAGCGCCTCCTCGTCCACCACGCCGGCCGTCATGCTGACCACCACCGCCCCGGGCGGCAGCATGGCCAGCCGGCGGGCGTCCAGCAGGTGCCGGGTCTCCTCGGTGCAGGGGCAGGTGACGACCAGCACGGTGGAGGTGGCGAGCAGGTCCTCCAGCGGCTTCCACCCGGCGCCGGCGGCCTGCTCGGGCGGCAGCTCGCGGCGGTTGTGGTAGCTGACCGGCATGTCGAAGGCGGCGGCCCGGCGTGCCACCGACTGCCCGATCCGGCCCATGCCGAGCACGCCGAGCGGGGTGCCGGCCAGTTCCAGGCCGAGCAGGAAGTTCGGGCTCCAGGTCCAGGGCGTGCCGGAGCGCAGCAGGCGCTCGCCCTCGCCGAGCCGGCGGGTGGCGGCCAGCAGCAGGGCCCAGGCGGTCTCGGCGGTGGCGTTGGTGAGCACCCCGGGGGTGTTGGTGACGACCACACCGCGTTCGGCGCAGGCCGCGAGGTCGACGTTGTGGTAGCCGACGGCGTGGTTGGCGACGATCTCCAGCTGCGGGCCGGCGGCGTCCAGGAACTCGGCGTCCACCCGGTCGTTGAGGGTGGTGAGCACGGCCCGGCGACCGCGGACGGCGTCGAGCAGTTCGGCCCGGTCCAGCTCCCGGTCGGTCTCGCCGCAGGTGACGGCGTACCGGTCGGTGAGCCGTTCCAGGACGCCGGGCGCGGGGTGCCGGGTGACCAGGACCGGGGGCGGGGTGGTCGGGTCCGTGGCCCGCTCGCTGCTCTCGCTCATGGCTCGGCAGCGTACCCCGCCCCCTTCCCCAACTACACCGGCTGCGGCTCCAGGTCGCGGTTGATCCGCTTCCAGCCGCGCGCGGAGACCGTGTTGGGGTGTTCCTCGCCGAACTGCCGGATCAGCTCGGAGATCGCCCGGGCGCGCAGTTCGGCGGCCTGGGTGTGCCGGCCGGCCGCGCGCAGGGTGATCGCCAGGTTGGCCTCGCAGGCGACGGCGTCCGGGTGCTGCGGGGTGTAGCGCCCGCACAGGCCGGCGTAGGCGGACCGGCCGAGCTGTTCGGCGAGGTCGGTCTGCCCGTCGTCGCCGTAGGCGTTGGCCAGGTTGATCACCGCGTTGAGGGTGTACGGGTGCTCCGCGCCGACGGAGCGGGTCAGCCCGTCGACGGTGAGCCGGCCGCGTTCGATGGCGCCCTGGACGTCGCCGCTGCCGCGCAGGTAGATGCCGAGGTTGTTGGCGCAGGCCAGGGTGAACGGGTGCTCGTCGCCGAACAGCCGCCGGTGGCCCTCGAAGACGGTGGAGCAGAGGTCGCGGGCGGCCTCCTTGTCGCCGGAGGCGCTGTGGTCGGCGGCCAGGTTGAGCGCGCAGGCGAGGGCGTCGGGGGCGTCGGCGCCGTAGCGCTCCAGGTAGCGCTCGTAGGTCTCCTTGGTGATCCGGCGGGCCTCGGCGAGCTGGCCGATCCGGCGGAGCGAGACGGCGAGCGACTTGGCGTTGCGCAGGTTCTCCGGGAGGTCCGGGTCGAGCACGTCGCCGAGGTCGGAGGTGACTTCCTGGAGGAGGTCCACCGAGCCGCGGTAGTCGCCGAGTTCGCGCAGGTCGCGGGCCAGGTTGGACTTGGTGGACAGGGTGTAGGGGTGCTTGGGGCCGAGAACGGCGGTGCGCCGGTCGAGGGTCTCCTGGTCGAGTTCGCGGGCGGCCTCGCTGTTGCCGACCAGCCGGTAGTCGATGGCCAGGTTGTTGGCCATCGACAGGGTGCGCGGGTTGTCGTCGCCGAAGAGTTCGCGGAACTGCTCCAGGATCTCCTGGTCCAGGTCGAGCGCGGCCTGGAAGCGGCCGAGTGCCCGCCGGTCGGCGCCGAGCGAGCCGGCCGTCATCAGGGTGTACGGGTGGTGTTCGCCGAGCAGCACCCGCTGGCGCTCCAGGGTGGCCTCGTCGAGGGCGAGCGCCTCGGCGTAGTTGCCCTGGGAGCGCAGCACGTTGGCGAGCTGGAAGCGCAGCAGCAGGGTCTGCCGGTCGTCGTCGCCGAGCTTGCTGGTCCATTCGGCGTCGAGGGCGTGGCCGAGGTCGCGGGCGCGGTCGAGTTCGCCGCGCTTCCACAGGTAGCGGACCCGGTCGATGAGCAGTTGGCGGGTGTCGGCCTCGTCGCAGTTGTGCGCCTTGGAGGGCGACAGGTGGGGCCAGATCTCGTCGAAGGCGGGCCAGTTGGCGGGGTCGTCGGTGTCGCCGAGGACGGGCCGGGCGCCGGTGAGGATGCGGTGCACCTCGTGGACGGCGATCTCCTGCTCGTCGTCGGTCATCCCGGCCCGGATCACCGCCTGGACGAGCCGGTGCACCTGGAAGCTGTTGCTGCCGGCGTCGACCTTGGCGAGGGCGTACCGGCCGATCGCCTGGATGACCTTGCCCAGCATGAACTTGTCGCTGAGGTCGGCGTCGTAGCGCACCAGCGCGCGGATCATCTGGTCGCTGTAGAAGAGGTTCATCGAGATCGGCTCGGGCGCGAAGAAGGCGCACAGCTGGAGCAGCCGGACGGCCGCCGGGGACTGCTGGCGCAGCCGTCCGATCGAGACGTTCCAGGTCGCGGCGACCGGGGTGGGGTAGTCGGTGGGGTGGTCGACGGCGAGGGCGCGGGCGGCCTCGGCGTGCAGTTGGTTGACGTAGGTGTCGACCGGGGTGCCGGTGGTGTCCAGCCAGGCGGCGGCCACCTCGACGGCCAGCGGGAGGTCCCCGACGGCCTCGGCGACCCGGTCGGCGTCCGGGCGGGAGAGGCTGCGGGCACGCCGGCACAGGTGCTCGACGCTCTCGCCGCGGGTGAAGACGTCGACTTCCAGCGCCTCGGCGTGCCCGGTCCAGGCCTGGTTGCGGGAGGTGACCAGGATGTGGCCGGAGCCGCCGGGGAAGAACCGGCGGATCTCGGAGGGCTCGTCGGCGTTGTCGAAGATCAGCAGCCAGCGCGACGTGGGCACGCCGCGGCGCAGCGCCTCCCGGGCGGCCTCGGCGGCCTCGGTGACCGAGTCGCCGACCCGCAGGCCGAGTCGGCGGGCGAGTTCGGCCAGTGCCGGGGCGACCAGTTCGGTCTGCTCGGCGTCGATCCACCAGACCAGGTCGTAGTCGGACATGAAGCGGTGGGCGTACTCCAGCGCCACCTGGGTCTTGCCGACGCCGCCGAGCCCGTACAGGGTCTGCGGGGTGGGCAGGACGGCCGCCATGCCGCCGCGCAGCTGGTTGCGCAGCTGCTCCAGGACGGCGGCGCGGCCGGTGAAGGACGGGTTGCGCGGCGGGACGTCCCAGACCGAGGGCTTGCTGCCGGGGAAGCGCGGGCCGCCGGTGGGGGCGTCGCCGAGCACCGCGTCGCCGCGGCCGAGGGCGCGCAGCAGGCTCTGGATGGACTGGGTCTCGTCGCGGCCGACCAGGTCGACGGGGTTGCGGTTGCTGAACGGCGCGGTGAGCCGGACGTCGCCGACGCGCACCGGCAGCAGCTGGCGCCGGGTGCCGGAGGGGTCGGAGTTGACCACCGACTCCCACAGCGCGCGGGCCTGCGGGGAGCGCTGGTAGGCGGGCGAGAGCACGGCGACCGTGCGGTAGGCGGAGTCGATGCCGCGCTCGGTCTCCTCGCGCGGGTCGGTGCCGGCGCTGAGGTCGCGCGGCAGCACCCGGAAGCCAGCCCTGGTGAGCACGGACTCGATCCAGTCCGCCCACATCCGGTCCTCGGGCACGTAGGACAGGTAGAGGTCGGCGGGGACGGACGGGCGGCGGCGGGTGAAGGCGTCGACGTAGCGCAGCCGCACCTCCTCGTCGATCGCCGGCAGCCCGCTGACCCGCCCCTCGGTGATCATCGAGGTGAGCCGTTCGCAGGCGGCCAGCATCGAGGTGGGGGTGCCGGTCTGGTCGCCGAAGGTGGCGAGGATCTCCTCGTAGGCGTAGAACGGCCGGTACGGGATCTCCACCGAGCCCCAGTAGCCGGCGAGTTCCTCACCGCCCAGGCCGGCGGGCAGGCCGTCGAAGCGGACCCGGGCGAGGGCGCGGCCGGCGTCCGCCTTCTCCTTCTCGCCCTCGTCGATGCGCATCGGGACGGGCAGGATGCGGATGCCGCGGTCGCGGTAGCGGTCGTGGATGTGCTGGGCGATCCGGGAGGCGCCGTCGATGGACTGGTCGCTGAGGGTGAAGCAGACCACCAGGTCGTCGGGCATCTGGACGGTGCAGATCTCGGCGATGTCGGACAGGCCGGTGCGGGAGTCGATCAGCACGTAGTCGTAGCGCTTGGCCATGTCGGCCTTGAGCGCGTCGAAGAACTGCCCGCCGTCGAAGCGGTCGTAGAAGATGTCCCAGTCGAGGTGGGTGACGGCCTCGGAGTAGTCGCGGTTGAACTGGCCCGCGGAGAGGAAGTCCAGGCTGCCGCCGGCCGGGAAGTACGGCCAGGAGAGCGAGAGCGCGTGCGGGTGCACCCGGGCGAAGTCCAGGTGCCAGCCCTCGGCGTGCTCGACCGGGCGCAGCGCCTCCTCGCGGTACTCGGCGATGAGGTCCATCATCCCGGTGGTGCCGGCCAGCGAGGCCGGGTCCAGGAAGGGGTGGAAGAACTTGGCGAGGCCGGGAGCTTCGAGGTCCCAGTCGACGGTGAGCACCCGGAAGCCGTTGGCGGCCAGGATCCAGGCGGTGTTGGCGAGGGCCATGGTGCGGCCGGTGCCGCCCTTGTAGGAGTAGAAGGTGATGATCCGGCCGTTGCGGTCCTGTTCCGCGGCCCGCCGGGCGGCCTCGCGGGCGGCGGCCATCTCGGCGGCGCCGAGGCGGAGGTTCCTGGTGGTGTTGTCGCTCATCGGTTCGGTCCTCCCAAGGGCGCCATCCCAGCATCGGGGTCATCGCCGTCGTCACGGTCGTAGCGGTGGTCGCGATCGTTCTCACGGGCGGTGCGGTGGTTGCGGTCGGTGGTGCGGCCGGTGGTGCGATCGGTCGTGCGATCTACTCGGTCGGTGTTGCGGTCGAGCGGGGTGCTGCGGCCGGGGGGATCGTTCCGGGCGACGGGGCCGTCCCGGTCGGGGTCCCGGTCGGGGTCGTGGTCCCGGTCGAATGGTTCCGGTCCGTAGGGTTCGGTCCGGTGCCCGCCGAAGCCGTCCGGCCCGTACCCTCCGGGGCCGCGGCGGAAGGCCTCGCGCAGGCTGGGCCGGGGCGTCGGCGGCTCCTCCGGTTCGGCCCTGGTGCGGCTCTCGAAGGCGTACTTGGCCTTCATCGCGGCCCGGGGCAGCGCGTCGTCGAAGTCCTCCAGGCTGTTCAGCCCGGTCGGGCCGGTGACGCCGAGGAAGCTGGGGCGGCCCGCGCGCCGGGTCTTGCGCAGGGTCTGGTCGGAGAGCCCGCTGAACTCGCCGTCCCGTTCGAGGCATTCGCGGTCGTCGGTGTTCCACGGCTCCAGCACGCTGACCCAGGTGGCGTCGGAGCGGTCGAAGCGGCGGACGAGTTCGCGGCGGCGCGGGTCGCGCAGTGACCAGCGGTCGAGCAGCAGCAGCCCGGGGGCCTCGGCGTTGCCCTCGATGATCGACTCCACCTCGTCGTCGAACTCGTGCACGGTCGGCTGGAACCCCAACTGCCGGGCCAGGCGCACGGCGTGCTGGGCGATGGGGGATCCGGCCGGGCGGTACGGGTGCCAGTCGGTGCGCCGGGCGCCGTAGAAGTCGGGGTTGCGGTCCCGGGGCAACTCGCCCTGGTGGTAGGTGAGTACGGAGATCCGCAGCTGTTTGGTGGGGGCAGAGACGTTGAACGCGCTCGGCAGGCCGTTGAATTCGAGCCGCCGCCCGACCGGGATCACCGTCTCCTCCGCCACCTGGACGATCCGCGCCGCCAGCCGGTGCACTGCCAGCTCGTACGCGGCCCGGAAGTAGCTGAGCTTCATCAGCGCGTACAGGCCCTCGGTGGCGTAGTCGGGCCCGAACCCCGCGTGGTTGAACTGCAGTTCGCTGGCCACCTTGGGCAGCCGGTAGCGGCTCATCGGCGCCCACAGCACCGGGACGATGCCGCTGGTGCGCTCCACCTCCATGGTCGCCGGGTAGACCGGACGACGGGTGAAGGCGTGCCACTCCTGGCCGCACGGCACGCTGTTGAAGTACCGGGGCGAGTACAGCGGCACGAACACCCGGCAGGTCGCCAGTTCCTCGGACAGCCGCTCGGCCCACAACTCGCCCTGGTGCATGGACTCGTCCATGAACCCGACGGGCACCCCGGCCGGGACGGTGGTGAGTTGGAGCACCGCCTCGCAGAGGTCGCGGTACAGCTGGCGCACCCAGTGGTTCGGGTCGCCGGCGCCACGCGCACCGGACTTCGGCGTGTGCGCGTAGGAGAGGAAGAAGTACGGCCGGGCCTCGTCCTCGTCCCAGCCCCGGTCAGTCACACGTGCCTCCCCCGGGCCCGTCGGCAACCTGCCTCCCGCAGCCCCCGTGCGGCGGGGTCTCAGTGTAGGAACGACTGACACCCCAATGGAATAGCACAACGGGTCGTACGAATTGACATGACCGAAACGATGCCGCTGTCCGCTCGCGTGGAGCAGTACCCTCGTTGCGGCCGACGTGAACGATCAGCCGCGGTGAACGATCAGAAGGGCCCTCATGGACCAGCTCAACTGGCAGCGGTCGAGTTTCAGCGCCGGCGAGGCCCAGTACCTGGAGATCGCCTCCGCCGGGGACCTCGTCTACATCCGCCAGTCCGACAACCCCGACCTGGTCGTCACCACCACCCGGGTCAAGCTCAACGCCTGGATCCTGGGCGCCAAGGACGGCGAGTTCGACCACTTCGTCGGCCTCTGACCCGCTGCCCCGCTGCCCCACCGACCCTGCCCCGCCGACCCGCTACTGCCGGTAGCGGGCCGCCAGCATCCGGACCGTCCCGGCGATCCGCTCGCGCAGCTCGGCCGGTTCGAGCACCTCGACCTCGGCGCCGAGGCGCAGGAACTCCCCGTGCGCGTGGTCGACCGACTCGATCGGGACCAGGACCTCCGTCCAGTCGCCCTCCCCCGGCGTCACCCCGAGGCGGCGGGCGCCCTCCGGGGTGAGCCGCACCAGCGCCTGCCCGGTGTGCAGCCGGGCGTGGAAGTCCGCCAGGTACGTCCGCCAGTACGCAGGCAGGTCGAAGCCCTCCGGCACGGCGAACTCGCCCCCTGGATCGCCGAGTTCGATGATCTGGTCGACCCGGTAGGTGCGTGTCCCGGATGACCCTCCGGCCACCAGGTACCAGCGGCCCGCCTTGAGCACCAGCCCGTACGGCTCCACCCGGCGCTCGATCTCCTCCGGCGCCCGCCACCGCCGGTAGCGCAGCAGCACCGCCCGGCGCGCCCACACCGCCGAGGCGACGGCCGCCAGGTGCGGGGTCTCGTCGGCGCGGCCGTACCAGCCGGGGGCGTCCAACAGGAAGCGCTCCTGGATCCGCCCGGCGTGCTCGCGCAGTTCGGCGGGCAGCGCGGCCCGCAGCTTGAGCTGGGCGGCGGCGAGCGCCTCGCCGAGGCCCAGGTCGGCGGCGGCGCCGGGGAGGGCGGCGAGGAAGGCGGCCTGCGCCTCGTCGGCCGTCAGCCCGGTGAGCCGGGTGCGGTAGCCGTCGACCAGCCGGTAGCCGCCCGCGTGCCCGGCCTCGCCGTACAGCGGGATGCCCGCGGCGGCGAGCGCCTCGACGTCCCGGTAGACGGTACGGACGGAGACCTCGAGTTCTCCGGCCAGTTGCCGGGCGGTCATCCGGTCCCGGTTCTGGAGGAGGAGCAGCAGGTTGACCAGTCGGCTCGCGCGCATGCCGCCCAGTGTTCCCGTCTCCACTGACAGTGGATGTCAGTGGAGTGCCCCTAGCCTGCGGCGCATGAACGACTTCGACTTCTTTCACGGCTCCTGGAACGTGGCCAACCGCCGCCTCACCGCACCGCTCACCGGTGGCGGCACCTGGGAGGAGTTCCCCGGCCACACGGCGTGCCGGCCGCTGTTCGGGGGCGCGGGCAACATCGAGGAGCTCGTCTTCCCCACCCTCGACCGCCGGGGCGTGACCCTGCGGCTGTTCGACCGCGCGACCGAACAGTGGTCGATCCACTGGTCCGACAGCCGGACCGGGCGGCTCGACCCCCCGGTGGTCGGCGGCTTCACCGGAGAGCGCGGTGACTTCCACGGCGACGACGTCCTCGACGGCCGCCCGATCCGGGTGCACTTCGCCTGGCACCGCCTCGGCCCGGACACCGCCCGCTGGGAGCAGGAGTTCTCCGCCGACGGGGGCCGCAGCTGGGAGCTGAACTGGACGATGGACTTCACCCGCACCGGTCCCGCGTTCGAGGGGCTGGCGGCATGAGCGTCATCGTCGAACTGCGCCAGTACACCCTGCGCCCCGGCGCCCGGGAGACCCTCATCGAGCTGTTCGAGCGGGAGTTCGTGACCGGGCAGGAGGCCGTCGGCATCACCCTCGGCGGCCGGTTCCGCGACCTGGACGACCCGGACCGCTTCGTCTGGCTGCGCGCCTTCCCCTCGATGGCCGAGCGCCGCCGCTCCCTGGAGGCCTTCTACCACGGGCCGGTCTGGCGGGAGCACCGCGACGCGGCCAACGCCACCATGGTCGACAGCGACGACGTCCTGCTGCTGCGCGGGCCCGGCTTCCTGCCGCCGCCCGGGGCCCGCGAGGTGCTGGCGACCGTCTACCACCCGGCCGACACCGCCGCCTTCGACGGCTACGCCGCCCGGCACCTCGGCCCCGGCCACGCGCTGCACCGCACCGAGCACGCCGAGAACGACTTCCCCGTCCTGCCCGTCCGCACCGGCGAGGACGTCCGGGTGTGGTTCGGCCCGGCCGAGGCACCACCGGTGCCGGCGTCGCCCATGCGGCGGCTCCGGCTGGAACCCGTGACCGCCTGACCGTCCGGGTGGCCCGGCCCCTCGTCGGGGCACCCGATATCCGGTGGCAGGCCCGGCGTCCGGCGGCGAGGATCACCGCATGCACACCTTCCTGGAGACCGAACGGCTCGTGTTGCGCCCGTTCACCGACGCCGACGCCGACGCCCTCCACGCGCTGGACGACGACCCCGAGGTCATGCGCTTCATCAACGGCGGTGAGCCGACCAGCCCGGAGACCGTCCGGGCGAAGGTCCTGCCCCGACTCCTGCACGACTACCCGTGCTTCGGCACCCGCGGCTTCTGGGCCGCCGAGGAGACGGCCACCGGCACCTTCCTCGGCTGGTTCGAGTTCCGCCCCCTCGACGAGCACAGCCCCGCCGTGGTGGAGCTCGGCTACCGGCTCAACCAGGCCTCCTGGGGCCGGGGTTACGCCACCGAGGGCTCCCGGGCACTGATCCGCAAGGGGTTCACCGAGCTGGGCGTGGAGCGGGTCACCGCGAACACCATGGCCGTCAACTCCCGCTCCCGGCGGGTGATGGAGAAGTCCGGGCTGTCCTTCCTGCGGAACTTCACCGGCGACTGGCCCGACGCGATACCCGGCTCCGAGCACGGCGAGGTCGAGTACGAGCTGACCCGGTCGGTCTGGCAGCAGGAGACCTGACGCCTGCATGCCCGCTCGCACGGGAAGTCGGCCGGGCCGACTTCCCGTGCACCGGCGTCCGCGCGGGTCAGGACCCGCTGGGCGGCAGCGCGGCGACCTCCGCCAGCACCCGGGCCGCCGGTGCCGGGTCGACCAGCCACTTCAGGTGGCTGCTCGCGAGCGTCCGGACGTCGTACGGGTTGTCCGGCGTCAGGGCGTCGCCCTCACGGATCATCCGGTCCTGCATGGCGGGCGGGATGCTGGTGTCCTCGGCCAGTCGGACGTACGACCGGGGGATCCGGCCCCAACTGTCGGCCTGCGCCCGGTCGTCGGGGCCGCCGGCGTCGAGGTTCTCGTCGGGCTGGAAGGTGTTGAGGAAGACCATGAACTCCTCGTCCGTCCCGTCGGCCAGGAAGGCCGCCTTGAAGGACGCCAGGACGGCCGGGTCCGCGGTGCGGAAGTTGCAACGCAGCAGCCCGAGTTCGGCCGGGCTGCCGACCATCGCCGCGGCCAGTCCGGCGGCGTCGACGGTGGCCATCTCGGGCTCGGCGTAGTAGGCGCCGACCGCGAGGTCGACGGGCGCCCAGGCGGAGACGTAGACGATCCGGTCGATCAGGTCGGGCCGTCGGTTGGCCGCGACGGTGGCCGTCAGCCCGCCGCGGCTGTGCGAGACCAGGATGACCGGCCCGTTCTCCTTGGCCCGCTCCAGGATCCCGATCAGGTGCGCGACGTTGTCGGCGAGCGTGACGCCCTTGATGGCCCCGGCCGCGGTGGCGAGTTCGGCGAGGTCCTGCGGCGCCTGATAGGCCCGCGGGAACGTGGCGGCGAACCCGTGGCCCGGGAGGTCGACGGCCACCGAACGGTGCCCGAGCAGGCCGAGTTCGGCCTGTAGCGGCGCGAACGAGAAGGAGTTCGCGAAGGCTCCGTGTACCAGTACGAACGTCGGCTGCATCTGTCCACACTCCCTGTCCCCCGGGGCCGCACACGAACGGCCGCCCCCGTACGGTGATCCACCCTAGTCGGCGAAGATCATCCGCACTACGGTCCCGCCTACGCGCTCGCCCGGGGCAGCCAGTCGATCGGTACTCGGCAGGAGTTGCCGATGCCGGCGACCGTCGTGTGCGCCCCGACCAGGATCAGGAGCTCCAGCACCCCGGCTTCCGGGTGCCGTTCGGTCAGGGACTGCCAGGTGGTCGACGAGAGCCGGCACAGCGAGTTCGACCACCTCACCGCCTGAACCGCCACGTCCGCACCCCGGGCCCTTCGCCGGGGGCGCGGACGTTCCTACTCCGCGCTCGTCACGCCCGCTCGGACCTTCGACGGCCAAGGGCTGAGCTGCCGCCGGGCCTGCAGCGGCAACTGCGCCAGCGGGACGCCCCCCTCCGGCAGCGGCGCCTCCGCGAAGAACCCGACCCGCTGTGGTGCCGCCTGCCCCTGCGACGCCCCTGGCGCGACTGCCATCGCCAGGCCGGTGGCCGCCAGCGCCCCGATCAGCGCCACGTACCGAACCATGGTTCCTCCGCCTCCGAAGACACGCGCCAAATACCCAGAGTATCGACGCCCCCGCGCTGCGCATCGCGGCCCGGCTCCCGCCACGACGCGCCTGCGCAGGAAGTCGGTGGGACCGACTTCCTGCGCGCCAGGGCCTCGACGGCCGGGCAGCAGCGCGGGTCAGCAGAAGACTGCCTTGATCAGCTGGTCCAGGGCCTTCGGGAACTCGACCGCCGGGTTCTTGTCCGAGTCGCCGGTGGTCAGTCCGGCGGTCAGGGTGCGACTGCCGTCCGGGGTGGCGATCATCAGGGCGCCGTAGCCGCCGGGGGCGCCGCCGTTGTGGTGGACGATGGTGACGTCGCCGTTCTCCGGGCCCAACTCCTGGATGAACACACCCAGTCCGTAGCCGAGCATGCCGTGCGGCGTCCGCATCTCCGCCAGCAGTTCAGCCGGCAGCAGCCTGCCGCCCAGCAGCGCGCCGAAGAACACCTGGAGGTCCCGGGTGGTGGAGATCATGTCCCCGGAGCCGCAGAGCAGCGAGAGGTTCTGGCGGGAGACGTCGACCACCTTCCACTCCTCGCCGTCCTGGTAGCGGCAGTAGCCGTGGGCGTGCGGACCGGGGAGCTCCGAGAGGTCGCCCGGCACTGCGGTGTCCGCCAGCCCCAGCGGCCGCAGGATCCGCCGTTGCATCTCCTCGGCGTAGGAGCGTCCGCTCAGGGCTTCGGCCAGCAGCACGGCCAGCGTGTAGTTGGTGTTGGAGTAGCTCTGGTCGGTTCCCGGTTCGAACCGGGCGGGCTTGGCCAGCGCGAACTCCACCAGTTCGTCCGGCCGGTAGCTGTGGAACCGGTTGTCCACCCATGCCTTGCCGATCGAGGGCAGCCCGGGCACGAACTCGCCGCCGTCCAGTTCGCCGGTGCAGTTGTAGACGCCGCTGGTGTGCTGGAGGAGCATCCGCACGGTGATCCGCTCGTCCAGGGCGAACCGGGGCAGGTGTTCGGCGACCGGCGAGTCCAGCCCGATCGCGCCGTCGGCGACGAGGTGGAGCAGCAGGGCAGCGACGAAGGTCTTGGTGGTGCTGCCGACCCAGAACCGCCCTTCGGTGGAAGGCTTCGCGCTCTCCCCCAGCTTGTTCACCCCGGCACTGCCGGTCCATTCGCCGCGGTCGTCGCGCACCCGCAGCTGTATTCCGGCGAATCCGGCGTCGACGAAGTCCTGGGCGGCCTTGCTCAGTTCGGGGCGGTCCTGCTCGATGCTGCTCATGGTCGTTCCTTCTCTCGGGCGTGGCGGGCGTGGCGGGCGTGGCGCGGGCGGGGGCGGTGGCGAAGGCGGGGGCGGGGGCGGGGGCTCAGAGGCTGCGGGCGGTGATGTCGCCGTAGGCGGTGGTGGCGTGGATGGTCAGGCCGGGGGTGCCGTCGGCGTTCTTCAGGGCGTTGTGGATCCGGCCGTGGCCGGTGCCGGCGTCGAGGGCGGCGGAGACCCCGCGGGCGGCGCCGACGGCGATCCGGCCATACTCGGTGCGCAGGGTGACGGCGCCGCTCACGGCCTCGGTGATCCGCAGGTCACCCTTCTGGGTGTGGATCTCGGCGGGGCCGCCGAGTCGGCCGACCTCGATGTCCCCGTCCTGGAGGGCGAGGTGGACGCCGGCGGTCTCGTCGAGCTTGACGGTGCCCTGGGCGGCCTTGAGGGTGACGTCGCCGAGGCGGCCGACGCCGCGGAACTCGCCGAGCGCGGCGGTGGCGTCGATCCGGGAGCCGGCCGGGAGTTGGACGGTGACCTCGACGGAGCCGGAGTTGCCGAGGACGCGGTTCCGCGCCTCCGGGGTCACCACTCGGAGCACGCCGTCGGCGTAGGCGACCTCGACCCGCGCGGCGGCCTTCACGTCGCGGCTCTTGGTGGCGTCGGCGGGCCGGACCTCGACGACGGTGTCGGCCCGGTCGGCGGCGATGAACCGGATGCGACCCGCGGGGATGTCCAGGACGGCCGAGACCGGGGCGGTGGTGGCGAACTTCTGCATGGCGCTCTCCTTCTCCTCCGCGTCGCGACCCCCTTGGCCGCGACGCTTTCCGACAAGGGAAAAGCTACGTTGCGTTCGCACATCCAGCAACCTACGCGTTGCGCCAAATCGCCATAACAGCAGCTAGATGCAGTGCAATCATTGCAACGACTCTGCCGGGAACGCAACGACCCCCACTCCGTTCGTTGCAATGGAATGGGGGTGAACGCTATGCCGGAGCCACAGCGGCGGTTCGCCGGGAACTACCCGCGCCCGGCGCAGCCCCACGGCCGCCGGCAGTGGCGTTCGTTCAGCAGCACCGAGACGGTGTCGTCCTGGGCGTTGGTGACCGCCAGGTCGAGTCCCCCGTGGCGGCTGAACCGCCCGACCACCACCGTGTCCGGAATGGAGAAGTCGCCGGACCCGGTGGGCAGGAACTCCGACACCCGGAAGCTGCCGTCACCGTTGCCCCGCAGCAGCGCCACCGAGTTGTCGCCGGTCGCCAGGGCCAGGTCGGGCGCGCCACGGCCGGTGAAGTCGCCCACGACGGCGGCGCGCGGGTTGTGCCCCACCGGATGGTCCGTCTTGGGGGCGAACCCGACGGCGAACCCGGGCGCGGACCCCGGCGCGAACCCCCCGGCCGCTACGGCGCCACCCGGCAGCCCCACCAGCGCACCGACCGCCAGCAGCACCCCCGCCACCACGGCCTGGCCAGCCCTCGTTCCTCGCATTGCCGCACCTCTCCCGTCCCGGGCACCGCTCGGCGCCGCTTCTGGGCGCGATGGTCACCCGGCGCCGAAGGGCGCGGACGCAACGACACCCCGGGATCGCCGGAAAGGACGGGAACGCCACCGCTCCGGTACTGGGCCCAGGTACTTGGCTCAGCCGACGGGCTCTGCCGACGGGCTCAGCCGATCGCGCCGCTCCGCAGCAGCCGGTCGGCGAGGTCGACGGCCTCCCGGACCGGCACCAGCCGGCAGTCGGCGCCGCCGATCCGCCCGGTGCGCACGCCCTCGGCCTCGGCCAGCACCCGGGCGCCCAGTGCCCCGAAGTGCAGGTCGTCCAACTCGGCCGCCCGGAAGGCGGTCCAGCCCTCCGGGGTGACACATCGGTACTCCCGCTCCCGCACGCCGGGCTGGCGCAGGTCGGCGAGGTGGAAGGCGGTGAAGCGGGCCATCTCGACGCCGAGCATCAGCACCCGGGCATCCAGCTCGTACAGCCGCCCGAGCGGGCTGTCCGGGCCGAGGTGGGAGGTGAGCGGGTGCCGGGCGGTGATCTCTCCGGCCCGCGGTCCGAGCGCCGCCCAAGAGGTCTGCGGGTGCCCGCTGCGCAGGGCGCCGGGGCGGGTGCGGACGGCCTCGGAGAGGGCGCCCAGGGTCGGCGAGGCCGGGGTGGTGGCCGGGTCGAAGCGCGGCATCCGCGCCCGGTACGCCTCGGCCTCCGGCGGTGCGAGCCCCGCCACCGCGTCCTGGTGGATCCGGGACGTCGAGGAGTTCTCGGGCGTCGCGGTGTACGCCACCAACGTCCCGTCTCCGCCGAGGACTTCGAGCAGCGCGTCGACCACTCCGGCCGCCCCGCCCTGGACCGGCCCGAGCGCCCGCAACGACGCCTGGACGTGCAGCACCGTGCCCGCCCGGACGCCCAGCCCGGCGAACCCGTCCACCAGCTCGGCCACCGAGATCACCGCGACCCCCTCCTCCACCTCAGGCCCCGGCCATCCGCTCCGAGAGCTCCGTACGCTCCGTACGCTGCGCACGCGCCCGGTGCGCCTCGGCCTCCGCCGCCGCCGGCAGCGGCACGTCCAGCCACGGCGCGACGCTCTCCGCCATCCCCGCCGCGAACCGCTCCCCGAGTCCGGTCAGCGCACCCGACTCGCCCAGCCGCTCGACCGCCTCCGCCGTGTACCGCCGCCAGAGCGCGAACTGCGCCCGCGCCCGCTCGGCGGCCTCCCCGGCCAGGCCGTCGTACGCGGCCGTCCGGGTGCCCCAGTACTCGGTGACGGCCAGGTGCGCGTACGTGCCCTGGAGCAGCCCCTCCAGCGGGCGCGGGTCGGGCCGCCAGGGCGCGAAGTACAGCCGGTCGTCGGCCCGGTCGTAGAGGTCGAACAGGTCGAGCACCGCCCCGAGCTTCACGTGCTGGAACTCGTGCGCGAGCAGCAGCGCCAACGTGGGCGCCGTCGCGGGCCGGGCGATGCCGACCGCGCCGTACGCCTGCCGCGCCGCCGAGCTGACGTCCCGCCCGGCCGGGCCGGGCCGCAGCGGGGTCACCGTGGCAAGCCCGGCCCGGATGCCCTCCGCGTAGGCCGGCAGGTCCCGCCCGAGCAGCTCCCAGGCCTCGCGCAACGCGCCTGTCCAGCCGAGCAGTTCGGCCTCCGGGAGCCGCTCGGCCACCGGGTGGTCATGGCTGTCCCGCAGCGGGTCCACGTCCTCCAGCGCGACCGTCCAGCCCCCGGCCAGCCGGACCCGCCGCAACGGCTCGTCCAGGACCGTGGCCACCGTCCCGTCGGCGGCCCGCACCTCGAAGCCGTCCGCCCGTCCGGTCACCACCGCCTCCCCGTCCGGCACCGCGACCCGCCCCAGCGTCGGCAGGTGCAGCCACCCGCCCCGCACCGGCACCGTCACCGCGTCCCCCCGCCCGGCCCGCACCGCCGCCGCGGCCGCCAGCGCCGCCATCGGCCCCAGTCCCACCGACAGGTCCCCGGCGATCCGCCGCGCCGCCCACGCCCGCGCGTACGGGTGCGCCAGCACCGCGTCCACCGCCCGGGGCGCCGCCCCGTCCAGCTCCGACAGCAACTCCCAGGCCGCCGCCCTCCCCTGCCCGGAGGCGTCCCAGGCGGCGGCCAACATCGCGCGAGTGAGTGCGAGTTGAGCCTGGCCGAGGGCGGCGATGGTGTCGGCCCCGCCGTACCCCCGGGCCAGTTCGTCGAGTTGGGCCGGCGAGAGCGCGGTCGGCAGCAGCGGCCGGCCGCCCTGGGCGGGCACCGGAGCCGGGGCGGAGGGCGAACCTCCGCTCTCCGCAATGCCGTTGATGAGCGTCATGAGGTCACCGCAGTAGACGGAGGGATTGTCGAAGCCATTGTCCGCACGGTAGCGGTGGGCGTACAACCCGCCACCGCAGGAGCGGACCACCGGGCAGGCCCGGCAGGTCTCGCTCAGCCCGGCCAGACCGGACTGGCGGGCGGCGATGCCGGGGTGACGGGCGAGGTCGTCGAGGCTGTGCGCGAAAACGTTCATGCCGGTGACGGGTGCCCCGTCATAGGCGGTCTTCAGGCTGTCCGCCTGCTCGAAGGTCCCGTCCGTCTCCAGCACCGCGAGGTCCGAGGGCTCCAGTCCGAGCGACTCGGTGAGACTGGAGAGCCCGCGCACCGTCCGGTGCACGGATTCGAAGGTGCGCACGGCGAACGGACGCGCGTCCGATTCCCACAGCCTGTGGACGGCGAGCAGCCAGTCCGCGTAGGGCGTCCGCGCGGCATCGCCCGGGCGCCGCTTCGGCGGCTCCTCCCAGGTCGCGTGCGGCAGCAGGAAGTCCACGGCGGGGGGGCGAAGTTCGGCCAGTGCCCGGTAAACGGCCACCGGATCGTTCTCGATGTCGATGGTGCACAGCAGCCCGGCGAAGAGATGCCGGAACTCGGGCTCGTTCAGCAGCCCGACCGCCCGCAGCACCTGCGGGTGGCTGCTGCGGCCGTCGGCGAAGCGCCGGTGGCGGTCGTTGGCGGCCTTGTCGCCGTCCAGCGAGATGCCGACCTTGAGGTCCAGTTCCGCGAACAGCTCGCAGAACGGGCGGCTGAGCAGCACGCCGTTGGTGTGGATGCGCAGATCGAGGCCGCAGCCGGGCGGGAGCGCCAGCCGCAGCGCCTCGGCGGCGCGGCGCAACCGGTCCGGGCCGGCGAGCAGGGGTTCTCCCCCGTGCAGGACGACCCGGACGGCGGACAACCGGTGGGCGACCACGTGCTCACCGATCCGCTCGGCGGCCTTGGCCAGGATCCCCTCCCCGATGACCTTGGGGCGGGAGCGCCAGCTGCTGTCCGCGTGCTCGTAGACGTAGCAGTGGTCGCAGGCGAGATCGCACCGGCTGTGCATCTTGACCACGAATTGCGTCAGTGGCACCGGAATTCGCGTCGTCATGGGTGTGGCAGGTTCAGCTCGGCCTGGGTCCGTTCGGTGTTCGGAGCCGGTCAGATCGAGGAGTTGAAGGCGGCGACCGGCACGAGGCCGGATTCCGCGCCGGGGAGGGCGCGCTGCAGCCGGGCGGCGAGTTCCTCCGCGCCCAGGGCGGCGAGCTCGGCGAGGGATGGGCGTTCCGGCGTCTCCTGAGTGTCAGTGAGCTTGCCGGCCGGCCTGGTGCTGGTTACCGGAGTCATATTCGTTTCCTTAGGCGCGGTTAGGACCTGCCGAGTGCGGGTAGGCCACCCGGTTGCGACCAATGTAGTGCCCGCGAGGACTCCGCGCGGCACCTTGCTCCCCCAAGTTGGTCTGCCCAGCCGGTCGACGCCGTACCACGGCGCGCGACGGCCTGAGAATTCACCCGTTCAGCGGTCGCGCACTTCGCCTTTGCGCGCGCCGAAACGCATTGACCGGAGCAGGCGTTCGAGCCTGCGGTCCGGTCTCCGCACAGACAGGCGCCGGGGGTACGGACGGCGGATTCCCAGCGGGGCCCCCAACCGGTTCAGCGCGTCCCGGACGGGTTCCGGGCGCGTTCCGGGAGCGCACCGTCACCCGGGCGGCCGGTGCCGTCCGGGCGCTCGGCCTCAGGCCCCCAGCTCACGGACCGCACTCGCCAGCTCCTCGGTGAACTCCCTCCCGCTCGCGGTCAGTTCACCGCACTCCAGCAACGTCCTCGCCGCTGCCAGGGTGTGTGCCCGCCAGCGGGCGAACTCCCGCTCCGCACGGGCCGGTTCACTCACCCCGGCGGCCGCCTCGGCGCTCCAGAAGGAGGCCACCCCAAGGTGCGCGTACGTCCCCTGGAGCAGCGCGCCGATCGGGCGCAGATCGGGCCGCCAGGGCGCGTGGTAGATCGCCGGGCCGTTCGGCCGGTGCAGCGGCACGAGGTCCAGCAGGGCGCCGAGTTGGACGTGCAGGAACTCGTGCACCAGGGCCAGCGCGAGCAGCACCGGTTCGGCCGGCAGCGACGCCGCCACCGCGCCGTACGCCCGCCGGGCGGCGGCGCTCACCGCCTCCCCGCCGGGCGCCGGACGCAGCGGCACCACGATGGCGACGCAGGCCGCCACCGCCTCCGCGTGCCGCCGGTGCCGACGCACCAGGATCTCCCAGGACGCGGCCAACTGCTCGTGCCACGAGAGTAGTTCCGCGTCGGAGAGTGGACCGACCGGAGGCCGCCCGTAGTCCACCCGGCGCGGACCGAGGTGGTCGACCAGCGGCGCCCATCGCAGCCCGTCGCACTCCAGGTCGAGCGCCGGGCCGGCCTCCGCCCGCAGGAATTCGCCCAGCCCGTCCAGCGGTGCCGCCGGGCCCAGTGACAGCGCGCGCAGGCGGTCCGCCGCCCAGGCGTCCAACTCCGGTCGCAGCAGCACCTCTTCCCAGCGCGACCGGTCGGCCCGCTGGAGCGCGCACAACTCGCCGTAGGCCTTCCGGTAGGCCTCGTCCTGCGGCGCCGCCCGGTGCAGCGCCAGCAGCAGCAGCGCCCGCTTGCTCAACTGCCCGGCCCGCAGCAGTTGAACGGCCTCGGGGCCGCCGCGCGCGCCCGCGATCGCCCGGAAGGTCTCCCGGTCCACGCCGTGCCGCGGCAGCCCGTCCGGGCCGTTCCCCCGCGCGCCCGGCACCCCGGCCGCCACCGCCTCGCCCACACCCGTCACCGCTCCGCCCTCTCCTGGGAACCCCTGAACGACCGGGCGGCCCGCCCGGTCCGCCCGCAGTCTCCCCACGCGGCGCCGCCTCAGCCGGTCCGGCCCCGGGCATGACCCGGACGGGTGAGCCCGGAGCACGCCCGGCGAGATCCGCCGGCCGGGCCCTACCGCCGCTGCCCGACCCCGGCCAGCTCCGCCACCCCGGCCCGCAGCCGACGCGCGATGTGCCGGATCAACCGGTCCATGTCGGCGCAGTACACCGAGGGGTGCGCGAAGCCGTCGCCCGCGTACCGGTGGGCGTAGAGCCCGCCGCCGCAGACCTTGACCAGCGGGCAGTCCGCGCACTCCGGCCCGAGCCCGGCGAGGCCGCGCTGACGGGCCCGGAAGGCCGGGTGGGCCGCCGCCTGCGCGAAGCCGTGCCGCCACACGTCCAGGCCCGTTCCGGCGGCCCCGTCGTACGCCACCTTGAGGCTGTCGGCCTGCTCGATGGTGCCGTCCGCCTCGACCACCACCAGGTCGACCGGGGCCAGTCCGACCGCCTCGCTGGCCGCCCGCCCGCCGAGCAGCAGGACGGACAGCTCCTCGAACAGCCGCACCCCGGTCTCCCGGTACGGCGCGTCGTACCAGCGGTCGAAGGCGGCGATCAGCCACTCCCCGTACGGTGCCGGGTCGGTGCCCGGGGGCGGTGCGAGCGGCAGGCCGCGCCGTACGCCCGCCGGCTGCTCCTGCCAGGTGGCGTGCGGCAGCAGCAGGTCGAGCCGGGGCGGGGCGAACTCCAGCAGCGCCTCGTAGGTGGCGACCGGGTCGGCGGCCAGGTCGACCACGCACAGCAGGCCGGCGAACAGCTCCCGGTGCCGGTCGGAGCCGAGCAGCCGCACCGCCGCCGCGGTCCGCTGCCAGCTGCCCGCGCCGGTGGGCAGCCGCCGGTGCCGGTCGTGGTCGGCCGGGGTGCCGTCCAGCGAGACCGCCACGCCGACCCGGTACCGGTGCAGCACGTCGAGCAGGGCGGGTTCGTCCAGCAGCCGCAGCCCGTTGGTCTGCAGGCTGAACCGCACCCGGGGCCCGGCTGTGGCCAACTCGGCCAGCAGGGCGTCCAGATGGGCCGCGCCGACGAGCAGCGGCTCACCACCGTGCAGCACCACGGAGACCTCGTCGAGCCCCTGCGCGGCCGCGTGCTCGGCGATCCGCCGGGCGGTGCGGCGGACGGTCGCCAGTTCCATCCGCCGCGGCCGGTCGCGCCAGCTCTGGTCGGCCGCCTCGTACATGTAGCAGTAGTCGCAGGCCAGGTTGCAACGGCTGTGGATCTTCAGCAGGAACTGCCGGAACGGCACCATGCGCGTGAACCTAGCACCGCCCGGCGGGATCGTTGACCGCCCGTCACCGTCGGTCACACGTGCGGGGGCTCCACGTCCGAGTCGAGCCTGGTGCCCGCCTTCACGGCGACCGTGGTCGGGTGCTCCTCCCCCAGGGTGATCCGGGCCCGTCGGATGCAGTCCGCCCGCAGGTCGGCGGCCCGTTCGGTCTCCCCGAGCGCCGCCAGGGTCAGCGACAGGTTGGAGGTGATGCCGATGGAGTCGTAGTGGTCCGGGCCGAGCACCTCGGTCATCAGCGGCGCCGCCTCCTGCTCCAGGACGAGCGCGGCCCTGATCTCCCCGCCCAGCGCCAGGTCGTTCGCGTGGTTCATCATCGCGATCGGGATGTAGAGGTGGTGGGCTCCGAGGACGGTCCGGAACTGCGCCAGCGTGCGCCCGGACAGCTCCCGCGCCTCCGCGACCCGCCCGGCCAGCCGCAGGTAGACCGAGAGGTTGTTGGCGCCGGCCAGGGTGACCGGGTGGTTCTCGCCCAGGTAGTCGCGGTAGCGCGCGAGCGCCCGTTCGGCCAGCGGGATGGCCCGGTCGGTGTCGCCGAGCGCGTTGTAGTCGCTGGCCAGGTTGGTGGCGGCGGCCAGGGTGTCCGGGTGCTCGGGGCCGTTGATGTCCAGGTAGCGCTGGTAGATGTCCTCGTCGATCTCCACGGCCTCGTGGTAGCGCCCGGCCCGGCGCAGTGCCACGGCGAGGTTCTTGCGGGCGCGCAGGGTGTCGGTGTGGTTGTCGCCGATGGTCTGCTGGTAGATCCGGACGGTCTCCTCCAGCAGGTCCAGCGCCTCCCGCAGCCGCCCGGTCTCGCGCAGGTCGCGGGCGTAGTTGGAGGCGGAGGACAGCGCGTACAGGCTGTGCGCGCCGAGGGCGTCGCGCTGCTGGAGGTAGTTGCTGCGGTGCCGTTCCAGCGCGGCGTAGCGGTCGCCGGCCAGGTAGTCGGAGACCGCGAGGTTGTTGGTGATCATCAGGGTGCGCGGGTGGTCCGGCCCGAGGGTGCGCCGGGCCGCGTCCAGGGTCTTGCGGTCGAGCGCCCGGGCCTCGTCGTAGCGGCCGAGGAAGCGCAGGTCGGCGCCGAGGCTGTTGGCGACGGCGAGGGTGTGCGAGTGTTCCGGGCCCAGGGTCGCGGTGAACCGCTCCAGGATGTCCCGGTCCATCTCGTACGCCTCCTGGAGGGCGCCCTGGGAGCGGCGGATGTTGCTCAGCTGGGTGCGCAGCATGAGGGTCTGGGCGTCGTTGTCGGCGTCGAAGCCGGGGCCGCCGTAGCCGTCCTCCCGCCAGTGCTCCAGGGTCCGTTCGGCGAGTTCCCGGCCGGACTCGTGCAGGCTGCGCTTCCACTGGTAGCGGACCGAGTCGATGATCCACTGCCGGACGTCCTCGTCGGCGCTGTCGAGCGCGCCGGACGGCCAGAGATGGGGCAGGAGTTCGGCGTACTCGGCCCAGTTGGCGGGGATGTCCGGGTCGCCGGGGTTGGCGGTGGCCAGGGCCGCGTGCACCACCCCGCGCAGCTCGGCCTGCCGCTCCTCCTCGACCTGGTCCCGGAGCACCGCCTGGACCAGCCGGTGCACGGTGATGGTCTCGCTGCCCTGGTCGGTGCGGGCGAGCCCGAACCGGTTGATGGCACGCAGGAACTCGCCGATCGCCAGCTTGTCGCGGGGCGCGCGCGGGGGCAGCCGCAGGGCCCGGGTGACGGCCCGGCTGTAGAGCAGTCGCATCGGGATGGCGTCCGGGCCGAAGAAGGCGCAGATCTCCAGGATCTGGGCGGCCGGGGCGTTCAGCCGGCGCAGCTCCTCGACCGAGATGCGCCAGGTGGCGGCGGCCGAGTGGGGGTACTCGGCGGGGCGCAACCGGGTGCGCTCCAGCATCTCGGTGAGCTCGTCGTCGAGGAGTTCGAGGTAGGTGGCGATCGGCATCGACGTCTCCTGGAGCCAGACGGCGGCCTGGCCGACGGCCAGCGGGAGGTCGCCGAGGCGGTGCGCGACCTGGTCGGCGTCCTCCGGGGAGAGGCCGCTGTTGAAGCGGCGCAGCAGCCGGATGCTCTCCTCGCGCAGGAAGACGTCGACCTCGACGAGGCCGGCGTGCCGGGCCCAGCCCTGGTTGCGCGAGGTGATCAGCACGTGTCCGCCGGAGGAGGCGCCGCCGGGCTGCCAGGGGGCGAGTTCCTCGGGGGTGCCGGCGTTGTCGAAGACCAGCAGCCAGCGGCGGTACGGGTGGCCGCGGCGCAGTGCGTCGAGGACGGCGGCGGCGGTGTGCGCGACGTCGTCGCTGGTCGGCACGCCGAGCCGGGGGGCGAGTTCGGCGAGCTTCTGCGGGATGTTGGCGGGCTCCTCGGCGGGCACCCACCAGATGACGTCGTAGGCGGACTTGAAGCGGTGCGCGTACTCGGCGGCGATCTGGGACTTCCCGGCGCCGCCGAAGCCGTAGAGGACCTGGCTGAGGACGGCGGCCGGCCCGCCGGTGAAGCGGTTGCGGAGCAGTTCGAGCAGCTTGCCGCGGCCGATGAAGGCGGCGTTGCGCGAGGGCGCCTCCTGGACCTGCGGGGCCGTGCCGGGGAAGCGCGCCGGGGCGATGAACTCGCCGCTGTCGGTGTCGAACTGGCGGTTGCTGCCGGGCGGCGGGCCGAGTTCGCCGTACAGCTGGGCCTCGGCCGCGGTGCCGGAGGAGCGGATCAGGTCGGGCACCGCCTGGCCGACGAACGGGCGGGGCACAGGCTCGTCCGAGTCCTGGAGCCGCAGGGCTACCAACGCCGAGGAGCCGGAGGGCAGTTCGCGACCCTGCAGGAGCTGCCAGACCTCGCCGGCCCGGGGTAGCGCGGTGTACTCGGGCGAGAGCAGGGCGAGCACCCGGCCCTGGCCGTCGAGCGGCCCGGCGACCTCCGGCGGCCGCGGGCCGGTGTGCGGCTCGGCGGCGTTGTGCAGGGAGGTCTGGTAGCCGAAGCGGGTGAGGGTGGCGGCCGCCCACTCGGCCCACATCCGGTCCTCGGGCGCGTAGCTGACGAAGACCTGGCGGGGCACCGCCCGGGCGGAGCGCAGGTAGGCGGCGTACAGCCGGCGGCGGGCCTCGGCGCTGAGCGGGCGCAGCGAGCGGACCCGCCCGTCGGTGATCCACTCGGCCAGCCGCTCGAAGGCGTTGAGCAGGCTGCGCGCCTCCTGCGGGCGGTCGGCGACGGTGGCCGGGACCTCCTCGTAGGCGTAGAACGGCTTGTACGGCACCTCGACGTCGGCCCAGTAGGCGGCCCGGCGGTCCCCGGGCAGCCAGCGGCCGAGGTAGGGGGCGAAGGCGTCGCGGGCGAAGTCCCGTCCGGCTTCCAGGCGTTCCTGCTCCGCGTCCTCGACCCGCATCGGCACCGGCAGCACCCGGATGGCCCGCTCCTCGGCCTCGGCGATGGCCTTGGCGGCGTCCACGCCGCCGCGGATGTTCTGGGCGCTGAAGGTGAAGCAGTCGACCACGGTGTCGGGCATCAACACGGTGCAGATGCCGGAGGTGTCGCTGACGCCGGTGCGGCTGTCGATGAGCACGTAGTCGTAGGTGCGGGCCCAGCGTTCGCGCAGCTCGCGCAGGAACTCGCCGCCGCGGATGTCCCGGCCGTGGTAGAAGCTGCGCCAGTTGAAGCTGGTGACGGCGGCCGCGTAGGCGGCGTTCTGCCGGCCGGCGGGCAGGAAGTCGAGCCGGCCGCCGGCCGGCAGGTCGAGGGCGAGGCCGCAGGTGTAGCCGCCCAGCCGCCCGGGTTCGTCCAGCCAGGCGGCCGGCGGCAGGCCGGTCGGCCCGGTGGCGGATGGCAGTGCCTGCTTCACGTAGGAGCGCAGCAGGTCGATCAGCCCGTCGGTGGAGTGGAGTTCGGGGTCGACCAGCAGCGGGTGGTAGTAGCGGTGCAGGCCGGGGGCCTCCAGGTCCCAGTCGACCACCAGGACGCGCAGGCCCCGGCTGGCGAGGATCCAGCCGACGTTGGCGAGTGCCATGGTCCGGCCGGTGCCGCCCTTGAACGAGTAGAACGTGACGACCGTCCCCGGTCCGCCGCGTCCCGGCTCCGTGCCGGGCTCAGTGCTCATCGTCCGTCTCCCCTCAGCGGGACAGAGCCGTCGTGGCCGCCCGGGCGCTGGCCGGGCACGTCCTTCGGTGTCGGTTCCGGATCGCGGCGCGCGGACGGGCTCCGCGGCGGACCGGAGGGACTTGGCGGGCCGGCCGGGATGGCGAGTCCGGGCATGTCCGGGCCGCCGCCCGGGCCGAAGCCGAAGGCGTCGCCGCCATCGTCCCCCCAATCCAAGTTGTCGTCCATGAGCTTGTTCTGAGCGATCGTCACCATGATGGCGAGGTCGCTGTCGAAGCTCTCCTGGCTCACTTTGACCCGGAACAAGTGCTCCGGGTCACGCCTGCGCAGCCAGTTGCGGCGGAACACGCCGCGCACGCCCGCCCACGGCGCTTCGCGCTCCCCGTCCGGGTCGTTGCCGCCGATCGGCACCATGACGCCGGTGACCGGGTGGTTCTGGTCGTCGTACTCGCGCAGGGCGGACCGGTAGCGCTCGTGCTCGGCCGCCCACGGGTCCACCAGCAGGACGCTGACCTGGCTGTCCTCCCGGGCCTGGTCGAGCTTCTCGCCGAGCCCCGCGCCGATCTCCTCCAGGGTGGTGGTGTGCCCGGCGTTGGTGATCACCCGTTGGGCGCGCGAGGCCAGCGAGGGCTGGGCGGGCGGGTAGAACGGCGCCCAGTGCCACGGCTTGGCGCCGTACCGTCCGCCCGGGTACGAGCCGCCCTCGGCGGCGGCTTCGGAGGCCCGGCCGGCCGCGATGAACAGCCGCACCATGCCGGGTTCGGCGGCGGGTGCGGGCGCGGCCGGCCCGGGGAAGTAGCCGCGGACGGCGTCGAGGTCGAACTCGGGCAGTTCGGCGAGCCGCCGCACGGCCGCGTCCCGGATCCGCCCGGCGACCACCCGGACGACCTGGCGGTAGGCGTCCTGCTGGGCGGTGCGCAGCAGCGCGCGCAGGCCGTGCCGGGCGTAGGCGTCGCCCATGTCCGGCTGGGCCCACTGGATCTTGGTGACCTCGGTGACGAGGTCGCCGGACGCGACCGGCTCCCAGAGCACCGGGATCAGTGCCGAGAGCAGTTCCCCGGTCTCCTCGTGGTGGCGCCGGACCCTGCCGCGGAAGGCCGTCCACTCCTTGCCGCAGTAGAGGCTGTCGAAGTAGGCCGGGGAGTAGAGCGCGACCATGGTCCGGCTCCGGCCGAGCATCAGCGCGAGCTTCTCGGCCCATTCGTCGCCCAGGCGCAGTCGTTCGGTGTCCCGGAAGGCGAGTTCGTAGGCCTGGACTGCCGGTCCGAGGATGCGTCCGAGTTCGTCCCTCAGGTCGTTGAAGAACTGGTCGACGAAGGCGTCCTCCGCCTGGAAGTCCCGACGCGCGTAGCTGAAGAAGAAGTACGGCCGTTGCTGCTGTTCCCGCTCACTCACCTGTTCCCCCCGACCCCGACGGTGCCGTGACGGCGCTGGTTTCTTACCCAGCATGTCGTGAACCGCACCAGGACGGCGGAGAGTTGGCGTTTTCGTCCGGCCCGTGGGGTTTAGCCGACGGTCAGCGGCGGATCACCGGAGTTCGAGCGCCGACTGGAAGGCCGCGAGCGGCTCCGCGCCGGGGGTCAGGGCGTCCGCCACGACCCGGCGCAGCAGGTCGCCGAGGACGGTGTCGGGCAGGGCGTCGAGTTCGTCGAGCGACAGGGCGGCGACGTCGACCAGGTCGGAGTCGAGTCCAGCGGCGGTTTCCGCACCGGTGACGCCCATCAGTCCCTCACTCGATCGTGCCGGCACAGCGGGCTGCCGGCCGGAGAAAAATCACCGACCTGGTCCGCGACGCGCACATTCTACACAAAACGGTGACGACCCGTCAGGTCCGGCCCGGCCGCCGCGCCCGGGCCGGACTCGACCGCCCCCGGTCACGGGCAGAGGCGCTCCACCCGCCAGCCGGTGGGGCTGTCCGGGTCGGCGAGGTAGCGGAGCCGGTCGTGAAGGCGGTTCTCCCGCCCCTGCCAGAACTCGACGCTCTCCGGGACGACCCGGTAGCCGCCCCAGAACGGCGGGACGGGGACGCCCTCGCCCTCGGGATAGCGGCGTTCGAGGTCGGCGTAGCGCTGTTCGAGGACGGCGCGGTCGCTGACCGGGCTGGACTGCTCGCTGGCCCAGGCGCCGAGCTGGGAGCCGTGCGGGCGGGTGCGGAAGTAGGCGGCGGTCTCGTCCCGGCCGACCTTCTCGACCCGGCCCTGGACGATCACCTGGCGGGCCAGCGCGATCCACGGGAAGAGCAGTCCGGCGTACGGGTTGGCGGCGAGCTCGGAGCCCTTGCGGGAGCCGTAGTTGGTGAAGAACACGAAGCCGCGGGCGTCGTAGCTCTTGAGCAGGACGGTGCGCGAGCTGGGCCGGCCCTGGGCGTCGGCGGTGGAGAGCACCATGGCGTTGGTCTCCACCACCCCGGCCTCGTCGGCCTCGTGGAACCAGCGGGTGAACTGGCCGATCGGCTCGGGCGCGAGCTGCTCCTCGGCCAGGCCCTCGTGGACGTAGTGCTTGCGCATCACGGTGAGGTCCGGACCAGGGCGGGCCTCACCGGCCGGGGTCCGGGTGGCGGGGCTCAGGGGCGCCGACTGGGCGCGTTCCGGGGTCTGCACGCCGACATCATCCCGTACGACAAGCAACCGGCACCGCTACCTCCGGACGAACCCCGGTCGGAGTTATGGTGACTCGCCACCGCTTGGCCGCCCGCCGTACGGGGAATTGTCCGGAATCTGGCGTTTGATTCCGGGGCCCCCGGGGGCACGACCGACCCTCGGCGGGAAAGTCAAGTGGCCCCACGGGCAACATCACCGCGGTGGTGTATGGCGCAATGCACCCCGTGCCTGTCACTCTGGCACCGAGTGCCAACCACGATTCGGTCACTGGCGCGCCGCCCCACCACGGCGGAGCGCCGAACACAGAACTGAAGGAGCCGTCGCATGTCCGACTTCGTACCCGGGCTTGAGGGAGTCGTCGCGTTCGAGAGCGAGATCGCCGAACCCGACCGTGAAGGCGGCGCCCTGCGGTACCGCGGTGTCGACATCGACGACCTGGTCGGCCACGTCTCCTTCGGCCACGTCTGGGGCCTGCTGGTGGACGGCAAGTTCAACCCCGGCCTGCCGGCCGCCGAGCCGTTCCCGATTCCGGTGCACTCCGGTGACATCCGGGTCGACGTCCAGTCCGCGCTCGCCATGCTCGCCCCGGTCTGGGGCCTGAAGCCGCTGCTCGACATCTCCGCCGAGCAGGCCCGCGACGACCTCGCCCGCGCCGCCGTGATGGCGCTGTCCTACGTCGCCCAGTCCGCCCGCGGCCAGGGCCTGCCGATGGTCCCGCAGAGCGAGATCGACAAGGCCGAGACGGTCGTCGAGCGGTTCATGATCCGCTGGCGCGGCGAGCCGGACCCGAAGCACGTCAAGGCCGTCGACGCCTACTGGACCTCGGCCGCCGAGCACGGCATGAACGCCTCCACCTTCACCGCCCGGGTCATCGCCTCCACCGGCGCCGACGTCGCGGCGGCACTCTCCGGCGCGGTCGGCGCGATGTCCGGCCCGCTGCACGGCGGCGCCCCGTCCCGGGTGCTCGGCATGATCGAGGAGATCGAGCGCACCGGCGACGCCACCGCCTGGGTCAAGAACGCCCTGGACAAGGGCGAGCGGCTGATGGGCTTCGGCCACCGCGTCTACCGCGCCGAGGACCCGCGTGCCCGCGTGCTGCGCCGCACCGCCAAGGAGCTCGGCGCGCCGCGCTTCGAGGTCGCCGAGGCGCTGGAGAAGGCCGCGCTGGAGGAGCTGCACAACCGCCGCCCCGACCGCGTGCTCGCCACCAACGTCGAGTTCTGGGCCGCGATCATGCTGGACTTCGCGGAGGTCCCGGCGCACATGTTCACCTCGATGTTCACCTGTGCGCGCACCGCGGGCTGGTCGGCGCACATCCTGGAGCAGAAGCGCACCGGTCGCCTCGTGCGCCCCTCCGCGCGCTACATCGGCCCCGGCCCGCGCAAGCCCGAGGGGGTCGAGGGCTGGGACGCCATCGCCCACTGAGCGCACCGCACGCGCGCAGCTCAGCACCACCCCTGACCAGCGGGTCCGGCTCCGGCCGGGCCCGCTGTTCGCATGCCGACGAGCAGTCAAGATCACAATCTCAGCGGGCGGACGACCGTACCCCGGACGGCTCCCCAACCAGTAGGCTGCGCGCGTGGCTCAGATCCAGATCCCCGCTGACATCAAGCCCGCAGACGGCCGTTTCGGCTGCGGACCGTCCAAGGTGCGCCCCGAGGCCCTGAGTGCCCTCGCCGCCACCCAGACCTCCCTGCTCGGCACCTCGCACCGCCAGGCCCCGGTCAAGAACGTGGTCAAGCGCGTGCGCGAGGGCGTGAGCAGCCTGTTCTCGCTGCCGGAGGGCTACGAAGTCGTCCTCGGCAACGGCGGCTCCACCGCCTTCTGGGACATCGCCGCCTTCGGCCTGGTGCGGGAGAAGTCCCAGCACCTGGACTTCGGCGAGTTCTCCTCGAAGTTCGCCTCCTCGGTCAAGGCCGCCCCGTGGCTGGCCGAGCCGACGGTGATCAAGACCGCCCCGGGCACCCACCCGCTCCCGGTCGCCGAGGCCGGCGTGGACGTCTACGGCCTCACCCACAACGAGACCTCGACCGGCGTCGCGATGCCGATCAAGCGTCCGGCGGGCGCGGACGAGGGCTCGCTGGTGCTGGTGGACGCCACCTCGGGCGCCGGCGGCCTGCCGGTCGACATCACCGAGACCGACGTCTACTACTTCGCCCCGCAGAAGTCCTTCGCCTCCGAGGGCGGCCTCTGGCTGGCCACCTTCTCCCCGGCCGCCCTGGAGCGCGCCGCCGAGATCGCCGGCTCCGGCCGGTACGTCCCGCCGTTCTTCTCGCTGCCGACGGCCATCGACAACTCGTCGAAGGACCAGACGTACAACACCCCGGCGCTCTCCACCCTGTTCCTGCTGGCCGACCAGCTGGAGTGGATGAACGGCAACGGCGGGCTGGACTGGGCCGTCGCCCGTACGGCTGATTCCTCGTCCCGGCTGTACGCCTGGGCCGAGAAGTCCTCCTTCGCGACCCCGTTCGTGGCGAACCCGGCCGAGCGCTCCCAGGTGGTCGGCACCATCGACTTCGACGAGTCGGTGGACGCCGCCGCGGTCGCCAAGGCACTGCGTGCCAACGGCATCGTGGACACCGAGCCGTACCGCAAGCTGGGCCGCAACCAGCTGCGCATCGCGATGTTCCCGGCGATCGACCCGGCGGACGTCGAGGCACTCACCCACTGCATCGACTACGTGGTCGAGCAGCTGGCCGGCTGAGCTCCCGAGAACACGGCTGAGGGCCACCGCCTGTGGGCGGTGGCCCTCTCGCCGTTCCCGGGCTGCTTGCCGACCGGCCGGGGCCCGCGGGCCCCGTACCATTCGGCTCGGGCCGGGCCGCCGGCTACTTGCCGACCAGCGAGCTGATCAGGACGACGACCAGCAGCAGCACCAGGGTGCCGGAGACGATGCGCATTCGAGTCTTGGGATCCACGGTCATCGAGCGTACCCGTGGCTCACACCGACACGAATCCCAGGCCCTCATCTCCGGCCGGCTCCAGCCGGCTCCGGTCAGCTCCGCGGCCGGCTCCGGTCAGCTCCAGTCGGCCAGCGCCCAGGAGCGCAGTGACTCGTAGTGGGCGAAGCCCCCGCTCAGGTCGCTCCGCATCAGGTGCAGCTCGGCGGCCTCCCACTCCGGCCCCCGGTACGGCGCCAGCGCCGCCGCCAGGGCCTCCAGCTCGGCCGCCGCGACCCGCTGGACGGCCCGCCGGTGGCCCCGCGAGGAGCCGGCCCGGGCCAGTGTGAGGTGCGGGTGGAAGGCGAAGGCGTCGGTCTCCCCGGTGAACTCGGCGGTGGCCCCGGCCACCGTCTCCGCGAGCCGGCGGATCGCCCAGGTCTGCCCCTCGACCCCGACCCAGAGCACCCGGTCCCCGAACCGGCCGGAGCCCGCGATCCGCAGCCGGTGCACCGGGTGGACGGCGGCCACGGCGGCCAGAGCGGCCTCCAGCTCCGGCAGCCGCTCGGCCGGGACCTCGCCGAGGAAGGCCAGGGTCAGGTGCCAGCCGTCGACGGTGGTCCAGCGCAGCCGGTCCGCCCCGGGCAGCCCCCGCACCGGGGCGACGGCGTCGGAGAGTTCCTGGAGCGCCTCGACGGGCGGGAGGACCGCCACGAACAGTCTCATGATCCAATCTTCCCTCGCCCGACGGCACGGTGTAGAACGGTTGTCCATGAAGATCCGCACCGGGGGTCCCGCGGACGTCCCCGACATCCTGTCCCTGCTCGACGGCGCCATCTCCTGGCTGGCCGGCCAGGACCGCACCGGCCAGTGGGGCGACCAACCGTTCAGCACCATCCAGGCCCGAGTCGACCAGGTCGCCTCGTACGCCGAGGAACCCTTCCTGATCCGCCTCGCGGTGGACGACGACGGCCGTACGGTCGGCTGCTGCGTGGTGGCCGAGCAGCGCGGGAGGTTCGTCCCGCCCTCGGCGGAGCCGGAGCTCTTCGTGCGCTTGCTGGTCACCGACCGCAGTCGCAAGGGCTCCGGCATCGGCGCCGCGCTGATCGCCGACGCCATCGAGGAGACCCGCCGGCGCGGCTTCGACCTGTTGCGGGTGGACTGCTACGCCGGCAACGACCGCAAGCTGGTCGGCCAGTACCGCGCGCTCGGCTTCACCGAGACCGAGGGCTTCGAGGTCGAGCAGCCGTCCGGCGTCTGGCCCGGCCAGGTGCTGGAGATCCGTCTCTGACCGGACCGGTCCGACATGGCGTCAGATGACCCTCGGGAGAAGGCTCCCGAAGGTCATCTGATCACCTGGCGCATCGTCAGCAGGCGGCGGCCAGCTCGGACTTGCGCGCCGGAACGGTGCGCGGCACGAAGGCCACCACCCGCCCGCCGCGGCCCGGGTGGAGGTCGAACCGCACCCGCAGGTCGGCGCTGCGGGCCAGCACCAGGCCGACCGTACCGGCCGCCAGCGCGGACACCAGACCGCAGGCCAGCAGGCCGAGCCGGGGCCCGTACGAGGCGGTGACCCAGCCGACGATCGGGGCGCCGATCGGCGTGCCGCCGGTGAAGACCAGCACCAGCAGGCCCATCACCCGGCCGCGCATCTCGGGGTCGGTTCCCAGCTGCAGCATCGAGTTGACCGAGGTGTTGAAGCTCAGCCCGAACACCCCGATCAGGGTGAGCAGCAGGGCGAAGGTCCAGTAGTCGGGCGCGAAGGCCGCGACCACCTCCAGGGTGCCGAAGGCCAGCGCCGCGGCGACCAGCCGGCGCAGCCGGGGCGCGCCCCGGCGGGCCGCGAGCAGCGCGCCGGCCAGCGAACCGACCGCCATCGCGGTGTTCAGCAGGCCGTACTGCCCGGCGCCTACCTTGAAGGTGTCGTACGCGAAGCCGGACAGCAGCGTCGGGAAGTTGAACCCGAAGGTGCCGATGAACCCGGCCAGCACCATCGGCCAGAGCAGCTCGGGCCGCTCCTTCACGTACCGCAGTCCTTCCCTCAACTGCCCCTTCTCGCGGGCGATCGGCTCGGTCGGGCGCAGCTCGGACTCCCGCATCGCGAGCAGCCCTCCGATCACGGCGGCGAAGGACAGCGCGTTGACGGCGAACGCCCAGCCGCTGCCGACCGCGGCGATCAGCAGGCCCGCGACGGCGGGGCCGACCAGCCGGGCGGTCTGGAAGTTGGCGGCGTTCAGGCTGACGGCGTTGGCGAGGTCCTTGGGGCCGACCATCTCGGAGACGAAGGCCTGCCGGGTCGGGTTGTCGACCACGGTGACCAGGCCGAGCAGCAGCGCGAAGGCGTACACGTAGTACGGAGTCACCACGTCGCCGATGGTCAGTACGGCCAGGCCCGCGGCGAGCAGGCCCATGGCGCCCTGGGTGTAGACCAGCAGCCGGCGCTTGGGCATCCGGTCGGCGAGCACTCCGCCGAACAGGCCGAGCAGCAGCATCGGCAGGAACTGCATGGCGGTGGTGATGCCGACCGCGAGCGGGCTGCCGGTGAGGCTCAGGACCAGCCAGTCCTGGGCGATCCGCTGCATCCAGGTGCCGGTGTTGGACACCACCTGGCCGGCGAAGTAGTAGCGGTAGTTGCGAACGCGCAGTGAGGAGAACATCCCCCGGGGCCGGGTGAACTCGGCGCCGGTCGGCGTTGCGGCCGAACTCGTGGGGGACGCGGCCGAATGGGCTCGGCCCTGAGCGGCGGGGTCCGCCGCGGTGCGTTCGTCGGGGTCGTCGTCGCCGTTGCCGGGCAGTCCGCTGGGGGCGGGTGCCTGGGCGTCGGCGGCCGCGGTGCTGTCCGCGGCGGGGTCGCTGGTCGGGTCGTCGGTACGGATGGCGGCGGCGCTGGCTGCGGCCGGCGGTGTCACGGTGGTCTCCCCTCGTGGCGCGACGACCCTGGCGGGGGCCGTCGCGCTGCTGGTTTCGGTGGTCGGTCCTGCGGTGATGCTGACTCCTTCTCCTCCCGGCGGCCGGCCGGGCTCGGTGTGCCTAGAGGTGTGCGAGCTTGTAGAGCACGGGTGCGGCCTCCCGGAGGACGGCCCACTCCTCCTCGTCGAGCCCCTCGGCGAGCTCGGCGAGCCAGACGTTTCGGCGCCGGCGACTCTCGTCGAGGATCGTCTCGGCCTGCTCGGTGCTGCTGACGACCACCTGGCGGCGGTCCTCGGGATGCGGTTCTCGCCGCACCAGCCCCTTCTCCTCCAGCATCGCGACGATCCTGGTCATCGAAGGCGGCTGCACGTGCTCCTTCCGGGCGAGCTCACCCGGCGTCGCCTTTCCGCACCGGGCGAGGGTGCCCAGCACTCCCATCTCGGTAGGACTCAGCGACTCCTCCACCCGCTGGTGTTTGAGTCGTCGGGAGAGGCGCATCGTGGACGACCGCAGCTGTGAGATCGCTGCGAGGTCCTGCTCGGACATCTCGGGCATCTCTTTAGCTTACGTCATTACTCTCTCTAAAGAAAAACGGGTTCCCGCCGTGCCGGAGGATCGGCCCGGTGCCATATTGGTGAGGGGTGATCGTTCCCGACTCCGGAAGGGCCGACCAGACATGTCCGACCTCGTCTCCGCACCGTCCGCACCGTCGTCACAGGCCGCCGGGTCCGTACCGTCGCCGCAGGCCACCGGGTCCACGCCGGCCCCGCAGGACGACTCCGGCTTCGCCCGGCTCGCCATGGTCACCATCGACTGCGCCGACCCGATCGCGCTGGCCTCCTTCTACGGCGAGCTGCTCGGCTGGGAGACCCGGCACGTGGACGAGCACTTCGCGATCCTGGACAACCCGGAGGGCGGAAGCCCGCTGGGCTTCGGGCGGGTCACCGGCTACCGGCCCGAGCCGTGGACCGAGCCGGACGGCAGCAAGCACTTCCACCTGGACTTCTACGTCGACGACCTGGAGGAGTCCACCGCCAAGGCGCTCGCCCTCGGCGCGACCGAGCCGAGCTACCAGCACGGCCGCACGCTCAAGGTGTTGATCGACCCGGCCGGCCACCCGTTCGGGCTGGCCCCGCTGGAGTAACGCACGAACGCGCCCGAAGGCCATGCGCAGGCGGTGTCAGGGCTTGGTGCCGGGATCTTGCAGGCCGCGTAAAGATCCTCCCTGACCTGGGACTTCACCAAAACCCCGAACATTGTGCGACCGCCGGGTAATGGCTACTCTCCCCGTTGTCAGGGGCACCACACGCCAGGTCTCCCCTCGGCGGAGCCAACTCCCGCGCCCACTGCGCGCGCGTGCCCCGGCCCATTCCCTCCCCCGCCGACGCGCCCGTCCGAGCCCTGGCGCCCTCAACCCCTCGTCCAGGGAGCTCTCTTGGGTGCGATCCACCATGCCGACCACGGCTGGGTGACACCGGCGATCTCGTACTTCGTCGCCTGCCTCGGCTCATTCGTCGCGCTGCGCAGCGCCCGTTGGGCACTCGTCTCACAGGGCCGTACCCGGGCGGTCTGGCTGCTGTTCGCCTCGACGTCGCTCGGCGCCGGGATCTGGTCCATGCACTTCATCGCGATGCTCGGCTTCTCCGTGACCGGGGCCGAGATCACCTACCAGCCCGGGCTGACCGTGGTGAGCCTGCTGGTCGCGATCGCCTTCGTCGGCGTCGGGCTGTTCACCGTCGGGTACTGGCGCCGCAGTCCCGTCCTGTCGCTGCTGATCGGCGGGCTGACCACCGGCCTCGGGGTCGCGGCGATGCACTACCTGGGCATGGCCGCGATGGTCCTGCCCGGCCGGCTCGGCTACGACCACACCACGGTCGCGCTCTCCATCGCCATCGCGGTGTTCGCGGCGACGGCCGCGCTCTGGGCGGCGCTGAACATCCGCGGCACGCTGGCCGTCCTGGCGGCGGCGCCGGTGATGGGCGTGGCCGTCTGCGCGATGCACTACACGGGCATGGCGGCGCTGTCGGTCCACCTGGACTTCTCGCGCTCCACCGAGAGCGGCGTGATGGCACTGCAGTTCGTCTTCCCGCTCGGTGTCGGCCTCGGCTGCTACGTGTTCTTCGGCTCGCTGGCCTTCGCGGTCTCGCCGAGCAAGGGCTCCGGGCAGCCGCTGCTGGTCGGCCCGGCGGCGCCGTTGCCGCCGCGGGTTGCACTCTCGTCCAAGGTCCCGCCGCAGCAGCAGCGGCGGCCGTTGAGCGAGACGCGCGCCCGGCACTGACCCGGGCAGGGCGGCGGGCGTCCGACCGGGTCCCCCACCCCGGTCGGACGCCCGCCGCCTTGCTCGGGCCGGCTGCTCCAGCCGGTCACTCGGGCCGGCCGAGCAGCCCGGTCAGGTGCTCCGGGGTCGCCACCGGGCAGGCCTTGCGCACGAAGTCCCGCCGCAGCGCGTGGTACGGCTCGCCCGCCCGGTAGAAGTTGGCGTGCATCCGGCGCAGCTCCTCGGTCCGGTACTCGGCCAGCGGCTTGGCCTCCTCGTCCACGGCGCGGCGCCGCTTCTTGTCCACCAGCCGCCCGGTGAGCTCCGGCGCCTCCGCCAGCGCGGCGGCCTCCCGGGCCACCCAGCGGCGGAACCCGGCCGGGTCGCCGCCGACCGTACGGTCCACCAGGCCGATCCGGCGGGCGTGTTCGGCCCCGACCGGCAGCGCCTCGGTGGTGAGCCGCTCGGCCTGCTCGGCGCCGACCCGGGCGGGCAGGGTGTACGTCCAGTACTCGGAGCCGTACAGGCCCATCAGCCGGTAGTGCGGGTTGAGCACCGCCGACTCCCGGCACCACACCTCGTCGGCGGCCAGCGCCAGCATCAGGCCGCCGGCCGCCGCGTTCCCGGCCAGGGCGGCGACGGTCAGCTTGTCGTCGGTGGTCAGGATCGCCTCGACCAGGTCGTCCATCGCGTTGATGTTCTCCCAGGACTCCAGCGCCGGGAAGGCCGCGCCCTCGATGACGTTGAGGTGGATCCCGTTGGAGTAGAAGTCCCGGGCCGCGCCCAGCACCAGCACCGAGGTGGGCCGGTCGGCGGCCTCCCGGTAGGCGGCCAGCAGCCGGCGGCACTGCTCGGTGCCCATCGCCCCGCCGGCGTAGCCGAACTCGAGGAAGCCGACGTCGCCGTCCTCGTGGTAGCGCAGCTCCGACCAGGTGTTCCGACGGGCCGCGGCGGCGGGGGTCACCGGCACCTCGCGGACCCGGTGCAGCTCGTCGCCGAGCACCGTGGCGGCCGGCAGCTTGAAGGTGACCGGCCCGCCGGGGGTGCGGCGAGGGCGCAGCTGGGGGATCCAGACCGCGCCGTCCACAGTGGCCCGGCAGATCGCGCCGTCCCGGGTGGCGAGCACGGCACCGGGCTCGGGGCCGCGCAGCTCGTCCTCGGGGTGGCCGCCGTGCAGGAAGAACTCGCGACCGTACAGCTCGTCGAGCACGCCGGGCTGGGAGTCGGCGGCGCGCAGTTTGCGCAGCACGGTGGCGGTGTCGTCCCGCTGCCAGTCGATCCGGCGGGCCTCCTGCTTGAGGAACGGCCGCAGTTCACCGCGCACGTCGGGCCGGGCGTAGTCCAGCGGCTCGGGGCTGAACAGCCCGCCCTCGTACCGCTGGACGGCCAGCAGGACGGCCTCGGTGGCGGCGTCCGCGACCTCGCCCCGGTACAGCTCGCTCTTGCCGCACTCGGGGACGGCGAACTCGACGGACGCCCAGATGTCGCCGGCGTCCATCTCCTCGACGGCCTGCAGCACGGTGACGCCCCAGCGCCGGGCGTCCTCGGTGATCGCCCAGTCGAGCGAGGAGGGGCCGCGGTCGCCCTTCGGGCCGGGGTGCACGATCAGGACCGTCCGGGTGGACCAGATGTCCGCCGGGACGGCCCTGGTGAGCATCGGGCAGATGATCAGCTCCGGGTCGACCCGGGCCACCGCCTCCCTCATCTGCTCGTCGCCGAGGGCGAGTTGGACGGCGACCTGGTGGCCGCGCTCGCGCAGCTCGGTGTGGACGCGCTGGGTCAGGCTGTTGAACGCGGTGGCGATCAGGAGAATGCGCACAGGGGGCCTCCGGGCAGGGACTGCGGGTCGCGCGGAGGCGATGAAACCAGGGCATGGACACGTAATGGTCACGTTCCGTGCCGCGGCGCTCTACCCTCACGCACCCCGCACACCTGTGCCCTCGGCGTGCCCCCGCTTCGCGGTATCTCCCCAGCCCCTCCCCCGAGTTGGTCTGGCGCCGGACACCCGGCACCGGGCACCACCGCCTCGCCACCTCGCCGCCCGGCCCGTCCTACCGCGGGAAGGCCCGGCGGGCCCTCCAGGTGGTGTGCTCGCGGGAGACCGCGTCCTCCGCCTCCGCGGCCAGCCGGGCCCAGCGCTCCTCGGCGTCCGGCGTCTTGAGGTCGAGGTCGGACAGCTGGTTGCCGACGTTCTCCAGCTCGCGCGCGGCCAGCTGGTAGGCGGCGGCCAGCGGGCGCAGCTGCTTGAGCTGGGTCCAGGCGATGATCGCGGCGGCCGCGGCCGAGCTGGCACCGAAGATGTGCACCTCCAGCGCGCCGGTGGCCTGGGCGATGGCCGCCGCCGCGCCGATGATGATCAGCGTCGCGATGCCGAGGCCCCAGGAGACCGCCTGGGACTCGCAGGACTCCGCCCGGGAGCGGTACCAGGTGCGCTGGCCCTCGACCCGGGTGCGCAGATAGAGGGTGCGCCGGGCGGTGAGGCTGTCGGCCCGGGCGCGGCGCATCTCCTCGGTGATCTCCGGGACGCTACCGGGCGGCACGATCTCCGGGTCCTCGAAGGCCCGCAGCACGTCCTCGACCTGGAGCAGGTAGCCGCGGTCGGCGTCCGGCGACTCGGCCTCGCCGCCGAACGGACTGGCCCGGACGCTGTACTTCCAGGCCAGCGTCTTGACCGACTCGGCCGCCGCCCGCGCCTCGTACCACCGGCCCTGCGGGTTGCCGCGGCGCAGCCGGGACCAGAAGTAGCCGGCGACCAGGAAGGCGGCCACCGAGAACAGTGGCTTGATGTCGCTGTCGCCCTTGTGGTCCGGGCCCGGCAGCGCGCCGATCAGCGCGGCGACCACCAGCATGGCGATCAGCCCGCGGTGCCAGCGGAGCGTCTCGCGCTGTCCGTCCAGCGAGGCCTTGTCCGCCCGCCAGAACAACTCCGGCAGCAGTCGCGCCTCGACTCCCCCGGGCGGATCCTGTTGCACCATCGGTCGAGTCCCCTCCCCGTCTCCGTCCAGGCAGTATGCCCGCCGCCAACTGCCCTACACAGTCACCTTTTTGACACCTTTCGACCGTCGGTGATTGCCCCTTCCAGCCGTCACCGGTACAACCGGTTACATGCCGTTGCACTGGAAACTCGTCGTCGACTGCGCCGACCCGCACCGCCAGGCCGCGTTCTGGGGGGCCGCCCTGGACTACGCCGTCGAGGACCACCGCACCCTGATCAGCCGCCTGCTGGACTCCGGCGCGATCACCCCGGACGCCCTCACCGAGGTCGACGGCCACCCCGCCTGGCGCACCCTCGCCGCGGTCCGCCACCCCGAGGACCCGTACGACCCGGTCTCGGACACCGGCCTGGGCCGCCGCATCCTGTTCCAGGCCGTCGGCGAGGACAAGGAGGCCAAGAACCGCCTCCACCTGGACGTCCACCCCGGCCCGGACGGGCGCGCGGCCACCGTGGCCCGCCTCGAATCCCTCGGCGCCACCGCCCTGCGCGAGGTCGCCGAGCCCGGCGGTGCCTGGACCGTCATGGCCGACCCGGAGGGCAACGAGTTCTGCGTCCACTGACCGGACGGCCCACCGACGGAACCCCGACGGGCCCGAAAACCCGACGCCCCCGGAAACACCGACCCCGGAAACACCGACGGCCCCGCACCCGAGCGGGTGCGGGGCCGTCGCGGGCCGTACGGCGTCAGAGCAGGCCGAAGGCCGGCATCAGGTAGTAGAAGGCGAACACCGCCGCCACCACGTACATCGGGGCCGGCACCCCGCGCCCGCGCCCGGCGGCCAGCCGCAGGACACAGAAGGCGATGAAGCCGAAGCCGATGCCGTTGGTGATCGAGTAGGTGAACGGCATCATCACGATGGTCAGGAAGGCCGGGATCGCGATGGTGTAGTCCGCCCAGTCGATCTCCTTGATCGAGTTGGCCAGGATCAGGAAGCCGACCGTGACCAGGGCCGGGGTGGCGGCCTGGGCCGGGACCATGGTGGCCAGCGGGGTGAGGAAGAGCGCCAGCACGAAGAGCAGGCCGGTGACGATCGAGGCGAAGCCGGTACGGGCGCCCTCGCCGACGCCGGCGGTGGACTCGACGAAGCAGGTGTTGGCGGAGGCGGAGGTGGCGCCGCCGGCCGCGGTGGCGATGCCGTCGACCATCAGGATCCGGTTGATGCCCGGCAGGTCGCCCTTCTCGTCCAGCAGGTGGGCCTCGTCGGCGACGCCGAGGATGGTGCCCATCGCGTCGAAGAAGCAGGACATCAGCACGGTGAAGACGAACAGCGCGCCGGTCAGCACGCCGACCTTCTCGAAGCCGCCGAACAGGCTGACCTTGCCGACCAGGCCGAAGTCCGGGGCCGCCACCGGGTTGCCGGGCCAGGCGGGGACGGTGAGGCCCCACTTGAGCGCCGGGACGTCGGCGAACTTGTCGATCACCACGGCCACCGCGGTGGAGGCGACGATGCTGATCAGGATCGCGCCGGGCACCTTGCGGATGACCAGGACCAGGGTCAGCAGCAGGCCGAAGACGAAGACCAGCACCGGGAAGCCGAGCAGGTGACCGTTACCGCCGAGCTGCAGCGGGACGGTGGTGTGGGCGGCGTCCGGGATCCGGCTCACGAAGCCGGAGTCGACCAGGCCGACCAGGCTGATGAACAGGCCGATGCCGATCGCGATGGCCTTGCGCAGGCCGAGCGGGACGGCGTTCATGACCCGTTCGCGCAGGCCGGTGGCGACCAGCAGCATGATCGCGAAGCCGGCCAGCACCACCATGCCCATGGCGTCCGGCCAGGTCATCTTGGGTGCGAGCTGCAGTGCCACGATGGTGTTGACGCCGAGTCCGGCGGCCAGGCCGATCGGCACGTTGCCGATCACGCCCATCAGCAGGGTGGTGAGACCCGCGGTGAGGGCGGTGGCGGTGACCAGCTGGGCGCTGTCCAGGTGGGCCCCGGTCATGTCCGTGGCGCTGGCCAGGATGATCGGGTTCAGCACCAGGATGTACGCCATGGTGAAGAAGGTGGCGACACCGCCGCGGATCTCCCGCGGCAGGGTGGAGCCGCGCTCGCTGATCTTGAAGTAGCGGTCCAGGGCGCCGGAGGGGGGTACGGGCGCGCTGGGGGCGGGTTCGGGCGACTCGGTGGCCGGCTGGACCACAGGCATGCGGGCGTCCTCTGTGGGGGAGCTGAGGAGGGGGACACCCGGGACGACGGTGGCCGGGCGTGGACCTTTAAGTATGGTTTCCGGATCGCACCCGCGCTATCTTCGCGCGTAGAGCGCCGATGGCGTCCGGAGCCCGTCGACCGGGCACCCGCCACGTCCCCCGAGCCCCCCGCGCACCGTACGCTAGGCCCCATGCCCAAGACGCCGCTGCACCCCTCGCCCCCTCCGCTGGAGGCCAATGACGTCGCCATCGTCGGCGGCGGCACGGTGCTGTGGTTCGTCGCCTTCGTCGCCCTGCTCCCCTTCCAGGGCAGCCTCTCCGACCACGGCCACGGCAGCTGGCCGTGGATCTGCCTCTCCGGCGGCCTGCTCGGCCTGATCGGCCTCTGGTACTGCCGCGCCCGGCGGGACGCGATCGCCCGCAGCCGCGCCGCCGAGGCCGCGCGGCACACCGCCGGGGACGACGGTCAGGACCCGGCCACCCAGTCGGACTGAACGGTCCTTTAGTAGCACGCATCGGACATAAGGCACCCGTAGAGTCGGTGCCATGACGCAGCCTGCCCAGCCAGCGGAAGAGCAGCCGACCGACGGGAACCGCCTGGACGGAGCGCACCCGCTCGGGCTGCTGCCCGGGCGGCGCGGCGGCCTGACCGCCGCCGAGGTCGCCGAACGGGTGGCGGACGGACGGGTCAACGACGTCCCGGTGCGGTCCAGCCGGTCCGCCAAGGAGATCGTCCGGGCCAACGTCTTCACCCGGTTCAACGCCATCATCGGCATCATGTTCGGGATCATCCTGATCGTCGGGCCCCTCCAGGACGGCCTGTTCGGCCTGGTCATCGTGGCCAACACGGCGATCGGCATCATCCAGGAGCTGCGCGCCAAGAAGACCCTGGACAGCCTGGCCCTGATCGGCGAGGCCAGACCGCAGGTCCGCCGGGACGGCGCCGTCCAGCAGGTCCCGGTCTCCGAGATCGTCCTCGACGACACCGTGCTGCTCGGCATCGGCGACAAGGTGATCGTGGACGGCGAGGTCACCGAGGCGGACAGCCTGGAGATCGACGAGTCGCTGCTCACCGGCGAGCCCGACCCCGTCCTCAAGCAGCCCGGCGACCAGGTGATGTCCGGCAGCTTCGTGGTGGCCGGCGCCGGCGCCTTCACCGCGACCAAGGTCGGCCGGGAGGCCTACGCGGCGCAGCTGGCCGAGGAGGCCAGCAAGTTCACCCTGGTGAAGTCGGAGCTGCGCACCGGCATCAACAGCATCCTGCGGTTCATCACCTACCTGCTGATCCCCACCGCCATCGGTCTGATCATCAGCCAGCTGGCCGTGGAGGGCCGCGACTGGCGCGAGGCCGTGCGCCGGATGGTGGCCGGCATCGTGCCGATGGTCCCCGAGGGCCTGGTGCTGCTGACCTCGGTCGCCTTCGCGATCGGCGTGATCCGGCTGGGCCGCCGGCAGTGCCTGGTCCAGGAGCTGCCCGCGATCGAGGGCCTGGCCCGGGTGGACACCGTCTGCCTGGACAAGACCGGCACCCTCACCGAGGGCGGCATGGACGTCGTCGACCTGCGGGTGCTCTCCGACGGCGACGCCGACCCGGTCGGCAAGGACGCCATCGAGCACGCGCTCGCCGTGATGGCCGGCGCCGACGCCCGCCCCAATCCGTCCATGCAGGCCGTCATCGACGCCTACGGGCGCGGCGACGGCCCGGGCGGCCACGGCTGGCGGGTGATCGAGGCGATGCCCTTCTCCTCCGCCCGCAAGTGGAGCGGCGTCCAGCTGCTGGAGCCCCAGGGTGCCGAGGCCAGCTGGCTGCTCGGCGCCCCTGACGTCCTGCTCTCCGCCGGGCACCCGGCGCTCGCCGAAGTGGACGAGCTGGGCGCCCAGGGCCTGCGGGTGCTGCTGCTCGGCCGCACGCCCGTCCCGCTGGACTCCCCCGATCCGGCGGCCGGCCTCACCCCGCTGGCCCTGGTGGTGCTCCAGCAGCGGCTGCGCGCGGACGCCGCCGAGACCCTGCGCTACTTCGAGGGGCAGAACGTCGGGGCCAAGGTGATCTCCGGCGACTCGGCCGTCTCGGTCGGCGCGGTGGCCGGCCACCTCGGACTGCCCGGCGCGGCTCACCCGCTGGACGCCCGCACCCTGCCGCAGGACCCGGAACAGCTCGCCGAGGCCGCGGACCGGACCAGCGTCTTCGGCCGGGTCACCCCCCAGCAGAAGCGCCAGCTGGTCGGGGCGCTGCAGTCGCGCGGCCACACCGTGGCGATGACCGGCGACGGCGTCAACGACGTGCTCGCGCTCAAGGACGCGGACATCGGCGTGGCGATGGGCACCGGCTCGGACGCCACCAAGGCCGTCGCCCAGATCGTGCTGCTGAACGACTCCTTCGCGACCCTGCCCTCGGTGGTGGCCGAGGGCCGCCGGGTGATCGGCAACATCGAGCGGGTGGCCGGGCTGTTCCTGGTCAAGACGGTGTACTCGGTCCTGCTGGCGCTGCTGGTGATCTTCACCCACTCGCCGTACCCGTTCCTGCCCCGGCACTCCACCGTGCTGTCCACCCTCACCATCGGCGTGCCCGCCTTCTTCCTCGCCCTCGCCCCCAACAACGAGCGGGCCCGCACCGGCTTCGTGAAGCGGGTGCTGCGCCTGGCCGTCCCCGGCGGCGTCATCGCCGGCACCGGCACCTTCGTCGCCTACGCGCTGGCCCGCTCCAATCACGCCACCGACCTCAGGGCCGACACCAGCGTGGCCACCCTGACGCTCTTCCTGATCGCCATCTGGGTACTCGCCATCGTCGCCCGCCCGTACAACTGGTGGCGGCTGCTGCTGATCGGCACCATGGGCTTCGCGTTCGCCCTGGTGCTGCTGGTGCCGTTCCTGTCGGACTTCTTCGAGCTCTCCCTGGTCGGCCAGCGCGACCCGTGGACGGGCGTGGCCATCGCCGTGGTCTGCGGGGTGCTGCTGGAGGTCGTCTGGGGCTGGATGAAGCGCCGCGGCATGGAGTGAGCCCCCGGAGCCCCCCGGAGCCCCCCGACGGCCCTAGCATGGCCCCGAAAGGGGGTGCCGAATGGCACGCAAGGGCGGGGAGCTGGAGGCGTTCACCGCCTTCCTGGGCGGACTGCTGGCGGCCGGACTGGTGGCGCTGGCGATGACGGGCGTCGGCCTGGCGGTCAGGCCGACGCCCGCACTGAAGACGGCGGCGCTGGTGACGCTCGGCGCGGTCTGGCTGACCGTCACCACCACCGTCTACCTGCGGCTCAAGCCGCGTGCCGGTCAGCCTTCGAAGTCCCGGGCCGCGGACAACTCGTAGGCCCGGTCCGGCTCACTGAGCGCGGCCAGCACCTCGAAGCGCCGGTGCCACTGCCCGACCGACCAGGCGAGCCCGGCGGCCAGGCCCTCGGGGGTGGCCGCGTGCAGCAGTCCGGGCACCGGCGGGACCTCGAACTCGTCGTCCTCGTCGCCGGCTTCGGCCAGCTCCGGGTCGTACGGCGGTTCCGGGGCGTCCGCCTCGTGGTCCCAGCGCCAGTCGACCGCGGCCTCGCCGCCGTCCGGGCCGACCACCAGCAGCTCCTCGTGCTCCTCGTAGGCGACCGGGCAGCCGGGCAGCAGCTCCCGCACCACCGCCGGGACGCGGTGCAGCACGCCCTCGGAGAGCACCCGCCCGCCGGCCACCTCGCTGGCCAGCGACACGTGCAGCCGCTCGGCGAGGTCCGCGGCGAGCGCCGGGGCGACCGGCAACAGCGGGTACGGGTGCAGGAGTTGGACCAGGTCGGGGGCGTCGGCCACGACCGCCTCGGTGGCGTCCACGATCACCGTGTGGTCCGGACGGCGGCCGGTGGTCGGGTCCAGCGGCGGCAACGCCCGTACCACGTCGAGCGGTTCGATCCGCTCCCGGTCGACCCGGGCCAACGCGCTGTGGATGCCGTGCAGTTGGCGGTGCCCGACCTCGGCGGCCGGGTCGGTGAGCCGGTCCAGCACCTCGTCCGGGCCGTGCACCTCGGCGAGCAGCGCGGCCAGCGTGGTGCGCACCCCGAGCGCGTGCAGGAACTGGTCGTCCAGGGTGGTGCGCGCCTCGTCGTACAGGCCGCGCAGCAGCGGGTCGGCGCCGGCGGCGCGCAGCCCGGCGGGCTCCCGGCCGCCCAGCACCGGGTGGTCGCGCAGCCACCAGGCGGTGTACGGCGGCAGATCGGCGTAGTTGCCGTCGGGCAGCAGGGTGCGCACCGGGTTGACCACGGCGTCCCGGTACGGCGGGCGGGCGAGCGCGGCCAGCGCCTCCGGCCAGGCGTCGTCGTCCACCAGGTCGAGGTCCCGGACGGCCAGCAGTTCGGCGGCCACCGGCGGGACGCCGATCACCTCGTCCGCGTTCAGCGCCTCCAGGGCGTCCTCGGCCCACTCGGCGAGCCCGTCGGGCGCCTCGTCCACCAGCCCGGTGGGGTGGCCGCCGGCCGCCCGGTCGGCGGGGGCGGTGGGGTCGAGGCGCTCCAGGTCGTCCGGGTCGAGCACCACGTCCTCGGCGCGCACCAGCACGAAGTCGGCCAGCACGCCGACGGCCACGAGCACCTCGGGGCCCCAGCGCTCCAGCAGCTCATCGTCCACCCAGCCGGCGTCCTCCTCGCGGGCGAGGGCGGCGAACGGGCTTCCGGGCAGCACCAGTTCGCCGGCCCGGGCGGGCTCGCCCTCGTCGTCCAGCAGCACCAGCCGGGCCAGCCAGGGGTGCTCGCCGGCGGCCGGGGCGGCGGCCTTCACCAGGGCGAGGACGGCGTCGGCCAGTTCCAGCGCGGCGTCCAGGTCGTCGTCGGCCAGCTCGTAGGAGCGGGCGACGGCGGCCCGCACCTCGGGGGTGTCCAGCACCCCGGCCGGGGTGGCGGTGCCGGCGCCCAGCTTGGCCAGCAGCGGGTGGGCGGCCTCGGGGTGGGCGAGCCGCAGGTCGAGCGCGGCCAGCGCCCCGGCCAGCGACTCGGGGTAGCCGGGGAAGGCCGCCCAGTCGGCGTCCTCGGAGGGCAGCAGGACCCGCCGGGGCCCGGTGACGGTCCGCCCGTCGGCGAGCGGCACGGGCAGTGCGCCGAGCGACTCCGGGTCGGCGGCGCCGAGCGCCGCGTACAGGTTGCGCCACCAGGCCGGGTCCCGGTCCAGGCCGCCGAGCTGGTCCACCACTTCGGCCAGCGGCACCCGGCGCACGTTCAGCACCCGCAGCTCGCTGCGGCGCTCCAGGCCGGCCGGCAGCAGCCCGGGGAAGATCGGCGCGAGCGCCTCCACCACCGAGCCGTCGGCGCCCTCCAGCAGGGTCGCGTCCCGGGGCCGCAGCGCGGGCGTGCCCTCCTCGACGCCGCCGGGGTGCGGTAGGAACGGCGTACCGGGCAGCCGGGACAGCACCGCGGCGCGCAGCGCGTTGTCCAGCGCGCCCTGCCCGAGCGGCCCGGGGACGAGGCCGAGCGAGCCGAGGTCCGCGCCACGGGCCCGCAGCAGATCGGTGTAGCTGTCGGCGGCGCGTTCGGTGAGGAAGTCGGCGAGCGCGCCGGGGGCGATGTGTCGACGGGTGGAGTCCAGCGGGTACGAGGCGATCAGCAGCGCGGGCAGGCCGATCGGCTCGTCGCTGGGGGTGGGCGCGTGCAGCACCGGCGCGATGGCGGGACGCTGCGGGGCGCCGTCCTCCGCGACCGGGACGGCCCAGGTGACCGTCCAGTACGGGCGGGCGCGCTCCTCGGTGGGCCGGTCGGCGAGCAGTTCGGCGTCCAGCCGGCCGGAGGCGCCGGCGGTCTGCCAGACGGTGCGCCGCAGCCGGCCGCCCTCGTCGTCGGTGACGGTGACCTCGGTGACGCCGTCCGGGCGCGGCTCGGCGGCGCCGCGGGTGAGCGTCCGGGTGCCCTCCGGGGTCTCCACCACGACCTCGGCCAGGCCGGGCAGGGTGAGCAGCAGGGCGTCGTCGATCGCGGCCAGCAGGCGCCGGGTCAGGTCCTCCGCGGCGGCGTCCCGCAGCGGCAGCACCACCACGGTGTCGTAGCCGGCGGGGGCCGGGCCCTCGGCCGCGAACGGCAGTCGCAGCAGCGGCACGTGGCCGTCCCGGCGGCGCAGTTCGTCGGTCAGCGCCGGCTGCGCCTCGGCGAGCGAGCGGGCCTCGCCCAGCGACCAGCGGACCCCGCCGGCGGCGCCGAGCACGGCGGGCTCGTCGGTGACGGCGAGGACGGCGGCGAAGCCGACGCCGAACCGGCCGACGGCGGGCTGCTCGCCGCGCTTGGAGGAGGCGCGCAGGGTGGACAGCGACTCGACGGCCGCGGCGTCCAGCGGGGCGCCGGTGTTGGCGGCGGCCAGCACGCCGTCGGCGAGGGTCAGCCGCAGCCGACCGGGGCCGTGCCCGGCCCGGAGGGCGGCGTCGGCCGCGTTCTGCGCCAACTCGACCACCAGGCGGTCGCGGTAGCCGCCGAGCGCCAGTTCCTCCTCGGCGTTGGCGTCCTCCCGGAACCGGGCCGGCGAGGCGGCCCAGGCGTCCAGCACCCGTCGGCGCAGCGCGGCGCTCCCGAACGGGTCGGCGAGGTGCTCGTTCGTGCCGCTGCCGATGATCCGAGGTTCCACTGGACCTGCCGCCTTCCGCCGCCCTGTACGTCGTAGGGGCATTCTTCCCTGCCCCACTGACTGCTCCCGACCACGGCCCGGTCCGGTGGGCGCCGACGGGCCGCGGTCGGCCGGGGAATCCGCAGGCGAAGGCCCGTCAGCGGCCGGTATCCGGGGGCCCGGTCCGGAACTCCGGCCCCAGGAGCCCCAGGAGCCCCAGGGGCACCGGCGGCGCGCGGCGGCGGGAAGGGCGGCGGCGGGAAGGGCGACGGCGGGAAGGGCGACGGGGCGGCACGAGGGACGGGCCCGCCGACCCGGCACCCCACTGCCGGGGCCGACGGCCCGCCCTGCCGCCGTCCGCGGACATGGGGGGTCCCCACGAACGGCAGGCCAGCCGGGGCACCGCGGCGAACGGGCACCCCTACCTGGAACAACGCCGCGGCCCGCCCCACCGGTTCAGTGGGACGGGCCGCGGGCGACACGGACTCAGGAGTGGCCGAGCTCCTCCGCCGGGGCGTCCGGCTCGACCGAGCCGGAGGCGCGGTCCGGGTGGAGCTGCAGCGGCTCGACCACCAGTTCGTCCAGGATCAGCTCGGACGGCGCCGGCGGGGCCGGAATGACGGCCGCCTCGGAGTGCCCGCCGCAGCCGTACGCGAAGGAGACGATCTGGCCGTCGGCCGGGCCGAACTCGTTGCCGCACACGCCGAAGGCCTGCCCGAGCGAGCCGCCGATCGGGATCAGGAAGCCGCAGCTGCCGCACGCGGCGGGCGCGGCCTGCGCCATCGGGGTCTGCGGGCCGTGCGACTTCTCCCAGCGGTCGGCGGCCAGGTGCAGACCGAGCCGGGAGAGCACCCGGCTGCGGCCCAGGCCCAGCTCCTCGGCGACGGCGTTGATCTGGGCGCGGGCCGGGGCGGGCTGGACGTGCGGGTCGGTGACGATCACGTCCTCCTCGGCGGCCAGCACGACCGCGGAGTTCGGCGCGGGCTCGTCGTCGCCGGTCCAGCCGGGCTCCAGCCGCGCGTCGTCGGCGCCGGTGGGCAGCAGGTCGCCGGGGCCCATGTCGCCCGGGCGCAGCCGCTCGCTCCACGGCACCCACTCCGGCGCCAGCACGGCGTCCGGGCCGGGCAGCAGCACGACCTCGTCCAGCGTCACGTTCTTCGCGCGCGGGGCGCGGGCGACGGTGACCGCCCAGTGCCAGCCGCGGTAGGCCGCGTCCAGACACTCGAAGGTGTGGGTGACGACGCGGTCGGCGTCCGCCTGCGCACCCAGGTGCGCTCCGACGACCTCGGGCCCGACGGCCTCCTCGGCTGCCTGGCGGGCGAGTTCGACGGCCTCGGCACAGAGCCGGTCGGGGGTACGGCTTCGCATCGCAGCACTCACGGCGTCGATTCTCTCCCAGTTCTTCTGTCGCCCACGGCGTGTTGCCTTCTCGTCGCGGCTCGGTAGTCCCTCATCCATTCTGCGCGACCCGGGGCCGCGTCGGGTACCGGCCGCGCCGCTCGTCCGACCTCCCGGCGGCCCGGCGCCCCGGCGGGCGGACCCTGGGGCAGGCTACCCGTCGGTCGGTGCCCCGGCACAGTCCGGGGCGGAGCCGACCGTTCCGGAGGCCGCGCCGACCCCGTCGATTCCCGGGTCACCCCGGCGAATCTGGGGCAGGATGGGCTTGTGGCGGACGACGACCCGTCGCAGCACGCACTGCGCCCCTCGCAGGCCGGCAACCCCGACGAGGCGGACGCCGTGCCGCGACAGCAGCCTCCTGTCCCCGCTGCGGGCGAACCGCAGTCGGCGGACGGCGGCGGGGCGTCCGCGGCCGCCCCGGTCAGCCTGGAGAAGCCCGTCCCCCCGCCGGACGGCCTCCCCCCGGCGATCGACGACGACCCGGACGCCGCCCCCGAGCCGCACCGCAACTTCCTGGTCCGCACCGCCTCCGCGGCCGGCCTGCGCACCGGCCGGCTGGTGCACGGCACCGGCCGCCGGATCCGCCGCGCCACCTCGGCCGAGGGCGCGGGCGAGTCGGGCCTGGCGAAGCTGATCGAGCTGCACGCGCTGAACTCCTTCGGCGACATGCTGATCACCATCGCGCTGGCCTCCACCATCTTCTTCTCCGTCCCCACCGGCGAGGCCCGCGGCCGGGTCGCCCTCTACCTGCTGATCACCATGGCCCCGTTCGCCCTGCTGGCCCCGGTGATCGGCCCGCTGCTGGACCGGCTGCCGCACGGCCGCCGGGCGGCCATGGCGATGTCGATGCTGGCCCGGGCCGTACTGGCCTGGACGATGGCCGGGGTGATCTCCGGCGGCGGCATCGCGCTCTACCCGGAGGCGCTGGGCGTGCTGGTGGCGTCCAAGGCGTACGGGGTGGTGCGCAGCGTCGTGGTGCCCCGGCTGCTGCCGAGCCGGCTGTCCCTGGTGAAGGCGAACTCCCGGGTCACCCTGGCCGGGCTGCTGGCCACCGGGGTGGCGGCCGGGGTGGGCGGGCTGCTGCACCTGATCGGGCCCGGCTGGCCGCTGCGCGGCGCCTTCCTGGTGTTCGTGATCGGCACCCTGATGGCCTTCCACCTGCCGCACACGGTCGACTCGGCGAAGGGCGAGCAGCGGGCCGTGCTGCACGCCGACGTGCCCGGCGAGGGCGAGGGCTCCCACCTGGTCCACCACAGGCCGCCGAAGGTCAAGGCCTCGCTGCGCACCGTCGGCCCCTCGGTGGTGCTGGCCCTGCGGGCGATGGCGGGGATGCGCTGGCTGGTCGGCTTCCTGGTGTTCTTCCTGGCCTTCCTGCTGCGCACCGACCCGATCGGCGGACTGCGGCCGACCCTGGCGCTGGGCCTGGTGGCGGTGGCGGCCGGGACGGGCAACGCGCTGGGTTCGGTGCTGGGCTCCTGGCTGCGCACCCGCGGCCAGGAGGCGACGGTCACCGCGATGCTGCTGCTGGCGACGGGCGTGACGGCGGCGGCCGCGCTCTGGTACGGCGTGGTGACGGTGGTTCTGGTCGCCGGGGTGTCCGGGATGGCGGCCTCGCTGGGCAAGCTGGCGCTGGACGCGCTGATCCAGCGGGACGTCCCGGAGGCGGTGCGGACCTCGGCGTTCGCCCGTTCGGAGACGCTGATGCAGCTGTCCTGGGTGGCGGGCGGCGGGGTCGGCATCGTGCTGCCGCTGAACGGGGTGCTGGGCCTGTCGATCGCGGCCTCGGTGGTGGGCCTGGTGCTGCTCTGGACGACCCATTCGCTGCTGCGGCTGGGCCTGCGGCGGCACCCGGCCGCGCCCCGGGTGGCCTGAGAACCGCCGACCCGGCAACACGCGGCAACACGCGGTGGCCGACCCCCGCGTAGCGTGATCGCCCGGGTTCGGTAGATTCTGACGCATGAGCCTCAATACCCGTGTCATCGCCGCCCTCGGCGCCGTTGTCGTGGTCGGCGCCGCCACGGTGGGCACCTCCGTCGCGATCGCCGCCGGACAGACCGAGCACAGCTCCCATCGGGCCACCCTCCAGGTCGGCACCACGTCGGTCGCCGCGGACCCGCTGTGCTGGAACGACGGCAGCCCGCTCACCGACGACCAGCAGGACAAGTGCCGGACCACCGCCAACGAGGCGCTGGCGAACGGCACCCTGCCGCAGTCCGACGTGCGGGCCAGCGACCGGGTCGGCGTCGGCGTCAGCCCGAACGTGGCGAAGACCGGCTGGTGGGCCTCCACCAACGGCGGTTCGAGCACCCAGGGCGGGCAGACCAGCCTGTTCTCGTACGCCCAGGGGCCTTCCTTCTCCGGCTCGCAGCCGGCCGGCCGGGTGCTGAACTCCAGCGGCAAGACCGTGGTCACCGTGGTCGAGATCGACAAGAAGTCGGAGAGCCCGATCGCCGTCTGGTACTTCCAGATGAACACCAAGGACAGCTGACGCTCCCGCGATGAGCGCGCAGGTCGCCGACGTGCACCCCGGGCAGCCGGGCCCCGAACGGGCCCGGCTGCTCGTCGTCGTCGCGGTGCCGGCCGAGGCCGAGGCGGTGCTGCGCGGCCTGCCCGGCGGGGCCGCCGGTCTGACGCTGCCGGGCGGGGTGCTGCACCGCTGCACGGGCGTGCCGGTGGACGTGCTGGCCGCCGGGGTCGGCCCGGCCGCCGCCGCGGCCGCCGCCACCACCGCGCTGGCGGCCCGCCCGTACGGCCTGGTGGCCTCGACCGGGATCGCCGGCGGCTTCGCCCCGCACGCCCCGGTCGGCGCCACCGTGCTGGCCGGGTCGATCGTGGCCGCCGACCTCGGCGCCGAGACCCCGGAGGGCTTCGCCGACGTCGCCGAGCTGGGCTTCGGCACCGCCCGGCACACCCCTCCCCCGACCGTCGTCGCGCTGGCCGAGCGGGCCCTTGCGGCGCACGCCGTCGACGCCGTGACCGGCCCGGTGCTGACCGTCTCCACCGTCACCGGCAGCGCCGAGCGGGCCGCCGTACTGGCCGCCCGTCACCCGGGTGCCGCGGCCGAGGCGATGGAGGGCTTCGGCGTGGCCGAGGCCGCCGTCCGCTTCGGCGTGCCGGCCTTCGAGCTGCGCACCGTGTCCAACCCGGTGGGCCCGCGCGACCGGGCCGCCTGGCGGATCGGCGAGGCGCTGGCCGCCCTGGAGCGGGCCTTCGCCGCCCTGCCCGTCCGAGAACTGATCGAGGAGGCCGGCTGTGGCTGAACGGCTGAGCATCGCGTACTCGCCCTGCCCGAACGACACCTTCGTGTTCCACGCCTGGGCGCACGGTGACGTCCCCGGGGCGGACGCCCCCGAGGTGACCTTCGCCGACATCGACGTCACCAACGGCCTGGCCGAGCGCGGCGAGCTGGACGTGCTGAAGATCAGCTACGGCGCGCTGCCCTGGGTCCTGGATGAGTACGCCCTGCTGCCCTGCGGCGGTGCGCTCGGGCGCGGCTGCGGCCCGCTGGTGCTCACCCTGCCGGGCGTGGGCTCCCCCGCGGACCTCGCCGGGAAGACCGTCGCGGTGCCGTCCGAGCGCTCCACCGCCTACCTGCTGTTCCGGCTCTGGGCGGCGCGCGCCGTCCCGGGCGGGTTCGGCGAGATCGTCGTGCTGCCGTTCCACGAGATCATGCCCGCCGTCCGGGACGGCCGGGTGGACGCCGGCCTGGTCATCCACGAGGCGCGCTTCACCTACCGGCGGTACGGCCTGCACAGCCTGGCCGACATGGGCGAGGCCTGGGAGCGGGAGACCGGCCTGCCGATCCCGCTGGGCGCCATCGTCGCCAGGCGGTCGCTGGGCGCCGAGCGGCTGTGCGAGCTCGCCGAGGCGATCCGCACGTCCGTCCGGCAGGCCTGGGCGGACCCGTCGGCCAGCCGGGAGTACGTGTTGGCGCATGCCCAGGAGATGGACCCGGCCGTCGCCGACCAGCACATCGGGCTGTACGTCAACGAGTTCACCGCCGACCTCGGCGAGGAGGGCTACGAAGCCGTCCGCGCGCTGCTCACCCGGGCCGCAGCCGAGGGGCTGGTGCCCCCGCTCGACCCGGGTGCGCTCGCGTTCCCGTCCTAGCTGGAACCTGCCTTCGGACTCCCTGGGAGTCAGATGTCGAACTGGTCGGCCACCGCGCGCAGCAGGCCGGCCAGCTTCTGGCCGGTCGGCTTGGCCGGGTAGCGCCCGCGCTGGAGGCCTGGCAGCACCGCATCCAGGGTGGTGATCAAGTCCTGGACGATCGGCGCCATGTCGTCGGCGCTGCGGCGCTGGGCGGCGGCCACCGACGGCAGTGCCTCCAGCAGCTGCACGGCCATCGCCTGGTCCCCGCGGTGGCCGGCGACCACGCCGAACTCGACCCGCTGACCGGGCTTCAGCACGGTGACACCGGCGGGCAGCGCCTTGGTGTGGACGAAGACGTCGCCACCGTCGTCGCGCGACAGGAAGCCGAAGCCCTTCGTCTCGTTGAACCACTTGACCTGGCCGGTGGGCATCTCGAACAGTCCTCGAATGGGTGTGAGGGATCCCGGCCCTGGCCGGGGATCACTGGGTGGGATTGAAGACGGCCGACCTCGGCTCAGCGCCCGTGGGCGCCCAGGGCCAGCGCGTTGTCAGGAGCAGACTAACGGTCCGTCACTGCCTCATCAGCGTTCCGCGATGGATCCGCGTTCCGAGGGCCGGAGGGGCCGGCTGGAGCGCGGGGATCTCGCGGTCACGGACGACCCGGCACTGGCACGGCCGGGGCGCGGTTCGGCGCAGTCCATCGGCTCACACCCCCGGGTCTGAGGACACGGGACGCCCTTGTAGCGCCCCTCGGCAACCCGTGCATACCCCCGCTCAGCAGGGATCAAAACGCATCGCTGCCGGGAAACTGCGCAACGTGACCGAGCCGCTCCGGTGGGCCGCCGCCGCGGCCGCTCTGCCAGACTGGGGGCGCGGACCGGGCCCGAACGGGTGGCCCGGCGCGGCCCCAGGGAGTGACGGACGTGAGCAGCCAGAGCGCCGACCCCGGCGACGTGTACGTCAAGGCCGGGACGGTGGTCTTCGGAATCGGCGCGCTCGCCACCCTGGTCACCTTCGTGCCGCTGTTCCTGCACCTGACGCCGCTGCCGACGGCCATGTATTGGCTGAGCATGCTGATGCCGGCCGGGTTCCTGGCCGCGCTGACCGGGCTGTTCCTGAACGCCCGGGCCCAGCGCGCCCGGATGGAGCCCCGGGAGTCCTAGGACAGGACCCAGGGGTCCTGTCCTAGCCCGCGAGGTGCCGGCCGAGCCACTCCGGGAAGCCGGTGAGGTCGGGGAGCACCACGTCCGCGCCGGCGGCGCGCAGTTCGTCGGCGCCGTACGGGCCGGTGGCCACGGCGACCGCGACGGCCTCCGCGTGCCGGGCGCCCACGATGTCGCCGAGGTGGTCGCCGACGTAGATGCTCGCGCCGTGCGCGCGAAGCGCCTCGCCCTTGGTCTCCGCCCAGAGGTCGCCGACGAGGACGTCCGCGGGCAGCCCGGCGTGCTCCAGGTGGAGGCGGGCGTTCGGCTCGTACTTGCCGGTGATCACGGCGACCCGGCCGCCGTGGGCGCGGACCGCCTCGACGGCGGCGTGGGCGCCGGGCAGTGCCACGGTCGGGGCGAAGGCGTGGTCGCGGTAGAGCTCGCGGTAGCGGGCGGCGGCCCGCTCGACCTCGTCCGCCGGGAACCAGTTGCCGATCTCGTCCAGCAGCGGCGGGCCGAGCCGGGTGACCACCAGGTCGGCGTCGACGTAGGTGCCGGTCTCGGCGGAGAGCGCCTGGTAGGTGGCGCGGATGCCGGGGCGGGTGTCCAGCAGCGTCATGTCGAGGTCGAAGCCGACGGTGAACGGGGCGGGTGAGGTGGCGGGCATGCCGTCAGGCTACCGAACCCCGCCCGGCTGGGACACGGCGATTTGCCCCGCCTCCGAGGCGGAACTTAGGTTTACCTGAGTTTCCGCGGAGAGGGCTCATGACCGACACCACCGCACCACCGGGCAGGCGGCGGACACCCCGTCACCGAATACTGTGGCTCACCGCCGCGCTGGCCGTGCTGGCCGTCGCGGTGCTGTTGAGCCTCGCGGTCGGCAGCCGTACCGTGCCGCTGTCCGGGACGGTCGACGCGCTGCTGCACGGCGGCGACTCCGCCGACGCCGTGGTGATCCGCGAGCTGCGGCTGCCGCGGACGGTCGTCGGGCTGGCCGTCGGCGCGGCGCTCGGGCTGGCCGGGGCCGTCATGCAGGGCCTGACCCGCAATCCGATCGCCGACCCGGGCATCCTCGGCGTCTCGCAGGGCGCGGCGGCGGGCGTGGTCGTCGCCATCTCCGGGTTCGGGGTCTCCACCCTCACCGGGTACGTCTGGTTCGGCTTCGCGGGCGCCGTGATCGCCACCGTGCTGGTGTACGGCCTGGCCGGGCGCGGCCGGGGCGGGGCCACGCCGATCAAGCTGGCGCTGGCCGGCTCGGCGATGTCCGCCTTCATCGCCTCGCTGAACACGCTGGTGCTGACCACCGACGCGGCCACCATGGACCAGTTCCGGTTCTGGCACGTCGGCTCGCTCTCCGGCCGGACGGCGGACGTCGCCTGGCAGCTGCTGCCGTTCCTGGCCGTCGGCACCGTGCTGGTGGTGGCGGTGGCGCGCGGGCTGGACGCGCTGGCGCTGGGCGAGGACACCGCGAAGGGGCTGGGGGCGAAGACCGGCCTGGTCCGGGCGGTCGGCGCGCTCGGCGCCACCGTGCTGACCGGCTCGGCGGTCGCGGCGGCCGGCCCGATCGCCTTCATCGGCCTCGCCGTGCCGCACGCCGCCCGCGCGGTGGCCGGGGCGGACCACCGCTGGATCCTGGCCTTCTCGGCCGTCCTCGGCCCGGCCCTGCTGCTGCTCGCCGACACCCTGGGACGGGTGCTGTTCCCGCCGTCGGAGGTGCCGGCGGGCGTGATGACGGCCCTGGTGGGGGTGCCGGTGCTGGTGGCCCTGGTGCGCCGGCGGAAGGTGGTGGCGGCGTGACGACGGTGTCCCTGCGGGGGTACTCCGTGGTGCGGGCCGGGCGGGCCTCGTTCCTGCTGCACCGGCGTTCGGTGCTCGCCGCCGTCGGGCTGGCGGCGGCGCTGGCGGCGACGGCGGTGGCCTCGCTGTGCCTGGGCGAGTCGACCGTCTCGCCGGGCGAGGTCGTCAAGGTGGTGCTGGGGCAGCCGAGTCCGGACGAGCTGGTGGTCGGGGAGTTCCGGCTGCCGCGCGTCGTGGTCGGGCTGCTGGTCGGGGCGGCGCTCGGACTGGCCGGGGCGCTGGTCCAGACGGTCGCCCGCAATCCGCTGGCCAGCCCCGACGTGGTGGGCGTGACCTGGGGCGCGACCGTGACGGTGGTCGGGCTGATGGCGTACGGGGTGGTCGGCTCGACCGGGCAGGCGCCGTACGCGGCGGTCGGCGGCGGGCTGGCGGCCGGGCTGCTGGTGTACGCGCTGGCCTGGCGGCGGGGGCTGCACGCCCAGCGGTTCGTGCTGATCGGGATCGGGATCAGCGTGGCGCTGTCCTCGCTGACCTCGGTGTTCCTCACCAAGGGCGACGGCTTCCAGGCGCAGGCCGCGAAGGTGTGGATGACCGGCAGTCTGAACGGCGCCGGCTTCGACCAGGCCGACTGGCTGGCCTGGGTGCTGCTGGCGGCCCTTCCGGTGGCACTGTGGGCGGCGCGCGCCCAGCGGTCGATCTCCTTCGACGACGCGACCGCCGTCGGCCTCGGGCTGCGGCTGGACCGGATCCGCCTCGGCATGGCCCTGCTGGGCATCGTGCTGGCCTCCTGTGCGGCGGGCGCCGCCGGGCCGGTGGACTTCGTGGCGCTGATGGCCCCGCAGATCGCGCTGCGGCTGGCGAGGTCGGCGCAGGTGCCGCTGCTGTGCTCGGCGCTGACCGGCGCGCTGGTGGTGGTGCTGGCCGATCTGCTGGCCCGGCGCCTGCTCGCCCCGACCGAGCTGCCGGTGGGCGTGGTGACCGGCATGGTCGGCGCGCCGTACCTGATGTGGCTGTTGGTCCGATCCCGCCGTGGAGGCTCCCGATGACCGCACACCGCTTGGAGGCCCGGGGCCTCACCCTGGCCTACGAGGCGCGCACGGTCGTCGAGGGCCTGGACGTCGGCATCCCGGACGGCCGGGTGACGGTGATCGTCGGCCCGAACGCCTGCGGCAAGTCGACCCTGCTGCGGGCCCTCGGCCGGCTGCTGAAGCCGGTGCGCGGCGCGGTGCTGCTGGACGGCGAGGAGCTGGCCCGGATCCCGACCAAGCGGATCGCCCAGCGGCTCGGCCTGCTGCCGCAGTCGCCGACCGCGCCGGAGGGCATCTCGGTGGCGGACCTGGTCTCGCGCGGCCGCCAGCCGCACCAGAGCTGGTGGCAGCAGTGGTCGGCGGAGGACGAGGCGGCCGTCGCCGAGGCGCTGGAGCGCACCTCGACGGCGGAGCTGGCCGAGCGCAGCGTGGACGAGCTGTCGGGCGGCCAGCGCCAGCGGGCCTGGATCGCGATGGCGCTCGCCCAGGGCACCGACATCCTGCTGCTGGACGAGCCGACCACCTACCTGGACATCGCGCACCAGGTGGAGGTGCTGGACCTGGTCCGACGGCTGAACGTCGAGCGCGGCCGGACGGTCGTCGCGGTGCTGCACGACCTCAACCAGGCCGCCCGGTACGCGGACCACCTGGTGGCGATGCGGGACGGCCGGGTGGTCGCCGAGGGCCCGCCCGGCGAGGTGGTGACGGCGGAGCTGGTGCGGGAGGTGTTCGGACTGGACTCGGTGGTGGTGCCGGACCCGGTGACGGGCACTCCGCTGGTCGTGCCGGGCGCGCCGTGGCAGGCGCCGGCCGAAACCGCCGAAGCCGTGGGCGCCTAGTGGGCGTCCAGTAGGCACTGAGTGGGCACCGGGTAGGCGCTTAACGGCCTTTTGGGTTCGATTTCGGACATAATCGACGGGCCCCCGCCACCCACCGCCGAGGACCCGCCGATGCCCCGGATCGCCCGCCGCACCTTCCTCGCCGGCCTCGGCGGGGCCGCGCTCACGGCGTGCACCGGCTCCCGCTCCGGCGGCGGGCAGCCGCCGACCCCGGACGGCTTCGAGATCAGCGGCTCGCCCTCCCCCGCTCCGCTGCCGCCGGTGACGGTGAACGCCGCGACCGGGCCGGTGCAGGTGCCGGGCGAGCCGCTGCGGGTGGTCGTGCTGGACACCGACGTGCTGGACTCCGCGCTGACCCTGGGCATCACCCCGGTCGGCGCCGCGCTCCCGGCGGCCGACTCCCGCTTCCCCGAGTACTGGCCGACCTCCCGCACCTCGGGCATCCGGCTGGTCGGCCCGGCCGGCGCGCCCGACCTCGCTTCCGTCCGGGCGCTGCGGCCGGACCTGATCCTCTCCAACCAGGCCCGCGACGGCGACCGCTACAACCAGCTGCGGGAGATCGCCCCGACCGTGCTCACCCAGACCACCGGGGCGCCGTGGAAGGCGGACTTCCAGCTGCACGCCCAGGCGTTGAGCCGGGTCGCGGCCGGGGCCGCCTTCGTCACCGCGTACCAGAAGCACGCCGGGCAGGTGGCGGGGGCGCTGTCGGCGGCGAAGCTGTCGGGGAGCCGGGTGAGCCTGGTGCGCTTCACGGAGGGCGGCGGGATCCGGCTGTTCGGGCGGCAGAGCTTCCCCGGGATCGTGCTCGCCGACGCCGAGGTGGGTCGGCCGGACGCGCAGAACGTCGACCAGTCGGACTTCGAGATCCCGCTGGACCAGCTCGGCAAGGCGGACGGCGACCTGCTGCTGTACGCGACGTACGGCAGTCCGGCCGCCTCGGGCGCGGAGGCGGCGCTGGCGAGCCCGGGGTGGCAGGCGCTCGGCGCGGTCAAGGCGCACCGGGCGTTCCCGGTGGACGACCAGCTGTGGTTCCAGGGGATCGGGTACACCGGCGCCAACTTCATGCTGGACCAGGTGCAGCGCTTCCTCGGGGCGTGACTGCCGGAGGGACCTGCCCGCCGCAGGGACGTGGCCGAACTGACCTGGGCAGGCGTCGGTCCCATCCGCCACAATGGGCCGCCACTTTCACACACGTCCCGGGGGATCCACCATGTCGACCGCGGTAGCTCCGACCGCTCCAGCCCGCAAGGGAAAGGCCGCCGCGTTCGGCTGGCTGATCAGCATCGCCTTCAACGTGGTCGCGCCGATCATGATCTACAACCAGCTGCACGACCACGGCTACAGCGACTCCACCGCGATCCTGCTGTCCGGCCTCGGGCCGGTGCTCGACACCGTGATCTACCTGGCCTGGCACCGCCGGATCGACGAGTTCGCCGTCGTCTCGCTGGTGTTCGTCGCGCTGACGCTGGTCGTCTCGCTGGTCGGCCCGACCGACCCGAAGATGCTGCTGGCCAAGGACTCCTTCGTCTCCGGCCTGCTCGGCGTGCTCTACCTCGGGTCGCTGGCCGCACCGAAGCCGATCATGTTCTACTTCGGCCGCAAGTTCGCCACCGACGGCACCCCGGGGATGATCGCCTGGTGGAACTCGATGTGGCAGTACCCGGGTTTCCGCCTGGTCCAGCGCAACCTGACCATCGTGTGGGGCATCGCGTTCATCCTGGAGGCCGTGCTGCGGATCGTGTTCGTCTACACGCTCTCGCACGGCGCGGTGGTCACGATCAACAGCGTCCTGCCGTACGCGGTGCTCGGCGGCCTGGTGTTCTGGACGATGACGTACGCGCGGCGGGCCAGTGCCCGTGGCCGGGCCGCCGCCCAGGCGGCTGCCGAGGCGGCCGTCGCCTGATCCGGCGCCATCCAGAGTGATCTAGCGTGAACTCGCGTAGCGGGCCGGGGAGATGCCGACCGCTGCGGTGAAGTCCCGGGTGAGATGGGCCTGGTCGGCGTAGCCGAGTTCGACGGCGAGCGCGGCCAGGTCCAACTCCCCTTCCCGTGCGGCGCGTTCGGAGGCCTCATGGAGCCGGGCGCGGCGCAGCACCCACTTCGGGGAGGCGCCGACGTACTCGGCGAACAGCCGTTGGAGGCGGCGGACGGTCAGGCCCAGCTCGCGGGCGAGGTCGTCCACCCGGCAGAGGTCCGGGGAGCCGGTGATCCGCTCGACCATCGCGGCGACCTCCTCGGCGACCGGGTCGGGTGCGGGCAGCCGGGGCAGCAGGAAGGCGTCCGCCCGCTCGGCGCTCGGCCCGTCCAGGACCAGGGCGTTGGCTTCGTCCACCCCGGGGCCGAAGTAGTCGGCGGCGGGGACGGACCGGTCGGCCAGGGTGCTCACCGGGTGCCCCGCGAAGGGGCGGAAGGCGCCCGGGCGGAACTTCACGCCCAGCACGTGCCCGGCGTCTTCGAGCCGGCGGACGAAGAGCGAGCGGTCCACCCCGTAGACCCGGGGCCCCGGGGCCTCGAAGACCAGGTGGACGTTGGGGTGGGCGAGCACCTTCTGCTCGTACGGTGGGCGGCCGGTCAGGTCCCAGCGGACCAGCCAGTAGAACTCCACGAAGCGTGCCACGGCGGGCGCGAGCCGTTCCACGCTGATCAGTTCGGCGGCCCGGGCCGGGTGGAGCACGCCGCGGCAGGGGTCGTGGGCGGTGTCGGGGGCTGGGTCCGGGTCGTCCATGGCGGCCAGGCTAGTCGTCGCGTTTCTTCAAGACCGGGCGGCGCGGCCCGGCGCAGGATGGCGGCATGAACGCTCACCCCCTGCACCCCCTGCTCGCCCGTGCCGCCGCGACCGCCTCCGCTGTCGCCGCCGGTGTCCCGGCCGAGGTGCCGCTGGACGCGCCGACCCCCTGCGGGGAGTTCGACACCCGGGCGCTGATCAACCACTGGGTGCTGTACACCTCGCACGGCCTGGAGCACCGGGCCCGGCGCACCGAACTGCCCGCGGCACTGGTCGAGCGGGACTTCACCGCCGACGCGGACTGGCGCCCGGCGTACGCGGCCCAGTTGGAGCGGGCGGTGGCGGCCTGGGGCGAGTCGGCCGCCTGGGAGGGGGACGTGGACCTGGGCGGGTCGCCGTTCCCGGCGGTGGGGATAGCCCGGATACTGATCCTGGAGCTGCTGCTGCACGGCTGGGACGTCGCCCGGGCGGTCGGGCAGCAGATCGAGGTGGACGAGGAACTCGCCCTGCTGGTGGGCGAGATCGTGGCGGAGAACGCCGAACTGTTCCAGCAGTACGGGGGTTTCGCGGCGGCGGTCGCGGTGCCGGAGGACGCCTCGGTGTGGGAGCGCGCGCTGGCGGCCTCGGGGCGTGACCCGCACTGGAAGGTCTGACCGGCCTGCCCTCACGGGGAGTCGGCCCGCCCGTCGGCCCCCGTCGGTTCGGCGCGTGCCCTCCCGCCACGCGCCCGCCCACCATGCGCCCGCCCACCCGCCAGGCGTCCACCGCGTGCCCGTCAGGCGGGACGCATGGCCGCCGTGAGCTTGGCGTGGAGGAGGCGGACGGCCGGGGAGTGCTGGTCGCGGCGGGCGACCAGGCCGAGCCGGGCGTTGGTACCGGCGTCGGCGAGCGGGACGGCCCGCAGGCCGGCGCCCTCCACGGAGGAGGCGCTGAGCACGGCGACCCCGGCGCCGCGCTCAGCCAGGCGGAGCACCGCCACCGGGGAGCTGGCCTCGATGTCCACGCGCGGGTCGAGGCCCAGCTGCGCGCAGGAGCGGTCGTAGGCGGCGCGGAGCCCGGTGCCCGGGGAGAGGCAGAGGATCTTCTCGCCGCGCAGGTCGGAGAGGTTCAGTTCGGCGCGGTCGAGGGGGTGCCCGTGGGGGACGACGGCGGCGATCGGGTCGTCGACGACCACGCCGACCTCCAGTCCCGAGGTCACCTCGCCCGCATAGCCGATCAGCGCCAGGTCGAGGGCGCCCGCCAGGACCTGGGACTGGAGCAGATCGGAGTGCCCTTCGTGCAGGCTCAGTTCGATGCCCGGGTGGGAGCGGCCGAGGTCTGCGACGGTGTCCAGGAACGGCGGGATCGAGCAACCCATGATCATGCCGAGCCGCACCCGGCCGCGGACGGCGTCCGCGAACTCGGCCGCGGTGTGCTGGATGGCGTCCAGGGTGGCCAGGGCGTTCTTGGCGAGCGGGAGGATCGCCTCGCCCGCCGGGGTGAGCTGCACCCGGCGGCCGGAGCGGTGGAGCAGCAGCTGGCCCAACTCGCGCTCCAGCTTCGCCACCTGGGTGCTCACGCCGGACTGGCTGACGTGCAGGCGCACGGCCGCTGCCGTGAAGGACCCTTCGTCGACGACGGCGGCGAAGTAGCGCAGCTGGTGCATCTCCATGAACGGTGACGATATGCGACGGGCGTGCCATCGGCAGGACGGATGCCCCGGGCGGGCGCCCGGGGCATCCGTCGGTCGACGGGCAGGCCGTCACCGCGGCCGGTTCTCCCTGCCCTTCATGCGTTGCGTCCCGTCCCCGGGAAGCTCGGCCTCGATGCGCTCCTTGCGCAGGCGGCCGGTGACCGTCTGCTCCTCGACACGTTCCTCGGTCACCAGGCGCACCCGCTCGACCGGCACGGCCTCGGTGCGGACGACCGCCCGCTCCGCGTGCAGGACGACGTCGTGCTCGGCTTCGCTGATCGGCTCGCCCGACAGCGCGGCGCCCCGGTTGGCCTCGGTGATGGCCTCGCGTTCGATGTGCACCTCGTCGTGCCGCACCGGCACGGTCTGCCGCTCCTCCTCCGTGACGACGTACTTGTGCAGCTTCGCGTGCCCCGTCTCGTACCGCTCCACGCCGACCTGCATCCGCTCTTCGGAACGGGTCATCGCGTCGTCGGTCCCCCGGCGGGCGCCGGGGTGCGCGGCGGCGGTGCCGGTGCCGTCGGTCGTGGCGGCGGTCGTGGCGGCGGCGGTGGCCAGGGCGGTCCCGTCACCGGTACGCGACTTGCCGCCGTTGCCCGCGGAGAGGCCGTAGTACCGGTAGAGGCGCTGCTCCTCCCGCGCGGGAAGGTGGCCGCCCTCCTCCACCATCACCATGGGTGCGTCCTTGACCTTCTCCTTCGGGTACGGGACCTGGATGTGGTCGTCGACCACCCTGGCGTCCCGGATCGGCACGAACGACTCGTTCGAACCGAACCATCCGGTCTTGATGCTGACCCACTCCGGTTTGCCGCTGACATCGGAGCGGAACATGTGGTCCGCCTTGCCGATCCGGTTGCCCTGGGCATCGTCCACGGGCTGGTGCAGCATGGAGCGGGCCTGCTGTTCGGTGATCATCGATTTCACGCCTCCTTCACACTCCGGTTGCCGAGCGCCTTACCAACGTGACGGAGGCCAAACGGGCCGAGCTGACAGTCACTCAGTGTGATGCGCAGGCCTCTTGGGCCTCAAATAGCGACGCTGCGTCATTTTCACTATCAGTGATGGTGATAGCAATGATCGGAACCATATGTTGGACGGATGGTCTGAGCAGGGGAAGGATGGAGGCATGACGACGACGAAGAGTGCACGCGAGCTGGCCGAGACCTACTTCACCGCTTGGGAGGCGGGTGACTTCGACACCATCCGGGGCCTGCTGGCCGAGGACGTCGACTTCGTCGGACCACTCGGCACGGCCTCGGGGATCGAACAGGCGCTGGGCGGGCTCAGGGGGCTCGGTCAGGTGCTGGAGAAGATCGACGTGAAGGTGCGGGTGGCGGAGGGGGACGACGTCATCACCTGGTTCGAGCTGAACACCAGCATCGCGCCGCCGGCGCCGACGGCGAACTGGATGCACGTGGAGGACGGGAGGATCGCTCGGATCCGGGTGACCTTCGACCCGCGCGAGGTGCTGGCGGGGTTCGAGAAGAAGGCCTGAGGGGCGGGCGGAACAGCAGGGGGTCGTGATCGCCGGGGGCGGTGACGGCCCTCTTCGGCTGTTCGGACTCAGGCGTCCTCGTCGGGCGGCATCGCCCTGAGAGCGGTGACGACGCCCAGCACGACCGTGGCGATCGCGAGGGCGAGGAGCGTCGCGAAGGCGACGGCGATCAGGAATCGCACGAGCGCTCGCGGTCGGCGTGGAGGAGGAGGGTGAGGAGGTTCAGGAGGGTCGACGCCGGAGCCGTGTTGAAGCGGACCAGGACGCGGCCGTCGAGGGTGTGGTCGATGTCGGCCGAGGGGAAGAGGAGGCCGAACTTCTTCCCACGCTCCTGGAGTTCGGCGAGGAGCGTGCGGATGTGGTCGTCCGTGTAGGCCCTGATCCGGGGATCGGTGGGCTGCATGGGGCGGTGGGGAACGGGCATCAGGCGGCGTCCAGGTCGCACTCGAACCAGATGCACTTGCCGCGCTCCTGCGGGTCGACGCCCCAGCGGCTGGTGAGCGCCGCGACCAACTGGAGGCCCCGGCCGGACTCGGCGAGGAGGTCGAGGGACTGCATCTCGGGCAGCATCGGGCTCTCGTCGGAGACGCCGACCCGGAGGGTACGGGGGGCGACGGAGAGGATCTGGACGACCGGCGCAGGGGTGTTCGCGTGGCTCCAGGCGTTCACGATCAGCTCACCGAGGGCGAGTTCGGCGTCAAAGGTGGAGGAGGGCGGCCAGCCGAGACGGAGCATGGCGCCCTGGAGGGACTGGCGGCCGAGGGTGAGGGAGGGCGTGTTGAGGTGACGCATGGGAGTTCTCCCGGGCGTGTGTGGGGTGGAGATCCGGCGGATACGTCGCCGTGAGCCAGGCCATACAGATGGGCATGGCTGCTCTGCGGTGCTTGCTGGCAGGCATTACTGACGATCCGTCGGATCGACGTGACACCGACCATAGCGCAAGCTG